>CAZSYD010000110.1:0-1535 GCA_964611355.1 uncultured Ignavibacteriales bacterium | reverse complement strand
CCAAAGATGGAAAACGCAGAATTTACCGCTGGGAACTGACCGATATCCCGGCCTTTAAAGATGAAGACTATACGCCCCCAAATATCGCGGATTACATTGCGGTACAGTTTACCCCCCGAATGTACAAGTTGGAGAAATACAAATTCGACGGAACCGATTGGACCACTTTGAGTCGCGACTATTACGCCATGACTAAAAAGCGTCTTGAGCCCGACGATTCTCTTATGCAGTTCGCCAAAGGATTATCGCATGCCGGCCGGCATCCCCGGGATATCATTACCGACCTTCATCGGCAATTATATTCCAAAATGCGCTATATTGGAATTGAAATTGGTATTGGTAACTGGCTGCCGACAGCCTGCCATGAAACCTTTGCACGCGGATACGGAGATTGTAAAGACTTAAGTACTTTGTATGTATCTGTCCTTCGGCATCTCGGTATTGAGGCATATACGGCGCTGGCTCTGACCCGGAATGAGGGCACAACCAATCCGGACGCTCCGGGCCTGAATAACTTTAATCATATGATTCTTTTTGCCGTCGTTGAAGACGATACTATCTGGGTTGATCCTACCTGCCGGTTTTGCCGCGTCGGTGATCTTCCCAAATCAGTCGAAAATATATATACACTTCCCGGAACAATCGAAGGAAGCGGACTTATCCGCACACCGGCTTCCACTGCAAATGAAAATATGACATTCCGTACGGCTGAAATTACTCTGCATCCGGATCGGTCAATTACCGCTGCCTTTACGATCCGCCTGATCGGCAATCCGATGCACTGGTTTCACGCCCAAAACAAGTACAAGTTGTTTGAGGATAATCTTAGACGTTTATCAATTCACGAATACATTGGTATTTCTGAAAAGATTCGTATTGACAGCATGAGTTGCGACTCAATCGATAATCAAACTAATGAAGGTGAAATTCGCTTTTTTGGACGTATGACAAATGCGGTAATAAAAGCCAGCGACAAACAGTATATGGATATTTCTTTTTTATCCGCCTTTCGTGATCGCGAGCTGGCGGTCCAATCGGGTCGCACACAAAGCCTCGATCTTGAATTTCCCCTGACGTTCGCAGACTCGTTGATAATAACTACCCCGAAAGGCTGGAGTCTTCAGGACTTACCTCCTGATACCAGTTTATCTGACGACTTCGGGACCCTGACCATTACTTTCTCCGAGGAATCCGGGCGATTGATTGTATGTCGCCGACATCAGTCGTACCTTTATCAGGTAGACAGGCAAAAGCTGCCTGGTTACGCCGAGCATCTCAGGCGTTTCAGCAAGGCAATACCAAGTCATATAACCTTTCGAATTCCATAACTTCACGCAACGGGCCGGGGTCAGCTACGGCGCGATATTTATCTCTGCAACATCCCGACCATCAAAGAATATTCACTTACTTGAGAATATATGGTTGCCCGCTGGAATGGCCAATACGCGTACTCGGAATTGCTTTCGGAGGGCGGGATAAAAAAGGCATGGCAAATCAGGGAAAAATAATATAAAACGGCGCCGAACCGGAATGCA
>CAZSYD010000109.1:0-1545 GCA_964611355.1 uncultured Ignavibacteriales bacterium | reverse complement strand
AGGAGCTTGGTTACGCCGAAGCCGTTCCCGACGCCGATGTGCTGGGGTGGGACGCCCTGGCCAAGGTGACCATTTTGGCCAACACCGTATTCGGCGCCGATTGCAAACCGGACGATTTCCCGTGCAAAGGAATCACCGACATCACCGCCGATGCCATTTCCGAAGCAAAGTCTCGCGGTAAACGCTATAAATTGATCGGCAAAGTTTGGCGCGACGGCGATAAGGTCAAAGCGAGCGTCGCTCCCGAAGAAATAGATATGACGCATCCCTTGGCGGGCATCATGGGAGCCACCAACGCCGTAACCATCACGACCGGAACGCTCGGCGACGTTACCATCGTCGGCCCCGGCGCAGGCCGGACCGAAACCGGTTACAGCGCCCTGATAGATATTATCCACGCGGGAGGCAAACGATGAAGATTCTGCTTGACGGTCGATGGGTTGACCGGGACGAAAAAATAAACGTAACCGATCCTTTCGACAATTCCATCATCGACACAGTGCCCAAAGGAACCACACAGGATGCGGAGACTGCGCTGGCAGCCGCGGTCAGCGGTTTTGAAATCACCAAAAAGATGACCGTTTACGACCGGGCGCAAATATTGTTTAAGGCAGCGGAGATTATTTCCGATCGGCTCGAAGAATATGCCGCTATCATTGCCAGGGAAGGATCAAAGACCATTCGGGAGGCAAGAAAAGAAGCGTCGCGCTGTGTGAATACGCTGGTCGCCTCGGCTGAAGAAGCCAAACGCATCCTTGGCGAAACGATTCCGTTTGATTCATTTCCGGGCGGCGAAAAGCGCCGCGGCTATTATTATCGTTTCCCGATCGGCGTGGTGCTGGCCATCACGCCTTTCAACGATCCGCTGAACCTGGTCGCTCATAAGCTTGGACCGGCCGTTGCCGCGGGTAATTCCGTAATTCTAAAACCGGCAACGGTTACGCCGCTGTCGGCAATCAAGCTGGTCGAAGCGATGCTCGAAGCGGGACTGCCGCCAAAGGCGATCCAGGTAATTACCGGTTACGGCTCGAAAATCGGCGACGTGCTGGTATCGGATGAACGAGTCAGAATGATTTCATTTACCGGCGGCGTGGAAGCAGGCAAACATATCGCCGCGCGGGCGGGAATAAAAAAGATCGGCATGGAGCTGGGTTCCAACTCGCCGGTTATCGTCTGGAAAGACGCCGATCTCGAACTGGCGGTTGAATCGTGCGTCTCGGGCGCTTTCTGGGCGGCGGGACAGAATTGTATCGGGGTTCAGCGGCTCCTGGTTCACCGCGACATTTATGACCAATTCAAGACGAGCTTTGTCGCCCGCACGAAGCAGTACAAAATCGGCGACAAGATGAAAGAAGAAACCGACATGGGGCCGATGATTACCGAAACGGAAGCCAAACGTGTGGAGAGTTGGGTTAATGATGCGGTTGCGAAGAGCGCTGTTGTCCTGACCGGCGGAAAACGTAACGGTGCGTTATATGACCCGACGGTATTGGAAAACGTACCGCCTGATGCTACTATTCACCATGAAGAGGTATTCGGCCCGAC
>CAZSYD010000108.1:0-1717 GCA_964611355.1 uncultured Ignavibacteriales bacterium | reverse complement strand
GCCTGAAAAACGGATTTGCCCATTTTGTCCAACCTCAAAAGGGACATAAAAAACCGTATCTCGATTATAACCTCCATGCCCCTCTCGTGAACTACGATATCCTGATTCCAGAGGAAGAAGAACTTGCTGCTTCCGGCATGGTTACCGAAGGTGCGTCGGGTGAAGCCGCCGCGCCGATTTTCCTGCCAGATATTGAAGCGGGCGGTAGTGTCCGTGTCGATACATTTAAATTCCGCGGGGTAGAGTTTACCGATTTGACAGCGGACGTTTCCTACAGTGACGGGATTATAACTTATAAGAACGCCGGAGGACAACTCTATACGGGTAATGTCGCAAGTGAAGGAACGATTGACATCAATGATATGTATCAACCGGCGATAGGCTGCTCCTTTGCCGGAAATGATATTGAAGCCAACGACTTCATGGCTCGATTTGCCAATATCGACGGTCATCTTTTCGGGAAAATGAATTTGAGCGGTTCGTTATCCGGACGAGGAAGCGAACTCGACGATTTTATCCGTTCGGTCAATGCCGACGGCAATCTGTCCATGAAAGAGGGGCAACTGGTTAATTTCGATTTGATTACCAATATGGCCGATCAATTCGGATTCAAGACTTTTGAGGAAGAGAAAATCCGAGATCTCTCCACGGCCGCTAAAATCCGCGAAGGAAAACTGATTCTCGACGGCACGAGATTGTTTTCCGAGATGGGCGACTGGAACATAGACGGTACGGTAGCCTTTATCGACAAAAATCTCGACCTTCGCGTGGGTCTGTACCTCTCAGAGCAATATTCAAAGAATTTCAACCTGTTTGGCGGACTGTTGCAGGATGACAAGGGGCGGGTCAGGCTGAAATTTAATATCAGCGGCTCTTATGATCGGCCGACCATATCCAATATTTCCACCGACAACGAGGTTGTAAAAGAAAAGGCAAAAGACGCCCTCAAAAAGGAAGCCGAAAAACTTATCAAGAATATCTTCAAAAAAAAGTAAGGCATAATATTTTCGCGCTTTCGTCCGAATATTCGTATAACCGATATGATATTTAGAAGTATTATCGAAGATGTCAGGGCGATAAATCGTAACGATCCCGCCGCCAGGAATATCGAGTTTCTGCTTTATCCCGGGTTTCATTCTATCCTGATGCACCGTTTCGTTCATAGCCTTTATAAACTCGGTATTCCTCTTTTCCCCAGGCTCTTTTCGCAAATCAGCCGGTTGTTGACCGGAATAGAAATTCACCCGGGAGCCGATATCGGTTCGGGGCTGTTTATCGACCACGGCGCGGGTGTTGTTATCGGTGAGACGGCCCAAATCGGCGACAATTGTGTCCTGTTCCATAATGTTACCCTCGGGGGAACCGGCAAGCATACGGGGAAACGCCATCCGACTCTGGGAAACAATGTCTTTGTCGGCACCGGGGCGACTATCCTGGGGCCGGTTATAATCGGCAGCAACGTTCGCATCGGCGCCAATACTTTTATTTATATGGTCGATGTTCCGGATAACTGCACCGTGGTCGGGACCCCGGCGGTTATTGTTCGCCGGGACGGCCAGAAGGTACACATTAAACTACAACCGACCACAATTCCCAAAGAAAGTATTGTAGCTTAATTGTTTTTTCGGCTGGTACTTTTCCGCCGGCATGAGCTTTCCATTCGTTGCTACATTTTCATTCTTCGGAAATAATCCCGGGTGGCTTTCACTACTTTGGG
>CAZSYD010000107.1:0-1789 GCA_964611355.1 uncultured Ignavibacteriales bacterium | reverse complement strand
CGGGTCAGCCCGTCGCCAGCGGTATCTATTTTTTCCGGGTGCAATACTCCGAGACCAGCCTGACCCGGCAGATGCTGCTGTTGAAGTGATATGGATACGGCTGGTGTCAACGTATATTTGATCGAGAGGAGAACATTTACCGACGATCATCAGACTGATATCCGCTCTGTTAGAAAATTGTTAGAAAATCAGCACCCATAGTTTGACATCCCAGCTTCGTCGATAGGGATTCCCTATCCTAAGAACTTCAGTTGGCTGACAACCACGTATTTCAATCACATTTCATATTAATATCTTCCCCCACTCCCGAAGGAGTGGATTACTCGCGTTGAAAATATCGTGTATCCTGATACTGGCCATGCGGATACGGCGAAATGGGTTTGTTTTATTATTTTTATATTTTGCAACTACAGGTTTGGTGGTGATTGTTGGAGTGGTTCACGTTTTGCCCATCCTACCCTTCGTCCTGACTCAGGAAGGAACGTCAGGACAGCGTCCACATATATTTGAATAATCTGACATAGTTATCCATAGAAGGCGGAGGTTTTTGGATTAGCGGTGATGATGTTGTGAAACTGTTTTGCAGGTGGTGATTCGGTTATTGCCGGTGGCGTCTCAGAAGGAATATTATAAACGCACCCGTTGGGTGGCGTACCAAGTTGATTTTGCCCGCCAACGGCGAGCTCAGGGAATGGAACGCAACGCCTCTCTCTTGGAAGCCGGGCCGATCCGGTTCCGCCCGATTATAATGACGGCTCTTTCGACCGTATTCGGAGTCCTGCCGCTGGCTCTTGGAATAGGTGAAGTTTGAGTAGGTTGAGGAATCGACAACTACCGAATCGCGAGTGCCGGTCGCCCAGCCCATAGGCCGCAGGCCATCATCATCCACTTCCTAATTCACAGGCGCGTTTCCAATCGGAACAAGCCTTCTTCTTATCCTTTATTATCATCATATAGATGTATCCGCGAGCATTCAGCGATACCACATCCGTCGGATCAAATTCGATCGCTTTGGAATAGTCAGAAAGCGCATTTTCGTGTTTGCCGTGTCGGTCATACAGATAGCCTCGAGCGCGGTAGGTATCCGCGTCAGTCGAATAAGACAAAAACTGACGAGAAAAAAAGAGAAAAATGATAAAGTATAATTGACCGCCCTCGTTCAGAGGGTTATTTTAGCGCCCAGATGGTACACTTTTCGACCGCCATCTGGTACACTTTTACTCCGCCATTTATAGGGTATGGTTGAATTTCATAACAATACTCCAATGACACATAAAATTCATATAGAATGTGGAGTTTTTCAATAAGCTGTTAGTGTCCAATCCCACAAGTTCCTTTCTTTTTCAAGAATCATTTAGCTTGTGATAGACAATCAGTTAATACGGTTTACATCGTCAAGTTATTGCCGGGACAGGACATTAGGAGTCCTTTGCGCGTCTTGTTAGCCTGTCTATCCCCTCCTGTATGTACTCACCGATCCGCCGCAGCACCTGCGGGGAACCGATAGGCAGGTCCCGGATCTCCCTCGTGTCAAAGGAAAACGTCTCCCCGCCGATGGTGTGGCAATAGCTCAGTTCGATATCCGGATGCCCGGCAATCAGGGTCAACAGCGTCTGCGGGATGTCCCCGAGGGGCTTCATGTCGATGTGGCTTCGCTGAAAGGTCGCCCTCACCCTGGTGCCCTTTCCAGGCGCCGACTCGACGGTTAGCTCACCGCCGGTTGCTTTCGCGGATTCCGAAATCATCGACAGCCCCAGGCCGAAGCGTCTCGTTTTGCGGGTGGTGAAAA
>CAZSYD010000106.1:0-2052 GCA_964611355.1 uncultured Ignavibacteriales bacterium | reverse complement strand
GAACTGGCACGTCCTGAGCTGGGAGACCGAAGAAAAGCTGGCCAAAAAGAAAAGCGTAGATAAGCGTGGCGTTAAAAGCGATGAAGCGTACGTCCGCGAAGTGCTCGAAGATATGGCCAACGCCCGGAATATTATAGTCATTAATGATGAAGCTCACCATGCCTGGCGCGTTCCGGCTGAATCGAAAATCAAAGGGATCAAGAAAGAAGATATCGAGAAGGCCACAATCTGGGTAAGCGGCCTGGACAGAATTCACAAGGTAAGGCGGATTCTCAATTGCTACGACTTCTCAGCCACGCCTTTTGCCCCATCAGGCAAGAAAAGTTCTGAGGAAGCTCTATTTAACTGGATCGTTAGTGATTTTGGGTTAAATGACGCTATCGAATCCGGTTTAGTCAAAACCCCGCGTGTAGTTATTCGAGACGATGCTTCCCTGGATGTTAAGTCATTCCGACCCAAGCTGTATCACATCTACCAGCACGTAAGGGGCGACCTCAATCGAAAAGCCGAAGATCATGAGCCGCTACCCGACTTGGTTACTAATGGATATTACCTGCTTGGGAAGGATTGGTTGGAAACTATAAAAAGATGGCGAAAATCGGGTCATAAGACGCCGCCGGTGATGATTACGGTTACTAATAGGACTGAGACTGCGGCCCGTGTGAAATTCGCCTTCAACCGGAAAAAGATTCGGATCGATGAGCTTTGTCAGCGCGAGAAAATACTACATATCGATTCGAAAGTGCTTGATGAGGCGGAATCCCGGGAGGAATTGCCCGTTCTGAATAATAGTGGCGACGGTTCGGACGAAGACGACAAACCAGTCAGGAAACTATCCAAAAAAGAATTGGGCGAATTGCTCAGACAAACCGTCGATACTGTTGGTCAGGTCGGTAAGCCGGGTGAGCAAGTTCAAAAAGTAATCTCTGTCGGAATGCTCTCCGAGGGCTGGGATGCCAAGACAGTTACCCATATTATGGGCCTGAGAGCTTTCACAAGCCAACTTTTGTGCGAGCAAGTAGTAGGGAGAGGTCTAAGACGTACATCCTATGAGATAAACGAAGAGACCGGTTTGTTCGAGGCTGAATATGTCAATATATTCGGCGTCCCGTTTACGTTCTTACCACATGAGTCAAAAGATGGCCCGCCACCGCCACCGCCGCCTCCAAAGACGAAAATTGAGCCTATTCCTGAAAAACAGGAATTCGAAATAAGCTGGCCGAATATCATTCGTATCGATCATATATACAAACCAACTTTGACCTTGGAAATATCTCAAGTAAAGCCACTCAACCTGAATGCCTATGAGACTCGCACTCTGGCCGATCTCGCGCCGATCATCGCTGGCAAGCCCGACGTTACCAGAATTACTGAGATTAATCTGGCTGATTTGGCCAAAGATTACAGGATGCAAAAGATCATCTTTGAAATGGCCCGCGACGTCTACGATCAAATGAAGCCAGTCGACTGGAAAGGCAATAAGGAATATTTGCTGGCCCAGGTCATAGGCATTGTCGGGCAATTTATCAAATCGGATAAAATCAAGATATTTCCACCAATCTTCTTCCAGCATGAAGATAAGAAGCGAATTTTGATGACGCTGAATATGAATAAGATTGTTCAGCATATTTGGGAGAACATCAGGTTTGCCAATACTGAATCTTTGGTCTTGGTTTTCGATAGTGAAAAGCCAATAAAATCCACCGGCGATATGCGGCCCTGGGGCACTGGCAAGCCGTGTGAATACGCAAAGAAGTCGCATATAAATCATTGCGTCTTTGATAGTACCTGGGAAGCATCCGAAGCATTTGAGTTGGACCGTAATGAAAACGTGGCGGCCTGGGTGAAAAACGATCATTTAGGCTTTGAGATTCTCTACATCTATGACGGCATGGTCAAGAAATATCGCCCGGATTTCATTATAAAGTTGGCCAATGGCAATTTCTTGGTCTTAGAGGTCAAAGGCATCGACAGCCAGAAAAACCGTACGAAGCGCGCTTTTCTTGATGAATGGATAAAGGCAGTCAATGCTCATGGTGGTTTTGGCACCTG
>CAZSYD010000105.1:0-2056 GCA_964611355.1 uncultured Ignavibacteriales bacterium | reverse complement strand
AAAGGCATGGCAAATCAGGGAAAAATAATATAAAACGGCGCCGAACCGGAATGCAACCGGTCGGCGTTGTCCATGACGGCAATAGTAACCATCACCGAATCGCCCGGTTGAATTTGAGTAAAATCAATATCGTCGCTGTTGCCGGTACTCAAAACCCGGCTCATAAGAATCAGCCATCGGGCGGTATTGAGCCCATAATGGGAAAAACCGGATACGTCGATAACCGATCCTTCTGCGTTGTCGTTCAAGACATACCCGGGCATCTCATATCCCGAAGCTCGCTCTTTGGCCAGGGCGAAATCTATTGCGGAGTCCGAATGTAAAAACGGCTTGTAGGATCCCACCTCGTCCGGGTGAGCATAGATAGGTTCCCCTGTCACATCATCGAAGTTTGAAACAGCAAGGGAGTCGCCGGCGTCGAGTTGCCGGCCTTCGCCGCTCCAGTATTCATCTCTCGTTAACAGCAGAGGATCGGAATTCGCCGACAGCCACTGCCATACGTCAACATGCCCGCCGCCCGTGGTGTACATCTTATCTCCCGACGTGGCGTGGCCTGATGAGTGGCACATGGTTATGCAGTCAGCCCCCTCGTCTCCATTGTCGCCAATGTCCCAGATAATCGCAAAACGGTCCTGGTCGGCTCTGACACTGCTTACCGTCGTATCGATGACCGTACTATCACCCGTAACTGTCGTATCGATTGTGGTAATTTCGACATAAGTCGGGCTGCGCGTCCACAAAATCGAAACAACCGTATCGATCACCAGCGGATCGACCGTGAGCGTATCAAAAGTACTATCCCTGTAATGGACGATTAGATTCGGCCAGACGTCGCGGTCAAGGTCGGTCCATTCGGCGCGAATATAAAGCCGATCGGCGGTCTTGATAGCCTTCATAAAGCATTTGGTCGGCGGGCTGAAATCGTTGGGATAGCCCGATTCACCCAGAGTAATCGCTCCGGCGAGAGCATTATCCCATACATCGTCGTTTGGATCATCCATTGGCGGAGTCGCCGCCGACTGATACACGACCAGCCGGTTGCTGATCGAATATGTCCCCGTTTCAGGGCTTCCCGGGTCGGTACAGCCCGAAATAACAAGCGATACCGCTGAGATAAGCGTGAATACTGATAGCAGCCCTACTTTGAACTGCGACGAATTGATTACCATATCTTCTTATATGTCCAAAAGTTCATTCAAGTCGATAAAACAGTTTCCAATCTCAGCGCCAAAATAAGCGAACCCGGGCCGGTTGGCAAGGTGAAATAACGCTGCCCACTGACAAAACCTGTCACCGTATAAGCAAAAGAATGCAAAAAGTGATTGGGAATTTAGGCGGCGTGTGTTATTATTGTATGATAATTCAGGAAAAATTTGACTATGCTGGCAAAAATTATCTCCGCCGCCACAACCGGCATTGAGGCCTATACGGTCGAAGTCGAGGCCGACGTCCAGCAGATGCTGCCGTCATTTGTGACGGTCGGCCTGCCGGACGCCGCCGTCAAGGAATCAAAAGAACGAGTCCAATCGGCTATCAAAAATTCCGATTTTATCTTCCCGGCCAAAAAAATCACGATAAATCTTGCTCCGGCGGATATCAAAAAGGAAGGTTCCGGGTTTGACCTGCCGATTGCCGTCGGAATCCTGGGCGCCACCGGCCAGATTCTACTCGACAATTACGACGAATTTATCATGGTCGGCGAACTGGCCCTTGACGGCCAGATAAGACCCGTTCCCGGTGTTTTGCCGATGGCTATTCACGCCTCCCGTAACGGGCAAAAAAAGTTTATCGTGCCGGTCGATAATGCCAAGGAAGCCGCTATGGCGCAAGGCGTGGAAGTCTATCCGGTAAAATCTTTGACCGAGACAATCGGCTTTCTGGAAGGATCGAATCACATTGAGCGGTTCAGCATCGATATTAATTCGATCTTCGAGCAGTCACGCCAATATGACGTTGACTTTTCCGATGTCCGCGGGCAGGAATCGGCCAAACGGGCTTTGGAAGTGGCCGCGGCCGGAGGGCATAATATCATCCTTGTCGGGCCGCCGGGATCGGG
>CAZSYD010000104.1:0-2077 GCA_964611355.1 uncultured Ignavibacteriales bacterium | reverse complement strand
TATATATTAGAAAAACAAGGAGACGGTGATCGGCGGGCTTGTGGTATCGGTTTCCAAAAAAAAGGGCAGAAGCTGTATTGCCTCTGCCCTTGGTAAAGCTTGACTAACCTGCGACGGGTTAGTTTTCGCGGTTATTTCAAGAGAATCATTTTCTTGCTTTCTGTGAAATCGTCCGTGACTAATCTGTAAAAGTATATACCCGAGGATGCGAGTTGCCCGTTATCATCACGGCCATCCCAGGTAACAACTTTCCGGCCTGCGGCTAAGTATTCATAGATTAAGGTCCTTACTTTTTTACCCAATATATCATATATGGTCAAGGTAACGAAAGCGGATTTGGGTAAATCAAATTCAATGCTCGTCACCGGGTTGAAGGGGTTTGGGTAATTTTGGCGCAGGCTACAGGTAAACGGAACACCCGGCGTGCCGCCATCGGCCGCCGTGGTGGGGCCAGCAACCGGCCAGCACCGGCCGCCTTCGGGCCAGAGCGCTTCCGGTGTGATACATCCGCCGGCGATATCTATAAATATGAAATCGCCCGCCAAGCCGACCTTGTTGCTGTCGATACAAAGCGTACCGCCCGCTCCGGCTGTGGCATGGAAATGAACCAGCACCTGCCGTTCGAGCGGACCGGGATACAAACCGTGATATTTACGGGTACCGGCCCACAAGATTGAATCAAGTCCATCGGCGCCCGTCGTATCCTCAAGGTGTATGTCGAAGTACTGATCCCATACTGAGTTGACTGGACTCTGACGGGACCCATCAACCGTAGTTACAACTGCCCAGATAGTATCCACCTCCGGAGGCATAAAGCTCACGTGGTCGATTCTCAGGATGGCCATATCGTAAGCCCATTCCACGCCGTTGTCGGACCAGATTCTAAAACCGGTTGAGTATCCGCCGAGTGTATCGTCGTTTCTGTAATAGAAATCGAAGCTTGACAATTCATCGATGCGAATCGTATCGGCGTCGATAACACCGTCCACCGTGAGGCCGATGTCAATCTGGTATTCTTCCTGCGTCAACCCCGTCATAAAGCCTTGATCTCCACTGTTCCAATTACCCCAGCCGCAACTGTTATGTGCACGCACACGCCACCAGTACCTGGTGCCGTCCGCGAGACCGGAAGCATTGTAGTAAGACGATAAAGGCTGAGCATCTTTCTCCGGCGAACTGAAATTGCTGTTGTTGTCCACTTGGACTTGGTACTTGTCCGCACCGCTGACATTACCCCAATCAAGATGAAGCTTACCACTTGCGTCAACCCAAACGCTCTGCTCGCTGTCGGACCAAGAGTTCGGACCCGGTCCTCCGGATCCAGTTCTTACCTGCCACTGTGGACCGGCAAAGTCGAGGGTTCTCGCAGATAACGAAACACTGGCCATTACGAGAATGGCTATTATAAATGTAAAGAGCGTTAGCAAAGCCTTCATATAATACCCCTTTTCAGGAATCTATATTTAGCCGAGATTTCCCATATAAGGGTTTCAAAAACATAATTTATCCCGTTGAACATCTGAATAATACAAGAGTCTCTTCGAATTGTCAATAATTTCCTCGTTTCCCTGAGTGTTCAGTTCTATGAGCACAAAAATCACAGCCTTTTGGCGTTACCAGTCATCCGGAAGCCGTTTCCGGGCATACCCTCGCTGTTTGCCCCGCAGAACACCCTGTCTTGTAATTTTGTCGCGGCAGATATTGGAGGTTGTCCCAAAACCTCATTTTTAATCACTTCGGCTCCCAGGAACGTCATTGCGAGGAGCGAAGCGACGCGGCAATCTCTTATCCCGGATACAATTACAGATTTGAGATCGCCACGCTCCCTTCGGTCGCTCGCGATGACGTGGGACTTATGAGACAGCCTCTTGACACCTGCCCCTGCAATTTTACCCTGTTAAAACTCCTTACACCATAATCAATATACAACCAATGGTATTTCATAATCTGGCCCTATTAGTGGATAATTATACCGGGAACCGGTGGCCCATCCCGCCTTCGGCGGGCTGCGGTGTACGCACGACAACGGCAATTATGGTGATTTATGCTTTTCCTGTTTTACATATCGGGACATCAG
>CAZSYD010000103.1:0-2228 GCA_964611355.1 uncultured Ignavibacteriales bacterium | reverse complement strand
TTTCAGCGGGAAGACTAAAACGGGGAAGCCGGGAGGGCTTCCCCGTTTTGCTTTGTCCGGCATACGCATCATAGTCAATCGGAGGAAATGGAGATCATTCGGGTAGTTGAAGATTCCGGGGTAGGCGTGAAGCGGACCCTGGCGGGCCTTAAAAGATAAGTTTCCAAAATCTCTCTCGTCTGTCGAAGTCATTGAGCAATATAGGCATTACTCCAATGAATCGGCTCTTATTACCTGCCCTAAATAAAGCCCTCGGATTATTTATCAATGAATCAACGTAGATTTCCCAAAAACAATTCAAGTCCCAAAAACCATGTTGCCCGGTGTTGTCATCATTTCTGTTCTTAATTATCACTCATTTCATGGCCTGGGATACTTCCGTTGCCCAAGAATTCCCGACAGTTTTGCATTATAAAATCACCCAGTAGCGCACCTGCCCTATGAGCGCCGGGAACATTAAGATGGCAATCATCGTAAATATAGTCGAGTGACTTGGGCATTTCCCGTGCCAGATCAAAGAGCTGGACATCGTACTCCAAGGCTAATTGACGAACAACATCATTATAGGCTTCCATCGCCCGATCCATCAGCAACTCACTGTAAGTTACGCCATTCCTATGGGTTAGCCAGTGCCATTCCGACACGCGGGCATCCACTTTGCTGTTCCATGTAGTAATTTGTGTCACAAGTACAAGTTCAATATCGTGAGCGTGCGCTATGCCGATAATAGAGAGGATATTATTTCTGTATAGGGACAGACCCGTTCGTGGGCGCTTTTTTGACACCGGGTACGATTTACGGAGTTCCACCTGTCGTTTATAGTTCGAAAAAAATGGGATTTCTGTCATTATATCTTCATCTGATTTGGGGTTCAAGATGTAATAAATATATCTTGTTATCTGAAATTCAGTTAGAAGATACTTCGTCAGATCAAGAAAGGAATAGTAGGTATTTCGCGTCTTCGGGAGATGAATATAGTCGACTCCGCAAATCGCCGCCAAAAGATCATTAATGCCTGCGAATACGATTATCATATCCGGCTGCAAATAGATGATTCGCTGGCTAATCATGGCCATATGATCATAACTTTTATCTGCCCCCTTTCCGGCGTTGTATACCTTGAATACCGCGATATCCGGACAATGGCTATTCAGATATGACTGGAGTACATGAGTAATCGTAAGAGTGTCGTCAAGGTAAAGACACTCGGTTGTGCTTCCTCCTACCATAAATATACGGTATTCATCGAGTGGTTTTGGATAGACAAGATGCGGGCCCCGAAACCCCAGATTATTGGTAGTGAACAGAGACTGCTGCGGCATTCCGGAAAGCTCCGGTTCGGGGTAGAAAAAATACTCCTCGTTGGGGAAAAACTGGGATTCAATATACTTCATATCTGCAGCACGACGTTTCTTTTTTCTATATGGGTCGTTGGCGCGAAAAAACAGGTTGAGAGTAATTTCCGTCAAAACAATGGCTATAACTATTGACAGCATTATCCAGACATATCTTTTCATATCATTACGATCCTTGCAGCCCGCTGGGTTGGGTTGGTAAATCGTTACCGCCGACAAGCTTTTGCACCAGATCTGCTTTCGGAGCCGGACCATTTCTATTTAATGCATTTGCTATAACTTGTGATTTGGCTAATACTTGTGACATTGAATGGTTGGGAGCGTATTCCATATAACGATCCTCTCCATCAAAGAACCGTTTGGCGCGAATTTTCGCAACATTGTAAATCATGCATACCATAAACATATAGTCAGTATATGTCAAGAATTCATAAAGTCATTTGTTGCTGATTTGAACCGCCCACCTTCGGGTTATAAGCCTTTTGATTTTTCCGAAGATACCTCTCGATAGACTTCCAAAAAATGAATGGAATGTCAGGCTGGAAAACATCGCAACCGCTCGATCCGCAACAAGATTTAAGCAAAAAGGGCTTTGCTAAATGCCAGTTTAGCGATCGGCTCGGATCGGTAGATTTACAATTTTATTCCCCTCTGAATGCAACACACTTATATTAGCGTCATGCTGTCATCGCTCAACATAACCAGGATTCTGACTGAATCATCAACGCAATTGGTGAAGGCCGAAATCACCGGCGTCGAATACTTCCGAAAGGAAAGGACCGTCCGGATAAACGTAGAGGGAGAAAAGAGGTATTGTCTGATTATATCTTTTCATCCTCGATGGAACGGGTTTTTCATTCTTCCCGCCGGACG
>CAZSYD010000102.1:0-2328 GCA_964611355.1 uncultured Ignavibacteriales bacterium | reverse complement strand
AAAGGAAATGATACTTGGGGCCCCCGAAATAATGACAAAACGAACCCAAATCGCCGCGCCTGTAGATTCCTCAAACTCCTTCAGTTTCAACGTCATACGAGAATCACTACAAAACCGATACAACGAAAAGTAAAATATGACGAAACAAACCCATTTCTTCCTTAATGATTATCAAACAACATGATACGTGCCTATGCGACAATATCGCCTTCGAGATGGATCGCCTGAGGACTATTTCCTGCCGGCCATTAAAGCGTCTTACGTGAGACGGCCTCCGGACATCCGCCGGTTACGAAGTTGACCCGTTAATAATTCCCGTACAACGCTTGACTGCCGTACGGTTTTAATATACTGTCCGTCATTGTATTTATTTCGTATCATGAGGAGAAATAATATGAGTGGAGATAACAACAAAATGAAATGGGATTTGGAATCGATCTTCCCCGGCGGTTCGGCCTCAGTGGAATTCGAGGATTTCAGAAAAGCTATCGTCGCCGACCTTGAGGAAGCGGGGAAAACGCTCTCCGACTTGCCGCGGACGTTGGACGATAAAACTCAATCGGAATGGGTCGATTTTTTCCTTCTGATGCAGGAAATCATGAAACGGATCGATCACGCCTCCGGGTTTGCCGGCTGCCTGACGGCGCAGGACGTCACCGACGAAAAGGCAATGGTTATCGAAGATGAAATTACATCGCTGGATGCTGTCTGGCAGACGATTATGACCGGCATCGAGGAATTCGCCGTCGCCATTGATGATAAGGCGTGGAAAAGCCTGGTCGGAAACGAAAAGCTGGCCGGAGTTAGCTTCTTCTGGAATGAACTGCGGCAAAACGCCCGCAGGAAAATGGAGCCGAAACTGGAAAAACTGGCCACGGAACTGGCCGTCAACGGATACCATGCCTGGAACCGGCTTTATACCAAAATAGCGGGAGACCTGAAAGCCGAGTTCGTCGAAGACGGGAAGACCGAGACTTTATCGATGGGACAACTGGCCAACAAGTTCGGCTCGCCCGACCGAAGTATTCGCCGCCAGGCTTCTGAAAAACTGGAAGATTCGTGGAGGTCGGTCGATTCTATGGCGGCCATCGCGCTCAATTCTCAGGCCGGGTACCGACTCAGTATCTACAAAAACCGCCTCTGGGAATCGCCGCTTTTTGAGCCCCTGCTGCTGGGACGGCTCAAGAAGGAAACGGTTGACGCCATGTGGAACGCCGTGGCTCGCGGCGCGAAACGCATGGCCGATTATATTAACGCAAAGAAAAAGCTCCTGGGGATAGACAACTTCCGCTGGTATGATCAGATCGCGCCTGTCGGAGAGGTCAATAAAACCTATAGCTATGATGAAGCGTGTGATTTTGTCGTCAGGCATTTGAGTTCGTTTTCAAAGGATATTGGAGATTTCGCGCGTATGGCGATCGACAACCGCTGGATCGAGGCGGAGGATCGAAGCGGCAAAGCGGCCGGCGGGTTTTGCACCGGGCTGGACGTTAAAAAAGAAACCCGAATCTTTATGACCTTCTCCGGCAACTACGATGAAATGATGACGCTGGCTCATGAACTTGGGCATAGTTACCATAACTGGGTTCTGCGCGATCTTGATTATTTCGCCGGGCAGTACCCGATGAATCTGGCCGAAACGGCGTCAACTTTCAATGAACTGCTGGTCACCGACGCCGCCCTGGCCGAAACCGAGGGCAAACGAGAAAAATTAACCTTGCTGAATAACAAGATTCAGGAAGGCTTTATCATGTTTTGCAATATCCGCTGCCGTTTCCTTTTTGATACCTGGTTCTACAAGGAAAGGAAAAATGGCGCCGTCCCGAAAGAACGTCTCAATGAACTGATGGTCAAAGCCCAAAAGACCGCCTTTGGCGATATTTTGTCCGATGACGGGTACCATCCTCTCTTCTGGGCCTCCAAGCTGCATTTCTTTGAAACCGAAATGCCGTTTTACAATTTTCCTTATACATTCGGATACCTCTTCGCGGGCGGCATATACCATCAGGCCAAAAATGAAGGATCGACCTTTGCCGGAAGATATAAGGCTCTTCTGGCCGATACGGGTTCGATGACGACCGAGAATGTTGCCCAAAAGCATCTTGGCATTGATTTAACTACAGAAAAGTTCTGGAACGATGCCGTTGACCGGGTTTTGACCGATATCGATCCGTTTATCAGGCTGGCGGAAGAGTTAAAGGGATAAAAAGCATCGGAACGGAACGAGTGGAATACAATTTAGGGTTTACGACTTTCCGTTCATGATAAAAACGGCTGTTCCCGCAAAGTGATAATGTCCTATTTAAGCAAAGTAGAAATATCCTGTTG
>CAZSYD010000101.1:0-2347 GCA_964611355.1 uncultured Ignavibacteriales bacterium | reverse complement strand
CGCTGACGGCCTGACAAACGTCGTCAATATCTTTATACGCAAACCTGGCTTCCTCCGCCAGACCGCGCAAATGACCGGTCTTGACGCTGATACCGCGTTTAGCCATATCATCGCGCAGGCGGTCTCCCCTTATCATTTTCTTGGCTTTGGTGCGTGACATCACCCTGCCGGAACCGTGGAGCGTGGAGCCGAAATATTCATCTTCCGCCTTCCGGGTTCCGACAAGGAGAGCCGACCCGGTTTCCATTGATCCTCCAACGATAACCGGCTGTCCGACTTCACGGTAGGCGGCCGGTATATCACTGTTTCCGGGGCCGAACGAACGGGTAGCCCCTTTACGATGCACCAAAAGCCGTTTTGTTTTGCCGTCAACCGTATAGTTTTCAAAACGGGCTATATTATGGGCAACGTCGTATATCGTTTTGAGTCCCAACTGCTCCCAGCCGACGCCAAAAATACGCTGAAATACCTTGCGGATATGATGCGTGATCACCTGCCGATTGGCAAAGGCGGTATTGGCAGCGCAGGCCATAGCCGCATAATATGCCTCCCCGTCGGGTGAATGAATCGGGGCCGCCGCCAATTCCCGATCTTTTATCTTCAGGCCGTACCCGGTCGCGTTCTGATTAAAGATCTTCAGGTAATCGGTGGCAACCTGATGGCCAAAACCGCGCGACCCGCAATGAACGGCAATAAAAATCTGCCCAGTCCTGTCGATGCCGAATACTTTGCCTATCTCCGGAGCAAAGAGATTGCCTTCTCCAAGGTATTCGATCTCCAGGTAATGATTACCGGATCCGAGAGTGCCAACCTGATTCACTCCCCGGCTGATCGCCTTTTCCGATATAACTGCCGGATCGGCTCCCGGAATTTTGCCTCTCGATTCGGTGTTTTCTATATCGCTTCCAGTCGCAAGTCCCCTTTCCTTGCACCACTGCGAACCGTCGACCATTACTTCCTTGAATTCATTTTTACTCAGCGATAAGGCTCCCTTTGAACCGACCCCCGATGGTATTCTCCCGAACAAGTCGTTTATCAACGTTTCCAACTTTGGCTTGATGTCGTCAACGGTCAGGCTGGTGCCGATTATACGCATCCCGCAGTTGATATCAAAACCAATACCGCCCGGCGAAATGACTCCCTCATCGGCGTCAAACGCGGCCACCCCGCCTATGGGAAAACCGTAACCGCGATGAGCGTCCGGCATGCATATAGCATATCTTTGGATGCCCGGCAGGCAGGCGACGTTAGTAATTTGATCGATAACCCCCTCGTCAATACCGCCGATCAGTTTTTCCGACGACAGTATCCGGGCCGGTACGACCATCCCCGGCTTTGTGCCAACCGGTAGTTCCCAGATTCCTTCGGCAATTTTATTCATCCGCATCATATATCAAATACCACATGACTGCGATAAACGCCGCCTTTTCTTTCGATTTTCAATTTGTAATACGTTACGGCCTTGATTTCATGCTCTCCCGTATCTGTTTGGCGATCATAATCTCGGAAATCTACAGCGCCGCGTACGTCACAGGTTTCGCCCTCAATAACCTTCAACCGGTAACCAACCGGGATCAGGCCGTCAGTGTCGAAGCGGTACAAAAGCTCGGATAACCAATCAACCAGAAGCTGTTCCAGGTTACCGCTTTGCAGGTTGACATCCAGTGTGACGGACGCCTTTTGAGCCATCCGCCCGCCCATAATGACCGTAAACATCCCCTCGGCCCCGGCCACAAAAAGCTCGTCAAGACTGTCGCCTTCAATATTCAGACCTATATCGGCGGTGGTAAACCTGTCGCTTACCTCGAATTTTCGCATAAAAAAACCGCCTGCTAAAAGCAGGCGGCTGGGTATTCCCTATTCAGCTTTTTCTATGCACTCGACCGGACAAACGGCAACACAGTGCGGACCTTCATCCTGATCTTCGCATTCATTGCACGTCTCCGGATTGATTACAAAAATGTCGCCTTCTTCTATCGAGGAGGTCGGACACTCGGGCAGGCACAGACCGCAGGCGGTGCATTCATCGGTTATTCTCATAGCCATAACTCTGTTTCCTCCTGTAAAAAATATCTGCTTAAGTTACCGGCGGAATATATAAGGATTTAAAATTTTTTGACAAGTAATTTTTATCAGCCGTAGGGCATAAAAAAAGCCCCCGATTTTTGGATAAAATCGGGGGCTTGAAATACTCAGTTTCGGAATTTCTACTTGCGCAGCGGAGGTCCGCATCCGGCAGGCGGATCCGCAATCCACTCTTCACAAGTCGGCGGCATCGGCCCGCTATGGAACACAATGTTGTTGATATAAACCGCGTCGCCGAGGTTGACGGAGCAATCCTTGTTGG
>CAZSYD010000100.1:0-2628 GCA_964611355.1 uncultured Ignavibacteriales bacterium | reverse complement strand
TGATTATATCTTTTCATCCTCGATGGAACGGGTTTTTCATTCTTCCCGCCGGACGCTGCCGCCTCGATACGCGTGAAAAGCCCCGGCCTTTCGCCCGTCAAATATGGTCCGGGACAATTGAATCGCTGCAGCAGAAGGCAAACGATCGAATTATGGAGCTTGAGGTAAAAGCGGGTGGTGCATGTTATTTTATGATTCTGGAAATCCTCGGACCGAATGGAAATATCCGGCTGCTGGATTCTGATAAACAACTGATTACCTCAGTTCGCGATAAAAAATACGCTGCCGGCCGGGCCTATAAGCCTCCCCCGTTGCCGGAGAAGCTCGACCCGGCGAAAACAACGGTTGAAGATCTAAGGCATCTGTTGGAAGAAAAGCCCGGCGTCAATCCCGCCCGTTTGCTGGGGAAAAGTATCTATGGCATCGATTATTATCTGGCTGGATTTATTCTTGATGACGCTCGGAAAGCCTCGGAAGCATTGAATAATCTGCCGAGAATTCATAAACGTCTGACGGACACCATCCGGGCTTATCAAACATCAGATTGCCCGGTCTATATTTACCGGATCAAAGGAAACATCGCTTATTACCCCGTCAGATTTTCCGATCACGAGCCGCTGAGTAAATCCAGTACCATGTCTCAGGCGCAGCGGGAAATGATAGCCAAAATGAAAATCGAAGCCGGGGCTGAGGATTTTCGAGAAAAGACAATCAGATCGCTTGAAAACAGGATTAAAAAGACCGAACGTCTGTTGAAGCGCCTTGACGGTGATATTGAAGAGGCGTCCGGATATAAACGTTTCCTGCAACTGGCCGATCTGCTCAAGATCAACATGGCCAGGCTGAAAAGAGGAATGGTCGCTGTTACTGTCGAAGATCTCTATCATGACGGCCAATCGGTGGAGATACCTCTTGATCCAAAGATGACCGGGCAGGAAAATATCGAATCGTTCGCTCGACGTTACCGAAAGGGTAAGGAGGGCCTGCCGGTTCTGAAACGCCGCAGGGGAAATATATCTCTTGAATTCGAGAATATAAAAGAAGCTCGGCAGGCTTTTGAGAGCGATTTCGAACGGGCGCGTGATAGTTATCCGGAGTATCTCCCCCCGGCGCGATCGACTGCTTCGGCCAGGTTGATCCCCTCTACGTCCCTGCCGTATAGGGAATATGAAACTTCAACCGGTTTATCCGTCTACGTCGGTAAAAGCGGCGATAACAACGATCGTACAACCTTCGAATACGCCAAACCGTACGAGCTTTGGTTTCATGCCTCGCAATGCCCCGGCTCGCATGTGGTTATGAAATTCCCGCATAGAAATTTCAAGCCTTCGATGAGGGAAATCGAGGAGGTTGCGGCTGTAGCCGCCCATTTTAGCAAAGCTCGCGGCTCAGCCAGGATTCCCATCAGCTATACACTGAAGAAATATGTCCGCAAGCCGCGCCGGGCCAAAGCCGGGCTGGTTACTATCGAAAGAGAAAAAACCGTCATCGTCGAGCCTCGTGAGCCGCGTAAAAAGAAAGATTAACGGAATATATAATGAGGGGCTATTTTACAAGATGCTTCTTCGAGTTTCAGCAGGTCTTGGCGCCGCCGCTCCTTGTTCTACGACTCAGGGGAGTATACCAAACGTCTCTCTTCGGCCTGCTTGTGCTCGGTGATATCTTTGTCCACACCGCGGTAACCTGTGAGCTCACCACTACTGTCGAATACGGGCACGGCACTGGTGAGAAGACAAACTCTGTCGCCCTGTTTCGTCAGGTTCCAGTTTTCCAGATCGATAATCGGCTTCTTATCCAGGGCGATTTTGCCAAAAACCCCTGAAATCCGTTTCGCTTCCTCATCCGGCATAAGTTCGAAAGGAGTTTTTCCCAGCAAATCGTCAGGCTCATAACCCAGTATTTCTTTTACTCTGCCGGATACGAAGGTATACCTGCCGTTCTTATCAACCTCCCAGATCCAATCGGCGGAACTCAGGACAATGTCCTGAAACTTCCTTTCCGATTCCCGAAGCGCAGCCTCGACCCGCTTGCGCCTTTCGCATATAATTCCCATTACACAGCCTATGAAGACAAATATCAGGGCCCTCCATAAACTGGCTTCGTCACCGCCGGGAAGATAGGAGTACGCGTGCATTATGCCCAAAAACAGACTTATGGAGAGAGCGCCTCTCAAACCCCACCACAATGCGGCTGTAATAATGGGAATATAGAAAAGATGAGCGTAAACATTGGTTATCCCGCAGGTCATATGGCAATAGTATTCCAGCCCGACACAAGCAAGCAGCAAGGCTCCCATCACCCAAAAAGGACGTAAATGTATGTTTCTGAGATTGTATGACATCCTTGCGCCTTTACTTGCTTTTCTGCGGTGTCCCGGTCGAATCGTAATGAGGCCGGGACGCCTTCTTTCGCTCCATTTATCGGCTCATTGTCCATTTCCTTCATTCCCTTTTACGCAGAAGCGGGGAGCCCAGTACCCCCCGCTTCACTTCAATAGAGATTGCCAACCCGTATAAGGGGTTCAATTACGCGTTTTCTTTTATCTTGAACTGGCCGACCATCTGCTTCAGGCTTTCCGCCTGGCGATTAAGTTCTTCGGCGGCGGAAGCTGACTGCTCGGCGCCGGTG
>CAZSYD010000099.1:0-2902 GCA_964611355.1 uncultured Ignavibacteriales bacterium | reverse complement strand
CTTGCGGCGAGACCAAAATTGCCATAATCCCCTACGGGAAAACCAGATAGAACGGTTCGACGCCGTGATGCTTAATTCCCGAATTGTCGGTGATGCCGATTGATATCAGTAACGAATCATGCAGGTATGAGTTGAAATCGATATCATCGGCATCGGTCGTGGTCAGCTTGCGCCGGAAAACAACCGTCCAGTGGGTGCCGTTATGTTCGGAGATAGCTCCAACGTCCCAGCGTGATCCGTCAGTACCGGTCGAGTCATAGATGTAATATCCCGGTACGGTTTTGCCGACAGGGGGCGAACCGTCAAGAGGAAAAACAAGCCAGTCCAGGTAATTCTCGAATGCTCTGAACGTACCCGCCGGAGTTTCGCTTTGCAGGAGACCGGCGCCGGTATAAGCGGTCGTGTCATGATGCATGTAGTATGGACGGTGACTCAGGGAGTGCCAGTTTCGGAAATAGAGTTTGTCGAAGGGGCTGTCATGAGGATCGGGCGCCGCCATCGTATCAGAGATGTGCATATCCTCGGCCAGATTACTCAGGCCGGTACGATGCGCCATCCACTGCCAGACGTCGGCGTTGTCACCGCCGCTTCCATAGAAGTAATGCCCTGCGCTTGAGGGACTGCTATGGCACAATTTGGAACAATCGGCGCCGTTGGTGCCGCCGTTGTCGAAGATGATATAAAAACGATCTTCGTTTTTGGCGATAGTATCGTCCGGGACATTGATCGCCCACTGAACGGTGTTGTTGGCCCAGGCAGCACGCAATTCCCCGAAGCGGTTGTCTTCGTCATTGTCGTTCCACCGGGTCCAGATATAGAGAAGACTATCGGTTACCAGGGCTTTCATCTCGGACATCAGACTGGTGGTATAAAGCACGTTGGCGTTGTAATTGCTATCCGTACCGACCTGTATCGATTCGGCGACCAGAGAATCCCAGACCTGGGAATCGACGGAACCGAAACCCGGATCCTGGTGAAGCTCGGCCACCAGCCGGGGAGGCAGGGTGGGTTCGGGGCCGTTTCCATTACCGCCATTGTCCGAACCGCAGCCGGTACACAGAGTCAGCAGGGGAAAAATCACTAATGTTAATAGTATTTTGCGAATCATAGTTCCTCCCGATCAGCAGAGGGATGGTTTATAACTTAATAAAGCCATTTATGCGGATTTGTCAAGCACGCTCCTGCCCCGTTTTGACGGACACGAAGATAACGTGTATATTTGATAAATGCAGGTGTCCGCATGGGAGCCCGGGCACTGGCTCATTCACAAATAGGCTTACGGAGAATTTTCAATTATACATTCCATTGATGGAAGCAGTGAGCCATACGTCAACCCCCGGATCGCCTGATGTCCGGGGGTTTTTGACTTACGGAATTTTTCGATTTGAAGATTCTACTGCGGCCACTTGGAGATGGAACCGCCCATGGTCTTGGCGTTATCACCGTATGAGTCGGACGCTATGACGTCGATATGGTAACTTTCGATAGTATCACCGGAAAGAACCGTGTCGGTGAAGATAAAGATAACGGAATCGCCGTCAATGCCGGCCTCGAAATCGCCGGATCCGTCTTCGTCATACTGCTGACCGTTCACCCACGGTATGTACCCGACGGTGTAGGTCATCCCCGGGAGGGCGGTGATGATATCCCAATTAAAAACCACCGTATCGGGAAGATCGTAAACGGTTTGGGATGTCCATTGCCCGTCGTTTATATATACATCTCGCGGCGTATCATGGAATACAAAGTTGATTTTCTTGGCCATCAATTCGGTGTACTCCGTGCCGTTATCGGTATATGTAATCTCAAATATCCATACATCGCCGGGAGTAACCACATCCCAGACGTGGGCCGCCTCTGTGCCGTAAATAAAACCGCCCCAGCGCTCATCGTCGGTTACCAGGAGACCTGCCCCGTAACCCTTTATCAGCGTCTTTTCATTATGCGATTCCCAGTTGGCCGCCAAACCATCGCTGTAGTTAATTTCAAACTGGTCAAGGTAGGCTGGACCATCGACGCTGACCTCGGTTACCTTGTCTTCATGCCCCCCGTGAACCACGAATTCCACGGTGATAATATAATGATTGTCAACCGGGCTGACGGGCGGGTTGCCGGCCTGGTCGAGTGGGCTGTGGAAATTACTGAACAACCCGATGTGCCCGATACTTGAAAACGATTCCTGATGCCAGTCTTCATCGAACTCATCAAGGATGCCGTCGCCATCATCGTCCGAATCCATGATATTTATAACGCCGTCGCCGTCAATATCGAGCGACGAACCGGAATAGCTGCCTGTTTCCGTACCCTGGTTATCCGCTCCCACGGGAATACCGTTTGTCGCCTCCGCCATCATGGCGCTGTCGACCGAAACAAGATCGCCCGCCGCCAGAAAGGCCACAAACCCATCCTCATCAAGAAGGACATCGTCCAGATCGACGTCGGCCGTATCGACTTCCATTCCTTCCGGGACTTCGTTATCATTGGAATCAAATTCGTCCAGCACCACCGGAGCAACATAAAAGTAATCATCGTTTAGAATATGAAAAGTATAGGAATCGTCTGACGGCACTATGAATTCAAAGCTTCCGTCGGTCTCGGTCGTAACGACATAAATCCTTTCCGTCTCCAGAGCCTGAGCAATGATTTTGTATCCCTCAATTGCTTCAGCCGTCCTGATACCGCTTATTTTGGGCTGGGGCGTACCAGCGTCGAGCAATCGGCCGCCGATTCCCACGGTAGCCGCCGACCCTCCCGGGTCGCCCTGTGAAGGATTTGTGGAATCATCCGTGCAGGAGATTAAAAATACGCCCAACAAAGCTGAGATTAATACTGCTTTCCTCAGAAACATAATACCTCCCTCTAATTGCCTGAAAAACATATCGTCATTTGTCTGTGTTTTTTT
>CAZSYD010000098.1:0-2947 GCA_964611355.1 uncultured Ignavibacteriales bacterium | reverse complement strand
CGGTTTGATTTAGTTAAACTCGAACGGTGACAGGACACCGTTAATTATATGATTCTGGTCGAATTATAACTCTCCCGCAGTCATAGGGCAAGCCTCCCGGCCATGACAAATTCAGTTAATCCGGTCAGTTTAACGGCCTTACGAACCTCTCAATTCAAAAATCTGCCCGCCATCCCGGTCATATAAATGCAACAGTATGAGATTTTATTGGTAACAAACTTATAACCTGACAAGATACCTGTATCACCTTTAGCCATTTTCATTTGACAAAGAACTACGGTCTATATATAATGCCAACATACTAGGGATAATTTTATCACGTTTCAATCATGGCTCCATTCATACACGAATGGCCTGATAAACGATGGTAAAAAGTCATCGCGCTAATCCGGCGCGGAAGAAGATGGGGGTAATATTGCAAGCGCTCCTCGCGATTCGGTTTTTCGTACCCCTGTGGCTTTTGGTCTTTGTTTTTGCATCTTCCGGGACCGCACAGGAGTGGGGAAAAATCAGCGATGCAGAATGGAATATGTTGCAGCCACGGGAAGATCCTGATGCTGCCGCGGTGGTTATATTCGATAACGGTGAACTCAATATGCGCTACGGCCGCAGCTTTACGCTAAAATGTCACGCGCGTATCAGGGTTTTCCGTCGGGACGGCGCCGAAAAAGCAATGACAGTGGAGATTCCCCGCCATAAGGGAGACAAAATAAAAAAATTACGGGCTCATACGGTACTCCCTGATGGGAGAGAAATCGGGGTTAAGGAATTTTATGAGAAACAAAATGGTAATTTGAAAACCAAATGGTTTACGTTTCCCGCAGTAGAGGATGGTTGTATTCTCGAATATGAATTCTCGCTGGTTTACAGGTTGTATCGGTTGCCGGATCCCTGGTATTTTCAGGGGGACACCTATGTTCTAAGATCTCGTTATCGTGTGCTGCTTGACCCGAGATTTACGATTAACACGGCCCAAAAAAACATCCCGTTCAACATACAGGAGCCCGCAAAAGAAGACTTTCTTGACCGATCCGAGTACACCTGGGAATTGACCGATATCCCGGCCGCCAAAGACGAACCATTTGTTTATGCCCGGTATGACCAGCTTTCGTCACTGCGGATCAGGGTCTTATCATACGGCGGATATTCCCTTATCGGCAAATGGTCGGAAATCGGCGAAAGTATCGAAAAGTACCTCAATTCCTTATTTGACAAACAGGACCTGATCAAGCAAACGGCAGATTCAGTCTGCATCGGACTGGCAATGACCGATGAAAAAATAAGACACTTGCATAATTTCGTTCGTGATGAGATTGCCACCCGCAATTCAAAAGGTGAAGACCCCAACCTGGATAAAATTCTTAAACATAAATACGCCCCTTCAGCTCTCAAAAACGTATTTCTGGTAAAGCTCCTCGAATCACAGGGCATATCGGCCCATCCGCTTTATATCGGAACCCGTGATATGTACACTGGTTTTAATTCCGGCGAGCCCGATATGTATCGTTTTAACCGTGTAGTCTGCCACATAAAAGACGGCGAAAACGAATTGACGCTTGATCCGGCTGCCGAATATTCGCAATACCCGTATCCGCCTCCGATTGATCTGGTTGAAAAGGGTTTTTTGATTGATGGGGAAGACTCAAGTCCGATTCAACTGAAACATTCCGAACGTAAAAGCGGCACCGATATACTTTCTATAATCCATATAATGAACGACGGGTCGGCTGCCTGTTCGACAACCATCTACGTATGCGGTTATGATAAACTCAAATGTGAATATCTACTGGATGGAACGGCCACGGAGAAGGAAGTAAAAGATGAATTAAACGAAGGTGCGGAATTCGAGAACAGACTGACCTGCATAAGCGTGACTCCGGACGAGGAAAACGACAGAATTCAATTGCATATTGTTGTAGAACTTCCGAGATACTCATCGGCAATTGACAATAGTCTATTGTTCAGACCACTGATTATGCCTCTTACTAAAAATCCTTTCACGAGTGAAAAGAGGGTATTTCCGATTGACTTCCGCTACGCATCCAAAAGGCGCCGCGTAGCAATGATATATCTCCCGCCGAAAATAGAGATTGCTTCTCTGCCGGACCCGATAAATCACCGAATAGACGGCGCGCTTTTCACCCGAAAGGTAAACGCTGCAGCGACTGAAGAGGGGACTCTTATAAACGTGCTTGAAACCCTGAGCATAAACCGTCCCATTTTCACAATTCATGAATATGGGAAGCTCCGTGAAATATACGTGGCCATGACTGAGTCAGCTTTTGATAAGGTGATAGTAACAATCCCAACATCTGAACCTTAAATTCAAAGACACATTTCCCTGGGGGTATTTCGTCAGCCATGCGGAAATCAACACACATAACCTTCATTCTACGTCTATTGTTCGTGGCGCTCACGCTGCCACTCCATGCCGATGCAGTCAATAACGATTCATTCAAAGAACATGATGCCGTTATTATAGAAGAAAACACGTCCTGCATTATTTCCAATTCAGAGCGTGCCAGGCTGTACATCACATACACCGTTGAAATCCTTAATGATAACGGGAAAAAATACGGATTTGTTGAAATCTCCGAAAGCGGGTTTCATAAACTGAAAAAATTCACCGCTTCTGTTCTGGATGCCAATGGCAGGGAAATCTATACGCTCGATAAAAAGGACGGTTACAAGACTTGCGGCATGGCAAATATCATTATGTATGCAGATTACTGCCGCTATCGGTTCCGACCGACTGGCGCCGGTTTTCCGTATTATGTAGAGTATGAATATGAAATTGAGTTGAAATCACTCTTTTTCTGGAGATACTGGGTGCCGCAGAAAAACATTCCCGTCAAATCGTCGACCTATACTCTTACAACACCCAAAGATTTTACGTTCCGCTACATACCTTACGGTGATATTCAGAGTCCGGTTGTAACCAAAGATG
>CAZSYD010000097.1:0-3020 GCA_964611355.1 uncultured Ignavibacteriales bacterium | reverse complement strand
TGAGAGCCAAAAGGTTGGTCTGGTCGGCAATGTCGTCAATAACCCCGATAATCTCGCCGATCTTATCCGAGGCCTTGGCAAGCTCGCCGACGATTTTACCGGAATCCTGGGCCGACTCGGCGATCTTGACCATACCGCTTATTGTATCGCCGACTATCTTCTGGCCTTCGTCGGAGCCCTGAGAAGCGGCTTCTGACGCCTCTTTTGCCTCGTTGGCGTTCTTGGCGGACTCGACAATCGTGGCCGTCATCTCTTCTACGGCGCTGGAGACCTGGGCCGTCTGATCGGTCTGGCTCTTGGCGCCGGTCGCCATCTCCTCCGAGGCCGAGGATATTTCATTGGCTGCCGAAACCAGCTCGGTGGCGTTGTCGCGCAACTGACGGATAATACCGCCAAGGTTAGTAATCATGGTCTTGAAGGAATTCCCGAGAACGTCCTTATCGGACCTTGGCTCAACGGTTGCAGTCAGATCATTTCCGGCAATCTTCTCCGAGGCTCTCGCAATCTCCCGGATATACTCTATCAAGTTTTTAATGGATAGGGCGAGAACGCCCACTTCATCCCTACTTTTAACCACGATTTCTTTGCTGATGTCACCGACGGCGACGGCTTCGGCGACATCAACCAGGCCGGTAATAGGCCGGATGATCGTCCGGGCAAGAAGGAAGGCAATGACCAGCGACACGAGCAGGCAAACGATGCCAAAGATGATTATTGCACGCTGGATATTATTAGCCGGCGCGGTGAATTCATCGAGGTAGCTTCCGACGCCGATGATCCAGTCCCAATCCTCGAAATAGACATAAGCCACGATTTTCTCGGCCATGGTTCCGTTGCGATCCCATTCGTAATTAACCCAACCGATTTCGCTATCCGACAACCTCGGAGCTTTTTCAATCATCTCGCGGGCAAAACCGTTATTGCCAATGTCATTTCCTTCACTTTTCGGGTGAATCTGCAATATCCCTTTCCGGTCCATGGCATAGATATAACCGGTTTTCCCCACCTTCATGCTCAGGACCTGTTCCCGCAGGCTTGCCGACATTTCTTTTGTGCCGACGAAAAGGATACCGGCGACTTCACCGTTTACATCGTAAATCGGCTCGTACGCGGTAACGTAATATTGATCAACTACCCAGGCCCGACCCCAGAATGTCTGCTTATTGCGAATGACAGTATCGAAAACCTCCTGAGACACAATGGTCCCGGTGGCTCGATTACCATCCTTCTTAAGTACGCTGGTAGCGATCCGCCTTGCCTGGGTCCCCTCGTTGTTGAATATCGTGCAATATGATCCGGTTCTTTTCGTAATATCGTCAACAAATTCAGTGTTGTTGTCTATGACCCGGTGTGCGCCATGCGGGTCAAGAATCATCTGCCCGTTTTCCATAATAACCTGGCTGCCCCCAATCCGCTCAAAAGCCAGTCGGGCCGTTTCCAGATCACCTTTAACCTTAATCCTGGAATCCTCGGCTGCCAGCCGGCACATGCCTTTCGTCATCGTGGTCATGTGGGCCAAATCGGCTTTGGCCGTATCGGTCAAATAGTCCGATGATTTTATCGTACTAATCAAACCCAGACCGGTAATCGAGATGACAAGAACGGCAAAAACCATTAACATGATTTTGTGAGTAAGTTTCAGGTTGAACTTCATTTTGTCCTCCTTATTTTGCCTGTTTAAAGCTCTATACTCACGTCAATTCTTCGACCTTTCCGGAAAAGAGTAGATGGGACAAATTTAGGGCCGGATTGGGCATAAGATATACCCAATCGGTCAAGCGTGGATGTTTGATGAAAAGATATCCGACATGCGGGTTACGGTATTGTATCCGAAATCCGTTATTTTCTTTTAAGATAGGAAGTTAGATTGATTTTCCTGTTGGTCAGGTCGAGTTTGGCACGTATCTGTTTGCGCTGTTTATGAACAGTTTGCAGGGAAATATTAAGCGTTGCAGCGATTGCCTTTGAGGAAAACCCGTTTCTGATCATATGGCAGATTTCGATTTCGCGCGGCGTCAATTTGCTGTTATTCATTTCAAGCCGGCTTATAAATGGAGACGAAATATCGTTCAAGCAGCTATCCAGCAGAGTGACATAGCGGCTTTCCCGGGGACTTATTTTTTCCTCGATCATTCTCAAAATCGGCCGGGCGATACGCTCAATATTGGATTGTATGTCGCGCATTACATGTTTTTTTTCTTCATCAATCTGGTTCAGGATTTCTTTCAAGGCGGTATGCTTCTTCTGCATAGCGATCTGTTCGTTTATCAGCTTTTCGTTGGCAACAGCCAGCGCCTGCCGGGTTCGTCGCCGTTCAATAAACCTGCGCAGCTCACGAGCAATGATATCTATAAAATTGCGTTTCCCTTCGGCAGGTGTATTCCGGTTATCTTGAACCGTATTTTCAAGGTAATAGATTTCTATTATTCCGGCTCTCTTGCCGTATACCGTAATATCGGCTGCCTGTTTCCATTCCGTCTCGATGAATCTTGGCGATTTATACGACCTGTCTTCAACGGTAATGGAGACGCCGGTTATGGCCGAGTATCTCTTGGCAGAGAAAATACACTCGACCACTCGCCGGAAAGACTGTTCCATCGAAAAGTCGGGCATATCCTGCAGCGTGGAAATTTCGTGGAGACAATTCAACTGGTGATCCCGCTCCTCCAGATTACGAATCATCTCCTGCAATAGTTCTTTTGTATCTTTCCGCTTGATGGTATTTTCCGGCGCCGAGACGGAACTTTTACGCTTAAGTCTTATCGTGCGCGAGACGCTTTTCCCCGACATTAGGAATAACCTGCCTATCGCCTGTCACATTCGTGCCAATTCGCCCCGGAGCCTGATGCCGCCTTAAGAAACGGAGCGTATTGTATAATTATCTTATCGGAGGAAAAGGTAATACCTGTACGGCCCCGACGTGATAAGGGCAAAGAAGTGCAATCGAGATACAATTCAAACCGTTACTATTTTTGACTTTCGTTCTTTACCTTGCATCAGGCCCTATGCCATCATATATT
>CAZSYD010000096.1:0-3469 GCA_964611355.1 uncultured Ignavibacteriales bacterium | reverse complement strand
GGTGGCAAGCGGTTTTCGGATATGGGGCCGGAGGATATTCTTGGGATTCGCGGATCGAAGAAGCATGGTTTTAATCCATACTATTATGAGAGGAGCATTGACAAGTCTATCAGGGAGAAAATTGATAAAGGTGAAAATGTACTGATAATCGGTCGGCCGTTGGATGGGAAGACAAGGGCGGTTTATGAAGCTCTGAAAAGCATCAAGCCGTCCCCGGAAGTCATAATTCCAAACAGAGATGCAAAGCGGTTCGAGGATTTCACTATACCGGCTGACTTGAGAGGTTTTATCAGGCGGCTTATCCTCAGGGGTCGTATCAAGCGGTTTATCCTTATTGACGACATAGATAAATTTGCCGGAAAAGAGGGCTTCGCAGCCGTTCTCCAGCGGTGTGAAAGAAAAGGAATTTCGATTATCGCCACCTGCCGCAGCGGGCCGGAATTCAAGCCATTTTGCAAGCAAATGGAGCGGGAAATGCCCCTTTTCGGCGAGCCGGTTGAGATTGAGCGGCTGCCGGAAGAAGAAGCCAGACGGGTAGCTAAAAAAACTGATGCGAAGTTCCCGGGCAGCTTCGACGGGACAATCGGCTCAATTTTTGTTGACCTCGAAACGATGGGGATAAGATATGGCGGTTGCCCAAATGTTGAAAAGGCCATATTGAAATCGATCAAGCGTCTTTATGACGCCGGGGTTTATCGTGGAAAGGAAATCTTCTCCATTAATCGAATAAAGCACGTTTGCCTGAAAAAAGAAGAAATCGAAAAGAGGGGATACGAATGGAGCGCTCTTTTCGAATCTCTGGAAGAAAAGGCATTTTTCGATATTCTAAAAAGCGATGAGATCAGGACGGAAGAAACGTATCTGCAACAAATCATACCCGGCATTTTCAATTCTCCCGACGACCTGACAGACCTCGCAACATTATTCCCAAACGACTTCGATGCACTATTCAGAATTGCCTATCGTGCCAATGATCTTGGAGACGTTTCTCTCAAAAAGGCCGCTTACGAAAGGATAGCCATAGATAATTACAGGATTTGCCTTACCCTTAGAACAAAAGAAAAATCCCCCGAAGATTTCGCCGCAACGCAGAACAATCTGGGGAATGCCTACGGGACGCTGGCGGAGGTGGAAAACAAGGCCGAAAATTGCCGAAACGCCATTGACACCTTTCAGGAAGCCCTGAAGGTCAGAATCCCCGAACGTTTCCTAATGGACTACGCGCTGACGCAGAACAATCTGGGGAATACCTACCAAACGCTGGCGGAGGTGGAAAACAAGGCCGAAAACTGCCGAAAGGCCATTGCCGCATATCAGGAAGGCCTGAAGGTTTTTACCCTCGACCATTTCCCGATGGACTACGCCATAACGCAGAACAATCTGGGAAATGCCTACCGCATTTTAGCGGAGGTGGAAAACAAGGCTGAAAACTGCCGAAAAGCCATTGAAGTACTTCAGGAAGCCCTGAAGGTCAGAACCTTCTACCGTTTCCCGGCGCGATACGCCACGACGCAGAACAATCTGGGGAATACCTACCAAACGCTGGCGGATGTAGAAAACAAGGATGAAAACTGCCGGAAGGCCATTGACGCCTTTCAACAAGCCCTGAAGGTTTATACCCTCGACCGCTTCCCGATGGACTATGCCATAACGCAGAACAATCTGGGAAATGCCTACCGCATTTTAGCGGAGGTGGAAAACAAGGCTGAAAACTGCCGAAAGGCCATTGACGTACTTCAAAAAGCCCTGAAGGTCAGAACCCTCGACCGTTTCCCGATGGACTACGCCGGGACGAAGAACAATCTGGGAATTGCCTACCACAGGCTGGCGGATGTAGAAAACAAAGCTGAAAACTGCCGAAAAGCGATTAACGCATATCAACAAGCCCTGAAGGTTTATACCCTCGACGCTTTCCCGATGGACTACGCCATGACGCAGAACAATCTGGGGAATGCCTTTCAAACGCTCGCGGAGGTGGAAAACAAGGCTGAAAACTGCCGAAACGCGAGACGCGCATTAGAAGAGGCATTAAAAATCTATACCCAGGATCGATTCCCGGAACTGTACAGTATGGTAATGAGAAATATTGATAGACTTAATCGCGTTTGTCCAGAAGAATAACCCCGGTCAAAGAGCGACATCATATATGACCGGTGGCCCACAGCTTGCTGTGGGATTTTTAGAATCTACTCGGTACATCACCCAACGGGTAAGTTTAAATATCCCTCCTGAGATGCCGCCGATAAAAAACGAATTGCCATCTGCAAAACAGTTTCACAACATCATCACCGCTAATTCAAAAACCCCCGCCTTCTATGGATGACTATGTCAGATTATTCAAATATATGCCGGCCCTGTCCTAACGTTCCTTCCCGAGTCAGGACGAAGAGCAGGATGGACTAAGTATGAATCACTCCAGCATTCACCACCAAACCTGTAGTTGCAAAACATAAATATGACAAAACAAACCCATTTCCACCCGTACCCGACCCAAAGCGGCAGCGACGGGTGTATCCTGAATGAAGTGAAGGGTGGGTTTTTGATATCCATCCTGAGAACTTTCATATTCAGACATAAGCCAACCATCAAATATGAAACTCAATTATATCGCCATCAGATAACTGATAAGTTTTCTGCACGCGCTGGCCGTCGAATTTGCCCTCGCCCCAGATTTTGGCGTATTGAAAACGATGGGCGAAATCTTTGTGCAACACATAAGCGGCTTCTTCCACCGTCGCACCCGGCTTGAGTATTATCGGGTCGTTGAAATCAGGTTCGTTGCCGATGGTCTTGGTATAAACGCGGATGATACCCAGTTCCGTATAAATCGTTTTTTTGAGATTTTCAAGATATTTGTCATCGAGTATCGACGTCCCGGCAACTGTAAAACCGGGATATAATTCGGCCAGACGTTGCTTGCGTCCCTCGCCTCCTTCATCAAAAATCTTATGCGCGATAAACATCGTCTTTTTATATGCTATGCCGATTTCCTCAGTATCATGATCATCGGGGACTTTGTGAGTCAGAATAATCCGCCGCTCTTTGAGCTTGTCAAAGACAAATCTTACCCCTTCTTCGAAACCGTCTTTGCCCATATCGGCCACCAACGCGATCAGGTCGGCATTGCGGATAATTCCCAGAAGATAGGCTTCAAATATATCGGGCGATATCGGCGGGGTATCGACCAGTTGGATGCTTATCGTTTCATAACGCATCATCCCCGGCAAAGGTTCGCGGGTCGAATAGTGATAATCGGCGATCAGGGGCTTTGCATTGGTGAGCGCATCCAGAAGCGAAGACTTGCCCGAATTGGGCGGCCCGATCAAAATCACCTGCCCGGCGCCTTCCTTGTCAATATGGTCGAGTTGTTCACTTCGCGCCGCGCCGCTTTTTTTTACCGACGATATCTGTTTTTTGAGCTTGGAGATTTTGGCTTTCATGTCGGCCTGGAGCTTGTCGGTGCCCTTGT
>CAZSYD010000095.1:0-3484 GCA_964611355.1 uncultured Ignavibacteriales bacterium | reverse complement strand
TATTGAAACTGACGATGTTGTATTATAATATCCATGCGGGAACCCATCCCAGCAAAGCTGGGATGGGCCACCGGTCTTTGGTTATCTCTTCATTTGTTCATGCCATTTCTATTATGGACTACATCTAAATCAGCGCCACTCACATATGTCATCACAGATGGGCGGATCGCCATCCTTGAAGACATAGTTTACCAAGAGCACGGCATCACCGAGATTGACGGCACAATCGTTATTCGCATCGCCCGCGGGCAACGGATCAGGCGCAGGACTTCCCTCCGCAAAGACATAGTTAATAAGGAAGACAGCGTCTCCGAGATTGACCGTGGTATCGCCGTTGGCGTCGCCGCAGAAATAACAGTAATCGGGCCAAACGTAAGGTTCGCATTCATCGGGAATGGCGTTGCCGTTGGTGTCGAGTGAAGTTCCGAGATCAATATCCACCGAATCTTCCACGCCGTTATTATTGCAATCGGCCAGCAACGCCGGATGAACGGCAATGGTCGGACCGTCGCTCATCGTCCCGCCATCATCCCAGTCCGCCCTTAGTACAATTTCCTGAATGCTGAACGGCTTGTATTCGGTCAATTGCACCGCAACCTCTATAGTGGCTGAATCATCAAGAGGAATGAAGATGTCATCTATCACGTTTTCTCCGGGAGGTAAACCATTCAGACGGATAATGCTGTCAATTACAAATGTATCGGGGGCACAGGAGGAAATCACGCCGATTTCGTAATTGAAGGTTTCCGAGCCGTCGCCGGTGTTGGTGATCGGGAATTTCACAATCATCGTACTGTCCACATAATACATATCGGCCGGAGGCCCCACATAGGCATCGTCAATATAGGGGCAATAAAAGTGTGACACGCCGTGAATGGATCCCCGGCAGAAGAACATGTCGCCTGTAGCTGGATCAAGCACCCAGGCGCTGTAGCAGGCGATATCGCCAACCCCAAATGTTGGGTCTTTGGTTGCCACGATCGAAATGGGATACGATCCTCCCGCAGGAATCGTAATGTTGGAGGGCGAAGAAGAGGCAAAAGAAAAAGGCGTATTGTAATTACTCACTACACCGGAAGGACAATCGGCCGGAGAACTGCCGATGCCCCAATAGTAGGTGACCGGATCGTTCGACTCGTTGTAGATATTAAAAGTAAAAGTCCGGTTGGCATCATTGGGGCAAAAAACCAGTTTGGGCAGATGACAGTGAGACCGGCATTTGCCTTTTTCGGCGGCATTGTAGATGGCCAGAATTTCGGTGAGGTCCAATGCTCTCTCGAAAATTTGAACCTCGTCTATTCGGCCGCTGAAATACTCATTGGTGAAACAGCAGGAGCTGGCATTGAGCGAAGGTCCATGGCCGATATCCATTCGCGCCTGAGGCGGGCTGGGCCAAAAAAGCTTGCCCAGCGGAATCGGGCCGGTCGGCGATGCCGGGTAGGGCGTGCCGTTGTGATAAAAGGTAATTACCGGGGTTCCCGCCGTCCTCGATACGGTTACGGCTACATGTTGCCACTGGTTTAATACAACCGGGGCGGTTGTAGTCAGGAATGGCGGTAAAATCGCTCCACCCTGTTCCACCATCTCCAGGCCAAGATAGCCGGGCGTGCTTTGATCCATATTGACAAAAAACCTTATTCCCGGCCCCCAACGTGAAAGCCGGTTATCCACGATTATTCGGTTTTCGCATGGATGGAAACCACCATTGGTCACGCAAGTCGCACTCTGACACCACGTCGACCAAGACTCCGGATAAATCCAGGCATCGATTGTAAAATCGCGGGTGTCAATAAAGTCGAAAGGATCATCATTGACCCGCACGACGCCGCTTCCGTTTAATCGCGTAAATCTATAGGCACCCCCAACCTTTCCGGTGACAAATCCGGGATTGTTAAGATGGACTCCGTCCCGGTTGCTTACGATGTCATTGGCAACGGACGGGGCGGTTTCATTAAGCGGCCACCAGGAGATAAGGTCCGGCGGAGGCTTGACGCAATTGCCGCCGCAAGGATTGGGCGTACAGCCTGCGTTGGGATAAAAAATCCCGAGGCCGCCCGAGATATTATCGCAGTCGGCGGCTCCTACGGCAAATACGCAGGATCCGTCCGTAAGACAGCAGGCGCCGGTATCGCAATCGGTACATATCTGTATTGCTAATGTAAGGAAATCGATTTTCGTATCGTCAGCCAACAGAAAATCGATATCGCCGTCATCGAGCGTGGCCAGGATGTTGGTGGGCCAATAGTAAACTTCGCCTCTCTTGATCAAAGGCATATTGGCCAGGTCAAGGCAAACATCCAGCGTATCGCCGACGTTCCAGAAAGTATCGGCGGGATTACCGGAATCCCACGCTTTCAGGAACTTAATATAGGTTCCCCAAGTGGCATTCACAGCGTTTTCCCGTATATTGAGAATATCATTGGCGCAGCCGCTGCCAATCGGGGTTATCCGGAAGCAAAGCTCGGCGCCGATAACACAACAATGGGCGTCCCAGCCTACAAACGTGTGCCCGAAACAGCGATCCATTGTATTGGAATCAAAAAACGGATCGGCCCCGGCGCTGAGAGTCTGCATCAGGGCCAGCAAAGCGGCACTCGGAGAAGAAGGCTCCGGGCCGTCAGCGGTGGCAAAATTATCAAAGTTGCCGGCTGGCTGAAACCAGCCCACTACCTGCCCCGATTCACAGAGTGTATCACAGCGCGGGCCATGCACCGGCCCGGCGCCGACGCCGACGACAGCGGCCCAATCGGCCGAAACCGGTGGGAACGCGGCCACGGTCCAGTCGACATTGTGCGGATACCCATGATAGTTGAACCCGAAATCAGTCGGGGTGGATGACGAGAGCGGTGCCCCGCTTACGTTTCTAAACAGAAACGTATAGGGGCAGTTGCCGTCCGCGGCTGGCGACACCGAACCGTGATTGGTAGGGTTGCTGTAATCGGGTCGAGTGCCTTGGATTATAGTGTATGACCACCCAGCCGGATAACAAATGTCCGAATAATGACTCAGATCGTTGTCGTGTGTCCCTATAAAAATGGAATCCGGATTCTGTGGCACTGCCCCGGTCGTTACGCGATAGACAAAATCTCGTAAAATGGCGTCATAGCTTACGGTTCCGGATCCGCCACAGATCCGGCCATCACATACAATCGTTTGAGCGCTAATAGTCCCGGCCATAACCAGAATAATCAGCGCCGGCATAAATACACCGAGCCGCTTCATATTAACCTCCATTTAACCTGTATGATTATTAATCTTTTCGTGCATCCCATGGGTGATGATGTGTTCTTCCGTTTAAAATAAGAGAAATATGCGATTTTGTCAAGGATTATTTGGTGGCCGCCAGATGTCCACATCTGGCGGTATTTTTATGATCCACCGCGGTGCATGTCGACACCGGTCCTGATGCAGGAAGGATACGCCGCGCACAAAATAGTTTCTGAGTTGCTATATCAGATATCAGGGTCCCGGGGCGGCTGAAGGG
>CAZSYD010000094.1:0-3862 GCA_964611355.1 uncultured Ignavibacteriales bacterium | reverse complement strand
ACATGTTTTTCCGATATTATCCGCTTTATATGTCGTTTATAATATGGGTACTTTTCATCTCTTACATTAGGAGAAAAACGACTGGTCTTGCGCTACCGTAATCGTAAACGGATTAGATATCGGCGATTGTTTTCGGCTGATACATATAATCCAGAGTTTTTCTTATTCCAAGGAGTCGCATCTTGACGGATCGGCACATGACGGGTTTGCCTGCGAGGATGGCAGCTATATTTCGTCGAGGGGATTTAATCGCCGTAATACTTGTCGCAATCATACTGCGCCTGATTATTTTTGCGGCCAGCAATAATCAGGGCGGAATAGATCGGGTCATTGAGAATTGCTTTGATTGCCGACTTTATTCGACCGCAGCCCGGATGATCGCCTCGGGAATCAGCCCGCCTGAAAATGCTCTTTTCTATTACGGGCCCGGCTATTTATATTTTCTGGCTTTTAATATTATTCTATTTGGTTCAAATCCAATTTTACTGATCGTCGCTAATATCTTTATCTCATCGCTTAGTTGTCTGTTGGTCTATGTTTTGGGAATGATACTTACTCGATCATACCCGGTATCAATAACGGCCGCTATCCTGGCCGGCTTTTCCTACACTTCTATCACTCTAAGCTGCGTTACTCTATCTGATACGTTTTACTTTTTTATATTCCTGCTTGCGCTTATTCTCTACTTAAAAGCCCTTGATTCGCAGAAATTGTATCTTTTTATTCTTTCCGGTCTACTTTTCGGGTACGCGATTCTTACCAGATCAGCCGGCCAATTCTGGCCGATAATAATGGTCTTAATCGCCGCCGCCCATATACTGATATGCCGCAGAAATAACAAAAAGCCCAGGCATCATGCGGTTCTATTGATGGGGAAAGCTCTGGTTGCCGTTGCCATCGCTGTTATACTTATGGGCATATGGATCGCACGCAATTATAGCGTCCATGACGTGCCTGCTCTTGCTATTACCGGCGCCAACGGCCCGGCCAACGTGGCCGCAATTACCATTGAACGCCTGACCGGACGGTATTCTAAAGAAACAATGAGAGAATGGATTGCCGATTCACTCTTCGCCACGGGCCGATTCGGCGACATCTATAAAACCTATTCCGCCAGGGCATCGGAGGTAGTTGATTCACTCGGCTGGCAGGTTGCCAAGACCTATTTGTTACTGCTATGGGAAAACCTCAATGATATCAATTACTTCCACAGAATACTAATTCCTGAGTACAACGATGTAATGATACCGGCGGAAAAATTCATGAAATCCAGCAGGCTCAACTATGCAAGTTTTATCTTATCCATAGCAGGAATCCTGATATTACTGTGGAAGCGCAGATTATGGGCGGCCATGGTATTGGGCGGCGTATATACTTATTATATCATGATGCTGGGGGCCTTCCGATGGCAGGGAGCTCGATACGCTTTTCCCTCTCAAATCGCCAGCGACATTTTGATAGCGATAGTAATCGTTTCCCTGCTACAATGCCTCGTTCGGCTGCTGTGGCCGGTCAAGATTATCCCGAAAGAAAAGAGCCAATGAAGCGGGAATGATACTGGATACCGGCCGGTCCGGTATTTTGCACCACTGGATACTGGCGCAGATTATTCTATCTTGAAAATCGCAATCGGCGGATTCGCTCTACTGTATATTTGACGGCGGCCATAACCCACTTCACTAACATAACCATGAGAAAAGCAATTACAATCGCCCAGGCAATCTGGCCCGGATAGAAAAGCCGCGATCCCTGCCACCGGGTACACCCGATCATCAGGGCAAAGTATAAGTAGATAAGGCCGAGCATAATAAACGCCCGCCATTTGCGGCAAAGCAGAAGAATCAGGAAACCGGCCATACTCACCAAGAACCCCAGATAATAAAGGGAACGGTCCCGCAGCCAATTCATTTTGCCCAGGATTTGGTACTCATACTTCGGCAATTGTATCCTATAGAATTCATTCACGCTATTCAGATTCTCCCAGACCAGGTCGAGGTGCGTATCAATCATTTCCATTGGATGATGCAGGAAAACATACCGGGCCGCACGGCTGATTATTCGGTACTCGTCTGCACGCGAAATATCATTATCGCCCGTCTCACGCTGATAGTCCTTGATCCATTGAAATCGAACATCACTAACCTCTCTTTCCTCGACCCGGGCAAGAGTAATACCGGCAACGTTGGCCGGTCCGCCGGCGCTTGCAAAGGTCAACATTGGGATTGAATAATAATAGTAATTGCGAACCACCCATATCGACATTATAGCTACTGCAATCAGCGGCGCGATATACGCCTTCTTTAGCAGGCCAAGGCGGCTTATATACAGCCGGTGTGGAGTTTTTTCCAGGGGAAGAACAAAAACCAAAAAAATCATTACAAGCGGCCAGAATTGACCAATCGAACGAATAAGAATAGCCACGCCTATACAGATACCGGAAAAAATAAAATATGCTCTCTTTTCACGTCTAAGACCGAGCAGAAAAAGCAGGTTGCCCAATAAAAAGAGGAAGAAAAAGAGGCAATCAGATAATATCACATTGGCCAGCGAAATAGAAGTAAATGACACGGCCGCGAGAATTCCCGCCACCAAGCCAACCGCTCTCGATCCGGTCAGTTCCATGCCGAGCCTATATACAAGCAGACAGCCAATGCTGCTTAACAGTATTTGAATCAATATAACCGCGTGGGGGACGACTCCGAAAAGGAAAAATACGACGCCAAGAAAAGCGCCATACCCGGGACCAAAAATCAGCAAAGCATCTTCGTCAAATGGCCCGAGACCAAGCATTCCCCGGCTAATATTAATATACGCTCTGGCGTCGGGGCACTGGTACAGGATTTCTTCAGGAGTCAATTGCCCAAGCATCAGAATCATATAGCCCAACCGCAGTACGAGAGCGAAAATAAACAGATACATCAGATCCGGGCGGGATTTGAAATATTGAAAATACTCCAATGCGTATCTTTTAGGCATTTCCAAACCAAGCATATTTTGTCAGACCAATCTGATGTTATCTCCTCATCGATGAAAGAGGGCAGGAACAATCTAAAGCATCATCATATTCGATGCAAAGACCAACTGCCTGACATCCTCCTTACATAAAGGAAAAGGTTGACCATTAAGAAAGCAATTACAATCGCCCAGGCAATTTGTGCGGGATAAAACAAACGCGAGCCCTGCCAGCATCCGAATCCGGCCATCAGCGCGAAATAAAAGTACATTAATCCAGGAAAGCTAAGCGCCCGCCACTGCCTTAATAGCATCATTCCGATAAATCCGACCATAGTTAACCAAAAGCCCAACAGATGAAACGACCGGCCTTTTAGCCGGTTCATCCAATCCAATATGACAGGCCTGAATTTCGGTAGTTGTCCCCGGTATAGTTCGTTTACGTCGATAACATTTCCCCATATAAGCGACAGGTATGTGGACAGCATCTCCTGAGGATGACGAAGCAACGTCCGGCGAGCCTGCTGTAAATATACGTTATACCTGTCGCGAAACGTGATCTCATCAATGGCGTGCTCTTTCTTATATACTTCAATCCATCCGGAAGAAACCTCGCCGAATTCGCTCTCCTGCAGGCGCGCCTGAGTGAAAGCCGTCAACCTGCCTATGCCATGTGGTCCGGCAAAGGCCACGATCGGAAGGCGATGCTGGTGATAATTACGAGCCATCCAGCCGGACATTAAAACAACTGTAATCAACGGCGCGATATATGCCTTCTTTAGCAGGCCAAGGCGGCTTATATACGGCCGGTGTGGAGTTTTTTCCAGGGGAAGAACAAAAACCAAAAAAACCATGACAAGCGGCCAGAATTGACCAATCGAACGAATAAGAATAGCCACGCCTATACAGA
>CAZSYD010000093.1:0-3901 GCA_964611355.1 uncultured Ignavibacteriales bacterium | reverse complement strand
CAGCCGCAAAATACTACCTTAATAACCAACTGTCACTAATGGGGGGCAGTATAATTATCCACCCGAATTATTGGGTCTGCTGAAAGATACAATTCCAAAACTCTGTCGTTCGAAACAAGATATGATTCTATTTTTTCGAGGCGCTGGCATTCAATCCGACATGATTGATGATCTGGCTCGTAAAGTGGCAACTGACCCTGATAACATCGGAAAGTACCAAATTGCAGGAATAGTCCTTACAAGACTTAATGAAAAGGGAGAAAAAACCCTCCGTGAGAGGAGAGAAATCTTGAAGCGTGTTGTAGAATTTGAAAACTTTGACGTATGTTGGTCAAACGATAGACTGAAAGCGAAAGGTTTGGTCGCGGAAGTTCGTAAAGTAGTAAATGTTAAAGATTCATTTACACGCATGAGGATTGAAAAGGATAAAGAGCGGTCAAAAAGGCAAGCAATTTACATTGCCAAAGTTGAAAAAGAGAAAATTAGGCAAGATAAATTGGACAATATACGAGATAGGTTGACAGCATTATTTAACATAAGTAATCCTTATAAAAGAGCCCAGCAGTTTGAATCAATTTTAAATGAGCTATTTAAGGTTAGCGGCATAAGTGTCCAAGATTCATTTACTGTGAAGGGGAACAAGGGACAGGGCATAGTGGAACAAATAGATGGAGTAATAAAGATTGATGGTGAATTTTATCTTGTAGAGATAAAATGGTGGGAAAAGTCGCTGGGACCCGGTGAGTTATCCCAACATCTGGTAAGGGTATTTAACAGAGGATACATGCGAGGTATTTTCATTTCAGCTTCAGGTTATACTGAAGCAGCAAAACAAACCTGCAAGGAAGCATTGCAGAAGGCAGTCGTCATTCTCTGCAAGTTGGAGGAGATCGTACTGTTATTAGAAAGAAAGAAAAGCTTGCTTGAATTTTTAAGGAAAAAGATAGCTGAGGCAATGATCCACAAGAATCCTATGTTTGAACCTTTTAAGCATAATTCGATTTAGTCAATGATTTTGATTCGACAAAGACTTAAGCCAGTCGATTAAAAACCGCTTGTGTCTGTCATCATAGCCGAGGATGGCTACCATGATGTTGTTTCTCAACCCGATAATCACGAAGAAACAAAGGAAATATGACCGTAACGGTCGTTGCTTTTGCATATATTATCACCGACGATTTCTCCGTAGTTTTGCGCCCTATGAAATACCCTTACTCTGGAGAAAAATCTGTTTTTCCGGTGAACGCGATTCGCCTGCGGAACTTACCCTGACAGCGGCCTTGTCAACCACCGGGCAGGCGAATTCACAAGCGCCGCAGCCGGTGCAAAGTTGAGGGTCGACGTACGGTCGCTTGATCGTCGCCGAGTTGCCGTCGCGGTCGATTATCTTTTCTTCTTTCAGGTAGATCGCTTTAGGCGAAGTCGGGCACCATTCCTCGCAGACGATACAGGTTTTGCCCATCGCCCAGGGGAGGCAGCGGCCGCGATCGATAAAAGCGGTGCCGATGTGCACCGGCGGATTCTTATCGTCCCCAATCTTATCATTGATGCTCAATTCAAGAATAGCGCCGGTAGGGCAAACCTGCGTGCATAAGGTACAGGTGGGTTCGCAGTACCCTATGCGGGGAATAAGTATCGGCGTCCAGATACCCTCCGCGCCCGCTTCCAGCAGGGTGGGATGCAGGGCATTGTTGGGGCAGACCCGCATGCACTGCCCGCAGCGGATACATTTGGCCAGGAAATCGCCCTCTTCGACCGACCCGGGCGGACGAATCAAAAGCGGATTGGCGTTGGCTTCGAAGGCGTCACCGGAACGCAGAAGCGGAAAAATGGCCGCTCCTCCGACGAGCGAAGCCAGCACTTTGCGGCGGGTGATATCGACCTTTTGCGTTCCGGCAGGATTGGTTTTTGTATCCTTATGATCGGGGAAGAAACAAAACTTAAGCGAACTTTCCGGACACGACGCCACGCAGTTGAGACATAAATGGCACTCGGCCTGCCGCCAGCGTTTACCTATATCGGGATTATCGGCCCCCTGACAATGAAGCACACAAAGACCGCAATTAGTGCACGATGATTCATCCTTTTTCAACCCGAAGATGGCGAAACGTGAGAAAATTCCCAGCATCGCTCCCAGCGGACAGACGGCCCGACACCAGAAACGGGTGTAAAGTCGATTCAGTATCAGGATAATAATAAACAGAAAGCCGATGGAGAGGATGCCGTGAAAATGCACCGGTCGGAAATTAAATAGAAACGATGCTGCGAAATCGTAAACCGCCTGAGCGGAATCACCCAGCGGTGGATATCCTAAAGACTTCACCCAGCCGACGATTCCCAAAGCGGATGTGTGAACGGTCGGCAACACAACGGTGCCGATGGAACGGGCCAGAAGCGGCAGCGGATCAATAAGTCCGATTTGCAGCGTTCCCGTCAGTGCGGCGGCAATGAAAACAAGGAAAATATAATATTTGATCCGTTGATATTTTTTATACCGGTTTGATTCGATTTTACGTTTTCCTTTGCGGCGGGAACGTTCCGACGGTATCTCCGATATCCAATGGTTGAGCGTCCCAAGCGGGCAGACCCAGCCGCAGAAGAAGCGGCCGATAAAAATGGTCGGTATCAAAATTACCAGCGACCAGAGAAGCCCCTTGTATATCGTTCCGGATGAAAGCAGCGTCCCCAAAGCCGTCAGCGGATCAAACTCCAGCGCAATCGAAACCGGGTAAGGCAGGCGAATATCGGATGTCTCCGATGGGTTGAAGTTAACGTCGAAATTGGTTTTGAGAATCAGCCAAAAAAAGATAAGAAAAAATATCAACTGTGAGAGGCGGCGAAGATTTCGGACCGTGCGCATGGTCATGATATAATCTCTTTGTATTGGGCGGCATTGTAATCTATCTCGCCGAGGCCGTTTTTGTATGCCAGCGTAATATGGCCGACCCGGGAAGGATCGATGCCAAGAAATTCCGCTCCACGCGCGTCGGCGGCGACCTGGTCGGTTGCGCAGATGACGCAGTTTTTGACGGCTACATTATCGAGGGAACCGCCGGTGGGGCCGCCGCGAAACATGACCCGGGTGGCATCGACGACTGTCAGCGTCGGACGGCAGAAACGGGCCAGATCGACTATCGACTGGTCGATATGCTGGTGTAATTGACTGCGCCGTCCGCCAAGGATGCCGTAAAAATTTTTCATACCGATTGTGCAGACCGAAAGAGAATGGTTTTTGACGATCGGCATATTGATAAGCCGGTCGGTCTCGATAAAATGCTTCAGCACCGGCCAGACGGTCAGTAGTTTGCCGCCAAGGTCAACTTCAACAAAATCCTCGTCCCTGGGCAGTATTATCTTTGCTCCTGCGTTTTCAGCCGCTTCCCTGATGCCGGAACGGATAAAACAGCGCGGCGCATAATTGCAGGTAACGTCGGTAACGATGACCTCTTTGGCTCCGGCCGACAGGCACTGCCGGACCATTTCGCCGACGAGAACCGGATTGGTATCGGCCGCTTGCTCGGGCGTTCGGTCCCAGCCGATGTTGGGTTTGACCACCACCCGTTCACCGGGCCGGATAAAACGTTTTATGCCGCCTATGCCGTCAAGGGCGGCTCTCAGCGCAGCCACATGATCTTCGTTTTCGGCCAGAACGACACGGGGCAGGTTAGGGTCGGGACTGACCGTAAAGTCGGCCTTGCCCGATACCGTCTTCAGATAGACGGTTGATCGGCGATTATGGAAGAAAAACCCGGCGCCGCCGGTAACCGCGGCCAGCGCCGCCGCCTTGCCCGTTTTCTTGATGAATTCGCGCCGTTTCATTGAAAAGTTCCCGCTTTATGACCTTTCAATATATGATGGCATAGGGCCTGATGCAAGGTAAAGAACGAAAGTCAAAAATAGT
>CAZSYD010000092.1:0-3950 GCA_964611355.1 uncultured Ignavibacteriales bacterium | reverse complement strand
AGCATGTGAACCAGGCTGGCCGGGTCGCTGTCTTTGAAATAGGCGGTTCCCATAACCAGAATATCGACGCCGGCCGCGATCAGATCGGCCGCATTACCGCGATCAACACCGCCGTCAACCTCCAGTTGACAGGCAAGGTTATTAGCCTTAATATATTCATGAATCCGCCCGGCCCGCTCCAGCGATTCGGGGATAAACTTCTGCCCGCCAAACCCGGGGAAAACCGACATCAAAAGAACCAGATCAACCTGATCGAGATACGGCAGGACTGATTCGACCGGCGCATCAGGATTGAGCGACAGTCCGACCCGGCAGTTCAGATCGCGCACTTTCTTTATTCTTGAGATCGGGTCGGGATCGATTTCAATATGAAAGGTAATCAGATCAGCCCCGGCGCTGGCGAACGGCTCGAAGAAATTTTCCGGGTGGGTGACCATCAGGTGAACGTCGAGGAAAAGGTCAACCGAACGCCGGACAGCCTTGACCACATCCGGTCCCATCGTCAGGTTGGGCACAAAATGCCCGTCCATGATGTCGATATGAAGCATATCGACGCCGGCCTCTTTGGCCGATTTGACTTCCTCGCCAAGGCGGGCGAAATCAGCCGCCAGTATTGAAGGCGCTATCTTGGCCATAACACCGCCGAAAATAATAAAATACCATTCAATTCTCAACCAGTTTATTGAAAACCTTTCGCGGCGCAATTCCCGAAATCCTGAACTTGATATCTTGTTCCTATAAGAACAGGCAGGAGTACCCTTCAATAAACTCAGGATCGCCTTTAACCCCCTTGAGCTTTTGACGATTTATGTTATATTGGCGTAAACAGAATGAACTTATGAAACAACTTCTTGCGATAGTCTGCCTGCTTGTTGCGATTTTGCCCGCGTCTGTCATGGCTGCGGCAATAATTGTCGATCCTGATACTCCTTTTCCCAAAGTGCCGATTCAACAAACCGCTCCGTCATTCGATGAACCGAACGTCGGCCTTGAAGTGCATAAAATCAACCGGATGGCGCTGGCGGTTACCAACAATGGCTTCTTTGGCGTCGGCTATTTCCGTTACCACCCGATTGATCCGGAAACCGGCCGTCGGGCTATGTCGTGCGAATACCCGATCAACTCCAACGCCGAATACCTCTGGGTGGGCGGGCTGTGGGTCGGGGCAGTGGTTGGCCGCGATACGCTTGTTTCCACCGGCGCGTCGTTGTACTACTACGTGGTTGAATTCTGGCCGGAAGCCGGCGAAGCGGGACGGATGATTCGCCGCTCGTCCCTGCCGTATTCTATTTATTACTCGCCCGATGCCGTCTCCGAAGAAGACATCATAGCCCGTTATACCGACACACTTGCCGATCCCGGTCTGGTTTATATGGATCCGATAGACAACCGTCCGCACAAACCGTTAAATATCGAGGTTACGCAAAAAAGTTACGCGTGGAGTTATGCTTACGCCGAGGATTTCATCTTATTCGATTTCGAGATAAAAAATATCGGCCATTTTCCTCTCAAGCAGGTCTATATCGGCATCGGCGTCGAATCGATCGTTTTTCACGGTTCCAAAAGCGAGATGGGCGGGCGCTCCACCTGGCTGGACGATATCTGTGGTTACCGGGAAGTTATTCCCTCGCCGATTTGGCCGGGATATGAAGATACCATCCGGGTCGCCTGGGTGGCTGATAATGACGGCGACCCTTTCGGCAATACCTTCGATTATACCTCGGCCAACGCCGTTACGGCCACTCGGATTATCCGCACTCCATCCGACAGCCTTAAGTATTCCTTCAACTGGTGGATCACCCGTTTCAGAACGACGACCGACTGGGGGCCGCGCCAAGTGACCAATAAAAAACCATACCGCGATTTCGGGCCCAATTTTGGTTCACCGGTGGGCGACAATAACAAGTATTACATGCTCAGCACGCGCGAATTCGATTACGATCAACTGGCATGCGCCGTCCCGCACACAGGCGATTCGTGGCTGCCGCCGCCGCGTGAAGCGGTCGATTACGCCGACGGCCACAATCCTATCTACCTGCTCAGTTTCGGCCCTTTTGATCTCGCCCCCGACTCGACTCTGCCGGTGACGATGGCTTACGTCGCCGGAGAGAATTTCCACCACGACGCGACCGCTTTCCGATATATGTTCGATCCATACAATCCATATCCTTATATGGATCAGCTTGACTTCACCGATCTGGGACTCAACGCTATCTGGGCCGAATGGATATACGACAATCCCGGTTTCGACACCGACGGCGACGGCGACTCCGGCCAGGCCCGCTGGTTCCACAACGCCACCGGCACCGATTCAACCTGGGCTTATTATAAAGGCGACGGAGTCCCCGATTTCCGGGGAGCCGCACCGCCGCCGCCGCCGGAATTGAAAGTCGCTTCCGATTACGGGAAATTGATCCTGCGATGGAACGGCGAAGCTACGGAAAATTTCGTCGACGTCTTTTCCCGTTACAAGGATTTCGAAGGGTACAAGGTCTATTATGGCGAGGATAACCGTATCTCCGATTTTGTCCTTCTGGCCGCTTATGATCGCCGCGATTACAACGTTCACAAATGGGATAATCTGCGGCATCGGTGGGAAGTGTCGCCGGCGCCGCTTGATTACGATTCGCTGGTAAATATCTACGGGCCCGATTTTGAACCTGACCTGTACATGCTAAAAAACCCGCTTGAACCCGACGATCCCCGCAACCCCGACGGGATCTATACATACTTTACGCCGCAGTACTGGAACGAATCCAACCTGAGCGACCCGTACGGAATACATAAAATCTATCCCGAAGCAAACCTCAATGATCCGGGCGACACTACCGACGAGGGCGGTCATAGATTTTACGAATACGAGTATATTGTCCGAGATCTTTCTCCGGCCAGACCGATCTATGCCGCCGTAACCGCCTTTGACTACGGCAGCCGGACGCACCAGCTCTCATCGCTGGAAACCTCGCCTTTGACGAACGCCACCCTGGCTTACCCGTTAACATCGTCCGGTGAAGTTGAAAAAGAGGGCTTGGGAGTTTATGTCTATCCCAATCCGTATCGCATCGACGCCGGTTACGCGCAGGCCGGTTATGAAAACCGCGACCGCACCAGATCGGCCGAACGGTCGCGGGCCGTTCATTTCGCCAATCTGCCGCGAATCTGCACGATTCGAGTCTATACCTTGTCGGGAGATTTGGTCAAAGAGATCAAGCATTATTACGCCGAAGGCGGCCCGGAATCAATGCACGAAAAGTGGAACTTGATTTCGCGCAACACGCAGGCGATCACCACCGGCATCTACATCTGGTCGGTGAGTTCGGAAATGGGCGAACAACTGGGTAAGTTGGTGATAATTAAATAGGCTTGAGAAGGAAATAGAGATTATATCTATATCGAATCTTTAACAGAGTATACCACCACAAAACGTAATTCCACTCATGAACGAGTATGCTCCAAGCGGTGAAATTTTCGAACTCCTGTCAAGAGTTGTGTAAATTGTTTTTTCAAGCAGTATGGATGATTAGCCAAATATCACAACAGGTTCTGTGAAAAGTCGCGCATATACAATTGCAGATCGTACAGAATAGCAACATGAATTTCCAGCAATTATCTGCTTCGCCATTCGCGCGTCATTCACAATACCGGCTTGAGACTATATCAGTATTTCCTTGATGGAGATTCGGGAAATCCACGAGACCTCATCTTATTATCTTCCAGCGAGTTCTACTTATTGTTGAATGTCCTGTCTTAATCCCAAAGTCGAATTCCACAAAAGTTTTCTGAGAGTCCCGTAGGTCAAAACCCCCGGGATTTTGACTATTCAAGTTGTCGAAACCGCCCTTCGCAAGGCTCAGGGCATACAGGGGCTTCGGCCTGCTTACTGTGTGTGTCCATTCGCGGCGGTCTCGGACAGGCGATTTGGGTTCGTTTTGTCATTATTTTGGGGGCCC
>CAZSYD010000091.1:0-3996 GCA_964611355.1 uncultured Ignavibacteriales bacterium | reverse complement strand
CCTTATCGACGGGAAAATTACATTGAAGCCGGAAGATCACGGCGAATATTATGACCTGAAAACGACGATAAGGGCGAGGCTTAGCAGTTTAGTTGCCCCACCCTTATCAGTCATGGGTGGTAGCGGTACGGGGAATCGAACCCCGGTTTGATGGCTGAGAACCACCCGTCCTGGGCCACTAGACGATACCGCCAAAATCTGTTTCCGGCAATTTCCCGGCCATCGTCTCCAATGAATAATCAGTATCGTATTGGCCGCGCCGGAAGGCCGGATAAATATATCCCCAAAACCTCGATTGTCAACAGCCATAATATATCGATGGCCCAAAAATGTCAGGTTGGTTATCAGGCATCAGTTTTAGGCACGGTTGGCGGTTGTCGGGAGTATTAGGCGGATTAGCGTAATACTGTTATACGGGATTTCTCATCGGGGCCGGCTTCGCTTTTGGGTAACGGCAGCGAGGAAACCTGAAAATCCTCCACGTCCGATTTAAGGCGATTGATGGTAATCTTTAACTTTCTTAGCGCCTTAATAGTATATGGTTTGAAAACCGGGTCGCCTTCCAGCGTTTCCAGCAGGTAGTCTTCCACTTCGGCCAGTTCGCGGGTTTGGGCCTGGAGTTTTCCGATACGATTGGCCAGAGACTGACTGGCGCGGGTAACGGAATAGGCCAGATCAGCCAGTTCATCACCGTGCCTGAGAGTAATTCTCCATCCCAGATCGCCGCGGCCGAGTTTGTCCAGAGCCGACGATATTCTTTTGCCGGTACCGAGTCGACAGTGGTGGCATTTCCTGACCAAAAGGAAAATTATTCCCAATCCAAGAAGGTTCAGTATCCACAAGGCCGGAGGCAGGAATGCGAGGACTGAAATGAATAATGAATTGGAGTTTTGGTCTGAATTCATAGCGATTTTCAGGTAAATTGTCGCCGCGGCAACCAGGGAGACAAGGCTTATTGAAAGATAAATTACCGTACCGGTCTTTAGGACTTGTCCTGATTCCAGGTTTGCGAAAGCCCGTATCCGGCGGTTTTTCATCATTCCTCCCTGTGGCTTTTCGTTAATGTTATCGGTTACAGGCGACCGCCCTTAACGGGCTTGATTATTTTCCTTGACTTAACTACAAGGCTCAAATAACATAAGGCGACCATGAAAGAGCCGTTTCCCCATGACATCAGGGCGGTTTTGGCTGCTCCTGCAAAGGGGCTTTCGCTGAAAAAAATATCTGCCGCCACGCTTTTTCTTCTGACCGGATATCTGATCTATGTCATATTCACTTACCTGGCGCTGTTGTATGACGGGGTAAGTTTTGATTATCTATGGCAATCGTACGGGTTTTTCCCGCTGAAACTGTTTCCTTTTGACGCCGTGGGGGCATCCGTCATATATGTAATTGGCGTCGGCCTGGCAGTATTTTCGTTTTCTCTGGCGCTGATGGCGGTGGCGGTGATCAGCTTTGAAGAGTTGCGCGGAGACTTTTTTTATTCAACCGTTCAGGCCATCCGGTTTGCCCTGTCGCGAATTCCGACGCTTTTCTTGTGTTACCTGTCTCTGGCGGCATTTATAGGCCTTATTTGTCTGCTTGGTTTTCTTATCGGGGTTTTAGGTCGAATACCAATAGTAGGCGGACCGGCCATCGGAATTTTTTACGTTGTGCCGATATTTATCACGCTTGTATTTACGCTGTTTATCATTTTTGCTGCGATTATTTCGATAGTATTGCTTCCGGTAGCTATTGCGGCGCAAAAAAAGGGGGAAACCTTTGACGCTCTCCTGCAGCTTTTTTCCGTTTTAACCCGTGAGCCGATTCGATTTTTCTGGTATCTGGCGATTTCCGCCGGTCTGGCCAAAGCCGCCTCATTCGTGTTTGCCTACCTGTTCTATCGCACGATCCAATTTTCCCAACTTGTGCTTTCGTGCGGCGGGGGAGAGAAGATCGAACGGATGTTTAACGCCGCTTTTGCGATGCTCCCGCTGGATTCGTCAGTGGTTTCCTTTGTTACCAATATTTTCCCGGGCGTTCCGTTCGGGTTCAGTATCGTCAGGTGGGGATATGGCGCCGATACATCGGTCGGCGCGGCGCTTCTGTCAGTTTCATTTTTTATTCTTTTCACGGTAATCTGCGGATATATGGTTTCGGTTCTTTCGGCCGGTCTTGCCCGCGGCTATGCCGTCATCAGGCGGATGAAAGACGATTATTTGATTGTCGACGAAGAACCGCTTGAGACTCGCGAAGATTACGCCAACCCGCCCTTTAAGACTGAAGATGATGATGTTTGAGACAGGGTCAATGATGTGAGCTTCTGGGCGTACTTCTGGGTTGTCGTTCCTCCGGTTGTTTTGGTGATAATTGGAATTGCCTTTTATTATTTGACGTCGCCCGAAGATAATTCCCCGGGGCCATCGTGAACCAGATTCTCATAGGCCTGATACTATACCTGGTGCTTCTGATATGCATAGCATTCTATACTTTTCGGCTCAACGAGACAATCGGCGACTTTCTTCTGGCCGGAAGAAAATTGGGTATCTGGGTGGTTACTCTCTCGGAGAGGGCTTCGGGCGAATCGGCGTGGCTTCTCCTTGGTCTGCCCGGGGTACTGTATGCGGCCGGTTTATTGGAACTATGGGTTTCCATCGGATGCACTTCCGGAATTTTGTTTTCCTGGATGTTTGTCGCCCGTCGACTAAGGCTGGCCACCGGAAGATACAACGCCCTGACACTGCCCGATTTCTTTGAACGCCGGTTCAACGATCAGACGCACGCCCTGAGGATATTTTCCAGCATTATCATCACTTTCTTTTTCACTTTCTATGTTTGCGCGCAGCTGATGGCGGCCGGCAAGCTGTTTTCGCTGTTTCTTCCGATAACCAACCTGCAGGCCATGATTCTCGGCGGCGGGATAATTGTCTTCTACACACTCATGGGTGGATTTTTCGCCGTGGTCTGGACCGACGTGATCCAGGCGATTTTGATGATCTTTACGCTCGTTGTTCTTCCGATCGTGGCCGTGATGGAACTGGGCGGCTGGGACAACGCTATCGGACAGGTGGCCGCCGCTTATCCCAATCATCTCTATATTCTCGGTGGCAAGACCGGCATTATGGCTGCGCTTTCCGTGATATCCGGCCTGGCCTGGGGTCTCGGCTACATGGGCATGCCGCACCTGTTGACGCGGTTTATGGCTATCAAAAACCCGGAACAACTACGCAAAGGAGCGGTAATCGGCATCAGTTGGGCGGTGTTGGCCTTTTGGGGAGCGATGTTTATCGGCCTGTTCGGCACGGTTGTGCTTGCCGGCGATGTCGTCACCGATCAGGAAAAGGTTATGCCGCTTCTGACGATGAAGCTTTTCCCCGGGTGGCTGGCCGGAATACTGATCGCCGGTGCCCTGGCGGCCATGATGTCGACTGCCGACAGCCAGCTTTTGGTGACAACTTCAGCCCTGGCCGAAGATATTTACCATCAGTTGGTGAATAAGAAGATAGATCAAAGGCGTCTGGTTGGAATTTCGCGCCTGATTACGCTTGTCGTTGGGGGAGTCGCTTTTATAATTGCGCTGCTTTCCAAAGAACTGGTGTTCAAAATGGTCGGTTTCGCGTGGTCGGGATTGGGCGCTTCATTCGGGCCGCCGCTTCTTTTGACACTCTGGTGGAAGAAAACAACGCGCGAAGGCGTTCTATCTGCCATGATCTGCGGAACGGTGGTTACTATTATCTGGCGGCTTGTTCCGGCGCTTAAAGCGACCTTGTTCGAAATCGTTCCGGCCTTTTTTATGGCGTTTCTGGCGTGCGTGGTGGTCAGTCTGATAACTTATCGAAATGAAAGGGCATCAACGAGCAACGGATGATCTTCGTCTTGAGTTGATGCCGGAACGGGAAAGCAATATCGCTGCAATAAGAATGCCTGATTTGGAATCTATAAGAAATTATACCCGCGAGAAATTTCAATATTTCAAATCCCGCCCGGATCTGATGTATCTGTTTATTTTCGCTCTCG
>CAZSYD010000090.1:0-4084 GCA_964611355.1 uncultured Ignavibacteriales bacterium | reverse complement strand
AGGCGATCCAGATCTTTGGCAATAGTCCGATACTTGGCGTCTGAAGCTGATCCGGCTCCCGCATGATACCCTTCTTCGGGAGAAATTGCTCCCGGATCAACGTACCGGGAAACGTCATACCGCTCCCAATCCTTCAACATAAATGGAGTTGGGGGCACAAAGGCATAACCGTAAATTTGGAAATCTCCATATTCCGACCGTCGATTATGGATATATTCGAAGATTCCTTTGGTGGAGGCGTTAACGATAGCAGTTTCTTCGAAACGGCTGTCATCGTTTCCAAGGATAAGAAAGATCCGGGGATATTTATTTTGAAGATCAGCTTTTAATTCTGAAAGTTCCTTGATGAGATAATTATTTATGAAATCGCGATGAGAAGGGCCAGTGGCGGAAATGGTCGCTAAACCGGAGGGCAAAATATCACCGCCAATGAAAACAATATCAGGAGGATTCTTCCTTATTTGGGAAATCAATTTTTGGTACCGCTTGATCCGACCGTGCAGATCCGATACAAAATAACAATTCGTCAATTTACAATAACCCGTTTTGTTTTGCTTCCAGTTATACCCAATAATATAATACTGCCCGACAATCCGATATCAAAAAAATATTATCAAGCTATATATTTATGCTTGTCGCACGTAAATTGAATCACTTGTCAGGTTGTTATACTGCCCCCCATTAGTGAGGTCGGTTGTTAGGTTAGTATTTTGCGGTTGGACATTCAAAGGAGTTCAGCCATGAAGCGACGTAAATGGGATTCCGGGGCGAAAAGGTTTACAGCGCACCGAACCCAGCCCGCCGAAGGCGGGATGGCCCACCGGTCCAACTTTCGGTCAAATCGGCCAATCATGCTTCCGTTATAGTTATCCACATTTCGAAATCTTGATTTTCCGTGTATTGTCCTATCGAACATGTTGATACGGGGATATGGGTTTGTTTTGTCATATTTTACTTTTCGTTATATCGGTTTTGTGGTGATTCTTGTATGGCGTTGAGACTGAAGGAGTTTGAGGAGTCCGTAGGCGCGGCGATTTGGGTTCGTTTTGTCATTATTTCGGGGGCCCCAAGTATCATTTCCTTTGCTTCACAGTGCTTCAGCACCTGCCGGTCAAAAATATAAATCCGCATTCTGATGTCCCGATATGTAAAACAGGAAAAGCATAGATCACCATAATTGCCGTTGTGGTCGGAATCAACTTGGATTTTGTAGTGATAGTGATTGCGGATGCTTCATAGTGCTTCAGCACCTGTAAAATACGGTCTATTGCGGGAACGCATCCCGCCGAAGGCGGGATGGGCCACGGGTCCCGATATCTATGGCGGTCCCACCGGGGAAGTCGGTTATTGATCGTTGTCGCGCGGATTACGATCGACCTTGCCATTGTCGTATAGACCGTTGACTTCAACCACCTGGCCGTCCTCGTCACGAACAAACTTCAACCGGAAATAATGAATATCCTCAAACCAGAAAGTGTCCTCGGTCATCGGGATCATCTTGTATTTCGGGCGTTCGTCACATTGATAATAGAGAACACCATCCTCGATCATCACATGTCTCGGGCCATAGTCGCCTATGTACTCCTTCAGAATGGCCTCGTCTACTTCGACGGGATTCAACTTGGCCGTGAGCCCGGCAATGTGCCAGTCGAGGATCGGTACTACCTTTTCGTGGCGCGGATTTTCCTTTATTCTTTTCATGGCCTCGACGCGGGCTGTCATCAGGGCATCATCGGCGGCCACGGCAATATGCGGTTCAACTCCGGTTCCTTCCCAATTGGTGCCGGTGATGGGATTGATCGCGCGCCCGTAGGGTACCTTGAGTTGCACATTCAAATTAGCGTACAGTTCGTAGTCACACGGGTGAGCGCCTCCACCGGTTGTCTCGCCAATGAGAGTAGCGCGTTTAAGATTCTTGAGGTTGAACGAAAACTCTTCGGCCCCTGAAAAAGTATAGCTGCTCGTCAGGACAAAGATGGGGATATCGGACAGCCTCTTGCCCGGAACCCAGTTCTGGGTCCAGAACTGCTGAATAGAGTCGGTCTTGCGAATGTAGAAACTGTTGAGATGCACGGGCTCGTCAAAGAAATAACTTGTGAGTAACTGAATCATCACCGGATCGCCCCCGCCATTCTCGCGCAGATCAATGATGAGAGCATCGGTATTGGCCAGGAAGGCCATAGCCGCGATGGCCGTCTCCCCAGCCTCAGGGTAGCCGCTGAAACTGTTGAACTTGAGATAACCGACATTCGCGGGCAGTCGTTCAACTTTGACGAAATCGAAATTGGTGTATTCGGCGTACTTGAACTCCAATTGCTCATTCTGAGCCTTGTTGGTATCCGCCTCGATTTGAGCCAATCGCTCGGGGCTGATGAACGAGACTCTCAGATGTTTGTCGTGACATATTTCTCGAAGATCGGTTGTTAATACACCGACGAATTCTTCCAGACTCGTAATGTCTTCGTACGCCTTGTCCTTGTACTGCTTGCGGATGTATTTCTCCATCTCCCTGGCTACGTCAGGAAACACGTAGGTGGTGTTGAGCGTGGCCGAGATGCTATCGATGATTTCCGCTTGGGCTTTGCGGTCGACGGTGATGTTCTCCTCGGCCTGGACCGAGGCGGTGGTAGCGACCATCAGGATGGTCAGGACTGTAACTGAAACTACCCGGCCAAGGGACTTAATCCCCTCGACACCTCTACGATTTTTCTCCGATCCGACGATTCTAACCATGAGTTCCTCCTGCAGTTGTAGGATTATTGCTACTAATGCTACCCGAATATACGTAAGGGCTAACCTATATGTTTCGTATCATGAGTTGGCGAAAGAAAAGAGGGCTGTGGCCCAGCGAGCCACGGTCGTCCTATGGGACCACGAGTTCTGAAGGCGGCTGTCGCAGGGCCCCGACGTATTGCGCAGTGAGTTGTTTCTCGGCGGGGCGGGATCGCCAAAGACAGTTGGCAATGAGTTGTTTTTTGCTGATAGGCATATTTATATCCCTGGTATAATTATCCATTAATAGGGTCAGGTTATGAAATAGCGGTGGTTGTGTATTGAAACTGATGATGTTGTGTTATAATATCCAAGTGGGAACCGGTAAAACTACCCCAATGTCTAAAGACGTGGGGCACCAGCAGAAGGAGAAGAATATGTATCAGGAATTACGTCTCGAAATAATGATTGCCTTGTTGTTGTTCTCGATCATTGCGGTTCCAACTTCGTTGGGGGCTTGGGGGTTTTGCGATGGTTCCTTCGTCTTTATGGGCAAAACGGTCGGTGACACTTGTACGCTGGCCTTCATGGAGATAGGTTACGGTGAATGTGAACTGTGGGTTATCCATTATCTTTACCTCGGTCCTGGAGAAATCATTTCCGAACGGCGAGGAGGATGTGACCCGCCCGCCGTACCCGTCTGGGATACAACACTTGTGGTCGGTGATACACTCGAATGGGTACAACGCTTTTGGGCGGCTAATGGTGAGTTTGTCATCGATTACTCCGGCGATTACCGTTTGCGAGAGCCTGAGTATGATTCGGCATTCGCGCTGTTGTGGAAAGACTCGTTGCACAGTTACGCCGAAGAGCAACTTGTGAAAACGAACGTTGATGAACCCGACTTTAATAAGCCAGTGGAACTTATCTGGCGCCACCCCCATGGCCTATACAAGAACTATCAGATAGCCGAGGCAATTAAAACCGGTTCATATATATTTATTCGAACGCATCAGCCGCTGAAGGGACTTTATGGTAGTAGACACGGGCTGTTGTTGTATCGTTTCCGCTGAGTCAAGTAGATAAAATTTCGCGCTTCGCGCAATGTCAAAAGCGTTCTTTATTTCATTCAGGACGGGCCCTTCGATTCTCTCAGGACAAGCCCTTCACTTCGTTCAGTATCTACGACAGGGTTTTCGACGTACTATCTACCCCCACGTCTAAAGACGTGGGGCACCAGCGCTTTTTAATTGGAAGTAAAGTTGTAGAAGCCGCAAGTGAACATCAGTTTCGATCTACTGTCTGTTGAAAGCAGTGGTGTACTGCTCCCCATTAGTCAAGCCGATTTTAAGAGAGTTTTGCGGCTGAGGTT
>CAZSYD010000089.1:0-4269 GCA_964611355.1 uncultured Ignavibacteriales bacterium | reverse complement strand
AGTAGAGCGTGAACTAAAATTATGACCAAAAAGGGCCGGCCCATCCGGCCCTTTTATTTATAACAAAACCGCCCAAATAAAATAACCGGCCGGATTATTCATCTACCCGGCCGGTTGACTCTTACGATATTTCAATTCAAATCTATTTTTACGATTCAATCAACTCGACATTGGCGCGGGGGACAATAGCTTTATCGCCATTGTCGAAAGTAACTTCAAGAACACGCGCCTTTGATTCAGATTCCAGAACCTGGAGCGGCGACGGCAGATCGGAAACCTTTCCCAGACGACCGAAATGAGGATGTCGGATAACCCTGACCGGCGACCCGATCTCCAGACCCGTTTGCTCAAAAGCTTCCGATTCATCTTTCTGCCTGATATCTTCCTCGGTGGGAACTACAACTTCCGGGCGGATTACACCGGCCCGAATCTGGGTCGCGCCGTTAATACACGCCATTTTATTCTCATTAGTTTTCAGCAGGGCGAAGGTTTTTTCGGCCATATTTATATCCCCGAATCCTTCGGTAACCACCAGCGTCACCCCGATTTCTTCCGAACCGGTAATGGCCACCCCGATATCATACCCCAAAAAGTCACGCAAATCCTTATCGTCAAAACCGCCGGTAACGACCCCTTTGGCGCCGACACCGGCCGCCTTCCGAATCGCCTCCGCCGTAACGCGTGAACCGCCGATAATGATACACCCTTTGCATTCGTCGGTAATCAGTTTGTCGGTCAGAAGTACGGTATTATCGGGAACGACGACCTTGACGATGCCGTGCGTTTCGCCGCCTATACCGAAAATTCCCTGAATGAAAGCGCCCCACGTGGAAACGACTACGCCTTCGTTTTCTATCACCTCGATGACTTCGCCGTTAAGGTACGCCTTCACCTCCACCGGAATCGGCTCTCCTCTCAGAAGCACCTGGCCGGTTACTGAGGAGACCGACTCCACCGTTCCCTTGAGAGTCGATTTGCTCTCGGAGGCAAACCATTTCAGGCCAAAAAGCGGTTTCGAACGGGCGATTAACTCGCCATCCTCGACCGGATCGCCTACCTTTTTGAGCATGCACATCTCAATATCTTCCGGAGGCAGTCCGAGTTGGTTGGAAACGTTTATCGGATCCACGTTGCCGGGCAGGAAAGTCCTTGCCACGACCGTATCGGGGTTGACCCGGTCACCGACTTTGGCCAGAACATCGCCTTTGAGAGGCAGAATCCTCCTCTTGCTGACCAATAGTTTTTCGCTTACCTTAAGTCCGGGTGTATATGCGTGAGCCATAACCTTCGCCTTTCATTATCTCAACAGACTATTACGTTTTAGGCTTTTTCTTTCTCATTCTGAGCACAACCAGAATAACTATCACAATCCCCACTGCTATAGCGATATTTCTTCCGGAATCAGTTTCGCCGTTTTGCGCACCTTCCCGGTTGCCTTCCCGGCCGGAATATTCCGTTTCCGGTGGAGATACGTTCTCCCCGCCGATATCGGTGAATGTCAGTTCTTCCCCGACTGCAGCCGCGCGGAGATTGTCAAATGACACCGACTTGACAATCTCATCAAATACAGGCTTGTTTTTCTCGTAAGTCGAATCGGGGCTGTAGAAAAAGAAAGTAATTATCCCGCGATCATTAAGCTGCATATATTGCCATATTTTCTTCACCGCACCCGGCCGGTAAGCCATATCGGCCAAAACCGAAACTACCCGCCGGTTGCGATTTACCCTGGGTTTTCCCGGAATCAGATCAGACATGAGGCTGACAATCGGCGCTTCAAAGATCTCGGTCGCATAAGCATCGGCGATACCGTTCAGAATGGAGTCGGTTTCTTTATCTGAGAGTTTTCCGGTAGAATCAAATTTAATTACCAAATATGCATCCTTGTTAAACGGATCTGATGTGGAAGGAGCAAAGACCGCTTCATAATCAAAAACCTCCATGGATGTATCCATATAAGCCAGGTATCGATCCACGAGGCCGTAGTCCACTTTTTCCCACCCTTCGGGCACGGCGAACCAGAAACCGGCCTTCCAGTCAACGAAGTTTTCCGCCCGGCCGGCCGAACCGATCAATAACAACAACGCGATTACCGAAATGGTCGTTTTCCGGATATTATTCATTCCATTAAAACAAGCCTTCACTTTTTCAGTTCTCCATTTCTCCGAGATTTTAACCCTCGGCGCATGCCAACTTGAGACTACTTATGCTCCAGAGCCTCGGCCGGGTAAGCGTCAAGTTCCGTCATCCAGCGCTTGAGCGAAGCGATGCGCCGGTTATGATCACTCGGCAATTCGAACGGGCGGCCGCGACCGTCCAAAATAATTCCGACCACGCCGCCCTGGAGTTCCGTCTCCACTTTGTTCCCTTTACCATAGCCCAAATCCAGGCCGCGCGCCGGTTCCAGCACCGCTCTGGCTTTAAGCGGCACGCCGTCTTTGTCGAGACCAAGCTTAAGCAGTTTTATTTCTCCATAATTGATTTCGCCGTCGACCGTGCCGTCGGGAAGATCAATTTTGTAAGACATCACCACGCCGCCCTTTTTGACCTCGCTGGCCGGGGCCACACAGGTTCCCAGATGAATCAGGCAATCTTTCTCGAACACCTGAGTGGCGGCCTGAGGATGGATCGTCGAAAGGACGCCCAGTTGCGGCATCATGAAGATCGAATCGACCGCCAGGCGGGTGATACCTTCCGGCAGGAAAGCGTCGATCAGCATCATGGCCGCCTGCTGGCGGCGCGGGGCATGCGAGAGTACACCGCCGGAACCGACCAGCATATCCAGCGCCATCATGTCAACTATAGTTGCGCCCGAAGCATCCTGTTCAAAAGCATCGGCGATGGTCCGCTGCTTCTGGACGCCTTTTAGAACCGTGGCAAAACTCTTATGCTGGACAAAGGCGAGCCGGAGCGCCTCCTTGGCCACCGCCTGCTCATAAATCAATTCCTCCATCGCCTGCGGGATAGTGGTGGGACGAATCATTTTATTCTTGACGCGGTTACGCAGGTCGCGTTCATCCATATCGAACGGCATCCAGCGCACGATGTTCGGCAATGTGGCTTCGGCAAAGACATTGGATATGGAATAGCTCATCCCGAGGTTGGCCGATACGGTACGGTTAAATACGCCTTCGCCTCCGCCGGGACGGAAAACCGAAAATATATCCGTGGTGGCGCCGCCGATATCGACCCCGGCGGCTTCAATATTTTCAATATCGGCGATGGTTTTTATAATCGCGCCGACGGCTGCCGGGGTCGGCATAATCGGCGCGTCGGTCCAGTTCATCAGCGTGCGGTAGCCGGGCGCCTGCGCCATGACATGCTCCATAAACAGGTCGTGAATCTTTTCCCTGGCCGGTAAAAGGTTTTCCCGCTCCAGGACAGGCCGGATATTATCAACAATGTCAAGATCGACTTTTTCCCCCAGCGTGTCCGTTATGGCGTCGGCGGCGTTTTTATTCCCGGCATAAATCACCGGCAGTCTGTACCCGGCTCCCAGGCGGGGTTTGGGATCGGCCGCGGCTATCAGTTCGGCAATCTGAACCACGTGCGAAGTCGTGCCGCCGTCGATACCTCCGGAGAGCAGAATCATATCCGGGCGGAGATGGCGGATGCGCTCAATCTGTTCATGAGGCCGGCGTTTGTCGTTGGAGGCGATAACATCCATAACGATGGCGCCGGCACCGAGAGCCGCCCTTTCGGCCGATTCGGCCGTCATGGAGCGGACCACACCGGCTACCATCATCTGCAGGCCGCCGCCCGCCGAAGAAGTGGATATATAGATATCACAACCGACATTACCGTCAGCCGGAGTAATAATCCTGTTATTTTCGTCCAGCAGTTTGCGCCCGGAAAGCTCCCCGACTTCCGTAACGGCATTGAGAACACCCATGGTAACGTCCTCAAACGGCGCTTCCACGGTCGTAGGGGCTTCGCCGCGCTTGATAAGCCGGTACACGCCCTCGCGCTTTTCAATCAGAATCGCCTTGGTCGTCGTGGAACCGCAATCGGTCGCCAGAATTACATTTATCTCGTCCAGGTTTTTGTCCATCTCTCTTTTCTCTTCTATTGAGGTTTTCTATCCGCAATCACAGCCGACCGGGATTTTAACTCACTCAGTTTGGACCTCTCAATTTATGAAAGGTTAAAATATAACAATATAATACCATCTTGTCCACTCCAATATATGTCTTTGTCAAGGCAAGATAGAAATGTCCTATTTTGTCATTTCATTATACGTCCGTTTTCTTATCACCGTCTTCAAGGGCGATC
>CAZSYD010000088.1:0-4342 GCA_964611355.1 uncultured Ignavibacteriales bacterium | reverse complement strand
GGTTTTTTATGTCCCTTTTGAGGTTGGACAAAATGGGCAAATCCGTTTTTCAGGCTTCCCGTCATAGTAAGCCTAACGCCAGGATATTCGGCATAGAGCGAATCAATGGTTACTCCTTTCCGCTCGAAGCTGACCATCATGTCGAGCCGTTCCAAAGGCGAGGTGAGGCTGTCATTATTGTAGAAAAGATTATCAATCGAAGCGGCGCCTCGAATTTGCGCATCGATCCATTTTGACTTTTGACCGGTTACCTGGATATCGAAGCGCGCCCGTCCCGAAAGTTCATGGTTATAAGCCGGATCAAGAAACGGCAGCAAACCGACCAGGGCATAAGCTCCTTTGGTGCTTATTCGAAAGACAGGGTCATCCCGGTTTTTAATCCTTCCTGAGAGCTGAAACTTTTCTTCGGCAAGTTGCCCCCCTCCGGAGGCAAACGATACCGAATCAGTATCAAACTCAAGACTGAGTGACTCGAAATAAACCCGGTTGGAAACATTGAGATACCCGACCGACATATCATTTATATTAAATGAACCGTTGAAATACGGCTTGCGTCCGGAATCGAATTCCACCCGCGCTTCCAGTTCGCCGCTTAGTTTACCGCTGAGACGGAGCTTGTCCCGGTCAAAGCCTTCGCTCGCCGGGACATATGAAAGAAGCGGCTCAAGCGATACCTCGGCTGCCTTTACTCTGGCGAAGATTGACCGAAGATCGAGAAAGTTACGGACGGTTGCTTCGACCTCAAAAGGTATCCCGTTAAGTTTCAGACTTGTATTTTTTAGAACCAGGTCGGCATACTTGAAATCGACTTCGGCGTTATAAGCCACTTCGATATCAAGCGGCAGGTTTTCCGGTATCAACGATGACGTGATGCTTGGAATCTTTGCGGTCCCGATCGATCGGCCATGCTGCCCGTCCGCGTCCAGATGCAGTTTGGTTTCGAGGCTGAAATTATTCAGCGTGACTTTGATCTCAGATGAATCGTCAACGTAAATAAGATCGCCGTTTTTGATTTCCGCCCAGTCGAAAGCAAAAGCCGACAGCGCCGCTTCTTCCGAAGTAACTTTTTCTTTGATGCCTAAAGGCGTTTCAATCCCCTCTTCTCCGGTCTCGATCTCAAAGCTGAAATTGGTCCGGCCATCGGCCATTTTGTGCAAACGCAGAACAGGATGCCCGACGATAATCTCATCAAAAATGAACTGTTTGCGAAGAAGCGGCATCAATTTCAGACCGCAGGAAAGACGGTCGATGGAAACAAACTCAGCCCCCGTGAAATCTTCGGGGTTGTAGATACGCAGGCCTTTCATATCAAGAGCCAGTTTTGGAAATATCGAAATTGAAACGTCGTCCAGCTCAACGTGCCGCCCGAGCGTTTCGCCGGCCCGTTTAACGATCTCGGCTTTAACCCGTTCAGCCGGAAAAAATAATTTCACTCCCGCGTAAACGGCAAGAATCAGCAATATGACAATTATAAGGAGCCTGGTTAAGCAACCCATCCCCTTTTTCTCAACTTTTTCCTTCGCCATATAGTCCCTAAAGCCCCAACTATTTGTTCGGTTTCAAGATGACAACCTTGATTCTGTTGCCGTTTGTTCAGTTATCCGATACAGCCAAGTAAAAAAGACCGATTACTCAAATCAACAATAATCAACCGACTGATTTATTCAATCTATTATACCTCCTGCGAGGACTAAATCGCCGTCGTAAAGAACAGCCGACTGCCCCGGCGTGATGGCTCGCTGAGGAACATCAAAGGTTATCGACAGGTGGTTATCATCGAGAGGACTGACAATCGCTTTTGACGCTCTGTGCTGATAGCGTATTTTGACTTCACAGTTGATAGACTCACCGGTCGGCGCAACGGACACCCAATTGATTTTGGAAACAGACATCTCGCGGCAGTTCAGATCGCGATCGTCTCCGACAACAATCTGATTTCTTTCCGGATCAATTCTCTGGACATACAGCGGAGACGGATGGGCAATCCCGAGACCTCTACGCTGGCCGACGGTATAAAACGGTATTCCCTTGTGCCTGCCGATGACATTCCCCGATTGATCGACAATATCGCCGCCAGGAATATCCGCGCCAGACCATTCCCTGATGAACCGTTCGTAGTCGTCGTCGGCCACAAAGCAGATTTCCATACTTTCAGCCACGCGGGCAGTCTCAAGATTAGCTTCTTCAGCGATCCGCCGGGTATCATTTTTGGTCAGGCCGCCCAGAGAAAAAATCGTCTTTGCCAGCGCTTCCTGCCGAATACCCCACAGCGCATACGACTGATCGCGACTATCATCAACCCCGCGTTTCAGGTAATAACGTCGGTTTTTCTCATCGCGGCCGGTGCGAGCGTAATGACCGGTGGCCATATAATCACAGCCGATCTCGGCGGCGCGTTTAAGAAACATCTCCCACTTTATTCGGGCGTTGCATAATACGCAGGGATTGGGCGTTCTGCCTTTTCGGTATTCGGATATAAAATCTTTGATGACCGTCTCTTTGAATACGTCCGAGAAATCGAAAACATAATGCGGGGCGCCTAATGCATCACAAACGTGGCGGGCGGCGTCAATTGATTCCAGGTTACAGCATCGACCGTCTTTACCCGCATCGCCGCCGACCTCGCTGTAATTCCGGAGCTTCATGGTCGCGCCGATGACATCGTAACCTTGTCGCTTGAGAAGCAAAGCGGCGACCGAGCTGTCGACCCCGCCCGACATGGCTACCATAACTGTCTTGTTTCTGCTGGATCTGGTCATTGCCGGATTATACGTTCCGGAAGTTCCAAAGGCGAGGGTTAATTGGTTTTATGATAGGCGGCCGACATCGACCTCAAACGTTCGATTATTTCCGGCAGAACTGAAACGGTATAATCCAGTTGTTCTCTGGTAGTGTGACGTCCCAGCGAGAATCGGATCGAACCCTGCGCCAGAATTGTATCGATACCCATAGCAGCCAGTACATGAGAAGCCTCAAGTGTTCCCGAAGTGCAGGCTGATCCCGACGAAACGGCAATTCCCTTAAGGTCAAGGGATAAGATGATCGACTCCCCTTCCACGCCTTTGAAAGAGAGATTTACCGTCGAAGGCACCCGATTATCCCGGGAACCGTTGAGATAAACTTCCGGAATTTTGGACTGAACCTGTTCAATAAAATAATCACCCAGTTCGGTCATTCGGGCGTGTTCGCTGTCAAGCTTTTCGGCGGCGATTTCGACCGCTTTAGCCATGCCGACAATGGCAGGGACATTTTCGGTTCCGGCGCGTTTGCGCTTTTCATGACTCCCACCGTGGAGAAGAGGAGTTATACGTACGCCCTGCCGGATATAAAGCGCCCCTATTCCTTTGGGTCCATAAAACTTATGCGCTGAGAGCGACAGCATATCAACGTCCAGGTCTTTGACGTTAACCGGAACTTTCCCGACCGCCTGCACGGCGTCGGTATGAAAAAGAACGCCAGCCTCACGGCAGACAGCGGCCATTTCCCTGATCGGCTGAATGACGCCGGTTTCGTTGTTGGCCATTATGACCGAAACAATCGTCGTCTCCGGTTTTATAACCCGGCGCAACTGGTCTATTGAAACAACACCGTCCCTGTCACATTCGAGATAGGTAACCTCAAAACCATTCTTCTCCAGAAAATGAGCCGATTCCAGAACGGCATGATGCTCTATTTTTGAGGTTATTATATGTTTGCCCTTTTTTTGGCGGGCATACGCAGCCCCCTTGAGAGCCAGGTTATCGGCCTCGGTGCCGCCGGATGTGAAATATATCTCCGACGATTCGGCCCCAAGCACGGCGGCGATTTTTCCACGGGCTTCGTCCATAGCCGCTTTGGCTTTGGCGCCGAAACCGTGGAACGAGGACGGGTTACCGTAATTTCCGATCATTACCTGCCGCATGGTTTCAACAACGGCTTCGTCCATGGGAGTCGTGCTGTTATAGTCCAGATATATTTTTTCCATCGATATTTACCTCGGTTATATAAAACAACAGAAAACAATATATATTTAAAAGGGTATTTCGTCAATCCATAATGTATGAATTAATCCAGCGGACGGATAGCCCGCCGGTTTTAGGTTTTTTTATGATACGTCCAGGCTGGTAAAGTCGGCCGCCTCCTTGTCTCCGAAATTGTAAACCCCGGCCGTATCCGCCATTTCCAAGTCATAGGTAAGAAGAAAAGGGGGTGCATCAAACCATTTGCCGATCCACCATCGGCCATCCGAGGTAAAGATAAATTGTCCTAAAGGGAGGTATGGCAAATGAGTTCATGCAACCCTAGCCTATAGAAACCGTCATTTATCATTTTCGGGATAAAATTCGGGTCCAGTGCGTCGTAA
>CAZSYD010000087.1:0-4378 GCA_964611355.1 uncultured Ignavibacteriales bacterium | reverse complement strand
TTATGGGAACCGCCTATTTCAAAGACAGCGACCCGGCCAGCCTGGTTCACATGCTACACGATAAATAATAACCGGTAAATAATCAGGCCTAAGAATCTATGGGGGATGAAATGCCGCAATCGGCAAAACAGGAAGTTCTTGCAGGGGCGCTGAAGAATGAGTACGAGACTTACCTTGAAAAAGCCCGCAAAATCAATCTCATTGATGAAATCATCAGGAAAAACCCGGGCGTTTTCAAGAAGCGTGAAAAGTCGCATCAGAAAGTAATTGCCAACCGTCTGGGATGGATTGACGTTATCCGGGAAATGCCGAATCAGTTGGAAAGAATCGAGAACTTCGTGCGGCAGGTCAAAGCGTCAGGTGTGCGGCACCTGTTTGTTCTGGGTATGGGGGGATCGTCGCTCTGCCCGGAAGTGTTCGGCAGGATGTTCGACAAACGCAAATGGCTCAAAAGCTACACCGTCATCGATACCACCGCTCCCGGCGTGATAGATTCTATCCTGAAAAAAACCGATCTCGGCAAATCGTTTTTTATCGTTTCCTCCAAGTCGGGCTCAACCATTGAAACTATTTCACAGTACCGATTTTTCTTCGAAAAAATAAAAACGCTGCGGCCGTTGAAAGCGGGAGATTGTTTTGCCGCGATAACCGACGAGGGATCCGACCTGCATCGCATTGCCCGGCGTAATCGTTTCCGCGAGATATTTTTGAACAGGAGTGATATCGGCGGGCGTTATTCGGCGCTGTCGTTTTTCGGGCTTGCGCCCGGAGCTTTTACGAATGCCAACCTGGGGGAAATCGTTTACCGGGCCGGGGCGTTTCTCGATCTTATGGAAACAAAGGCAAACGACAACGACGCCCTTACGCTGGGAACGCTGATGGGGTGCGGCGCCAATCGCGGTTTTGACAAGCTCATCTTCCGGGCTTCGCCCCGGACGGCCCCGTTTATTCCCTGGATAGAACAGCTTGTGGCCGAATCGACCGGCAAGGAGAAGAAGGGGATTATTCCGATTGAAGGTCTGATAAACGGAGCTTCCGGGGGATGTGCCGACGACCGCATCTATGTCCATTACCGTATGCGGGGAGAACGCCGACCGGTGCGGGTTGCCAAAAGCGTCGACAAAAATAAACCTCCCCGTGTGGTGATTGAGATGGAGGATCCTCACGGCGTCGGGGCCGAAATGCTGAAGTGGGAAATGGCCACGGTGGTGGCTTCGACTATTCTTGGCGTAAATCCGTTTGATGAACCGAACGTGGCCGAGAGCAAAAAGAATACGGCGGCCATTATCAAGGCCAAACGCAGCCACCGAAAGATCGCGCCTCAGCCGCCATTGCTGAACTGCGGCGCCATTGATATCAAGTCGGTTTCGGCTATCAAAGGGATGCGCGGCAAACGCAAGTTGACGCCGGAGGAAATTCCACGAAAGTTCCTCGATGGCGTCAACAAGGGCGACTATCTGTCTGTACTCTGTTACACCGAAATGACGCCCGAAATCGAAGAAAGGCTGGTCGAGTTAAGAAATGTGATTGAGAAGAAAAGTTGCGCCGTAACACTTCGGGGATACGGGCCGAGGTTTTTGCATTCTGTCGGTCAGTTGTATAAAGGAGGCAGTCAGAAGGGTCATTTCCTGGTTCTGGAACGCGAGTACGAGACCGATTATAAAATCCCAAAACTGAACATCAGTTTTGGGAAATTGATCAAGGCGCAGGCCGAGGGCGATATTGAGGCGCTCAAAAAGCGGAAACGGCCATTGATAAACATCAGTCTGAAAAATGATCCGGTGGCCGGGCTGGACAGGTTGCTGGAACTGGTCAAAGCGCGGCAAGTATCCGACTAAAGCCGAAAAAGGCATGAAGAGGTTTAGGGATTAAGGTAACTTGATGGTAACGGTAGTTGATATTGGCGCCACCAAGACGGTGATAGCATTGGCTGAATCGACCGGAGACAGGATTGAGCTGTCGTCGGTTCAACTATATATGGGCCGCGATTACGATTCATTCGAAGCCGTTTTGGAGCAATATATAAATGATAGTGGTGTTTCGTCAATCTCGTCTCTTTGTATCGGTGTCGCCGGGCCGGTCAAAGAAAATACCTGCCGGGTGACCAATCTATCGTGGTCGCTTGATGGAGCGTCAATTTCCCGCCGGTTCGGCATCGAGCGCGCGGTTTTGCTAAATGATCTGGTCACGTCCGGGTATGGAATAGAAAAGCTCTCTGCCGATTCATTCGAAACAATTAACGCCGGTCAACCGGATGAAAACGGGAACCGGCTTCTAATATCGCCCGGAACCGGCCTTGGAGAAACGATTATCCACTGCGTCAATGGTAAATATATCCCGGTCGTCTCCGAAGGCGGGCATGCCGATTTTGCGCCATACGACGGAACCACCAAAAGATTATGGGAATATATAAAGATAATGAAGAGCCATGTCTCGGTCGAAGACCTGCTCTCGGGACCCGGTTTTCCGAATATTTATCGATTCCTTGTTTATGAAAGCGGTTCCGGCGCGGAAGATTGGCTCCGAAAAGACCTGCAGGATGATCCGGGTAAAGCGATAACTACTCGAGCCCTTGAAGGTACGGACAGACTGGCCGCGACGACGGTAAAAATATTTCTGGATATCCTGGCCGCCGAAGCCGGCAATATGGCGCTTAAAGGATTGACGACCGGGGGCGTTTATATCGGCGGAGGCATAATTCCACGCATTTTGCCGTTGCTTGATAAAAAGAGATTTGTTGCCGTTTTTTCCGACAAGGGGAAGCATCGTTCTCTTCTGGAATCATTTCCAATAAATATCGTTACCGACACCAAGTTGCCCCTCTATGGCGCGGCCGGTTTTATATTGTCTCCCCCGCAGGATTGATTACCCGATAATTTTTAATTGCTTTCGATACGGCTATTTTGCAAGATAGATTGATGCGCAAGTTTGCCATGCTTATACTGCTGATACTTTTGGCTTCGGCTGCGACGGTGTCGGCGCGGGAAAGGCCGTTCAAGCATCGTTTTGGTTTTATATACGGCCTGGGCAATCTAAACTCGCCCGAAAAACCGTATTTCAGTTTCAATCACGGATGGGGATTTTTTATCGGGACCGGGCCGGATAGATTCGGTCTCAATTTTTCGCTCTTCTTCCAGAATAATTACAGCGACAACTCGGCCGCCAATAATTTCGGTTTTTTTGCCGACAAGGACGCGGCTGAATTCGCGTTCAAATCGGTTCGGGCCGGTTTTGATATTGACTATCGTTTGAATGAAAGCGGTCGGCTGCGGCCAAAAGTCGGCGTTGGTCTGGGATATTTGATCTGGAAGTATGCCGACCCGGTCGGCGATACTGTTATTCAGGCCCTCGGCGACAAGAACAATACGGTCGATTTCAGCGCCGCCGAAATGTATCTGTCGGCGTCTGTCGGGTTGGAAATAAAGCCCGCCCGACGGCTTGTCTTTGATCTGTCAACGTCGATTGATTATCTGACCGGCATCGGGACGGCCTTTGGCGATGAAACCGATAACAACCGCGGTCGGCTGATTATGCGCACCGGGCTAAAGCTGTCATATCTTTTTGGCCGCGAACAAAAGAAACGTCCTGCCCCGCCGGTCTGGCCTTCGGAGGAAACCTGGAGCGCAGAAGATGCGGCCAAACGGGCTCCGGCGGAACGTGATTCCGACGGCGACGGAATAATTGACCGGCATGACAAATGCCACAACACCCCGCGTGGCGCGTATATCGATGATTCCGGCTGCCCGGTCGATTCCGACGGCGACGGAATTCTCGACGGTATTGACGATTGCCCCCTGACTCCTTTGACGGCGGCCGGGTTTGTCGATATTTTCGGCTGTCCGATCGATTCCGATTTCGACGGCGTTCCCGATTTTCGCGACAATTGCCGCACCGGTCCGGTCGGGACGCCGGTTGATAAAAATGGCTGCCCCGTTGATTCCGACGGCGACGGCGTTTATGACGGTATTGACGATTGCCCCGATACCGAGGAAGGTATCGAAGTCGATGAGCGCGGGTGCATCGACATATCGTTCCTGCACGAGCCGATGCGAATCAATATCGACTACCTGTCGGGATCGTTTGAAATCGACGAGCGCACCAAAAAACGTATGCAGCCGTTGATTCGGAAACTGAAAATATTAAGCGATGTAACGATTACTATCGCCGGATACACCGACAACGTCGGCCCGTCCGAAGCTAATCAGGCGCTGTCTCAGAAACGGGCCAACAGGATGCGCGACTGGCTTGAGTCGCAGGGAATCGACCGGCATAGAATGAAAGCCATAGGTAAAGGCGAGACCAACTTTATCGTTTCCAACAAAACCGCCAAAGGCCGCGCCAAAAACCGCCGCATCGAGCTTGTTTTTTCGAAATAGAT
>CAZSYD010000086.1:0-4798 GCA_964611355.1 uncultured Ignavibacteriales bacterium | reverse complement strand
TTACCGAATATAATCCGCCGCCAACAAGACCTGCCGAAAATCGAAAAATTACAAGGGCGGGAGGATATTTTTTGACGTAGGCCTTCCCGGCAAATGACGACATCTGTTGGGCACGAAATCATCCACACGGAGGTAGGCTTATAACTTATTGAAAAATTACAAGTTATGTATGGCGTCCCCGGGGGGATACGCACCTTTAGTGCAAATGATCTGATACCGATTGAGATTAAGATTCGCTCTAAAACGAAAAGTCGCCTGATTATGACACACAACCCTGATTTTCTTTAAGGTAAGTGGCGAGATTCTATAATTCGGATAGTATTTCATATTATTCAGTTGACAGGCTCCCGATAATCTGTATATTTACAATAAATCCTGACAGGTTTCTTTTTTTAACGACATCCATGTAGCCGCAGCTTATTATCTTGTCGGAGGGGATTGGGAAAAAGGTCAAAATCCCTTAATCATACTCGCAAGGCTACCCGCGCGACCAGTGTCTCGACAGAGGTGCCTCACGTAGCTGATAATCGTGGGCTCTAACCGATAGGGAGGGAAACCCGGTTGATGATAACCTTTTACCTATTTAATTCTTAGATTTATGGGAGCGAAATGCGTGTTGATTCGCATCCATTGAATATAAAATATCATGAGTTTATAAAGGGCAGAGGAGGTAACACGATGTTAGGAGTTAAGGATTTCTCAAAAACGCGTTATTGCTTTTTTCGACCTTTTCAACTGGTGCTAATGATTTTGCTTTTTATCGTCTCAGTTACTGTCGTCGGCGCCAACAATCTGGTTGATCTCGGCATGACCTGTGGCAGTCACACCGACACCATCTGGGTCGGCGAACCGGCTACTTTTGATATTTATATCGAAAACGACAATACTCTGACGGCTATGCAGCTTGGTTTTTACTTCTGGTCGCCCGACGGCGCCACCTGGCAATGGCGGGACGTTGGCGGCTATGGACCCAGCGGGCCGGGCACCGGTCATGCCTGTATCACAGTTGTTCCAGGATGCCGCATGGATCCCCCCTCAACTGTCTGGAATCATACCGGTCTTTTAGTCAGCGAGAAAGATATGGATGAAATTTCTCCTGATTCCCTGATGTTCGGTGGAAATGCAGCGACAGGCGGACTTGCGGCTGGTCCTCTGGAGCATATGATTTCCTTCAATTTTACGGCTGGTCCGGATGCGGGCGGTGTCTACCAGTTGTGTATTGACAGCACAAAGATTCCAGTGGCGGGCGATTTCGTGTTCATAGATATCACCGGTACATACACGCCGCAGGTCGCCTGGCCGAGCGGCGGCTTGTGCTGGCCGGTGAAGAGAATACCCAACCTGCCGCCAATATTTACTAATTGCCCGACGGGGATGCTGTATGCGCCGATGTGTGAAGTCTTCGAATATGTTCTTGAGGCCGATGACCCCGAGCAGGAGCCTCTGGTTTTTGAATTGCTTTCCTATAATGGCGCCGGTTCGGCATGGGTCGATGCGGCCACCGGCCTGGTGAACTGTGACTTTGTGCCGGGGGATATTGGTGCGTCTATCACCGTCGTGGTGCAAGTATGCGATGCTTATGAGTTGTGTGATATATGCTCTTTCGATATTGCGGTTATCAACGAGGCTCCGGTCATAGACTGTGGGGTGCCGGAGGAATATGTCGTGGGCGGTAACACTCTGGTCAAATCCGATATTATCGGTATTGACCCGGATGTTTGCCCCCTTCCATTGTTTTATTCAATCGTATCCGGTCCCGGCACGATTGACCCGAATATCGGTGAATATACCTGGAGTACTACGGTCGAAGATATCGGCCCATGGGACGTTGAGATCGAGGTTTCCGACGGTTATGATACTGACCGATGTATATTCTTGATTCACGTTACAGAGGAGCAATACACTGCCGGTGATGCTAACGGCGATGGTAACGTTAACATTGGTGATGCTGTCTACATAAACAACTTCGTTTTTCACCCCTCTGAATGTATAGAAAATCCTCCAATTGGTTGTCCACCTGATCCTTATGAAGCAGGGGACGCTAATTGTGATGAGATGGTTAATATAGGCGATGGAGTATTTCTACTCACATATATCTTTAGGGATGGTCCGTCACCGGGATGCGATCCGGTCGGTTTACTCGAGGTGATAGAAACTATTACGCCGCAGCCGGGTCAATCTAAGACGCTGGAAGAAAGGATATTTACTGTCAATTTTGAATGGTCTTACAACAAGGGGATAGATTGGGTTAACCTTTATTCAGTGCACCGGACGACTCACGTTTATGAACTTTTGAAAATAGTGACTTGCGGAGGGACACTGGAATGTTCCGGCCAATGGACAGGTCCCTTGGATGAGGATCACTATGTATTTACGGAAATGTTCGGTAGTGACGAAATTGTCGATGATGTTACGACAGAACCGATCAAAGACGAAGGTTACCAGTGGATGGATTTCCTTTGTGTCAACTGTGATACAATATTGAAATGTACCCGGCCCAGCACCACTGGAGACTGGAGCGTGACTAATGGTGCAGCTAAAGTTGATCCCGATCTTGGAAGCGGCGTCAACTTTACCATCAACGGTATTCTCCATAGTGATAATTCCAAGGATGTTACAATCGTGTATACAGCCACCGACGCTGACGGAGATCGCGGAGTATCGAAGTGGAATGTTACGGTATATGACGCGAAGCTAAAAAATCCCAATGGTGATCCCACGACAGGCGCTAACTCCACGAATGAAAGGACATTTAACGCCGCCAGCCCGGGTGTTCTGACAGTAGAGTGTGAAGCCACTGCTCGTCCTGATTTACCGGCAGTTCGTACTTTATTGGAGGACAATCGCATTCGCTGGACAATTGTTGGCGGTATTGGCGCCTCGGTTTTAACCTGGAATTCAACCTGGCCTGGTGATGCCACAAAGGGAGAAGGATTGGCGGCAACAGCTACCTTTACCGGGTTACCCACTAACAACACAAGTTTTGGCTTGAAAGTAGTCAAAATGGAAATACTCGGAGATAAGGTCAGCGTGAGTTCTGATAGCACCACCAATATAGAGGTGTTTTATACCGGTACAGCCAAGAATCATCCCGGAGGCGATCCTACACATCCCAATTGGTTCCATTACTATAAGCAAAACGCAGGTGGTGGAGCGTATGGGTATGAACCCGCGGGGAGATCGCATTGTATAAGTGCTGGTGGTATCGGAAGCATAAGGATTGGCAATGAAGCCTACCTCGGCGATCAGTACATAGTTACCACCATCTTACCCGGGCCACCGCCGCAGCTCACGGCAATCGTTTGGTCGGAATTTCATTACTATTATGCCAATTTCCTGGGAGTGCTTGCTCATGAAACCCAGCATGCCACCGGTGAAGTAACACAAGGTGGACCGACCGACCCGGATGGCGACTGGCTAGCTACTGCTTTTGAAAATAGTACTAGTATTACTGATCCGGCTGATAAATACAGTGCTAGTGGATTCCTGGGTAGAATAGGTGCATGGAGTGATGACGAAATCTATGCTGGCGGACCTTGTGAGCAAAACGGTATTCTAGGTGCAAATACTTCGCAGGATTGGGCGGCTCCGGGAACCAATAAGCAAAATTAGTATATCAATAGATGAGAAGTAAAGGAGAATGAAATGTTTATAAAAAGAACGTTGACGGTGCTATTCATCATCATTCTTTCAGAAAGCGCACTGGCAAATGTTGAGGCTCTGACCGAGCAGGAAACACAGCAGTCCATTCGCCTCAATGACATGGTTTGGTTGGAGCGGTTAAGTGAAGATCAAATCGCGGATGTAAAAGCGGCCTTGCTCAGTACAAAAGACATTCTTGTGCAACAGGCCATAAGAGTGGTCGCTGTCCATCGGCTACAGGAATTGGCCCCAGACCTGTCCCGGGTCTCTTTGCTCAATAAAAGGCCCTATAATAAAGCCTTTGCCGAGCTTGTAGGGCAAGAGTTGTCCTCTGAAGCCGCAAAGTACTTGGCCTTACGAAGCTGCCTATCCGGATCACTGAGCGGTGATGAATTAAGGGATGTCGATAGTGATATGAAACCTTTTATGTATGTGAGGGGCATGATAAGCTCGATACTCGCCATCAATGAAGTCCGATCATTGCGGCAAGGGCTGATATCGGAGCCGAATACTGTGGAATTGGATTTAACCGATTACCAGAAAATGCTGCTCGAATATGGTAAAATGACGAAGGATAAAGCCATTAGTAATATTGTAGGCACGCTTAAACAGGCAGAGATTTTATCTTCACGCGAATATGACTTGATGAGAGTACTGCAATCGTATGGAACAGACGCGGTCAAGGCAGTAATTACCAAATTGTCTAATCCAGAAACCCGGGCTACGATGTCGGGTTACGGTAAAACCATTTTGTTAAAGTTCGTTCAATCCAGGCTGGCTATAGTTGCAGACTATGACTTAAAACGGTTGCAGGCTGTGCTCCCCATTATGAAAAACGACGAATTTGGTCCCTTGACGCGTACTGTCGCTGTTATTGAGCTTCAAATCCAGCAATTAAAGGGTGCCGAGAAGAAGTAGATACGGATTCCTGGCGTTGCCCGGTTCTAATACGAAAGGTATTAGGCGGCTCGGTCGATTAAAAAATATGACTTGACTATAAACCGGATACTTCCCGCGAATCCGGAGGAGTTCAAGGAGTATCTGGAAAATCTCATTTCCGAGGAAAGCAGCAGAGAAAAAATAATAAAGGCGGTAGGACAGGGGCAGGGAAAGTAAAATCGCAAGACTGGTCGCTCACGGCTTGCCAAAGGATACT
>CAZSYD010000085.1:2233-4872 GCA_964611355.1 uncultured Ignavibacteriales bacterium | reverse complement strand
ATTATTTGCAATATATTGCATACAAAAAGATAGGACGAATATTATAATAGACCTATACAATTTTATTTGGCTGGTTGACAAAGGTTTATAGCCCTGCACATATTTAGTGCTTGACAAATGCGTTTAACAAGTGAATAACTGGGATACAATATGGGTGCCGGGAGATACGATCCGCCCCCTTTTTACAAACCGGAGGATTTGATGAGAGTAGGAAATTTTGAAATGGAAGTTGATGGTGTTTTTTATGAGATGAGACCATCAACCAAAACGGCCATCCTCGAAATTCTGAAAGCATGCCCAATAATTGTGCACGAAGAACAGGGGGACAAGCCTGAAAGGTTAAAATCCGAAAAGCGCCCTGACGCTGAAAAACCTATTCCACCGAAGCCTGAGCCCAAAAAAGGCGGCATGTTTCGCAGGGATGTTTCGTAGGGGTTTTGCCTGCCTCGAGTCAAAAGTATTCTCGGCTGCCAGGGAAATCGCTTTACCCGATTCGGCCCGGAGCTGTATTCCAGCTTAAATCACCCATCCTTGAAATCAATTACGGCGCCGGCGGGCTGCAACTCAAACACCATGTCTATATCTGGATAAATGCCGTCTGGCCAATCCAGGAAGGCAAACAACCCAAAAAGCGTAAGGTCAGCTTCGTCAGGATGATCGTCCCGGTCGATCAGCAGTTCAAGAAACACTGGGTAACGCCGGTAAAATCAGTTGCTCAGTTTGAATATATTGGCCGAATTCTTTTTCGGAACGGATATACAAAATTGGGAACGGTTGAATGGGATTCCTCAAATCGGCGGCGGTCATTCGGGGAATTCTATAAAAAAATCGGCCTGATCTGAATTATTTTTTCCGCTACGAAATTCCGCTACTGCTTTGTCCATATAAAACCTATAATTATTCCGCTACGAAACCGCATATCTTTCAGACACTTATATTAAAGATTTAACTTGACACTTTAAGTCTTTCTTCTATTCCCTTCGGTAGAACCAAGAAACAGGGCGGTTCTTCTATGGCCGGAAGAAAGAAAAATTATAACAGCGTTCTAACCCCGGATGATATTCGCAGCAGTGAGCGCCGGAAACAAGCTGAAGTTGTCCTAAAGGAAAGCGGTTCCCTTGCGAAGATGAGCGAGCGGCAGAAGAATCTCGCCGTCGAAATGGTTTCCCACCCCGAAAAGACATTTGAAGATCAGTGCCGGGGCGCAGGATACAGCGTCGGCCCTAAAAACAAGATGTCGGGCGTGAAGCGTAATATCACCGGCAAGATGGGAAAGACTCTCGAAGAAGCCGGTATTTTCGAGTGCGACCTGGGCCGGGTCTTCGCCGAGGGGCTTTCGGCGACGAAACCTGTTATTATCAAAAAGCTCAAAAGAGACGTTTCCGGCAAAATAATCGGCGAAACCATTGAGATAACCGAAGTCCCGGATCATTCGACCCGGGCTCACTTCCTGAAATTGGCCCTCCAGACGGGCTCATACTTCCCCGCCAAAGAGATAAAACACAGCGGTAAGGTTGAATACGATTACAAGATAAGCAAGTTCCAGCAAATCGTTGAGTCGATTCCCCTTGAGGTTCTTGAGAGGGAAATTCGGCAAATCGAATCAACCGCGGTTGACGCCAAAGTTGAAATTATCGAAGAGGACGAATCATGTCAGAGCGCAGCCTGACAGAATCAGAAAAAAAGGCTGTGATGCTTTTGAAGCTGGCCGCGGTGGCGAAGAAAGACTTTTGGACGTTTCTCCGCTACTTTGTCCGCACCCACGATGAGCACGACCCAACCGTCGAATCGAAACCATTCCCTTCAGACAAAGTATGCTATCGGATATTATACCGGGCAGTTGAGGAAAATTCGGTTCTATTTTTAGAGAAGAGCCGCCAAGTTATGGTAACTTGGTTTTTCGTTGCCTTCTGCCTCCACGACATCCTTTTCAAGAAAAATCGCAGGGTAGCCTTTCAATCAACAAAAGATGAGACGGCTCAAGCGCTGGTTGCCCGGGCTCAGTTTATATATACCCATCTGTATAACAGCAACTTCCCCGATATTCCAGAACCAACGTGGTCAAAGGGTCGTCCCGGGACAGACAGCTATCTCGAAATTCCTACCAACAATTCGATAATTCAGGCGGTCGCTCAGGGCGGCGAAATTTTTACTTCCTATACGTTTTCTCTTGTCTTTGCAGATGAGATTTCAAAACAGACAGAGGCAGAAAATGCCCATGCGTGCGCCATGCCAACGATAGGAGGTGGCGGGAAATACATGGCGCCCGCGAGCTCTTACGGCCGAGTTTTCAACTGGCGGAAACTTTACGGAATAGACAAAAATACCGGCCGCCAGCGGGGCAAAAGGCTGATCGATTCCTATGACATAACGCAAAAACGATTTACCGAAGAACAACTTCTCCGAATGCCGAAATCCGAATTTGATGCCATCCCACTTGAGGTTCTATGTGCCTGCGTACCCGGGATGCGCTACTGGGTTATGGAACTTGATGGTGAGGTTACCCCGTGCATGCGCTTCCATTATTCTGCCGACCCAACGAAGCGACCCGGCACGGTAGAAGGCGAGGCGTGGCGTAATACTGAAAGAAAGAGATACTCCAAGCCCAAATGGGAAAGGGAAATGGAGATTAGGTACGA
>CAZSYD010000085.1:0-2133 GCA_964611355.1 uncultured Ignavibacteriales bacterium | reverse complement strand
GCGATTGTTGATATTCTGAAACAGTATTTCCCTGAAGCCTGGCGCTACGGTAATTTTTGCTGCTACCCCGACCCTTCCGGGCATAAGACGACCGCGACGACGGCCAATGCCTCACTCAATACCGACATTAAGATTCTGCAATCCAGAGGATTAAAGGTATATACCCGAAAATTCGGGATTGCCGAATCTTCCCGTTTCGTTGAGGATATTTTTGCCCGCTCTTCGCCCGACGGAGATCCCGGGGTGCTGGTCCACCCCCGTTGCCCTTATCTCATCAGTTGCTACGAAGGCGGCTGGCATTACCCGGACAAGCCAATTGGTCAAGGCGATGAAATCCCGGAAAAGGACGGTGAATACGATCACGGTGGCGACATGACCCGCTACGGCTTTTCCAATATGTTCGACATTAAGGAATTGACCGGCGACCGTGAAGAGCGGATACCGACCGTGATCCCTATCCGCCAGAGGCACACGGCCAGAATAATCGGTTATCGAACCGTCGGCAATTCAAGAAGGAGGCCCAACCTTGCCCGGGGAATCCACTAAACGCGGTGAAAAATTCTACAACATTACAAAGCCGCTCCAAAACATGACCGACGAAGAGGCCGCCGAATATATCAGCCTCAATTACAAATACGCAAGATCGAATAAACTTGATGACATCGCGCGCAACGAGCGGTACAAAAATATCTATGCGGCCCTTGACCCGCCCGATACCAGGATTGACGAAGGCAGGGACAAACTCGAAGAAGATGAAAGGCTTTATGCCAATAGTTACCTCCCCGTTGTTGCCGCCCTGGTAGATACCGCCGTCGCCAATATCTGGAACGGCTTTTTCTACGGCCCCGAATACATCTCCGGTGAAGCCGGCGACCCGATGGATGAGATCGCCGTAAGCACAAAAATAGTGCCTCACATGATGAATACCCACCGGCAAAGCAGTTTCAAGCATACCATATTCCGGGCCGCCCTTGGGTGTTGTTGCTTTGATTACGCCACCACGATAGGATTCTGGCACCTGAGAGCCGGCTATATCCCCAAACGGGAAGAACTTATTGAGGTTATGGGGCTTGGCCGGATCAACCAACCCCGGCGCCGCGTAAATACCCGAATGCAATGGGTTCCCGATAAGATTGACCGTTTTGAGGTCCAGTATATCCCTTACAAGATGTGTTTCCACGACCCTGATTCGATTCATGGATTAGACGACAGCGAATACTTTTTCCATTACTGGTGGGAGCCGTTCGGGAAGATGAAAGATCAGGAGCGGACGGACGAAAGACCTTATGGCCGGTATTACAACCTGGATGAAGTTGAAAAGCTTGTCAAAGCAGGGGCGGCCAAGAATGCGATTGGAAAGGCCGATTCCGATTCTTCCACCACAAACATCGTCCGCCGTACGAGAGTCAAAGTAATCCAATGTATCACCGAGCATCATATAATCAGGTCGGTCGGCGGCATTATAATCAGCCGGCAAGATTCTTTCGGATGGCCTATCCAAATCTGGAAATACCACGAAAAGGAAGCCAAGTTTAAGGGCATCGGCTTAGCCCAGCGTGCAGAGCGACCGCAACTGGACATCAACGCAGATACCAGCGACCGGCGCGATTACTGGAACAAGGCATTAAAACCGCCGACAGTCGTTGATGGTGGTCTGGTTGGTAAAGAAGACGCCAAAATAATTGTATCTTCTGGCAAGTTATTCATAAAGCCGACGGAAGACCCAAGAAAAGCCGCTGACCTAATTCATTCCGTACCGATTGGTGCGGCCCCGCCGACTTCCCCAATGGCAGAAATGGCTCTCCAAATAAAAACAATGGAAGACGTTATGGGCGTCAACGAAAACGATATGGGTCGTTATGCCGCCGGCCGGAGATCGGCCAGAGAAGCTGGACAGGTATCCGAAGGTTCGGCTATACGGTTTGGTTCGGTCGTAAAGAAGCTGGAAGAATCCTGTCTCGAAAAAATCTATCAGATGAATTTCCTGTTCAACCAACTTTATATGACGCGCTCTGATCGATTCAAGCATCACGGCGAATATGGGGTTTATTCGATGCTTGTAACGCCGGAAGATTACCGGCTGACGGGCAGTTGCAAATTCATGGCGCGGGGATCAACCCGGTTACAGGATGA
>CAZSYD010000084.1:0-4872 GCA_964611355.1 uncultured Ignavibacteriales bacterium | reverse complement strand
ATCGGCACACTGGCGGCGGGAGTGGCTCATGAAATCAACAACCCGATGGGATTTATCAATTCCAATCTCAACACCATGGACAAGTACCTGAAAAGGATACGGACATATATTGATGGAATCGAAGGTCGAAATGAAGATGATCGCCAGAGTATAAGTGAGATGACGATTGATTTCGGCGACGCCATTGAAGAATCTCTGGAGGGAGTCGATCGCGTAAAGAAAATCGTGGCCAATCTGAAAAGTTTCTCCCGAGTCGATCGGGCGCAGGAGGAGTACGCTAACATTAACGAGGGATTGGAAAGCACCCTGAATATCGTCTGGAATGAACTTAAATACAAGTGTAAGGTGGAGAAAGATTTTGGGGAATTGCCCGAAATCTATTGTATCCCCAACCAGATTAACCAGGTGTTTATGAATCTTCTATTGAACGCCGGGCAGGCCATCAAAGAATCCGGAACCATAAGTATAAAGACCCGGGCCGACGAGAAAAACATCTTTATCTCCATAAAGGATACCGGCTGCGGTATTTCTGACGAGAATCTGAAAAAGATTTTCGAACCGTTCTTTACTACCAAGGAAGTTGGCAAAGGCACCGGTCTGGGACTGAGCCTGGTTTATGATATAATCCGAAAACATGGCGGAAACATCGATGTCAACAGCGAAGTCGGGGTCGGAACGGAGTTTATGGTATCTCTCCCGCTGGAGGGGATTTTGGAGAAGCAATATGCATAGTCAACACACCTTGTTGATTGTTGATGACGAACCAAACGTTCTCAAGTCGCTTAAACGGCTTCTGATTGACACCGATTACCGTATTCTCACGGCGGAAAGCGGCGAGAAAGGCCTTAAGATACTGGCTGAGAACGAAATTCAAGTTGTAATTTCGGATTACCGCATGCCGGGGATGGCAGGCGTGGAGTTTCTGAATGAAGTCAAGGGAAAATACCCTGATACAATCAGGATGATTTTGAGCGGATACGCCGACGTGGCTGCCGTCGTTGAGGCCATCAACGAAGGGCACATTTACAAGTTTATTGCCAAACCCTGGAATGACCAGGAAATAATGACTACAATCATTAGGGCGTTTGAGCAATATCAGCTTCAGACGGAAAACGCCAGATTATATACCGAACTGCAAAACCAAAACCGGGAGCTGGAGGAACTGACGAAGTCTCTGGAGGATAAGGTGGTCGAGCGCACTCGCGACCTGGAGATGAAAAACCGAGCCCTTACCATGGCCCACAGCATAATGAATCTGCTTCCGGTGGGCGTCCTCGGCCTGGATAACGAATTCATCGTGGCATACATGAATGAGTCGTTAAGACATTTTATCCCTGCCGCCGGGCTCAGCCTCGGTCAGGGTTTTAAAGACTCTACTGATGGAAAAATCGAAACCCCGATGAAGGAAGCTCTGACACAGCAGAAAGCCATCTGCTCTCGGATCGACGACAAGCACGGCATTAACCTGATATGCACTCCTCTTCCCGGCCGGGCCGGGGTGATCGGCACTTTTTACTCGCATGAAGATCAGCCTGATGAGCAGGAACCCGACGTCGCGCCCAAAAAACAGGGAGAACCGATTGCCGAATAAGTTTGCCCATACCGTACTGACAGTTGATGATGAGGAGGGCATCCTCAAAGCCCTGCGCCGTCTTCTATCCGGTGCCGATATCGACGTCCTCACCGCTTCGGGCGGCGATGAGGCTCTGAAGCTGCTGAGTAATAACAAGGTCTCGCTGATTATTTCAGATCAGCGTATGCCGGGAATGACCGGCGTGGAGCTTTTGCACCGCGCCCGGGAAATATCGCCCGATACGCCCCGGATTCTTCTGACGGGATACGCCGATATCGAGGCGACCGTCGAAGCCATCAACAGCGGGGCCATCCGGTATTACTTAAACAAGCCATGGGATGATGACTTACTCCTCAGCCGGATCACGGAGTCCCTGGAAACGTACCGCATCACCGTGGAGAATCGGCGGTTGACAAAGCTTACTCACCAGCAAAACCGGCAACTGCGGGAGCTGAACCGGTCGCTGGAGCAGCGAGTCGCCGCCCAGACGCAGAAAATCCGCGCCCAGCACGACGAACTGATGAAAAGCTTCATGGAGACGATCAAGGCTTTTTCGACCGTTATCGAACTGCGTTTCAAGGAAACCGGCAGTCACTCGCGCCGGGTGGCGCTGTTGGTCAAGAAGTTTCTCAAACATTTCGATCTGAACGACAAGGAAATCCAGGATATTGTGGTGTCCGCTTTCCTGCATGATATCGGCAAGTTATCGATGCCGGATATCATTCATAAGAAAAATCCCGAAGATTACTCCCGCAAGGAAATGGATATCGCCGCCCCGCACCCGATACTCGGCCAAAGCTTTGTTTATGCCATCAGCGGGTTCGAAGAGATAGGAATGATTATCCGGCACCATCATGAAGATTATGACGGCAACGGCTATCCGGACAAGCTGACCGAAAAAGCGATTCCTTTCGGGTCAAGAATCATTAGAATCGCCGACGCCTTCGATCACAAGGCCTATATGGGCGGCTATCCGGATATGAAATGTCTCAACGATGCCGTCGCTTACCTGGTGCAGCATTCGGGTACGAAATTCGATCCCCTCATAATCAAGAAGTTTATCGAGCATGATATCGCCAGAGCATACTTCCACCAGGAAACCTCGGATTCGGATGTCGCCGTAATCAAACCGATGCATTTGGCCCAGAATATGGTAATTGCCGACGACGTTTATACCAGGAGCGGTCTTTTTGTCATACCCAGGGGAGCGAAACTGTCTTCCGGGATGATTAAGCGGATCATAAAAATTGACAAGTGCGATTGCATAACTTCCGGAATTAAGATTTATAAGACGAGCGTTACTGAAGAGGATAGTAATGAAAAAGTACCGTATACTGTTGGTTGACGACTCGCCCAATATATTGAAGGCTCTGCAGCGGACCTTTCGGTTGACAAAGGGTTACGGAATTTTCTCGGCGGGTTCGGCAAATACGGCTCTGGAAATTATGGAAACGGAAAAAATCGATATGATTATCACCGATGAAAATATGCCCGGGATTTCCGGCACCGAACTGTTGAAAACCATCAGGGTTCTTCATCCCCACGTCATTCGGTTCATGCTGACCGGCCAGACCGATATAGAAGTAGCCAAAAACGCAATCAACGACGGTGCAATCTATCGTTTCTTTACCAAACCCTGGGATGATTTCGAGCTTTTGATTTCGGTCAGGTACGCCTTCAAACAGCGGGAGTTGGAACGGGAAAATACCAGGCTTAAATCGACTCTCAAGCAAAAAGATGAACTGCTTAATAAGCTGGAAGAAGAACATCCCGGTATCACCGAGAAAAGGGTGGACAGCGACGGAGCAATTATCATTGACTGCGAGACCTGATATGGGGCTGTCAGAGAAAATGTCGGATAAGAATTCCCGGCCGGGTGTGCCGAATGGCAGGGATGCAGCCGGTCCGAACAACGACCGGTTGTACGCCGATGAGATTAAACTTGACGCAAGTCGGCTCGATCAACTGGCCCGTTCGGATCTGCCCGATTTAAGTCCGCGGCCAAAACCGCGCAAAAAAGATCCCGGGCCGAAGAAGAATGGGGCCGAAGGGGAGAAATCTCAGGTCTCGCCGGAACAGGATTTTGACGCCCACGTTGATCGATGCCTGTCGATGATTCTTCATCACGAGGAAGTCCGGCAAATGGCGGAAATAATGAAGAGACTTTATCGTCAATGGAAAAAAACCGATCTTGAATCCGGGTAAAAGAAATGGATATTGCAACCCCCAAAATAATAACTCCGGCCGAACTTCCCTCTCTGCCGGCCGTTATCGAGAAGTTAAACCTTCTCATCGGTCAGGATGATGTCGGTAATTACAGGGTTGCAAAAGTCATCGAAACCGATCAGGGATTCACGGCCCGGGTGCTGAGATTGGTGAATTCGCCTTTTTACGGTTTCTCCCGCAAGATCATCTCGGTCGAAGAAGCCGTAACCATGCTGGGCCTTAACGCTATCCACCAGCTTTTGCTGGCAACTTCAATCATTAAGGCTTTTCAGTTTGACGACGGCGTCATCAACGAGCATGATTTCTGGCAGCACTCTTTTGCCGTTGGAGTTATCGCCAAACATCTTTTTGTTAAGATGGACAAAGACAGCCGGGAAGAAGCCTTTATCAGCGGTATCCTTCATGATGTCGGACGTCTTATTTTCGTCCAGACCGATAAGAATCTTTATAAAAATTTTCAATCCGGTCAGGCCAGGATAACTGACCTTGAAGCGGAAAGAAAACATTTTGGAATAGATCACCAGGTCCTTGGCAATCAACTGGCGGAAAAATGGAATTTCCCGAAGAGTATCCGGGTCGCTATTGCCTGCCACCATACGCCCCTGGCCGCGGAAGATTACGCGCCATTTGCGGCCGCCGTCAATATTGCCGATATGATCAGCCACGCCATGGATATCGGCGACAGCGGAAGATTTTATGTGACTGAGTTTTATCCCGAGGCATGGGAGATCATCAACCTGAACATGAGCGAATTCGAAGAATCACTCAAAAAAGCCCTCGTTGAGATTGATGAAACCAGGCAGATTCTAAACGATTTGTAGTAACAGTGGCGGTATTTTAAGCAAAAAAGACCCGTCGCATGACTAAAAAATTATAAATGATATAGAGAACACCAACGCCGCGAAGTCGGTCGGAATTGCTGAATTCGTAAACCCATACAGGAATGATTACACGACCCTGATTTTACTAAGGGTCATTTAATACCCGGCCGGTTTTGCCCTAATTGGATTGCGATGTCCATCAATTATTCCTACCTTAACTGAACTCTGAGGTATAGGAAAGGAATCAATAAA
>CAZSYD010000083.1:0-5207 GCA_964611355.1 uncultured Ignavibacteriales bacterium | reverse complement strand
GCGTCCCACCCCAGCACATCGGCGTCGGGAACGGCTTCGGCGTAACCAAGCTCCTGCGCTTTCTTAAGCGCGTCGTCATAGGCGAGTCCCTCTTCCATCCGGGTGAAAATGTAGTTCGTCGTTCCGTTGAGAATCCCCTTTATTTCGGAGATGGAACTGGCGGCGAGCGTCTCTCTGATCAGGTTCAAAACCGGCGTACCGCTCATAACCGTACCTTCGTACAGAAATTTTACGTTCCTGCTTTTGGCCAAATCCGAGAGTTCGTGAAAATGCAGCGCCAAAGGACCCTTATTCGTCGTAGTAACGTGCATTCCCTTTTCGAGAGCGGCGCGCATATGTGACGTGGCCGGTTCGGCGGTTTTGATATCGGTGTAGGTCGCCTCCACCATCATGTCGGCGTCCGCCTTTTGAATCAAGCTCAGCGCATCGCCGTCGTAAGCACCGGGCAAGTCGGATATTTTACCGCCTGATTTTGCCAGTTCCAGAGCCTTCGGCAAGTCTATACCGTCGGGACTATACAAACTTCCCTTGAGCATATCGCCGATGCCGACGACTTTAATATCGAGTCCGTATTCGTCAAGCAACGCCCGCCTTTTTTCAATAAGCAGCTCGGCGAGCCCCTGTCCGACGGTTCCAAAACCGATTAATAGTAAGCGCATTGTTCTAATTCTCCCTTATGGTGATCTATGGTTCGCACACGGTATTACGTTATATGATACCGTAACGATCATGAGCATCGAAGACATCGATAACGTTGACGCGTCAGGTCATTTATCGGTTGTCCTTACTAACGGTGTGCGATTTCGGCAAATTTGACCTTGTGGCCACGGCGCATTATCTCTTTAGCGTCTTTGTCACAGCGCACGCACTTATGGTAGATTACATCGCCAATCAATTCCGCCTTTTCTGTTCTCTCTTTGTCGGGGAGGAAGTATGCCTCCATGGTGTCATATGGTCGCGATTGCCCGTCGCTCTCGTACTTGATTGTAATATCGCATCCGCCGTCAAGCACGTTGTGGGCGTTTTCGGTCCAATCGAAGCCTTCTATGCCGAGATCGGGATTGATCCTCAGGTGCGCGGCCAACTCGATTTCCGGTAGGCCGGAGACTTTAAGCTCTTCCGCGCACTGCATAAATGTTTCCGGGTTGGCTGCGTTGCCGATGTTGATTTCGTAGATCGGGGTGGTGCCGTCGTCGCGCAGGTACTCTTTGAATATGTTCATTAGCATCCTGAACTGGATGGTGTTTTGAGCGGAGAGGAGCATCGATATCTTGAAGCTGATCTCCGGGATTTCCCTGGCGAAGTAACATGCGGCCACAATCGTCGACCAGCTCGGATTGAGGAAGAAGCTGGCGCCGGTTTCAAGCGCCGCCCGCGTCATGCCGTCGAGATAGAGGAGGTGATTGTTATTGCCGACTTCAACGCCGCCGAGGTTGCCGAAGGCCGTGCCCATGTTTTTCAGGATGATTTGACTTATCCCTTTCCCCAAATCACGCCGTTCGAATTTTTCGCCCGTTATCTTTTCTACCTTTGTAAATCGCTGCTCCGGTAACGGAGTGCCGATAAGATTGGCTGAGCAGAATTTGCTGGCCCCCAGAATATTCTCCGCCATAGCCAGGGTTGTCAACAGTTCGCCGGAGTAAACGTAATGGTCGGTGAGACCTACCACCGAAATCATTTCGGTTGGAAAGAGAACGTCGCGGTTTTGGGCGATGCGGCGTATGCAGTCAAAGGTTACATACGGTCCCTGGAAGCCGGACACCTGGGCCGTGCAGACGCCTTTTTTATCGGTTTTGATTCCTTCTTTGGCGATGAAATCCTCAAGTTTTGGAAATTCCCTGACGTGGTCTTCAGCCTTCTCAAGCATTTCCCCGAAACCCCTGTCGGCGGCAATCTTCTTTCTGGTTTCGTAGTTTCTCATGGTGTTGATCTTGTCGCCAATCGCCTTTGTCCCGCCGTAGGCGTCGATCAGCGCGTCGATGGCCTTCCTTTCCCCGTCGCTCAAAAGGTTAAAATACATCCCTTTTCTCCTGATCTATATTGGTTGAGTTTATCAGCGTGCTTTCGATGATGGTATCCCCCGGTTTTTAGGCCCGGTATTATTTATCATCAGGCGGGAAGGTAAAACAAATATGCCGATATTTCAAGGCAATTTTGCATAAGATTTGCCGGCGCAGCAGACCTCCGGCTGCCGCGGGAAAGCCAAAGCCGGGCAATCCTACCGTTAACAGGAGTATAACCGGGAGCGACTATATACTGGGAAATACTTTTACGGAAGGATGCCGATGCAAGCCTTTGCAGATTCCATATCGTCAGCCGAAGAAAACATGCGAAAAACGAAAACCGACAGAACAATTGACTTATGATACAACCTTAAAACGTCGGCGGGTACCGTATTTATTATATGTTGCATGTCCGGGGACGCCGTACCTGATTGGTCAGAAAAATACTTGCGGCTGTGAAGAATATCACCAAGATTGCTATTCAAGGCGATAAAAATATATTATCAAGTTCCACGGGAGGTAAAGATGCGCGGAAGGCACATAAGCATTATTGTTTTTCTCGCCATATTATTGTCCGTTCTCTATATCGCTTGTGCGGAGAAACCGCCTTACCCCGCGGATGTGATGGAAGCCCTCAAAGCGGCCGGCGACAATAAGACAGAGCTGGAAAAAACGCTGACCCACTACGCTTCCGGAGACGATTCACTTAAGCTGCAGGCCGCCTTTTATCTAATCGCTAACATGGAAGGCCACAGCTACGTAACGTATGTTCTTCAAGACACCGCCGGAGCGGAGGTTGACTTTAACGCCCTTGACTATCCGGACTATGCCGGCCTGAAAGCGGCCTGCGATACATTAGAGACCCGGTATGGTGAACTTGATTTCGAAAGAAAAGAAAAGATTTACGATTTAGACGTCGTCACTGCCGATTTCCTGATCAAGCAGATAGACTATGCTTTCAAAGCCTGGCGCGAGAAACCCTGGGCCACGGGTCTTTCGTTTGAAAGTTTTTGCGAATATGTGCTGCCTTATCGCGGCAGCAGTGAGCCGCTGGAGGATTGGCGTGAAACCTTTTGGGAGAAGTACAAGGACATTGAAACCAAAGTGAACAATCCGTCCGATCCCGTCGAAGCAGCCGCTTTGATTAACGATGATATCAAATCATGGTTTACATTTGACCCGCGCTTTTATTATCACCCCACTGACCAGGGGCTTTCGGAGATGCTTGAGAACGGGCTTGGGCGATGTGAGGATATGACCAACGTGACGATCTACGCCATGCGGGCCAATGGCCTGGCCGTCACCAGCGACTACACGCCGCATTGGGCAAATGCCGGAAACAACCACGCCTGGAATGTGATTATCGCTCCCGACGGCCGAGTGGTTCCGTTTATGGGAGCGGAAAAAAATCCGGGCAAATATCGCCTTGCCAATAAGCTGGCCAAGGCATACCGGAAAATGTTCGGCAAGCAAAAGGAAAATCTTGTCTTTCGGGAAAGGAAACAGGAAAAGATGCCTCGCTGGCTGTCCGGAAAGAATTACAGGGACGTTACCACTGATTATACGGATGTCTGTGATGTAAATATCGCATTCCGGCAGGAGATTCCCGACTCGGTAGATATCGCCTACCTGTGCGTCTTCAATTCCGGAGAGTGGAGAGCGATTCACTGGGGAAGAATTGAAAACGGCTCGACGGTTTTTACGGATATGGGTACGGATATCGCTTACCTTCCGGCGCTTTATACCGATGAGGAAATCGTGCCTTTTGGCGGGCCGTTTATCCTTCAGTCCGACGGCGCTGTTCGGGAGCTTCAGCCCGACAACGAAAGAACCATATTAGTCCGACCGGTCTCCACTACTCGCCGCAAACAGGAAGTCTCGACTGACGGGATCGAAAAAACGTTTCTTACTTCCGGACAGGAGTACGAACTGTTTTACTGGATGGACGGCTGGCAGTCGCTGGGCAAGTCGATTGCCGCCGACAAACCGATTGTCTTCAAAGAAGTCCCCGCCGGTTGCCTTTACTGGCTGGTTGCCAAAGATTCCGACCGGGAGGAGCGTATCTTTACAATCAAAGACGGCAGGCAGGTTTGGTGGTAATATGGTCAGCCGGGTTATTTTTTCGGCTGGATTCAGTCTGCACGGCTGATTCATAAAAGTGAAGCATCGCGTCACCAGCCCCGGTATTACCCCAAAGCGACGTCAAGTGTCATCATTACCGCAAAGCCAATGATTGCCCCCATCGTGGCGGCGTCCGAATGTCCACTGGTTTGCGATTCCGGAACGAGTTCCTCAATAACGACAAAGATCATAGCTCCGGCGGCAAAGGCCAGGGCATAAGGAAGAATCGGACGCGCAATCAGTACGAGGGCCGCACCAATCACGCCCGCAATAGGTTCAACTATCCCCGATAACTGGCCATACCAGAAACATTTCAATCTAGAGATATTCTCCCGCCGCAGCGACATGGAGACGGCCGTGCCTTCAGGGAAATTCTGTATGCCGATTCCAATCGCCAAAGCGATAGCGCCGGCCAGGGTCGCCGAGGGCAACCCTGCAGCAGCCGCGCCAAAGGCAACACCCACTGCAAGACCTTCCGGTATGTTATGCAGGGTAATGGCCAGCACAAGCAGTGTGCTTCGCCGCCAGCTCGTTTTGATACCTTCCGCCTTTTCCATTGGCATACCGAGATGCAAATGAGGCAGAAGCATGTCAGCCAGTCGCAAAAAGAAAGCCCCGATAAGAAAACCCACCACGGCCGGTACCCATGCCGGTAAAGCCTGTCCCTCGGCCATCTCGATGGCAGGCGCCAGCAGCGACCAGTAACTTGCGGCGATCATTACGCCGGCGGCGAAGCCGAGCATGGTGTCGAGTGTTCTTCGGCTCGGTTCCCGCGCAGTGAACACCACGGCGGCCCCCAGCGCGGTTATGAACCAGGTGAAGCAGGTCGCGAGGAGTGCCTGCAACACCGGATGAATATCCGTCAACCAGTCAACAATAACCATACCTCTTTCCTGCGCTTCTACCGGATGGTAACTCGGTACTCAATTTCAAACCGTAACTTGTGCCTGGTCTCCTCTTGAGCCAGACCGGGAAACTTTGATTTTCGCGTTGCGTCTTCGGTGGCGGTCAGGCGCGACAGTTCGTCCAGCGAATATTCGACGGTCTTTCTGATCGTTCTCCCCAGAGCCGTCCCGACCAGAA
>CAZSYD010000082.1:0-5893 GCA_964611355.1 uncultured Ignavibacteriales bacterium | reverse complement strand
TGGACAAAGTATAAATTACTCCAACGATTACCACCAAACTTGTAGTTGCAAAACATAAATATGACGAAACAAACCCATTTCTTCGGTAATGATTATCGGACAAAATGATACGTGCCTATGCGATAATATCGCCTTCGAGGTGGATCGTTTGAGGAGTATCTCCTGTCAGTCGTTTCGGCATGAAGTTTATTACGGCTCTATCGCCCGCCGAGCCGGAAAGCAGCTTGACCTTTATATAATTGTCGCTGATTCCCCAATAGCCGCCGTCCTTCCGAGGCTTCCTTTCAGAGATAACGCCGAGTGTCTTGCCGATCTGACGCCGCATATGGTCGGTTCGTCTCCGGTGGCTTATTTCGCGAGCCTGCCGGTTACGCTCCTTGATGATTTTGCTGTTTATCTTATCGGGCAATTTTGATGCTGGCGTTCCCGGCCGGTCGGAATAAGAAAAAATATGACCGTAGTCGATATATCCGCAATTGAGAACATCGAGCGACTGCCGGAAATCGCCGTCGCTCTCGCCCGGAAAGCCGACTATCAAATCGCACCCGATAGTTACATTTTCATTATAGCTTTTAACCCGCTCGACTACGGCCAGATATTCTTCGCCGGTGTATGGCCGGCGCATCATCTTCAAAATCCGGTTGGAGCCGGATTGCAAAGGAAGATGCAGGTGACGGCAAACCCTCGGGTCGCGGGCAATAAGTTCAAGCAAACGGTCGTCGAGTTCATTCGGTTCGAGCGACGACAACCGCAGTCGGGAAAGACTCGTCTCTTTCAGTATCCTGTCCGCCAGCCCGGCCAGGTTCAGGCCGTTATATTTGTATTTGCCGATGTGCACCGCCGTCAGGACAACTTCGTGATACCCGTTGTCAATCAATCTTTTCACCTCATCAATAACGGCGGTTGCATCTACCGAATAAAAACGTCCGCGCACTCCGGGAACTATGCAATAGGAACATCTCTGGTCACATCCGTCGGCAATCTTTACCATAGCGCGGCTGTAATCGCCGAAAAGCCGGATATCGTCTTTCCGGCCCGGGACGACACCGGAAGTTTCGGCAGTATGATAATCAAAGTCGGGTTTTTGATTGAACAGGTGCGGGAATTTTTTTCCGATTATATCGGGCAGGCGGCTCTTCTCATCATTACCGACCGCAAGGTCAACACCGGTCATCGCGGCGATCTTTTCGCGTTCCGAAACAACATAACAACCGGCCACGACTATAACGGCGTCCTTGTTTCTGCGATAAGCGCGGTTAATCAGTTTGCGGCAGTCGGCGTCGGCCCGGCCGGTAACGGTGCACGAGTTGAGGATATACAGGTCGGCTTCTTCGTTATAAGCGACCCTTTCCAGGCCGAGACCGACCAGTTCCGCCGCCAGTTTCTCGGTTTCACACTGGTTGAGCCGGCACCCAACCGTCGCCAGAGCAACTTTCGCCATGTCACCAAAATACACAATAACCGGCCGTATCGAAGTAATTTTTGCCTTCTATACTCGGTACATGCCGGAAATACCGAATCTATTGCAAGAAGGAAGATTTATACTCAATTAACAAAATAGGACATATCCGTTTTGCTAAGAATAGGACATTTCTATTTTGCCTTGACACGCTTGACGTTCAGCCTTGATTTTGAGTATATGATGGTGCAAATTTGTGGTATGTTACGTCTTTACGCGAGGAGAATACGATGAAATACCGGCGATTGGGAAAAGGCGGTTTGAAGGTTTCGGAGATATCAATCGGCGGATGGCTGACCTTCGGCGGAACCGTCGATCAAAAAACGACCGACCGGATACTGGCTGTCGCTATCGACCACGGCGTCAATTTCATCGACCTTGCCGATATTTACGCTCACGGCGAAGCCGAAAAGGCCTGTGGGAAAACGCTCAAAAATTATCGGCGGTCGGATTTGGTGATCTCGTCAAAGTTGTTCGTGAAGATGAGCGACAACGTCAATGACCGGGGCCTGTCCCGAAAGCATATATTCGAGTCGATCGATAGAACGCTGGCGCGCCTTGAGACAGATTATCTGGATATATATTTCTGCCACCGTTTTGACCCTGATACGGATGTCGAAGAAGTGGTGCGGGCGATGGATGACCTCATCCGGCAGGGGAGAGTTTTGTACTGGGGTACTTCGGCCTGGGAAGCCAATCAGATTGAATCGGCCGCCACGATGGCGGAAAAGTATCTTTGCTATCGGCCGCAGGTGGAACAGCCCCGCTACAATATGCTTGATTGCCATATTGAGGAAAGCGTCATGCCAACCTGCAACCGGCTGGGCATGGGGCTGGTCGTCTGGTCGCCCCTGGCGCAGGGGATTCTGACCGGCAAGTACAATGACGGCATCCCCGAAGGAAGCCGCGGCGCTGCCAGTGAATGGGTAAAAGGTGATTTAACCGAGGACAATCTACAAAAGGTAAGACGCCTGACCAATCTGGCCGGTGAACTTGGCCTTTCCATGAGCCGGCTGGCCCTGGCCTGGGCGCTTCGGCGACCGGAAGTATCCTCGGTTATTACCGGCGCAACCCGGCCCGAACATATCGAGTCCAACGTGTCCGCTTCGGATGTTGAATTGACTCCCGCTACGATTGAAGCAATTTGGAAAATACTCGACGAAGGGAATTAGGGAACCGGGCGCACGCCCGACAATAAAAAGCCCCGGCTGTTGACCGGCCGGATTGTGACTCTGCGTCGATATTAACCGTCGGGTCACCATTCATAACTTCAGGCATGCACACTTTCGGCGCAAGATCCCGTGGAACTATTTATGCAATAGTCTCAAAGTTTACACAAGGGCGCTTCTTGAGGCACCCTTACGAAAACATGGAGCGGCTTTATATCAAAACCCCTTCTCGCCAGCCGATTTTGATAAGTTCGATTTTACTCAAATCGCTGGTACCGAGATTGTATTTTTTGTCGGCCAGGGCGATATGATGCGCCGTCGGTTTGATCGGTTTATCCTCGCCAAAATAAGCTTTCCTCTTGGCCTGAAATAGATGTAATCCGACCGTATCAACAGCCACAGGGTCGGTGCCGACCAGAATGCCCTTGTAAGGCCACGTATAAGTCCTGTCGAAATGATGCGGCCCGATGCCGTAAAACAAAGGTGTCAGAAGAACCAGTATATTCAACCTGGTTTTGCCTTTGACAATCGGCAAATCCCACAAAGCTCCCAGGCCGGCGCAGGAGTTATCGTGATATTTGGCCGGGTTGGGCGAAAACATAATGTAGTTTTTAATCAAACTGCCGACGCCCGACCAGGCGTGAGTGCGCATCGGGCGGGCATTGATCAGCGCGGTCGCTTTTTTGAATATCGGGTCACGCAGCACGCCGCGGTCGTCAATGCCGATATTTTCCTCAGCCACCCCGGCGTCCATGACGCGCCGCTTGATTGCCTGCTCAACTTCGGTCGTGGTCGGCAGATAATGCCAGGCGTTGCTTTTTATTCCGACGATGTCATCCGGTTTGATAATCTTCTTCCAGCAAGCTACCGGGTTTTTATTATCAAAAAGCGCCGTCATTGCCCGGTCCAGCATTTGTTGAATCACCTCACCGTTAATTTTCACTTTGCCGTCGATGGCGTTTTTATCGCGCACGAGGACGACTCTGGATTTGGCGGTGGGCTCGACCATTTCCTCGGCCAGTGCCGGCAGGCTGATGGTTCCGCCGATGGCGGCGCATCCTGCACGCCTGATAAAATCACGACGAGTCAGTTTTGATTTATTATCCATCGGCATTTCTCCTTTTACGGAATCGTCCCTGTTATATTTTTTGCACACGCGTCGATTAATTTCTTCGCATTATCCCGAGAAGCCGCATCGAGCGAAATTACCACGTATTTCCCCTCGTGTATAGCCGCAACCCATTTTCCATTTTCGATTTGAGCTGTGCCGACTCCTTTTGCTTCCGGAATATAATTCCTGATAAGATTTTTATATGCTTCAAGGGCCATATCCACGGTTGAGTATTGAATGCACAGCAGAAAAGTCGTATCCGGTTCATAGACAGCCAACGCCGCCTTTGTATCCTGATTGAGATTCAAGATGTTTTCCTCTGACAAAAAATAATGATAATTCAACAACGGATGGGTATGGAAAAACCGGACGCTGTGGGTGATAAGATTTTCCTGCGGCAGGTATTTCAGAAGATCAGGCTTGCTGCCGGTTGAATGTAGTTTGCCCGCGATCTGTCCGGACAGGGCAAAAACCGCTTCTTTGGTCTCCGGAGTGCCTTTCTCGGCCAGGACACATACATAATATTTGCCTTTCCAGAAGCAGAGCAGGCTTCCGCGGTATTCATACCCCTGCCCGATTCCGGTCTCTTCGCTTTCGCGGGCATGGCTGAAAACGCCGTAAGCGTCTTCGGGAACGCCCATGTCAAATATTTCCACGACGATACCGGGGGCGTCCGGTTTGGAATATCGAAAAACCGTAACTTCGCGGAAACCGTATGACAGATAAACTTCACCGGCCCCGTCGATATAATCGAAAATAGTCTCTCGATCATACCTTTCCGGTGCGCCTTCCTGTTTCCAGCCGGCTATCTCCTGCGGGACGATTTCGCTCATAGACAATGTCGTCTCCCGTTTTTCATTTCCGCCGCACGACGACAGGATAGTAAGGCAAAGGATAAGTATAATAAAGCTCCTTGCCCGGACGCCGCTCAATAATTGATTTGGCATAAGAACAATCCTTAATCGTGGGCTTACAATCCGCCATAGGTTTTATGCTGCCTGTACGAAATATAACTAATACATCTTGAGGAAACCCTTGAAATCTATATGGGAAGTTAAAAGGTACCTTGCCATATGACAAGCGATAATTGTCTTTTCCTATTATTGCAAACTTCAGGCGGTTCCCCGAATGATAAGATATTCTGCAACCTCGGGCAGGCTTTTTCCGTCAAACTAATAGAAACTGTAAAATCCCGGAGGTTTCAAAATGAAGCGCTCATATACTTTTCTGTTGGCGGTTCTATTATTACTCTTTTTTGCCGGTACCGTTAATGCCTGGGAAAAGCATTCTATTTTCCACAATAGTTGTGTCATGGATAACGTAAGCATCGATATTGACGACGGTTCGGTTCTCCTGATTAGCCATGACCATGATGGTAACGAGGTTGAAATTACCGGGGACTATGAACTTTACATCAACGGGCGGCATATCAAGACAACTGAAGAGCAAAAAGAACTGCTGGCTGAATATCACAAACTGGTATTGGAAATTACCGATTGCAGCAAGAAAATCGGCCTCGAAGGCGCCAAAATCGGTGTAAAAGGCGCTAAGCTGGGACTCAAAGCAATCGCCTGCGTTTTCAAACTGCTGCGCTCCGACTACGACAGCGATGATCTCGAACGGGAAATAGAAGCCGAAGCCGACAAACTGGAGGCCAAAGCGAAGGTTCTGGAAATCAAGGCGGAAAAGATTGAAGATATGGCCGAAGACCTGGAAGATTTGCACGAAGATTTGGCCGACGAAATACCGGAGCTTGCCAGGTTGGATTGGTTTTAAGTGCGGGATTTACGAATATGCCGTCAGGCAAAAACCGGTGGACGGGTGGAGAAAATATTTTCGCCTTCAACGCTATACCGCCGAGAACGTCCGGTGCGACGGTTGCCTGAACGACGGAAAACTGGCCGATATTAATTGCCGGGTCAGGCCTTGTGTAATAGATAAGAGTATCGAAAACTGCGCTTATTGCGATGAATTTCCATGCGAAAAATTGAAAGCTGTCTTATGCGGTCGCGAAGAACTTTTGAGCCGCTTTAATGATATTTCGGAAGAAGATTATAACTTTTATATGAGGATGTTTGAAAGCGAACCACGTTTGCTGGAAATACGAAAAGCTTGGGTAAAGAATAATAGTTTTGCCAATGGGCTTCCGGAAAG
>CAZSYD010000081.1:0-5894 GCA_964611355.1 uncultured Ignavibacteriales bacterium | reverse complement strand
ACCGCTATGGAACACAATGTTGTTGATATAAACCGCGTCGCCAAGGTTGATTGAAAGGTCAGCGTTGGCATCGCCAACCCTGCAATCGCAAGGGGATGCTCCCGTTATCACGAACGAAAGATCAAGCGACTGCGGATCACCAACGCATTCGTGCATGATAAATCCGCCGGGGATGGCAAAATTAGTACCCCTGACATCGATTGAAACCCATTCCGGATTATAATCAGGAAACTCGAACGCGAACTCGTAATGACCCGGCGGGACATCTTGACCGAAGAGGAACGTGTGACGCCCGATATAGTCGCCTTCTTCTTCCGGCGTTAACGGCGGAATCGGCGGAACTCGCGGATTGGGAAGCGGGTTGCCTTCCAGCGACCACAGATCGGTTGACCAGTTCAAGGCAAACTCAATAAGTATCGGCCCCGGCTCAAACTCGTGCAGGTCAAACTCGATATATACATTCTTCCATCGAGCGGGATCGAAGGGATGGTCATAGAACCAGATGTTCCACCATTCGGTATTTTCGTAGAAGTACCATCCGTTGCCATAAGCATACGTACCGCTGCCGTCCACGAAGTTACCGGTATGGTCAACGAATATAAAGAAATCGTTTCTAAGGGCTACGGCCGGTTCGTACAGTTCATACCAGTCCGGTCCTTGAGACCAAACGGCATCATCATTCCAATGATACCACGACGACTTCCAGCCCCATTTGGCCGCAACATCATCAACAAGAGCGCTGATATTCAGCCAGTAGATCGTACCTTCTTCTTGTTCAAACCATGCAGGTTCGGGGAGATAGACATTGTACTGGTAGTATGCATTATGGTCGTATGGAATAATCTCGCTGCTCGCCAGATCATACCAGCCTTCCCACAGTTCCGGCTCAATCGGAACAGCAAGGTAATCGGCCGCATCGTATTGCCATAGCGGCGGATCGGCCGGCATGCTGTAACCGGTAGGGCTCTGACTGGCTGGAATGTCGGCATGGATGCTCAGGATGAAGTGCAAAATGTTGGCTTCGACGCCGTTTTTCCAGGAACCCCAGAAATGGATATCCTGAACCGGTCCGCTTTCCGAGCACATCCAGTCATCGGCCAGGACCATGGGGAACGTGGCATTGACATCCCAGCCGGCTTCATCGGGCAACTGCGGCTCGTGCATCTTATGCGGATCGCCCGGCTGCCAACCCTTTTCGCAGGCATCATCGACGCCGTTGCTGTTTTGGTCGCCGAGGCAGATAGTCCCGTCGCCTTTATATTCGGCGCCCGTGATCGCTTCGCAGTCAACCTGTTCGTTCAATTGACAGGAGCCATCCGCCAGACAGCAGGCGCCGAGAACCTGGCAGGCGTCGTCGGTACCGTCGCCGTTATTGTCACCCAGGCAGGCAGATGCTCCGATTGGCGAGACGGTTCCACCCATATCATCACAACAGAGCGGATCAAGATCCTGACATGAACCGCCGCCGAAGCAACATGCTTGCGTCCCGGTGCACGCCATTCCGGCCCCTTGCGGAGTACCGCCCAGATCATCGCAACAGATCGGGTCAGCCATCACGCATGACCCATCCGCTAGGCAGCACGCTTCCGCCGCGGTGCATGCCGTTCCGGCACCCTGAGGTGTACCGCCCATCGTTACACAGTTAGCCGGAATTTCGTTAGAACAACTACCGTCCTGGAAGCAGCAGGCCTCAGCCTCCTGCCCCTCTTCTCCCCAGATCTGGAAAGCCAGGTCAACCGACTGCCCTGCATATGGATGGCCCATCATGTACCGCAACTCAAACCACTGAGGAAGCGGGTCAACGGGGAGCGGCTCTACGCCTATTATCCAGGCGGCGTCGTCATTCCAGTGAATAGCTGAAGTCTTCCAGCCGAAGTAGGCTGTTTCATCCATAGAGTAGGCCTGGAGATCAAGCCAGTAGATGACAGGGTTACCCGGTGTACCCTCCTGGATGCATTCTGGTTCATCGAAAGTAAATATATACTCCCAGCACTTGCTGTCCCCGTATTCATCCCAATTGTCGGGAGGTTCAAACCAGCCCTCATAAAGGTCTTCGGCATAAAGCGTGACCGTGAAAGGCAGGGTATCCAAACAGAGCAGTTCTCCCGGCATGCTGTACTCCCCGTATGGATTTTCACTGGCCGGAATATCTTCGTGGATACTCAGGATGAACCATACATTGTTGGGGTCACCATTGGGCAACACATCCTGCCACCAGGAACCCCAGATATGGATCTCACGTATAGGGCCTGTGGTCGTACACAGGAAATCGTCGGCCAGGAGATAAGGTCCATATTGAGGGTGCCAGAAATCACTAACATCCATACCCGTAGGATTCAAATCGGGAGGCTGCTCCCACTTGAGCTCGTAGGGGTTTTCTTCGCAGGCATCATCTATGTTGTTACCATTATTGTCACCCAGACAGGCCTGAGCTCCGGTCGGCGAGGGAGTTCCGCCCATATCATCACAACAGAGCGGATCAAGATCCTGACATGACCCGTCGCCGAAGCAACATGCTTGCGTCCCGGTGCACGCCATTCCGGCCCCTTGCGGAGTACCGCCCAGATCATCGCAACAGATCGGGTCAGCCATCACGCATGACCCATCCGCTAGGCAGCACGCTTCCGCCGCGGTGCAGCTTGTTCCGGCACCCTGCGGGACACCGCCCATAGAGATGCAATTTGCGGGAACTTCATTGGTGCAACTGCCGTCCTGGAAGCAGCAGGCTTCCGCTGGGCCTTCAGGCTCGCCGGTAATTACGAAGGCAAGATCAAGCGACTGCTCGCCCTGACCCGTCTTGGGCAGGCAATTGTGTACGATAAACGTATTCTCCGGCCCAAGTACGTAATTGTTGCCCATGATATCAATGGAAACCCACTCCGGATTGTAATCAGGTATTTCAAAGTCAAAAAAGTAATGCTCCGGACCGGCAATTTCAGTGCTAAAAAGCGTTTGTCGCCCGATATACATGGCTTCTTCCTGCGCCGTAAGCGGGGGAATCGGCGGGACTCGAGATGCCGGAAGAGGATTACCTTCCAGCGACCACAAATCAGTCGACCAGTTAATCGCAAGTACGATAAACGCAGGCCCGGCTACCCATGGCGCGACGTCGAATTCAATATGAATTTGTTTCCACCGATCCGGGTCATACGGGTGATCGTAGAACCAGATATTCCACCAGTCGGTATTCTCGTAGTAATACCACATGTCACCATAAGAATAATCTCCCCAACCTTCGATAACCGCACCGGTTTCATCTACGACGGCGCCGAAATTATTCGTAAGCGGCGGCGCAGGTTCGTACAACTCCTGCCAGTCCAGACCGGATCCGTCAACATACCAAACGGCATCATCCGTGAAATGAATAAATGACGATTTCCAGCCCCATTGCGTCGTCACAGGATCACTGACATAGGCTGAAATGTTCAACCAGTAGATCGTACCCTCTTCCTGGAAAAACCATTCCGCCTCGGGCAACAGGACGTTGTACTGGTAGTACACGTTGTGATCGTTGGGAAGAATCTCGCCGCTCTCCGGATCGTACCAACCTTCCCACAATTCTGAGGCAACCGCAACAATATCGAAAGCATCCGTGTCCCATTCCCATAACGGCGGATCGGCCGGCATACTGTAACCGGTAGGGCTTGCCTGAGCGGGAACGTCTGCATGGATACTCAGGTGGAAGCTGTCAATAATTCCGTCATATCCGTGCAACCACGAGCCCCAGAAATGGATATCTTTGACCCATCCGGTTTCGGAACACCCCCAATCGTCGGCCAGGATCATGGGATAGGTGGCGTTGACATCCCAACCGGCCTCATCGGGCAGTTGCGGTTCGTGCATCTTGTGTCCGTCACCGGGCATCCAATCCTTGCTACCGGATGTTTGAATGTTTTCTCCCTCCTGCAATCCGGCCATTAGCGCAATTGACAGGACCAACAGAAAGGACAAGACAACAAGAAAAACTTTCTTGGGCATGATTCCCTCCCACCCCAATTAACAAATCAGGGTTTTTTTGAAACATTAATGCAGTAACACTGATTTTTTTCTTCTATCGGCCTACGCATAAATAAGATCAGCTTTCGTAAAAGAACCCATTTTTTGTGTGGATATCCTTCACGCTGCTTTTGCAAAAGATTGGAATATTGTATTCTTACTAAATATACTCGCTGAACCAATTTATGTCAAGTAATAAATATAATGTCAATAACCGTCCATGTTATTGTATCTCATACGATTGAATGATAATTACGGTAATAGGATTAATTTTTTAGTCAATACCGTACCTTTTATATCTTGTATGCGGGCGAAGTATATGCCGGCCGGTAATCTTGCACCCGACAGACCGCATCCGTCCCAAATGATTTCGCCGGAGCAGTCTGAAGAACTCTCGTAGACCTTTTGACCAACAATATTGAAAACCTTAATCAGGACTGGTTTAATCTCGCTTTTTAGATGGATATTCGCTTCACCGGTCTTAGGATTTGGATAGGCAATCAGGTAATCCGACGGCAACGGCATTTCCTCCGACCGGTCATCAATACCGGTCGGCCCCTGAGGCGGATATTCGATCATGACCAAATAAGGATAATAAGGATGCAATTTATCTCGTATGACTAATGGTATCCTTCTTTCGCCTGATGTGCCGTCGTACACGGCCAATCGCACGCTTTCCATCGACTCTCCAGCCAATGTTATGCGGCGGTCGTTTTCTTCCACCCAATTGCTATCAAAGCCCAAAATTAACTCAAGCGAATCCCGATGAAGGTTGGTAATCTTCAGGTCATATACATACTGATTCAAGACCTTGTCGTGCTCAAGGTAATCAAGCTTCACGACAATTGGCATAACAAGACTGCCGTCAAATTGCAAAGTTATGGCCGTATCGTCGGGAACATTTTCATATAATGCAACAATTGCCGCCGAATCAACCATACCATCCGGCGCCTGAAAGATCAGCGTATCAATCCCGCATATGTACTGTGACGAACCCCCCTCCAGTGATTCATGATAGCATTCCATTTGGAAACCATCGGGTCGCGTTTCCAACTCGATCACATGCCGCCACCCCACTGAAACGTTTGTGTACGCTTCCAGCAGAGACAAAAAGTAGCTTCTGAAAATCAGGGCGTATTGCATTGTATTCCGCCACTGGTAAGATTCGCCCGATCCCAATTTAATACCAAGCTTGTTAAAAGAATAGGGATCGGGGAGACCCATACCCATAATCTCAGGCGCCGTGGGCGTTTCATGATCCCACTCAAAGCCAAACCATATATTCTCCCCGGCCGGATTGGGCAATCCAATGGGATTGAAGACCCATTCATCCCCGCATGGCGTACCGCCGCATAAACGGTTTCTCCCCTGCATAATCGCCGGTTGATCCGGAAGCGAATCATCTCCCTCGAAATATGCCGCATAGCCAAATGGACTGAACTTATCGTCCGGAAGAGCCGGGAACTCATCTCCCTGATATATTTTTACCGAAAAACTATCAATATAGGAAAAAGCCGGGAATACGCCCCGTTGCGCCATACAATAATAACCAGGTTTTTCGTCAGGATGAATCATCTCTTCCGGCTCGTCTGAATCAATTCCCTGTTCATAGGCATGAAGCTGCGGATGAAACCAGTATATATAAAGGGCGGAATCCTGCCCCGCCATAAAGCCGCCCAACTCCGGGGGAATTGCCTCTAAAGGGGCAACGAGATATAGAAGGGTTAAAAATATCAGAGCGGTTTTCATAATATAGACATTTTATCGGGTTATTTCCCGCAACAAACTTAATCGAAAATCGAGCGATGTCAAGCGGCTTGAAAAATAAATCAATTTTTGAGAATAAAAAAAGGCGGCTTCCGGATTCGAACCGGAGAATAGAGGTTTTGCAGACCTCC
>CAZSYD010000080.1:0-6333 GCA_964611355.1 uncultured Ignavibacteriales bacterium | reverse complement strand
AAGGAAATGATACTTGGGGCCCCCGAAATAATGACAAAACGAACCCAAATCTTCCGTAATGATTAACAGGCCGGCAGACACACGGCTTCAAAGAACAAAAGGGATAGATACTATGTGTTCCAGGCTCTTGGCAAAGGGAATCGGCAGGCTACACCCCGCCGGGACGGGCCAAAACCTGCCGAAATTAGGAGGTTGCCGCTCCAACCACGGACTTTGCCGCGCCAATTCGGTCAAGCGCCTTACGCATGTAAGCCAGCCGGTCGGCGGCTCTGACGGCGGAAAGATCGACGGTAAATTTGAATCCTCCCGTCATGGAAAATTCAATCGGAGCATCAATAGCCCGGCGAATCGCTTCGATATCGCGGCGGTTAAACTCCGCCGCAGCCGGGTACGTTACCGAGATACGCAATTGGTTGACTTTAACTTTTTCCGCACCGGTAATGGCGGCGGTCAGGCGCAGGCCGGCGGCGTCAAAGAGCTGGATGGCTTCACGCGGCATCCGGCCAAAACGGTCGATAACCTCCTCGCGGAGAGCCTCGATGTCATCCAGCCTCCGGCAGTCGGCAAGTCGGCGATAGATGTCAACCTTTTGCTGCCTGTCATTGACGTAATCATCCGGCAGCAAAAGATCAAGTGACCCTTCCAGTTTGGTTTCGGGCAAACGCTGAGGTTTTTCACCTTTCAGCTCGGCGACCGCTTCTTCCAGGAGACGGGTGTACATATCGAATCCGATCTCTCCGATAAACCCCGACTGCCTGGCTCCCAGGATGGTGCCTGCGCCTCTTATTTCAAGGTCGCGCATAGCAAGCGCGAATCCCGACCCGAGGTCGCTGTGAGCCTCGATAGCCCGGAGCCGTTGACGCGCGTCATCGGAGAGCAGTTTATAAGACGGCGTCATCAGGTAAGCATAGGCGCGGCGTGCGGACCGGCCCACCCGGCCGCGAAGCTGGTACAGTTGCGCCAGGCCGAAGCGGTCGGCGCGGTTGATGATGATGGTGTTGACCGAAGGAATATCCAGCCCAGACTCGATAATGGCGGTGCTTAAGAGAACCTGGTATCGTCCGGCCAGAAAGGCCAGCATTACTCCTTCCAGTTCCCTTTCATGCATCTGCCCGTGAGCGATGCCGATTTCCACCTGTGGAAGAAGCTTCTTGAGAAAACGGTATATGGCGTCAATCGACTGCACCCGGTTGTGGACAAAGAAAACCTGGCCGTCGCGATCAATTTCGCGCAGAATCGCTTCGGCGATTACTTCCGGGTTGAATTCCGCTATCTCGGTGTAGATCGGCAGGCGGTCGCGCGGCGAGGTGGCTATGAGAGTCATATCGCGCGCCCCCATAAGCGAGAGCTGCAGCGTTCGGGGAATAGGCGTGGCCGTCATGGTAATAGTATCGACCGTCTTTTTAAGCTGACGGAGTTTTTCCTTGTGCGCCACGCCGAAGCGCTGTTCTTCATCCACAATCAGCAGGCCGAGATCGGCAAAGTTGATGTCTTTGGAAAAAAGACGATGGGTACCGATGACAATATCGATTTTCCCTTCAGCAAGTTGTTCAACGATTGCCTTCTGTTCTTTTCTTGTTTTGAAACGGGAAAGCATTCCGATTCGTATCGGAAACTCTTTAATTCTTGCCGAGAAAGTGCTGAAATGCTGTTGCACCAGAATAGTGGTCGGCGCCAGCACCGCCACCTGCTTGCCGTTCTCGACCGCCTTGAACGCCGCTCGCACGGCCACTTCGGTTTTACCGTAACCGACGTCGCCGCACACCAGCCGGTCAGCCGGTGTGGGGTTTTCCATATCCTGTTTGACATCATTTATCGCCTTTAACTGGTCGGGCGTTTCCTCGTAATCAAACGAGGCTTCCATCTGATGCTGCCAGACGGTATCGGAAGAGAACTGGTATCCTGAGCGCATTTTCCGCTCAGCGTAGAGTTTTACAAGATCGGCGGCCATATCGGCGAGAGCTTTTTTGGTTTTCTTTTTCAACTTCTCCCACGACGGACTGCCCAGGCTTGTCAGACGAGGCGGCGAATCCTTACCGGCATACCTGGAAACGCGATTGAACTCCTCAATTGGGACGTACAGCTTGTCGCCTTCACGATAGATCAAAAGCAGGCAGTCGCGCACCCTTCCATCGACCGTGATGGGCTCCAGCCGCGTGTAACGGGCCAAACCATGATCGGCATGAACGACGATATCGCCCGGATTGAGATTATGATAGGACGACAGCGCCACCCCCTCGCGATAACGTCGGCGCCTGATCCTCCGGAACCGGCGCGAAAATATCTGGTGGTCGGTCAAGAGGGCGATCTTCAGATTGTCCGAGATGAATCCCGCGTGAATATGAAACACTTCGATCGGAACATTGATTTCTCTTTCCGCGAGAATCTCGCCGAGCCGCAAAGCCTGACCCTTGTTGTCGCAGGTGATTATTGTCAGATAATTATTCGCCGCAAAATCGGAGGTAATCTCGGAGAGGAAATCGAGCCTGCTGCCGACGGAAGGATGGTCCCGGCAGCCGAAATCGACCTGGTTTTCACGCCTGGACCGGAACGGCCGTATATCGAGATGAATAAACGATGAAAGCTTTTCAAACTGCCTGTCGGGATAAAAATAATATTTTTCGACCGGCGGCGGAGATACGAAACGGGCCGTTGCCCGTTCGAAGAGACGCTTACCATCATCGTAATGCCCGCGCATCTCTTCAAGAAGTCCCTTTCCGCCGTCAAGAACGACTATGTCCCCCGGTAATAAATAATCGAGAAGCGAACCCTGCGGTAAACCAAATCCGGCCGCCAGCCATTCCAGACCGGGTAGTCCGGGCTCGCATATAAAGCGGGCGCGCACCAGATCGGCGTCTTTTTTGGCGAGATGATCCAGATAACCTTCGATTGTTTCCGACCGTATCGGTACTTCGCGGCGGGGAAGCAGATCGATTTCGTCCAGCCGCTCGATTGTACGCTGGTCGCGCACGTCGAAATGACGCAGCGATTCGATCTCATCACCGAAAAACTCGGCCCGAACAGGGTATTCGCCGGCAGGCGAAAAGAAATCAATCAAACCGCCGCGAACAACGAAATCACCCACCTCTTCGACCGCCGCCACCCGGCTAAAGCCAAGGGCGATTAGTTTACTCGTCAAATCTTCGGGATTGACTTCCTGACCGACGGAAAGATGAAGCGACTCGTTTATAAACATCTCACGAGTCATGGTCGGTTCCATAACAGCCTGTATTGGAACAACAACGATTTTCTTTTTCGATGAACATAAAGCCGCCAGCGCGGCCAGCCGTCGTCCGGTTATTTCACCCGTGGGCGAACGAAACTCATAAGGCGGCGTCTGGCGATTGGGAAAAAGATAGACAGACTCTACGCCGATGATATTAATCAGGTCGTCGGTGAGGTTCTGGCCCTCATCGAAATTGGAAGTTACAAAGAGGATATTTCCATTATACCGATCAAAAAGCGCCGCCAGAAGAAAAGCGGACGCCCCGCCAACAAGGCCGCCGGTTGTTACGGGCTTGTATGATGATTGCTCTTCTTCCTGTCGTTGAGATTCAAATTCACCATCAAGCCTTTTGCAGAGAGCCTTAAATGAAACCGATTCGGAGAAGAGCTCTTTGATTTTGTGCGGTAGTGGCCTGTCCGGCATAAAGACATCCTTTGTTTGATTATGGGTTGGGATAAGAATTGCTTCGATACCTCCGGCGACCTCGCAACGACAGCTTTGCGTATATAATTCTTTTCTTTGCCCAACAAGTTGCTATTGATATAGTCTTGCCTGCCATTTCGCTCAAACGCCAAAATCCCCGTCCCCGAAATCGGGGCGGGGTGTTGCGTCTTTTTTTCAATTGTCGGTTTAATATATGAGATTTTGAAGGAAGATAAAGAAGATTTTTATCTTTTTAAGAGAAATGAAATATCACCAATACGGAATTATGAAACGCTATTGACAGATTAGGATTAAGCATGACGGCGGAACAAGAATGCGAATCAAAGAGGCTGATCAATCTACCCGTTCGGGATTGACCCATTTGAAGCGAGTCAGGCCTTCGTCGGAGCCGAGCCAGAGATAATCGCCGTCCGGTACGATGGCATTGATATTAACCGAAAGCAAACCGTCTTCTTCGGTAAACTTGCGCCGCCTGCCGGATTTGCGTTCCACCAGTATAAGGCCGTCCTCGACGGCGGCCGCGATATAATTCTCGTTGGCCGCAGCGGCATACACCGGCTCGTTCAGTTGCAGTTCCGGTTTGATTTTTTCCGTCGCCAGATCAACGGCAATCAACCCCCGATTCGATGATACGTAGAGCATATCGCCGAACACGCTCAAATGGCTTATCTCGCCTCCAAGAATACCAAACGGGTCTTTTGCCTTTTTCGATTTATTGAGCGATTCGCTTTCTTTCAGGCGGCCTACCTTTTTAGCCCGCGTATCAATGTAGAAAGTTCCTTCGGTGGAGCCTATAATGAGCTTCCCTTCGACCAGTTCCAGATTGGTAACGAATAGATTGCCAAGTGTTTTCTTTCCGATCACCAGCACGGTGTCGGCCGACGGATTATAAAAGGCCACGCCGCGAGCCGTGCCTATCCAGACGGAATCTCCGGCGACTGCCAAAGCCGTGGTTTGATTATCGGGCAGGCCGTCTCCACTTCGCATCGTAAAGTAATGGTCGCCTTTGCGGGGATGGACGGTCAGGCCGTGCTGTCCGGCGAAATAGATATTTTTTTCGTCAGCGGCGATATCGTATATGACCTCCGAATCAAATCCCGGAATATAACGCGGCTCGATATAGCTGAATTTTTGTTCGGACCTTTCGCAGAGCGTAACACCGCAGCGAACGTTGCCGTACTGAGGCTGCGTCTGCCCCTGGCCGCCGGCCAGCCAGATAGAGTCGCCCTCGATATATATGGCGTCGGTTCGTTTTTGCAGAAGACCGCAGGGAATCAACTCGGCCTGGAAATCGCGAATATCCGATTTCAGAGGCCCCAGCCCCCAGGTACCGATAAAGATGGTGTTGTATTGATCGTCAAGAAAAGCAGTGATCTGCCAGTCGCGAAAAAAATTGTCGGAAAAATAACCTTTGGGATCCATCCGGTACCCGAACGGCATGAACAGATCGGGAAGCGGCAACTGAGGACGGGAATCCTGCGCGTATTGCGCCGGGAATTCAGTTTCCAGGTACCAGTACTGCGCACCGCTTTGATAATTGTATGTGCCGTTTTCGGTTTCGACCGTAATCCAGTCATCATCCATCGGAACAGCAATACGGCTTATCATGCGCCCCGGCAGGCCGTCCGAAACGGTTATCGGTTCGTACCACTTTTTGTCGAAACGATGATAGCGCAGAATTCCCTCGGTGGTTCCGAAATAGGCGAAATCCGAACTAACGGCTATGCAGGTAATGTGAGAAAAATCCGTCCATGAGACGGCTTGCTTTGGTATAATTTCGGCGGTTACCGGAGATATGGCCGAGACAATAAGGATTATAACGGCAAAACTGAGAATAGCCGTTTTGTGGCGTGCCGGAGAATGAGGAAAAACCCGATTCAAACGCCCCCTCCCGACTGTTTATACTCGGCTTCATTTTTGCGCGCCCCTCGTTTTATTCGACCGGCCAGAATATGAGCCGACCGCAGCGGCTCCGGCATTCGGTAACCGCGAAGACAACCGATTACCAATCGATAGGCGTCGCCCGGGGCGCATTTATGACCCGGCGAAATAAAGATCGGCTTGACGTTGCCCCGGCTGCGATATACCAGGCCCGTCTTACCGTTCCCCATATACAAAGGCGATGACTCGCCTTCCTCGGAGCCAAACTCCTGATGCTGACCGACCAGTTTTTTTCGGGCGCATCCGACCGATGGAATATCGAGAATCAACCCGAGGTGGCTGGCCATGCCAAAACGGCGGGGATGAGCTATACCGTGACCGGCGATGATAACCACGTCCGGCCGGGTCTCCAGTCTGGCAAAAGCTTTCAGAATAACCGGTCCCTCGCGAAAAACATGCAGACCCGGCACATAGGGGAATTTAGCCTCAGCCGAAGCGATGGCCGTATCGATCTGCTGAACGTCGGGATAAGTAAACAGGCAGACGGCCGCGAACAAGGTATTGGTAAGATGATTAAAAGCAGTATCGGCGCCGGCCACCAGCCCGACGCCGTCAAGCGCGCCTTCGACCGTGATTTCCTTTTTGAACCGATTTTGAATCAGGACGGCTTCGTTCTGATCGGTTGGCCATGGATGCAGTTGAAGAATTTTCATTAATACCCACTTTTTTTACTAAAGACCGTGCGTCTCGATTATCGAGAGGTGCGATTCCCGCACCCGGCC
>CAZSYD010000079.1:0-7120 GCA_964611355.1 uncultured Ignavibacteriales bacterium | reverse complement strand
GGTACGTGAGCTGGGTTTAGAACGTCGTGAGACAGTTCGGTCCCTATCTGATACGACCGCAGGATACTTGAGGGGAGCTGACCTTAGTACGAGAGGACCGGGTTGGACCGACCGCCGGTGCACCTGTTGTCACGCCAGTGGCACCGCAGGGTAGCTGCGTCGGGAAGGGATAAGCGCTGAAAGCATCTAAGTGCCAAGCCCACCCCAAGATGAGGTATCCCAGACTTTTAAGTCTCTGAAGGACCCTGGAAGACCACCAGGTTGATAGGTCACAGATGTAAGCGCTGCGAGGCGCTCAGTCGAGTGATACTAATCGTCCGTGCGACTTGATCATAAAATTTTTCACTTCGACCGGAGAAGATCTTTGCCGCCTTGCGACAATATGTCGTTTATAAATAATTGTCGGTGACTATGGCGAAGGGGAAACACCTGTTCCCATTCCGAACACAGCAGTTAAGCCCTTCTGCGTCGATGGTACTACATGGGAGACTGTGCGGGAGAGTAGAACGTTGCCGGCATTAAGTAAAACCCCCGCTTTCGCGAGCGGGGGTTTTTTGTTGCGTCTAAATTGAAAGTTGATTATTATTTATACTCAAATAGTATTGATGTGTTTGGTCATAAGGACGAAATTGAAGTTAAAAGTAGCTATAACCTTGATGATTATTCCGGCGGTGGTATTCTCTGTTGGCTGTGATTCGCCGGAGAAAAAAGAAAGTTCACGGACGAAACCGTTTGTAGCAGTCGATTCCCTTCTCGGCGAAGTCTATCAAATCCCCAATACCGACAAAAGCTTCCGTCCGCCGGTCGGGTTTGAAGCGGCGGCCGATACGGTGCTGGAGATGCTCCGGGCGCAACTGGCCCGGAATCTGGGCGATCAAACCGGCGTGGAAATGGTCGAATGTTTTCTGGATACGGTTCATACCGCCGGATTGATGGTCTCCACTATTAAGGGGATAAATCTGGGCGTCGATACGACCGGTTTTATCGAACGTTATCGCCAGAAACTATATGATATTTTCGGGCAGGGGAATGTTCGGCAAAATGACTATTGGGCTAGCGACGTCCTCGTAAAGAACTTTTTTGTTTCTGACGCTGTTATTGTCAGGGCACAGCTTCTCTGTCTGTCGGAAACCGGCAATGCAGCCGAGCTGACCTATTTTACTCCGCGTGAACAATACCCGGAACTGGTTAAATTATTCGAATCTTCTATGGGTAGTCTTGAACTGGTGCAATAGACCGACTCAAAGGAACAGGAAGAGATAGCGGCAACCTGTTCGGTTGCCTTTGATTAAAATCCTTCGATCTGTTCGGTTGGAATACCGCTTTCGGCCAGCATAACCGGAATACTCTCATCGATTCGGTAAACGGTTTTGTTATCTTTTGTAATCAGCGCTTCCTGCAATGGTTGATCGACGAGGTTTCCTTCCGCGTCCTTGACGGTTCCGTTTTTAATCCGGTCGTTTATTAACTGCAGCTTGTTGTCCGGCAGTATCCCGAAGGGTACCCTGGTCACCGGACAACAGAGAATCTCCAGCATTTCTTTACTTATCGGCACGATAATATCCTTTACTCCGGCTGAATATATTCCATCATATAATCGAGAAAAGTCGCCCCGATGTCAACCCCAAATGCTTTGCCGTATCAGGTTGACAAATGATGCTTTCCGTTCTATTTTCCCTTTCCTGATGAGCAGTATTTCCCCGCGTTGAGTGAGGTCTTATGAAAGATATGATTAAAAGGCTCCTGCCGGAAGTTGATGAAATCAAAGATAATTCTTTACGGGATAAGGTCATCGCCTGCTGGGAAGAGGCGATTGATTTCCGCGGCTGGACCGAAGAACTTTTGCGTTCGATGCCGTTTACCCTTCTGGCCGAAAACGTAAAAATTACTTTTATCGATCATGTCCGGGCCGTCTGCCGAATGTGCATCGCCTGCGACGACGTATTAAGTGAAATTCACGGCGCGAATAAAACGCCGGTCAACCGCGATTACCTTATCGCCGGGGCGCTTCTGGCCGACGTGGGCAAATTGTGCGAGTATGAGATTATCGGCGGCAAGCCAAAGAAGTCCGATTTCGGCAGGCATATCCGACATCCGTTTTCCGGAGTCGGGCTGGCGTTCAAGCACGGCCTGCCGTCGCAGGTGATGCATATCATTGCCACGCACTCCAAGGAAGGGGCCGGTGAAAAGCGACTCCCGGAGAGTATCATTTTTCATCACGCCGACTTTATTGATTTTGAACTGGTCAAATAATTTCACCGGCGACAAAGGGTCAAAAAGACTCAGGAGATAACTATGGCCCAAAACCTGATAGAAAAAATCGCCCGGCGTTTTGCGGTCGGGCTGAAAGAAGGACGGGAAATTCACAGCGGCGACTACCTGTTTATCCGGCCCGCTCACGTGATGACGCATGACAACACCGGCGCGGTAATACCGAAATTCAAAAGTATCGGCGCCAAAAAGGTTGCCGATCCACGCCAGCCGGTTTTTGCTCTCGATCATAACGTGCAGGACAGATCGGAGAAAAATCTCAAAAAATACTCCGGCATTCGGGAATTCGCCGCCGAAATGGGTGTTGATTTTTATCCAGCCGGTCGAGGGATCGGGCATCAGATAATGTGCGAAGAAGGCTATGCGTGGCCGGGTACAATGGCGGTTGCCTCGGACAGCCATTCCAATATGTATGGCGGTCTGGGTTGTCTGGGAACGCCGATTGTCCGCACCGACGCCGCCGCCATCTGGGCCACGGGGAAAACATGGTGGCTTATTCCGCCGGTGGCAAAGGTGGAGCTGGTCGGGAAACTAAGGCCGGGAGCGACCGGGAAAGATGTTATTATCACCCTTTGCGGGTATTTCAATAAGGACGAAGTTCTCAACCATGCGGTCGAATTTGTGGGGGAGGGCGCCGCTTTACTTGACATTGATTCACGGCTTACTATCGCCAATATGACGACCGAATGGGGCGCTCTGGCGGGCGTGTTTCCTGTTGACGAAAAGACAATCAACTGGCTTCGCAAGCGGGCGAAATTTATTGCCGATCGCGGCCCGGCCGGTGTTCCTTCAGATATCGACGGCGGCGGCGAGCATCCCCGCGTGAATCAAAAACGAATTGATGAACTGGGAAAAGATATGATTACTGCCGACCCGGATGCTTTCTATGCCAAAAAAATCACTCTCGATATATCAACAGTTCAGCCGCAGGTTTCCGGCCCCGATCATGTCAAGACGATGACTCCGATATCTGAAATCCGCAGGAAGCGAGTGAAGATCGACAAAGCCTATCTCGTATCATGCGTCAACAGCCGGGCCGACGATATATCGGTTGCGGCTGATGTTGTCCGGGGAAAGAAAGTCGCCGACGGGGTTAAGTTTTATATTGCCGCAGCATCCGGTGAGGTTCAGGCCGAAAGCGAAAAACGAGGCGATTGGCAAACGCTGATCGACGCCGGGGCCAAAACTCTGCCGCCCGGATGCGGCCCGTGTATCGGCCTCGGCGCAGGACTTCTTGAAGACGGCGAGGTTGGCATCTCGGCCACTAACCGAAATTTCAAGGGAAGGATGGGATCGAAGCTTGCCGAGGTTTACCTGGCCTCGCCGGAAGTAGTGGCGGCTTCGGCAATTTCCGGCTTTATTGACGGGCCTGCCGGTTTTGAGTCAGTTCAAACCGAGGGTAGTATCAAGGTTTATAACAAGCTGCCTGCCGAAAGTGAAAAAATAGGAATCCTCGACGGATTCCCGGATACTATCGAAGGCGAGATAATCTTCTGTCATCAGGACAACCTGAATACCGACGGCATTTATCCGGGGAAATATACATATATCGACGATTTTACGCCGCAGCAGCGGGCCGAGGTGGTGATGGAAAACTATGATCCGGAATTCGGACGGATGGTCAAAGAAGGCGATATTCTTGTGGGTGGTTTTAACTTCGGAAGCGGATCTTCGCGCGAGCAGGCTGCTACTGCGTTGAAATATCGAGGAATAAAGCTGGTTATCGCAGGGTCATTCTCGCAGACATATAAGCGAAACGCCATAAACAACGGTTTCCCGGTAATCGAGGCCCCTGATTTCGTGAAAGACTTGAAAGATCGTTTCGGCACGGGTAAGCTTTCTGTTCGCACCGGCATAACGGCAGTGATTGACGTACGCCGGTCAGAGTTGACCGCCAACGGCAAGATTTATCGTGTCAGTCCGGTGGGAACCACCGCTCAGGAACTGATACTTGCAGAAGGTCTGGAAAACTGGGTGAGAAATAGCCTGAATAATTAGCCAAATAGAGAGTACCCTTTCTATCCAATAGAGGAACAGCTCATGGAAAAGTCAATATCGAGACAGATAGCGGAATTCGCGGTAAATTTAAAATATGATGACCTGCCTGAAAAGGTAGTCAAAGAAGTAAAAAGGTATCTGTATGATTCAATCGGATGTGCTTACGGAGGATATCATACAAGGGATGTTAATATCCTGCGTGATATCTACCGCAATATGGGCGGTAAAGAAGAGGCGACGCTAATCGGTTTCGGCGATAGGATTCCCGCCGTTAACGCCACCCTTGTTAATTCGCTTATGATCCGCGCCCTCGATTTTAACGATATTTATTGGAAAGAAGACCCCTCGCACCCGTCTGATCTGATTCCGGCGGCGCTGTCAACCGGTGAGATGGTTGACGCTTCGATGAAAGAAGTTATCGTTGCTGTTGTTCTGGCCTATGAGTTTGAACAGAGGCTATGCGAATTCGCCATACCGGGTGTACGTGAGAGAAAATGGCATCACGCGACCTTGACGCAGTTTGTTTCGCCTATTGTTGCGGGTAAAATGCTCGGCTTGACGGTTGACCAGATGGTTAATGCTATCGGCATTGGCGGTTCGCATAATCATACTATCGGATGTCCCACCGCCGGCAGGCTGACCATGATGAAAAATACGGTCGATCCGATGGCGGTGCAAAGCGGCGTTCTGGCGGCGTTGATGGCGGCCAAAGGATATACCGGCACCGAGGCGGTCTTCGAAGGAAAAGAAGGATTTATGGATGTCTATGGGCCGGGATGGGCGCGGGAAAAGCTGACTGGAAATCTCGGCGAGAATTTCAAAATACTGGAATGCAGTATGAAGGCTTTTCCGACCGAGGCGCTGACGCATACCCATATTACGGCGGCGCTGAAGGCTGTCAAAGAAAACAAGATCGGTTACGACCGGATTGAACAGGTGACCGTTACTACCATCGCGCGCGCCTGCGATATTTTGTTTGATCCGCACAAGTATCGTCCCGACTCGCGGGAAACGGCCGATCATTCATTGCCTTATTGTATAGCCGCTGCATTGGTTGATCATAAGATTACGACGCAGACTTTTTGCGAGGAGAAGATGAGAGACGAACGGATCTGGAAGGTGATCGATAAAATCAAAGGGGAAGCCTCCGAGGAATTTGAAAAAATGTTCCCGGCCAAACAACCGTCAAAAGTGGTCGTCAAAACTACCGACGGAAAAGAGTATTCGGAATATCTTGAATATCCAAAGGGCGACCCCCGTGAACCGATGACCATGGAAGATCTCGAAAGCAAGTTCAATTCCCTGTCGGCCGATCTGCTGCTTTCGGATAAACAGACGGAGATAAGGGAGAAGGTCTTTTCCAGCGAAATGATATCAGCCCGCGATTTCATGGCCGGATTGATAGCCTGATCCGAGCTGAACCGAGCAATTGCCCGGCGTAAATAACAGTTTTCAATAAAGATAATGTCGCGCTTTTGGGAGGCATTTATCATCGTCATCTGAGAAAAAAGGGGAGAGGATTAGTTTCGTATTAACAATAGCTTGAATTAACGCTTGCAATCGCTATTACAAGTAAATATGGTTTACGGAGTTATAAAAGCCGCAGATTTTATTTCGCCAAGTGCTCAAAATTAATGCAAAAGACAACAGATTTTTTGCTTGCATATATCCAATATCTCGTTATATTTCAACAGAATAGTTCAGATTACCACAGTTTTAGGTTTACCGGGTAAGGCCGGAAAACAGTTATTACATACGTGTTTTGTGTAAGCGTAAAGAATACATACTAAGATAGGATTGAAAAACTGTTAAATTGATATAGCGCAGAGGGGAATACGATGTTAGGAATCCATCTCTCAGGTTTCTTTGCCTGCTTGTCTTCCGCCCGGAATCAAAAGCCAATAATGTCAATTTGCGGCCTTTGGCATATGGCCGCATTTTTTATTGGTCTGGCTTTGGTCGTCGCGTCGCCGGTTATGGCCGCCGACGATCCTGGTGAGATTACACAGAAGCAGTATGACGGTCCCTATGACGTGAACGAGATTGGCGAAATCGGTAGTGGTCCCTACCTGGAAGTCAACGGCGTCAAAATTGATCCGATTGCCGGTGAAAACGAAGACGTAACACCTGCCATTACGGCCGATTCGCAAACCTGGAATCTTCTCAAGGAGTACTCGTGCTGGAAAGATGTCAATATATTCGGTTTTTATACTGATCTGGGCGTTGGCAACAATCAAACGCAGATCTTCATCGGTTCCGATAATGAGGGGTTTTCTACCAACTCATTATTGACCTCGGGCATAAATGTCGGTCTCTGGCTGCTAAACGATATCGATAACAACGGAGTCTATAGCTATGGCGACTCCTACCTGTTCTCGGAACGGGCTCTTTCTTATGGTTCTTCCGCAAATGGACATCAGTGGTTTATGGTATATGACGTCAGCGGCTATAAAGGAACCGGGGCTACATATGATTTCTATTGCCCAACAGAGAATTTCAGCGCCACCGGCGATTATGATTACCTGATTTATATTGACGATGACCATACCTCGTCCAACTTCGATCACAATGATATGATTTTGGGTGTCGTCATGTTTGAGACCAACAATCCGCCGGTAGCTATTTGCCAAGATGTTACCGTTGACGCCGACGCCAATTGCCAGGCCGATGCCAGTGTCGATAACGGTTCGTACGATCCCGATGGCGACCCGGTTACGATAACGGAGAATCCACCCGGACCATATACGGTCGGCCAGACAATAGTAACCTTGATTATTACCGATGATGGCGGTCTCGCCGATACCTGCCAGGGAACCGTGACCGTTGAGGACAATACCCCTCCGGTGGCTCA
>CAZSYD010000078.1:0-7734 GCA_964611355.1 uncultured Ignavibacteriales bacterium | reverse complement strand
GATTTCTTTCAAAACGGGGAGGTGTTTTTTACATTGCAAAACTACTTTTTCCGGTTCACGTTCTTCTTCCCACACCAGGCCGTATTTTTTCCGCTTTTCCAGTTCGGTAATTTTCGCAACGAGTTCCTCTTTTGAATATTTTGTATAATCAGGTTTTCTGGGTGGCACTTTATAATCCTTGTTTAAATACTATTTCATGAGGCATAACACAATATTATACAAGACCTTTCATATTATTATACCACATCAGGAGAGCAATGGCAATGTAATATTCTAAGATAAAAACTCGGTGCCCCCCCAACGGGTGAGTTAAAATATCCCTCCTGAGACGCCACCGGTAACAACCGAATCACCATCTACAAAACAGTTTAACAACATCATCACCGCTAATTCAAAAACCCCCGCCTTCTATTGATAACTATGTCAGATTATTCAAATATATGCCGGCGCGATATAAATCACTCCAACAATCACCACCAAACCTGTAGTTGCAAAACATAAATATGACGGAACAAACCCATTTCCGCCTATCATGTTGAAAGTTTTTATGTTATGGGAATATTTCGCCAATTAGAGTCGAAAACGGAAAAACCGGCGCGTGACTCACTGCTCCAGCATTGGGAATTGGTAGCGTGCGGGGCGGTTTTTAACCTACTTATGAATAAGTGGCGCACGCCCTCACATCATATTCACCGGGTCGATGTCAAATATAATGTTGATCTTCGACGGCAGGCCGAACGATTTTTCTTCGCTCTCCCAGCGGCGGAAGCGGGAAAGAATCTTTTTGACCGATGAGCACTTGATAATAAACCGGCGGCGGAATTGACCTCGAAGCTTATACAAAGGCGCCGGCGCCGGCCCCAGCAGGCGCAGGTAAAAACTTGTTTTTTTATTGTCTGATACTGCCGATGGCCCGTCGGTTCCCAGCCCCGCCAGGCGTCCTTCCAGCTTGATACGAAAAGCTAATGCTTGCGATTCCAACAGCTTTTCGTCTTTACCGGTCAGCGTGATATTTATCAGCCGCGAAAAAGGCGGGTAAGAAAGCTCACGCCGCCCGGAGATTACGGAATCGTAAAACCGGGTGTAGTCGCCTTCGGTCATGTGCCGGATGACCGGATGATCGTTGTAATAGGTCTGAATTATGACCAGGCCTTTGCGCTCACCCCGCCCGGTTCGTCCGGCTACCTGCAGAAGTCGCGCATAAGTTTTCTCGGCGGCGCGGAAATCGGGCATATCCAGCCCGATATCGGCCGACAGCACACCCACCAGCGTTACGCCGGGAATATCGAGTCCTTTGGTGACCATCTGCGTTCCGATAAGGAGGCTGAACTTCTCCTCGGCAAAATCACCCAGGATAAGCCGCCCCGATTTGGCCGCCGCCCTGTCCGAATCGATCCGTTCGGCTTTGATATCCGCAAACAGCCGCGACAGGTTCTCCTCGACCCGCTGCGTTCCCGCGCCGACGTAGATAAAATCAGCCGCGCCGCATCGGTCGCATCGGTCGGGAGCCGGTATGGCTCGGTCGCAGAAATGACATTTGAGCTGATGCCCCGCGCGATGATAAGTATAGGTGATGCCGCAGTCGGGGCAGGCGGGCACATGGCCGCATTGCCGACATTTGAGACTCGGCGAAAAGCCCCGCCGGTTGAGATAATAAATAACCTGTCCCCCGGCGGCGATATGTTTTTCAGTTTCCTTCTTGAGCCGATACGACAAAAACGAACATTCGCCGGATATCTTTTCGGTTCTCATATCCAGCGTCTCGATCTTCGGCATCCGGTAACCGGATATTGGCCGCCGATCGAGCGTCAAAAGCCGGTACCGCCCGGTAACGGCGTTGTGATAAGACTCCATCGACGGCGATGCCGACCCGAGAATTATGGGGACGCCGACCATCCGAGCCAGCATTACGGCAGCGTCGCGACCGTGATAACGCGGCGCAGGATCATCCTGCTTGTACGACGGGTCATGCTCTTCATCGACGATTATCAGGCGCAGATCCTTCAGCGGAGAAAAGACAGCCGACCGGGGTCCGATGACAACTTTAATATCGCCCGAAGCGATTTTTTCGCGGATGGCGTAACGTTGACCGGGTGTCAACCCAGAATGCATCACCGCCACGCGGTCGCCGAAAAAGGCGGCAAAAGATGACAGAAGAAGACCGGATAAGGCGATCTCCGGCACCATCACCAGAACCGAACCTCCTGCCTCGACCGCTTTCTTTGCGGCATGACAGTAAACCATCGTCTTGCCCGAACCGGTGATGCCGAAAAGCATAAACGGTTCAAATCTCTTTTCGTCTATTGCCGGGGATATCTCATCGAGTGCCTGCTTTTGACCATCGAGAAGTTCCAAGCCGGGTAGATCGTACCGGATGGGATAATTGGTCAGATCAGTCAGGCCGCTTTCGTCGTACACTTTTTCGAGGGTGTTGTTCTTATGCAGTTTTGTTATCTGATATGTCGTGAAACCATAATCTTCTACAAGCTGCTTTCCGGTATAGATATTACCGGGCTGTATTCGATCAGTCTGTTCCGTTGCCTTAGACAAATCCTTCTCTTTCCAATCTGACCGTAAACGATAACCGATGACTTTCTTTCGCGTCGTTTTCACCCGATAGCGCGGCGCGATAACTCCGGATTGAAGCCATTCGCGAACAATAGGAATCAAAGCCTTGTCTTTGGATATGTAATCCTCTCTGACCGGGCTGCCTCTAAGAAATTTTATCGCCAACTTAACGGCAACTTTGTTGTTTGAATCGAACGTTTCAAAGAAATTGCGATCGACAGTAACAAATTCAAGTTTTGGTTTTCTTTTGGCGGTTCCGGGTAAGGCCGCCGCCAGCGTTTCGCCCGGCCCGGCAAAGTAATAATCTGATATCCAGCGGCAGAATTCGAACAAATACTCCGGGAAAGGGGAAAATGTATCAATCCGCTCTCTGACATACCGCATGCGATAGCCAACCGGTTCAATCTGCTTTTCGACAAAAAAGCCGACTTTCATCCCGTTGCCGAACGGCGCCAGAAAGCGGCATCCTTTTTGAAGATCGACGGCATCTTCCGATCGGATTTTATAGGTGAATAGATTACGATACGGGCCGACCACGGCCAGATTGATAAGCGTTTCAGCCATAATCTAAAAAAAGGGCAGCCGTGCGGCTGCCCTTCAAATTCCGGTGAAAAGTCCTGTCACAGCTTTTTAAGTTCTTCTATTTTTGCCTTCGCATTTTCGGCCTTATCGGGCTGGTCGGTATAACGGTACAACTCTTCGATCCGTTCCCAGGCATCGAGATTTCCGGGGTCGTTTTCCAACAATTTTTCATAAGGTTCCACCGCTCGTTTGAAGTCACCCATCTGGATGTAGGCCTGTCCCAGATAATCAAGAGCATCGTTGTCGGTAGGATCAATCTCCATGTTTTTGGTAAAAGCGGCGGCGGCGTCTTCGGCCTTCTGTCCGATCAGGTAAAGAATACCAAGCCGTTTGAGAGCATCAAGGTCTTCGGGATTGACCTCGAGGATCCTTTCAAAATAGCCTGCGGCTTTATCGCGGTGTTTGGCCGTAAGTTCCTCCATCCCCTTCTTTTTGGCTTTCGCATCAGGCAATGAATCGGAGACATCAGCCATGGCGGCGGCAGCATCCTGCATCTGCAGGAACCAGTACTGGCCTGCATTAAACAGGGATTGGGTATTATTCGGCTCAAGTTCCAACAGTTTTTCGGTGTATTCATAAGATTTTTCGTAGTCATTGATTGAACTATAGCAGATCGATAGGTTGATCAGGGCACTGGTGTTTGTTGAATCATAATCAAGAAGCTTTTTAAACCAGACTATTGAACTATCCCAGTTCGGGATAACTATATAGGCGTAGGCAACCTTACTAACGCCGTCGGCGGATTCTCCCTCCAATTCCAGCGCCTTTTTGTAATATTCAACCGCCTTCTCATTCTGATTCTCGCGTTGATATAAAATACCGATACCGCCAAGAGATTTGGGTTCTTCAGGCTTTAGCCTGACCGCCTGCTCAAAATCGCGCAGGCAACGGTTGAAGGCGACGGCCTTCATGCTGTCCAGGGTTCGGATGGAATCCTCGTCCACCGCCCTCTCCAGCCAGGCGGCGATTGTATCATACTGACTTAGGTACTCCGCGGCTTCATTAAATGATTCTTCCCAGTACTTCAGTCGGAAGTTCTCAATCTTCTTTTCGTAATTGTCTTTCTTGTAGCAGTTTTTTCTATATTTCTTGTCAACCGTAGTGTCCGCGCAATATATCATCGTTGAGTCAAAATATGCGGACATGGTGTCAAGCGCATTGATTTCGGCAAAGAACGATCCCAGCATAAAATAGACCTGGGGAGCATGATCAAACCGTTCGGACGCCTCCCGGAGCAAATCGATCGACCAATACAGGTCTTCTCTCAGTTTGGTCTTTTTATATACATGCTGGTATTGAATTTTGGCCGACTGGATAAAGGTAGAAAGCGACCAAAGGTCGCGGTTTTCCTCACTCTTTGCCAGCGGTACCAAAAGCGCCGTAGCCAGCAAAACTGCCATAATTTTCCCGACCTTTTTCACCTGGACCTCCCGATTCTTAAAAAAATCGCCTCAATTTAGGATATCGCCGTGTCAAAGTCAATCGCTCTTTTGGCCCGCATTACCGTAATCAACGGTGGGTGAACCGCACCGTAAAATCAATCACGCCTTTCTCTTCCGCGGCGATATCAAGCGTCCACTCCACTTCATTAGCCGACTTTTTGACAAAGTCAACGCTGGACGAGGCTATTTCCCAGAAACCGCTCAACCTTTTGAACACTACCACGGTAACAGGTTTGTCTTTTTGGTTACGGACTTCGATGCGATAATCGATTTCGGTAACCTTATCCGAAACCCGGCGCTGGGAAACGGTGGTCGTCTCGCCGACGACATCAAAAGCTTCCCCGATAGTCAGTTTCACTTCCTCGTTTCTGGGCGTGTGGTCGATTTTGTCCTCGCCCAGAAGAATCATCGAACCATCGCTGTCAGCCTTGAAAACCCGCACCCGACCGGCCGGAAGCGGCATCCCCAGCCCAACCTCTTTGGAATTCCTAGTCTTGATATAAACCATCACGTTTTTATTCCCGGGTTCGGCATTATAGCGCAGTTCTTTCTCAACCCCGGCCTTTGCCGGTTCGAACATCGAAATCTGCTTTATCTCGTTGTCGGCAATGGTGGCTTTTCGCGGCAGGGTATAAAGATGATATTCAAAAAATGGTTTTTCCTCGAAGCCGGCGGCTGCGCGCGGCATCGCCATATCTGCCAACTCCATCATACGAGGTCCTTTACTTTTTGGCTGGGCTCGGTGGATGTCACCGGCGACGACTTTTAATTTCGCATCGCGGTAGGTTTTGCCGCTACGGTTGTCAATCGACACCCAGCCGGTCAGATCGAGCGTATTCTCATTTTCGCTCAAGATACCGACATACTCGGCATGCCAGTTTATCCCGCCGGTCTGATAACTTACAACGGCGTCAGCCGAACCGGAAAAGTTCGAATTATACAGCCAGAAAAGAGTCGGCCGAGTAATCAATCCTTCGGGAAGTTTGGGAAAAGTAACGTCGCGAACCTGACCCTGTACGATAGACTTTATCCGGCCGTCGCCGGATTTTATTACAAGGTAACCGCCTGTAAAGGAAAGCAGAGTTCCCGAAAACAGTTCGCCCTTCTCGGTAATAATCTCGATTGGGTGGTCAATATACTTACTGTAAATCTTTTCCGGGCTCACCAGATCAAAGGCGTAGTTTTGCTCAAGGATTTCGACAGCCAGATCGGGATCGGCAATATCAAAGCTGACCGAAGTGGGGTCAATTCGCGAGGCGACATCGGTAAAGGCGATTCGCCCGCTGCCTTTTTCAAAAGTCAGGTTTCGCAGTTCCCGCACCACGCCAAGGTCGGTGTTGTAAACCGTCAGCGAGATATCGTCGGCCGAGGCAGGAGATATGGTCAAAAGCGATATAATAAAAATCGCTGCCGTTTTTCGCCAGACCGCACCCATTTTATCCTCCTTAGTTTTATACATTAATAGTAAGATCACGCTGGATTGAATTCAACCAAAATCTATCCGGCGTATTATCATAAGGAGTACCCCTCAGGCCGTATTTTCTTCCCGATATTACGGGCTCCAACGACATTTTTCGCCATATCTTCCTATATCTATGACGGACAAAGAAGTAATATCATCCAGAAATAAAATTACTTAACATTCGGATGGGCACTCCGGACATAAACCTGAAAAAGCAAAAGGCCAAACCGTCATATATATTAAATCGGATCAGTTCTTATATTGAATTATTATATAGATTAATTCGAACATTTTTGTTGTTATCAATAACAAATATATATATTATTAATCGAAGAATTTATCAATCATTCACAATAAGGAGGCTAACCATGGCGGCGTCTGAAAAAGATGGATGTACTACACCAGCGGCCGGTGTGATTTTTCCACCAAATCAACAACCGTCATCACCGGCGCGATCTGAAAAACCGGAAGAGGTATCAAAGATGGTAGCAAAAGTAGGCAAGGCCGCCCCTGATTTTGAGGCCAGCGGCTTCTTCAAGGGCGGCTTCAAGAATTTCAAGCTGTCCGATTACAAAGGCAAGTGGGTACTGCTTTGTTTTTACCCCGGCGATTTTACTTTCGTTTGACCGACCGAACTGGCGGCAGTTGCCGCCAAGAAAAAAGACCTGGAAGAACTCGGCGTCCAGGTTTTATCCATGTCCACCGATAGTCGTTTCACTCACAAAATCTGGCAGGAAGAGGAGCTCTCCAAAATGGTCGATGGCGGTTTCCCCTACCCGATGCTATCCGATCAGGGAGGCGGAGTCGGAACCGCTTACGGCGTCTATTCTCCCGGGGAAGGCGTCAATATCCGCGGCCGGTTCATTATTGATCCTGACGGCGTTATTCAGGCCGCCGAAATAATGACGCCGCAGGTGGGGAGAAACGTCACTGAGCTTATTCGCCAGATTAAAGCGTTCCAGCACGTCCGCGAAACGGGCGAAGTCACTCCAGCCGGGTGGCAACCGGGCAAACCGACCCTTAAGCCCGGCCCGGCTCTGGCCGGCAAGGTCTGGAAAGAATGGAAGGTAGAGAACGCCTTTTAGTCCTTCGTCGATGATATAAATCGAGCCCGTCGGATGCAGCGTTTGCGCATTTTGCGATACTTTGACCGGAAGACGTACGGGGGCTGCCCCGAAAGTCGATTACTTTTGCCAAAGACTTGAAACGCATGCCGTCGGAAGTCTGTCAGTTCATACCCGTTTGTGGTGGGCAAGAACCCACAGAACAATCGACTTATGGGACAGCCTCGGATGGGTCATGGCTCATTTCACAATACTTATCCATATTTGATCTAATCTTTTGGCGAGTTATCCAAGTTATAATCCCGTAAATTCGGTGTAACATCAGGAGTAATTATTGATTACATGGAAATGGGTTCGTTTTGTCATATTTAAAAGTATGCTCTACATATCTTATGGTGATTACGAAAGGCGGCTGGCCTGGTAATGATCCGGAAACTGTTTTTTGAACAGCCAAAAGTCCTCCTTTGGAAAACGTATTCATTAACGGAGACAGATTATGAAACAGCAGGAAGAATGTATTGTTGTTGGTGAAGAAGCAACTTCTTTCGGATAAATGCCCGCTTTTCCCGACAGGGATGGATGCCGATTTTTTATCAGTTTCGCGAACTGGGCCGGA
>CAZSYD010000077.1:0-7946 GCA_964611355.1 uncultured Ignavibacteriales bacterium | reverse complement strand
TAGCCGACGATAAGAATATCGACCAGGTCAACCAGGCGGAACTTGATGAAATCTATGGTGAAAAGCTCCATCTAAACCTCGCGAACCGCCGCCGCCATATCCATGACGTTTCTTGTCTGAGCGACTTCATGAACACGAATAATATCGGCCCCGTTCAGAACAGCCATGGCCGCCGCCGCCAGGGAACCGTCAATTCGTTTATCAACGTTTTCGCCCGTTAATTCACCGATAAACCGTTTGCGCGAAGCGCCAACCATAAGCGGCCGACCGAACTTCTTAAAAGCCGACAGGTGTTTTATCAACATCAAATTATCAATGGTTCTTTTGCCGAAACCTATGCCCACGTCGAGAATAATCTTTTCTTCGGCAATGCCGCGTGTCGCGGCAAAGGCAATCCTTTGCTCAAAATAATCGGCGATCTCTTTTATTACATCGTCATAATAAGGATCGTCCTGCATCGTCCTCGGCGTCCCTTTCATGTGCAGCAAAACTACGGGACAGCCGAAACGAACGGCAATCTCCGCCATAGCCGCGTCAAATGAAAGCGCCGATATATCATTAATAATGTCGGCTCCGGCTGTCAACGCTTTTTCGGCAACGGCGGCCTTGACGGTATCGATTGAGACGGCAATATCGGACATTCCGTGGATTTTTTCTATCACCGGCAGAACCCGCTCAAGTTCCACTTCGGTCGGAACGGGCTCGGACCCGGGGCGGCTCGATTCGCCGCCGACATCAATAATATCGGCCCCTTCGTCGATCATCCGCCGGGCTTGAGCGACCGCCTTTTCTGTTGTTTCATAACGAATAGCAAATGAATCGGGCGTGCAGTTGATTATCCCCATGAGCAGTGGCCGGGTCAGGTCAAGTTTTCTGCCGTCGGCCAGTGGAATAGATTTCATTATTGTCCGTCCATGGAAAAAAAATTATAATGATAGTGAGCGTTACCTTGCCCCCTTAATCAGAGCAAACGCCTCGGCCCGCGTCCCCTCGTTGCGCAGGCAGCCGCGAATAGCCGAAGTAATCGTCATCGATCCCGGCTTTTTGATACCCCGCATTGTCAGGCAGAGATGTTCGGCCTCGGTAACAATCAATATGCCTTTGGGTCTGATAGTTTTTTTAAGGATATTGGCCGCCTCGGAAGTCAAAACCTCCTGTGTGGTCGGCCTTCTGGCCAGCGTTTCGATCACCCGCGCCAAATGCGAAAACCCCGTAATCTTATTGTTACCCGGTACATAGGCGATATGAGCCTTGCCGAAAAACGGCAGCAGGTGATGTTCGCACATCGAATAGAAAGAGATGTCGCGGACGATGATCAGCTCATCACGATTATCGGCGGTATAAAGGGTAACCTTTTCCCGCGGATCAACTCCCAGTCCGGCAAAAGCTTCCTCGTAAAAATCGGCCACCCGCTGGGGAGTCCTGACCAGACCGTCGCGATTAACGTCCTCGCCGATTCCTTCAAGGATCAGGCGCACCCCTTCGGCGACTTTTTCTTTGTCAATCGCTTTGCGGGGCTTTTTCGGGGGTTGACTCCGGTTGGTCTTTTTTATTCCCGATGATGATATCGATTTCGTTGCCATCGAGTATTTCTTTCTCCAGAAGAGCCTTCGCCAGAGCGTGCAGTTTGTCTATATTGTTCGCTAAAAGTTCGGTTGCTTTCTGCTCGGCTTCTTCGACAAAACGTTTGATTTCACTGTCAATCAACTCTGCCGTTTGCTCCGAGTAGTCTCGATGCTGCTGAATCTCACGGCCCAGGAAAATATGCTCCTGCTGGTGTCCAAAGCCAAGCGGGCCGATTTTGTCCGACATACCCCAGTTGCAAACCATCTTGCGGGCAAGTTCCGTGGCCTGCTGGATATCGTTACCTGCGCCGGTAGTCAAATGGTCAAAAACCAGTTTTTCGGCCACCCGGCCGCCCATCAAAAACAACAGCTTGGCTTCAAGATAATCACGAGGATAGGTATGCTTTTCATCGACCGGAAGAAAATGAGTCAATCCAAGCGCCATGCCGCGCGGCACGATGGTTACCTTGTGAACCGGGTCAGCATTGGGAACCAGTTTGCCCAGCAGCGCATGACCGCTTTCATGGTAAGCGGTCATATTCTTCTCCTTGTCGCTTATCACCATCGACCGGCGCTCCGCCCCCATCATCACCTTATCCTTGGCCTCTTCAAAATCATCCATATCGACTGCGCCTTTTTCTTTCCGGGCCGCCAGCAGAGCCGCCTCATTGACCAGGTTGGCGATATCCGCCCCCGAAAGCCCGGGCGTACCGCGAGCCAGAATCTTGAGATCGACATCATCATCAATTTTTACCTTGCGGGTATGGACTTTGAATATGCCTTCTCTCCCACGGACATCGGGAATATCGACAACTATCTGCCGATCAAATCGTCCGGGTCGAAGCAGCGCCGGGTCGAGAACATCCGGCCGGTTGGTCGCGGCCAGAAGAATAACCCCTTCCTTTGACTCAAAGCCGTCCATCTCCACTAATAATTGATTTAGCGTCTGTTCCCGTTCGTCATGTCCGCCGCCCAGACCGGCGCCGCGATGACGCCCGACGGCGTCAATCTCGTCGATAAATACTATACAGGGCGCATTTTTCTTCCCCTGCTCAAATAAATCACGAACCCGCGAAGCACCGACACCGACAAACATCTCAACAAAATCGGAACCGGACATGGAGAAAAACGGCACGCCGGCTTCGCCGGCCACCGCTCGGGCCAGAAGCGTTTTGCCAGTCCCGGGTGCGCCCAAAAGAAGGGCTCCTTTCGGAATTTTGCCGCCCAATCTCTGAAATTTACCGGCGTCCTTTAGGAATTCAATAATCTCGGAAAGCTCCTCCTTGGCCTCGTCGGCTCCGGCCACATCGGCAAAGGTTATCTTGGGACGCTCCTCGCTGACCAGTTTGGCGCGGCTTTTCCCGAACGAGAAAATCCCCTTTGGTCCCCCCGCTCCGCCCTGCATCTGGCGCAGCATGAACAGCCAGACAAAAATAAACAGCATCCACGGCGCGATCGATAGAAGTATCCCGCCCCAGTTGAGACCTTTCTCCATGGCTTTAATGGCCACTCCGGCGTCGGTCAACTTTTCCACGAGTTCTGGATCCTCGAAAGGAATTCTGACTGAAAACTTTTTATACTTATTGCTTCCCGAGACACCGGCAACGGTTATTTCTTCGGTAAAGCGTCCATTGATATCTTTCTCCACGAATACGACCGAGGCGATTTTATTCTGATCAAGATACCTCAGAAAATCCGAGTAGGAAATGGCGGCCATGTCACCAGAGGTACCGCTGAGGATACTAAAAATGGCCAGGGCTGCCAGAGCGATGACAATCCAGAAAAGCAGCGACCGCCCCTGGCCGCGCCAGGATAAACCTTCCTTCTTGTCCTTGTCGCCCTTTGGAGATTTGTCCCGGTTATCTCCGGGATCACGACCGGGCAATTGAAGCATTTTACGCTGCTTTTCATCCATTCGGAAGTTCTCCAGATTAGCCACCGTTTTTCTCAATAACCTTTCCGATAAATGGCAGGTTGCGGTAAAGCTGGGCACGATCAAGGCCGTAACCGATGACAAAATCATGGCCGATCTCAAAACCTGAATACTTAATATCAATATTGACCTCCCGTCGGCCGGTCTTGTTCAATAATGTAACAATCTCATAACTGGCCGGTTCCATCCTTTTAATCGCTCCCACTATCAAAGCCGCCGTCCGACCGGTATCCACAATCCCTTCGATTATCAAAACGTGCCGGCTTTTAAGCGATACTTCCGGCCCTCCCGACAGAGTCAACTGCCCCGGGTCGATGTCCGAACCGTAACTATGGGCGGAGATAAACTCCACCTCGGAAGGAATGGTAATGGCTCGGATCAGGTCAGCCATAAATACAAAACATCCTTTTAATACACCCAGAAGCACAGGGTTTTTGCCGGCATATTCGCGCGAAATAAGCCGGCCGATCTCGCCTATCCTACTCTCTATACGTTCCTGCGAAAATAGAAGTTCAAACGGCTCGGCCCTTAATTTAGTAGTTCCCGACTTCAAGTTTCACCGTCTTTATGGTTTGTTTATCTACTTTTACTCTTTCGTCTATCTCAAGCCCGGCCAGCCAGACAATTCCCCGCCCGTCGTATAATACCGCCAACTCATCACGAAGCGGTCGCGGATATTTTCTATCGGTTAAGAAATCGCCTGCCTTTTTCGACCCCGGGCGCCCGTAAGGATGAATTCTCATCCCGCGTTTCAACCCGGCAACGTACAGCTTTCCATCCGGTTTATCGGCGTCAATATAAGCAACTTTGCCCCGGCTTTCTCTTACCCTTTCTACACGGTAATGATCGACATATTCAAAACTGATCCACAACCGGGGATGCTTCAGACGAAAAACACCCGGAACAGCCGCCTGACACGTTTCTATTCTGCTTCCAGGACGATACAAATACAGGTATTCTCCCGCTTTCTCAGCCGTCAGGTCTTTCCTGACCGACAGGCGGGAATCGCCGGTCCGACCGGCCAGAGCAAGTATCCGCTCAACATCGGCATACTCCGCATCCCAAAGACCGATCTCGTCCAGCAATTGCATCGCCAGTCGCCGCTTTAACCATAAATCATACCCCATAAACTCCGTCAAATCAAGCCTAATCTTCCCTCCAGGCGTCTTTGAAGTCACCTTTTGGTATAGTCTGTGCGATTTTTGATACAGGAAATCTTCTTCCCCGGCCATTATATCGGAGAAGCGGATGATATTTTCGTCGGCTCGATCGGCAATCTCTTTTTTAATCAGGGGAAGCAGCCTGTGGCGAATCCGGTTGCGGGTGAATTTGCGACTCAGGTTGGAACGGTCAATCATATACGCGAGATTGTTCACCTGAAGGTACTCCATGATCTCCTCGCGATTGATATCAAAAAGAGGCCTGATGATATTCTGACGCTTGGGCGGCATGCCGATTATTCCCTGCCGTCCGGACCCTCGAAACAGGTTGAACAGAATCGTTTCGACCCTATCATCCCGGTGATGGCCGACGGCTACTTTATCATAACCTTTATCTTGAGCCAGAGTTGTTAAAACCCGGTAGCGATGCCGGCGAGCTATCTCTTCAATGCCGGCTTTTTCTTTTTCGGCCAGGACATTAATGTCGGCCTCCTCGTAATAGAAAGACACCGAAAGACGGCCGCAGAAGTCGGCGCAGAAACGAGCCTCTTTTTGAGCGGCGCGACGACGCAGGAGATGATTTAGATAAACGGCGCCCAGTTTGATCCCCAGCTTTCGCGACAATCGGGAAAGGATATGCAGCAAGGCCACTGAATCCGGCCCACCGGAAAACCCCACCAGAACCTTATCCCCCTGGTTGACGAGAGAATAATCGGCGATGGTTTCGGCCACTTTGGAAATTGTTTTCTTGCTGTTCATCCGTATCCTGCAATTCCCGTCTTTCCGGGAAAATCATCCCGGCAGGAGCAATATAATACGACTTCTTGGAGTAGAAAATCATATTCGCCGGGCAAGGCGAGAAAATAATTCAGACCTTTATTGACACTTATAATCCCATACCATACTTTTATCCCTAATCTGCCAACCACAAGACGAGGATACCGCTTTGACGGATACATCTGCCGCAGGCGGCGGGAAAAAAGAAAAAATGTTCAAGACCATAATTCGTTTCCCGCGTGCTTTCTGGATGGTCAACATCATGGAGATGTTCGAACGTCTTGCCTACTACGGCGTCCGGGTGGTTATCCCGATCTATATCGCTCAGGCCGACGAGATCCACGGCCTCCATTTCACTCAAATCGAAAAGGGATGGATATTTTTCTGGTGGGCGCTGGTCCAGTCGCTGGTGCCGGTCTTTTCCGGCGGCTTCGCCGACCGGTACGGCTATAAAAAGACAATCGCCTTTTCCATTACCGTCAAGGTTATCGGTTATTTGATGATGGCCACCCAGCGGGAATTCTATCCCTTTTTACTTGGCTGCTGCGTCCTGGCCGCAGGTACGGCCATTTTCAAGCCGGGCGTACAGGGTACCCTGGTACGAACGCTGACCAAAAAGAACTCCTCGATCGGTTGGGGAACATTCTACATGCTGGTCAATATCGGCGGATTTCTCGGCCCGCCGCTGGCCCATTATCTTTACGGCTGGTCCTGGCCGACCGTTTTTTACGGCTGCGCCGTTATCGTTTCCGTCAATTACCTGATGCTTTTCACCTATAAATCTATCCCGGCAGGTGGAGTTCAAACAGGCGGTGTCTGGAAAATTGTAAAAATAACTCTTCGCAATATTATTCAACCGAGACTGGCGGTGTTTATCCTGATTATGTCAGGTTTCTGGCTGATGTTCATGCAGCTTTTTGATATGCTTCCCAACTTCATTGTCGATTGGGTTGATTCCTCGATGATTGTTGAAAGGTTCCACCTTCCCTGGTTTATGACGGTCGAAACGGCCCGCGGCACCCAGATCGCCCAGGAATGGCTGATCAACGCCAACGCGGGACTTATCATCCTTTGCGTCGTTTTTATCTCCTGGCTGGTATCGCGCCTGCGCCGGACCCATTCCATTATGCTTGGCATTACCATCGCCTCAATCGGCCTTATCGCCGCAGGATTTACGACTTCCGGATACTTCTGCCTTCTGGGTATTCTCTGCTTCTCGGTCGGCGAAATGCTGGCCTCGCCAAAGATGAACGAATATCTCGGAGTTATCGCTCCGGAAGGGGAAAAAGCTCTTTACATGGGTTACGCCAATATTCCCCTTGCGATCGGCTGGGCTTACGGCTCATGGCTGGGCGGCACGGTGTACGAAAATATGGGCGACAAGGCCAACCTGGCCATCAGGTATCTTTCCGAGCATCACGGCATAACCGAAGCGATTACCCGGCCGGAAGCGATGATAAAACTGCAGGAATATCTCGGTATCGACGCCGTCGAAGCCACCTCGCTTCTGTGGAATACTTATCATCCATATGAATTATGGTATCGGTTTGCCGTTATCGGGTTCGCCTCGGCTATCTGTATCTATTTTTATTCGCGGTGGGTGAAAAAGTACGAAGCGCCGGATATATAATCATTGAGTAATCAATAAGCCGCCATGACTGAACAGCCTGTTTATTCGCGAAGCAAAAAACGTCTGGCCGACTTAGGCCTTTTTTATGCCGCGGCCGTCTGGGGATCAACCTTTTTTCTGGTCAAAGGCGCCCTTGATGATATCGACCCGGTTATCATGGTCGCTTATCGCTTTCTTTTGGCCGGTGCGGTTCTTTTAACCTTTCTGCTGATTTCCCGAAGACCGATTCTTGAAGGGTTTGGCAAAGCCCTTTTTCTGGCCGTTATCCTCTGGTCCCTCTATATTCCGCAGACAATCGGGCTGGGGATTACGACCGCTTCCAACTCCGGATTTATCACCGGGCTTTTCGTGGCTTTTGTGCCGCTGTTTCTGCGGACGATATTCAAACGCAGGCCGACCCTAATGGAGGTGATCGCCTCCGGCGTGGCCCTGATCGGTCTATGGATACTCACCGGCGGACTTACTAAATTCAACGCCGGCGATCTTTTGACTCTCATCGCCGCCATGGCGTACGCCCTGCATCTGCTTTTTTCCGATAAATATATGAAGGGGGGCGTTGATCCATACATAATCAGTTGTCAGCAATTCCTTCTGGTCGGAATTTTCAGCCTGATAACCGGTTTGCTTTTTGGGCTGCCTTTCACAGTGGGATCGAAAGCGGCCTTTTGGACAGTTGTCTTTCTGGCTCTCTTTCCGACGCTGACAGCTTTCGTTATCCAGATGCTGGCTCAAAAGATTACCTCGCCGCTCAGAGTTTCGCTGATTTTTGCCCTGGAACCGGTCTTCGCCGGAGCTTTTGCCTGGACTATCGGCGGCGAAAAATTCGTGATGCACGGCGCCATCGGCGGGCTGTTTATATTCCTTGCCCTTGTCATTTCAGG
>CAZSYD010000076.1:0-8146 GCA_964611355.1 uncultured Ignavibacteriales bacterium | reverse complement strand
CCGGCGACGTTGGGACCCATTGCCGGCATGAGCGGGTTAACCCGACCGTCGGTTTCATCCGAGACGAACTTCTGCACCACCCGCGCCGCCATCGGTACGGCCGACACGCCCGCCGCGCCGATGCAGGGATTGATCTTTTTGTCTCCGGTCAGAAAGATATTGATAATCTTGGCAAAGATCACGCCCCCGGCGGTGCTGAACGAAAAAGCAATCGCTCCAAGGAAGAGAATATAAAGCGTTTTCACATTCAGGAAATGCACGGCGTCCATAGTTGCGCCGACGGCAATTCCCAGGAAAATAGTGACGATATCGATCAACGCTCCACCGGCGGTTTTGCGCAACCTTTCGGTGACGCCGCATTCGCGGAGCAGATTGCCGAACATCAGCATCCCGATCAGCGGAGTGCTCGAAGGAATCGCCAGCGAAGCGACAACGCCGGTAACGATCGGGAATAAGATAACCGCCGTCCGCGAGACCGGAATCGCCTGGGGCATATCGATAGCACGCTCTTTTTTGCTTGTCAAAAGCCGCATAATCGGCGGCTGAATAATCGGCACCAGCGACATGTAGCTGTAAGCGGCCACGGCGATTGGGCCAAGCAGGTGCGGGGCCAGTTGACTGGCCAAAAAGATCGAGGTCGGGCCGTCCGCGCCGCCGATGATGCCTATTGAGGCGGCTTCTTTGAAGTTAAATCCCAGAAAGTACGCTGCCCCCAAAGCAGCGGCAAAAATGCCCAGTTGAGCGGCCGCTCCAAGAAGAAAAGTCAGCGGCCGGCCAAGAAGAGGCCTGAAATCGGTCAGGACGCCCACGCCCATAAAGATTATGGGAGGCAGCAGTTCGGTTTTGATGCCCGAATCGTAAACCAGCGCGATAATGCCGTTACCGTATGAGCCCATCTCGGCCAGGGGCAGATTGGCCAGGATAGCGCCGAACCCGATCGGAATCAGAAGCAGAGGCTCATAGTTTTTGGTAATGGCCAGATATATCAGAACCGCTCCCACGGCAAACATTACCCAGTTGCCCCAACTGAGATTGGCAAAACCGGATTGCCGCAGAAGCTCAACTATCATCTCCATACCGATTGCCTTTTGTTTTTATGTAATGGTTAGAATCGGTTTGGTGGAGTCAACTTCGTCGCCGATGTTGACATGCACCTCGGATACCTTGCCATCGCGGGGCGATTTGATATCATGCTCGGCTTTCATCGCTTCGACGGTGGCAACCACCTGCCCTTTGGTAATCAAGTCGCTGACCCTGACCTTGATATCGACCACCTCAACCGCGCCGGCGAAGGTGGAATAGATCGGCGTGCCGTTGGTTGAAGGCGGAGGCGCTGCGGCGGGTGCTGCCGGAGCCGCGGCCGGCTGGCCGACGGCGGCAACTGCAATCGGCTCCAACGTAACCGTGAAGGTGCGGCGGGCGCCGTTTTCCTCCACGATACAGCGGGTAGTGACCGGCCCGGTGACAGCCGAAACAGCGGCGGGAACTGCAGCCGGTTTGGGTTCTTTGGGTTCTTCTTTCTTTTTGATCGGAATGTCGATTCTTGATTTTCCGGTTAGAAACCGGATTCCCTCGTTGACTTCCATTTTCTTGCCGGGAACCATGGCGGCCATAACCAAAAAGATATTCTTATCATCAGTTGGAAGATTTCTTTCTTCCAGGGCCTTTCTGGCCGGTTCGATGTTTTTTGGCGCAGCCTCGAGCGGGTCGCCGGTGAACGGTTCCAGCTTAAGCTGTTCCGAAGCGAACTTGATTACCTGCGGATCGGGCGGAAGGGGCGTTTTGCCGAAATACCCGAGGACAGCCTTGCCATAACCGGGATCGATCTTTTTCCAGCGGCCAAAAAGGCTGTTATTAAATGCCTGCAACCAATACTGCTGGCTGCCGGGAGTGACGCTGGTCCAGGCCCCGCCGGCTTCAACGACCACAGGGAATTCGGCAAGGACATCGCCGTACTTATCGGCTACACCGGCCTTGACCATCATGTGGACATTGGGGCCTATGGCACCGCCCGGCATCGGAAAACCCAGCACCCGCGCGTCGGCGGTAGTGGTGGCTGGATTGAAGTCGTACAGTTTCATATCTTCATTAAGCACGTTCTCGATCTCGTGCATTTTATCGGCGTCAATATCCAGCTTGTAGCCGGTGCCTTTCAGGGCGTGGGCCATCGAGCGGAGATCGGGCTGGACGGTGCCGCTGGCCATCGGGCGGACCGAAAGATCGACGCCGTCGACGCCGCCTTCAATACCGGCCATGTAACAGGCCACCGCCATGCTGGCCGTATCATGCGTGTGCTGCCAGAGCGGCATCTCCGGCGGCATGATCTTTTTCAGGCCGATAGCACTGTCATAGATTGTCTTGGGATCGGTCGTGCCGCTGGCGTCTTTCAGACAGATGCTGTCAATATGCATGCCACTGTCCAGCAGCCGTTTGCCTATGTTTATATAAAATTCCGCGGTATGCACCTTATCCGAATGAAACGGGAGACCCATAAGCGCAATGCAGACCTGATGATGCATGCCGGCATCGACAATCGGTTTACCCGTCCTGATTAGGTTGTCGACGTCGTTCATGTAGTCGAAATTGCGGTCCCAGGTGGTACCGTTTTCTTTCATTAACCCGGCCTGCAAGGTGAGACCCTCGATCGACTGGGTCGTCAGCGTCACACCGGAAACGGAACGGGTTAATATCTGCAGGTCAATGTCGGGACCGACCGTTTCGCGCATCTTTTTCATATCGTCAAACGGGTCTTCTCCGAGATAGAAATAAGGCGCCTGGTAGCGAGCCCCTCCGCCGAATTCGAAATGGCGGATACCGGCCTCGACCGAGGCCCGCATGGCTGGAAGAATATCGCCAAGGCGTACCTTACCGCCGAAAGAGCTCTGAAGACCGTCGCGAAAAGGGGTGAACATCACTCGAATCGTTTTTCCTGTTTTTGTATATATCATTTTATCTCCTCAACCCTGGTTACTTTCGTACCCGGATAGACCGACTGCGCCACCGATGTAACCGCAGCAATCATGACCGCGTCGGTGGCTCCTTCTTTTTCCGGGAAAATGACTATGATAAGACGCATCAAAAGCGCCAGAACGGCCAGAAGGAAAAAAACGGCGGCGAAAGCCGAAACGCAGATAATCAGAAGTTCTGTTGATTCCATGGATTAATCTCTCCGGAGAATGAAAACGCAAAGACATGGATCTGTAATGCCAAAGATGAACATATTTCAACCCGGTAACGGGCATCCGTTTTAATTGAAGGTTATTATAAGGGTATCAGGCGACAGTGTCAAGTGGCATTCGGTATTCCGGTTCAGCTTTTCAGGATAAGCCTGCCCCTGTTTATCGGCTCGTTATGTTTTTCAAGGATTAGCTCAAGATTTTCGCCGATAACGGAAACGGTTCCTTCGGCGATATCGCGCTCGGTTCCCTCGGCCGGATCGCTGACAATTTTCACCCGGCGGCCGATCACCAGCGACCTTTTGCGGTAGGTTTCCAGAAGTCTGGAATATTGATTTTCCAACAGCAATTGATAATTTTCATCCAGGGCGCGCGTCAGATGCCGGAAGATAACCTGCAGGTTGCATTTTTCGTGGTTCTGGAGATGCTCATGCAGCGAGGTTGCCCGAAGGACATACGGGTCGGGTTCAATATCCGGATTTGCCTTAACGTTAAGACCGATCCCCAACACGACGGCGGTGATGTCACCCTCGACACTTTGAGTATGCGTCAGGACGCCGCCCACTTTGGCCTCGTCAATGAGAATATCATTGACCCACTTGATGGCCGCCCGGCCGTTTAGTCCGTCAATAGCATCGACGGCGTTGATTGTCGATACAGTGGAAAGGATGGTAAAGGCGACGTCAAAATGGTCAATCCTTCTTTTGGGCGTCAGATAAACGACGAGGTGAATATTCCCCTCCAGGCCGGTCCATGGACGATTACGCTGACCGTGAAATTTACCTCCCGATTCGGCCATGCATAATATACCATCGGGCAGAGCAACGCCTTCCCGGCCAAGTCTTACCAGCAAATCGAAATGCGACGAGGGCGCCTTTTCAACCATGAACAGGTATTTCCAGCGGTACGGCGTATAGATAACCGTTCGCTGAAAAGGCCGGTCGTGATAGAGGTTGTCTGTCAGAATCTTCAGGTTCCGGTCGGCAAAAGTAGGCGGCGCCTGATCCCAGTTGACTGCGCCGGGAAGAGTCCGCACGGCGTAATCGATACTGTCAGTATAGACAATCATTGCCTTGAATATGTTATACTGATCTTCATGTCGCCACTATTTTTTATTAGTCTTTGTTGATAAACAAGGCGTCGTATATGGAATCAGGCTGTTTTTTTAATCACGCAGAAAAGGCTTGAATTGTCAACTTCAGTAATTATTGACTCAACTTCAAATCCCGAAACAAGATTCTTAAATTCACCCGAGTCAATAGTCTCGGCCCGAAAGCCGTCTTTGCAGACGATTACACCGTCTCCGGTGGCATCGTAATCAATCTCTCCCACCAAACCGTGCTCGGCCTGAATCTCAAACCATTCCAGGCGGTCGGACCAGAAGCTTTCGGAATAACTGGAAAAAAGAACCGTTCCGCCGATGCGCGTAACCCGTAGTGACTCCCGTATCAGATTAAGGCGGTCAACCTTGAAAGCCGATATGCCGTTTTGTATGCACATTGCCAGATCGAAGCAACGGTCGGCAAAACCAGGGCGTGCGGCATCCATCTCGGCGAGACAGCATTCAGGGCTGTCGCCAATGGTTTCCCTAACCAGCGCCAGGCTTTCGTACGATGTATCAATACCGACAACCATACCGGACTTTTCAATGAAACGTCCAAGAGCTCGCCCATAACCGCAGCCCAGCTCCAGCACCCGATCGAAAGGTTTGATATTATCCAGCACAAAATCGATTTCGGCCTCAAGATATTGCCTGACGCGGGGCGGCGCGATCTCATAGCACTTGCGAAGGCGCGTAGCCGAGAGCTTCCGAGAGTAATAATTACTCATAATAATTCAAGAAGCGTAAGATATTTGGCATTTGCAAGAGCCGGGACGGCATTTTCAAGAAAAAGGGTGAGTATCGCGGCCTCCCCGCTTATGTTGCGAAACGGCTTTTCGCCCCGACCTTATGCAGCAACAGGGCCGGCCTGTTAGCCGACCCTGTTTTTTGTGAGTAGGATGTTCATGCAGGCGAGGATTATATGAATCGACGACGGCTATGGTGTTGATGCCTGCGCTGGCGTGTGCCCCCAGCGAACGTGCATGTTTTTCCACAGGAACAGCTGGTACAGGGCGCTGACCGCGACAAGAATATAGATGATGCGGCTGATGATACTCATAGCGCCGAAAATCGCGGCGATAAGATCAAACTCAAAAATGCCGATCAATCCCCAGTTCAAACCTCCAATGATCAGCAAAATAAAAACTATTACATCGAGTGTCTTCATCTGATCCTCCTTTCAGATCAATTTATATTGCCGGACCGTTACGAAGATCCGGAGTCTCGTGTACCTGATGACCATCACAGATAAATCCCGCACCGGACCGAATTAAAAGCATGGAAGGGCATAAACCGATGGTTGTCCGGGATGTTGAACAGCACAGGATTCGAAATCCCGAATATTTTAATAATTTTATCTTTTTTTTAGGTCATATGTCAAGTAAATAAATTATAGAAAGTCAATTGCCTTACGAATTCGCGGCCCAACCACCGCTTTCGGGATACTTTTCCTCCTACTGCGGCGTTCGAAAAGGGCCGCGCAGAAGTCTTGACGGGAGGCGTATAATTGCCTTAAGAAGTTCCAATATGCCTCCAACGGCTATGCCGACAAGGCGAAACGGCAAAAGCATAAGCCATACCAGAGGGTAAAGTAAAAGCGCCAGAATCGCCGCCGGCCAGCATAACACCAGCAAAATGCACCAGAGAAGAAATTTTATCATAGTTCGGCCTCGATTCGTTATGCATTTACCGTACGGAATGCGCGGCAATATGTTTCCCGCATGATAATTATGCAGGTTCATTCCGTAAGAGTCAGAACAGCCAGGTGCTTTTCGACCGATTCGGCCAGGGCTTCGAGGTTGTATCCGCCTTCGAGAAAGGAAACGATCCGACCCCGGCAGTGACTATCGGCGCGTTCTTTGAGAAGACGAGTCATTTTTCCGTACATGGCACTGCTCAGGTTGATGCCGGATAAGGGATCGTTTCGGTGAGCGTCAAATCCGGCCGAGATCAGGATAAATTCCGGCTTGAAATCGTCTATGGCCGGAAGAATCAGGTTATCGAAAGCCCCCGTGTATTCATCATCACCTGCGCCGGCACCCATAGGGATATTGAGAGTGTACCCCGTACCGCGTCCGACGCCGGTCATATCGGCCGGCCCGGTGCCCGGATAATGAGGGTACTGGTGCAGGCTGACGTACAGAACCCTGTCGTCTTCGGCAAAGATTCTTTCGGTGCCGTTGCCGTGATGAACGTCCCAGTCAATTATGGCAACCCGCTGAAGGCCGCCGTGCTCAAGAAGGTCTGCAGTAGCGACGGCGATGTTATTGAAGATGCAAAAACCCATAGCCCGGTTGCGTTCGGCATGATGACCCGGAGGTCGAACGGCACAGAATGCCGAGGATATTTGATCGTCAAGCACCATCCTGACCGCCTGCACGCCGCAACCGGCGGCATAAAGGGCCGCCTGAGGCGAGGCCGGGGTGGCAACCGTGTCGCCCCAGTCGAGAATAACGGCGTCTTTGACTTTGAGGGTAAGAATACCCTCAACGTATTTCGGGTCGTGAACCCTTTCCAGCCATTCACGTTCGGCGGCTTCCGCCCGTATGAAGGAAATGGAACTCGAAATGGGACTCTGTTTGATTTTATCAATAATGGTCGTCAGTCTCTCGGGTCTTTCCACGTGGTCGTATTCTTCCAGATGCTTTAGAAACAGATCGTGATGGAAAAAGCCTGTCATGGTATATTCAAGATAAGGTTATAATATCTCTGTGCAAAAGAAAATATCGGGAACACAAGGACCTTTATGGCAACGGCATCCGGAATCTTCCCGGAAGCTATGCTGCATCATCAAAGGCTCTTGATTTCCCCATCGAGTATTTATCTCCTAATCTATAACGATCACGGCTGCGCCGGTAAATCGTCCTTCGCGCAGATCATTCAGCGCTTCATTGGTTTTGGCCAGGGGGTAAGGATGCACTTCCGTTTTTATAGGTACTTTTGGAGCAACGGTTAGAAATTCTTCTCCGTCTCTGCGGGTCAGGTTGGCGACAGACCGAAGCGTCCGTTCCATCCATAGAATCGAATATGGCATCGAGGGGATGTCGGTCATATAAATACCGGCGCAGACGACGATGCCTCCACTGGTTACCGCCTTGAGCGCCAGCGGGACCAGTTCGCCCACCGGAGCGAATATTATGGCGGCATCAAGGGTCTTTGGCGGCATCTCGTCGGAGGGCCCGGCCCATGCCGCTCCCAGTCTTCGGGCGAAATCCTGTCTTTCATTGTCGCCGGGTCGGGTAAAAGCGTAAACCTCGCGTTTTTCGTAGCGGGCCAGTTGGATCAGGATATGAGCGGCCGCCCCGAATCCATAAAAGCCCAGGCTCCGGGCGTTGCCGGTCATGCGAAAGGCACGGTACCCGATTAACCCGGCGCAGAGCAGGGGGGCGGCCTGAATATCCGGGTAGCCTTCGGGAATGGGAAAACAAAACCTCTCGTCTGCGACGCATAATTCGGCAAAACCGCCGTTGATTTGATAGCCGGTGTACCGCGCGTGCTCGCAGAGGTTTTCCCTGCCGGTCAGGCAAAAATCGCAGCGACCACAGCTCCCGCCCAGCCAGGGAACCCCGACTTTATCCCCGGCGGAAAAGCTGCCGCTTCCCTGACCTGCGTCAATAACCGAGCCTATAATTTGATGTCCGGGAATAAGCGGCAGATTGGGTTCGGTCAGATCGCCGTCAACCACGTGCAGATCGGTTCGGCATACGCCGCAGGTGTGCACGCGAAGCAGAAGTTGTCCCGGTCCAGGGACGGGATCCGGCGTCTCGGCCAGCACCAATGGTTGTCGTTGTTCTTTGAGAATCATCGCTCGCATTTATTGATTCCTTTCCTATACCTCAGAGTTCAGTTAAGGTAGGAATAATTGATG
>CAZSYD010000075.1:0-8841 GCA_964611355.1 uncultured Ignavibacteriales bacterium | reverse complement strand
TTTATGATACTAAGCGGAGAGGCTGGGATTCGAACCCAGGAGGGGCTTTTGACCCCTACACACTTTCCAGGCGTGCTCCTTCGGCCAACTCGGACACCTCTCCGTCTATCCAAAGCCTGAAACCGACCGGCGACCGCACAGCCGCCATCGGCATTCGAAAGCTCTTTCATCCTTATATGACGAAAGCGATTTATTATAACCAAACTACTTGTAAACGCAACCTATTTCTCGGTAGTCATATATCAACTTCACGGATAATCTAATGGAAATGAAAAGCGTATCCCCAGGATAAACAGGAAAAGATCAAATTTTGAGTTGTTCGGCCGGGCTGAACATCTGCCGCACCGCCAGATGGGCTGAAGCTATGCCTGTAACGGTTACGGCGGCGGTCAGCATATAGCCGACGATTATCTGAATCAGAACCGCCTTCAGCGGCGACGCCCCGGCCAGTATCATCCCGGTCATGGCTCCCGGGAGTTGCACGATGCCGGCCACTTTGAAAAAATTGAGCATCTGCATCATGCCGGCCTTAACCGATTTGGTAAAATAAGTCGCAACCGCTTCGCGCCAGCTTTTTCCCAGGGAAAGAGCCGTTTCCACGGCCAAGCGATTGCCGGTTATATCCGAATGAAGCCGTTCCATAACCAGCGCCGAACAGTTCATCGAGGCGCCGACCGTCATTCCTCCAAGCGGAATGAAATATTGCGCTTTGGACCTGATAATACCGACCGCCAGCATCAAACCCAGAGTCACCAGCGATCCGGCGAAGATGGCCACGAATGATAATCGCCAGGCGTGAGGAATCCGCGCGGCCCTCCGCGCCGCCGTGTAGGAACCGACCAGGATCATGATTAGGATGGTCAGAAGGATCGCAAAAATATTTTCAAGATCAAAAATAAACTCCAGCGCATACCCGACCGCCACCAGTTGCACGAACGAACGAACGGTTCCTATCGCCATTTCCTTTTCAGCACCAATCTTCTGCCAGCGGGCCAGGATAATCGCCACCACCATAAGCAACACCGCAATCGCAACTTCTTTGTATCCGGCGTCAATCATCGCAGTTCCCCATCAATGAATTTGCGGGTAATATCGGTAACGGGACGGGAAAATAACTTTTCCGAGGGGCCGGATTCAACCAGCCGGCCGTCAACCAGCAATAGCGACATGCTGTTCAGTCGAAGCGCCTGCTGAAAATCGTGCGTTACCATAATGATAGTCAGCCCCAGTTCTCGATTAAGCTTGAATATAAGACCTTCGATAACCTTTGCCGCCCCGGGGTCGAGAGCGGATGTCGGCTCGTCGAGCAGGAGTATTTCCGGTTCCTGAACCAGCGAACGAGCCAGGGCAACCCGTTGCTTCTGACCGACCGAGAGCTTCTCGGGATCCCTGTCGGCCAGTTCGGGATCGAGCCCCACCAGAGACAGGTTTTTCGAGACATACTCCCTGCCGGAGTTCTCTCTTTCCGGGTGGCAATAAAAAAGGTTTGACGCTACCGTACCGGGGAAAAGATGGGGAATTTGAAACACGAGGGCTATTTTCTTTCGCAGTTCCGTTACCGGGTAATTCTCGACCGGACGATTGTGGAAAAGCAACTCTCCACCGCTTTTTTCATCGAGCCGGTTGAATAAACGCAAAAGCGATGTTTTGCCCGATCCCGACGGCCCGACAATGCCATAGATACGGCCGCGCTCGAATTCAAACGAAAAAGGCCGGATTATTTCACGCCAATCCCCGCCGGTCTGAATCGACCGAGTAAGATCGACAGCTTTTAATATCATTTCCAGCCTTCCAGCGTTATTGCCCGGCATAATCAAATAAATATGTCCAGATTAATCCCGCCTGCTAAATCGTCCTGATTGAGACTGTTATCCCAAGAAAATCGCATCGCCCAAAAATGCTCAACGTTTGACTATACGCCCGCTGAGTTTTTTCAGATCGGCCGGAACAACGGCTGACTTCTCAAGAACAAACCGAAGCATCCCTGTTTCCGGATTCAATAGATCACCGTGCGGCGACAGGCTGGGAATATATTTGGCCTGCAGTTTATCGCAGAGGTAATCGTAAAGACCGATCTCCTCCGGCGAAAAACAGAGCCCAAACCATTCTCCGTTGTATTTCTCCTGCGGATGATGTTCGACAAACAGGGCGCCGCGATAGGCTGCATCCTGATTATATGAAGAGTCGTCGAACAGAACAGTACCGCCTTTCACATCCGGCGAAAGCTGGATATCAAAATGATACTTCCCGCCAAGATCCCATACGGAAACAACTGATCCTTCCCCGCTTATCTCGATATCCGGGTTGCCCTCCGGGCTGATTTCCGCCGGTTTGATTCCTGAATGACTATATTGTTTCCGGTAATCTTCAAACCCCTTTTCAATTTCCGCCCACGGCAAGCCGCACACTTCTTCTATGGTCTTCTTGATGTATGCCAAATCGAATGATTGGATTTCTCTGTCAGTTCCCGAAAGATTTAAATAAAGCTCCATGAACTTCACCGTCCCTGCCTTTTCTATCAGATAACCGACAAACAGAGCGCTGATCGGATACGAAACATCGGGAATGCCGATGGTAGCATGGAAATCGTTGTAGGTCAGAATATCTTCCATCTGACAAAAATCATAAGCAAGATTTATATATCCGGTGTACATTATCACTTCGCGCGATCTCCCCCATCGTCCCCCGAGATAGCACGCGCTTCCCTCCTGCATAAACGGAAGGGTATAAAGCGGCAGCTTTTTGAGAGCGTAATTTACAAGAAGGTGAACCAGTTCATGTTCGTGTGGAAGGTGCCGCGTGATAACCGCGTCGTACTGAAATTCACCCATCCCACGAGTGTCGTATCCGGTCAGCTTTTTTATCTCATCCTCATTACAAAGAAAATAATCGATCTTTCGGCTCTCCAGAAGAGCCAGGTCATCATCGGATAAACCCAGCTTCCTGCCTTGCGATTCAACAAATCTGTCCAGGGCATCGTAGGCATGCCGGTTGATTTTGCTGCTATCGTTATAGTATATCGTGGCGTATTGAGTGTGCTGCTTCCTCCAACCTTTCGTGAAAAGATAAATCGGCGCGGCCAGCCGCCAACCATCATCCGATTCAACCGCGTAGTATGTCACGGAAAGACTGTCGGAATGTGAAGCAAGCTGAACTGTTAGCTGCGCCCAATCATCATGGCGGCTAATATCAACGACTTTCGCCTCTGCTATCCCGTCGCGGATAGCCTCGAGATATTTATGAACAGGCGAGGCGCAGTCATACTTGGCCCGAACATCCGTGAATGTAATCCCCAGCCGCTTCGAGGCGGATATTACAAGAGGCAGCCAACAATTCTCAGCATCATTCCAACGCTTGTCAATCATGGCTTGAAGATATTTATCAAAAACCTCCTCAGGCTGCGAGCATACCGCCTGTTGACAGGCAATAATCAGCGTGAACAATAAACACGCCACCCGACAAATTCTGCCAAAAGCCATACCCGATTAACCTCCTTAAAGGGGATCAAATTATCTCATTGCTGGAATATACTATCCAAAACTAAAAATTGGACGTATTATTTAATTTCAAGGGAAAAATATCCGGCAAAAGCAGGAATACTATTGCAATCAGACCGACTCTTGCTGCTCTTCTTCCTCCTCACTCCCGAAGAAGAAAAACCGTTCGAAGATTTTGCTGAATTCCGACCAGCCGGAATCGCCGGTGCGCTCGCGAATCTTTTCCACCGCACCCATGTGAGCGTCCATTTCATCAATTGCGTGCAAAAAGACCGCCTCCGGCGTCGCCGGCGCGATAGGCGAACCTTTCTCTCTGGCCCCCTGGTGCGAAATAATCAGATGCCTGAGGTGATTTAGAAGAGCTTCCGGGAAATTTTCAATCGTATCGGCCATGCCGGTGACGAATTCATCCCCCTGGTTGATATGCCCGATCAGCCGTCCGGCGTCGGAAAAATCAATCGTAGCGGTAACTTCATATTCCCATATCTTGCCGATATCATGTAGAATCGCGCCGCAGATGAGAATATCGCGATCGAGTCTGGGGTAATGGTCGGCCAGCCGGATAATCACTTCACACATCGACAGCGAATGCTCGGCCAGCCCGCCGATAAAATCATGATGCAACAGCTTGGCCGCCGGAGCGGCGAGGTATTTTTCTCGAATATCATCCCGGCCAAAAACCGTATCGAGAAGTTTTCGAAGATGACTGTTTTCAATCTTTTCGATCATGCCGTCAAGCAGAGCGGACAACTCGTCGCGGCTCTTGGTCGGTTTCCGGAAGAAATCGCGCAGATCATATTCGTCGTCGCCGGCCGGCCGTATCTTTTCCACGCGAATCTGCGGCTTGTCCCGATAGGTTGAAACATATCCCATGACTTTAACGATCGTGCCCGTTTCAACCTGCCGGGCTATCTCTTCGGCATCATCCCAGATCACGGCGGGGATGCGGCCTGTAGCGTCGCCCAGCTCCATCGACAGCCGAAACCGGCCGTCCTTTTCCCGCAGGTCGGACTTGCGCAGGGCGAAAAAGCCGGTAACCTTATTCCCCGAACTGATATCTTTGACAAATAAATCTTTCATGTTTATCGGCGATAAAATATCATCTGCGGCAGGCCTGTCAATAGGCATTAAGATTAATTCCCTTTACACTCCCAACCGGTGTCCATATATTCAGAAGCGATCATGGAAACAGGTACGCAACATAAAGACGACCAAACGTATTCGGCATCGACCGGTTTCGCGAAGTTCTTCGACTTCAAGAACATCCTTGCCAGGTATGTGCTGAGAGAACATATAGGGCCGTTTTTCTTTGCATTTGTTATTATTACTTTCATCCTGATTATCGATTTCGTGCCGCAACTGGTCGATATGATTGTCGGCAAGGATTTGCCGGCTGTTGTTATACTCAAGGTGTTTTTCTACCAAATCGCGTGGATGATCGCTTTATCGGTTCCAATGGCGGTTCTGGTGGCAACGCTGATGGCTTTTGGAAGGCTAACCTCCGATTTCGAAATAACGGCCATCAAAGCCAACGGAATCCATATCGTGCAAATAATATACCCGGTTATTCTTGCTTCGTGCATAATGGCCATCGCTCTGGCCTATTTTAACAATAAAGTATTGCCCGATTTCAATCATCGGGCTCGCGTGCTGATGCAGGATGTCAGGCGGATGCGTCCCACCCTCAAAATTCGCGGCGGCGCGTTCATTACCGATATCAGCGGATATATCATCCTGATCGATTCGGTCAATCATAAAACTTCCGAAATTACCGGCGTAAAAATCCTGGAGCTTGAGCGCAAGCACACATCGCCGCGCACCATCGTTGCCCAGGACGGATTTCTGACTTTTGCCAACGAAGGCCGCGACCTCGTATTTGATCTTCGTGACGGCGAAATCCACGAGTTCGACGAAAATAATCCGGAAAATTACCGCCGTCTCGCTTTCCAAACGCAGCGTATCGTTGTCAGCGAAGTGTCGAAAGACTTCAAAGAATCGCAGGACGAATTTCGGACCGACCGTGAAAAATCGGCTCAACAGATGCTGGAAGCCGTCATAAAATGGGAAATGGGCATCAAACCGTATCGCCAAAAGATTTCTAACCTGGTTAGGGCACGGATCGAAAAATACTTCTCCGATTCGCTTGCCCTGTCGCCGGACAGCCTGGTGGCCGACAGTATCGCTCTCAAAAACCTGGCACGTGAAGAAGAAGCCAGCGTACGCATCATCGCTCGAGAAAAGTCAGGTATTAAAAGTCAGCAAAAACTCATCAATTCCTACAACGTTGAAATTCATAAAAAGTATTCGATTCCGGTTGCCTGCATCGCTTTTGTATTGATTGGTGCGCCGCTGGGTATTCTCGCCAGAAAAGGAAACATGGGCATAAGCATTGGAATATCTTTAGGGTTATTCGTTCTCTACTGGGCCTTTTTGATCGGCGGAGAAGATTTGGCTGATCGAGGTATTGTATCGCCGGTTATGGCGATGTGGTCGGCCAACATTTTGATCGGCGCGGCCGGTATATACCTCATCTATATAGTCTCTACCGAAAAGTCAATCGTGACGCTTTTAAAGCTTACGAAATATAAAGCCGGGAGCAGATCGTGATCAGAACAATTGACCGTTATCTTCTTTCGCGCTTTATTATTTCACTGGCTATCGCCGTCGGTGCGATAATGCTGATTGCCATTATCGTCGATCTGATTGAAAACCTCGAAAAAATCGTCGACAATGCCGCCTCGGCCGGCGACGTCATCAGGTATTATGTTTATTTTCTCCCCTGGATATATAAAATTATCATCCCGGCGGCGGTGCTTCTGGCCGGGCTTTTTTCAATCGGGCTTCTGGCCCGCAACAACGAAATCCTCGCCATGAAATCCGCCGGTATTTCGCTGTATCGTATCGCCCTGCCGCTTCTGGTTTTTTCATTGTTTCTCTCAGCGGCCAATTTTTTCTTCAATGAGGAAGTCCTGCCGACCGCCACACGGGAACGCAACATAATCAAGAAAGGCACCATTGAGAAAAAAAATGAACCAAGAGGTTCAGTACTGTACAATCTTTCCAAGCAGGGTGAAGGGGGATACATATACCACTTTGAGATTTTTCGCCCCGGCCGCATGGAGGCCAAAAACTGCCTGGTGCAGAGATTCGAACGCGACTCGCTTAAAGAATCTTACCGCGGTGAAAAGATGCGTTTCGACCGCGGCTGCTGGATTATCTACAATGGCGCCTATCGCAACTTCGCCGAAGAAAAAGAAACATACGTCAGGTTCGACTCACTGGTGCTTAATAACTGCCGTGAAAAACCCGAAGAATTTGAAAAATACCGGGGCAAACCCGAAGATATGGGGTATCGGGAATTGGCCGGATATATCGGCGTGCTTAAAAAAACCGGCTCGGCTTATACGCGTGAACTGGTTGATCTGAAAACCAAGCTGTCGTTTCCGCTCACCTGCTTCATCGTTATTCTTATTTCGATCCCGCTGGCCTCGAACCCGAAACGAAGCGGCGTGGCGATGTCGTTCGCCATCGCGTCGGGAGTGTCGCTTCTTTATTTCGTTATCTTCAAAGTAACGCAGTCTCTGGGATACAGCAGCAAGTTGCCACCCGACGTGGCCGCCTGGTCGATTAACATCCTTTTTCTGATAGTCGGGTTGATTATTTTTTCCCGGGCGCATAAATAATCCTTGCCTGTTAAAGGAACCGGTTATGAACGAACATCACGAAATAAACCGCTTGCATCTATCAGGTCTGGCCGACGATGGTTAAAGACGGCGACTGGTGGTACTACCCCGACCGCAAAAACGACATCCCGATGACGTTCTCGGTTATGGGGAAGAAATGATAATAAGTCCAATTCTCGCTACTGTTCTGAATGTTTAGCCCCTAGGCGGGAAGCAGCCTCGCACATCAGGAACGAATAAAAGGGCAGACCGGGTGCCCACAAACGATATAGCTTATTATGCAAATTCGGGCTAATTCAACAGCGTAGATACATTTGAGCGATGGCCCCCTAATTATTTTTTGCGATTATTAGCTCAGCGGGGTTTATATTTTAACCAAAAGTAGAGCCGCACCATTCTCATGTTAAAAATATACTCACCCTTTTCATCCCCTGATCTGAGAACATTTAACCTCTTCATCCGTTGTAAGAAATTATTAAATTTCTTTTTTTCGTTCGACGTTAGTTCCGACTCAACTTCAGATTTTTTAAAACTTAATAAGTCGGGAGCTATGGCGCCAATTTTCCCCAAAATTGAATGGTAATCGGGACTTTTCAGCGCTTTAAGAACCTGCTGATCAACATATTTTTTACCCACATCGTCAGCGGCTAAAATGAGCGCGCCAAACGCATCATCCTTATCAATTACGCCATCCTTATCGAGCCAATAGGCAGCATCACCAACGAGATGCATGATTTTTGGGAATCCAGCAGAGTAATTGCTTAGAGCTTTTATTGCTTTATCCTCCGCCTTCATTTGTACAGATCGGAAAGCACGACTAAAAAATTCGTTGGATTCATTTGGATCTAATGCACTAATCTCTACAATGTCAAATATCCTGTCAATAGGTTCATGTTTATGAATCATTTCCCGCCTTTTTTCTTCCACTCCGCATAGCATCAACATAAGTGGTATCGGCTTTCTTGATAGCGCATTGGAATCTACCATTCCCTTTATAAATAGTGAGAACTTCGGATTAGATACGATCCCATTTATTTCATCAAGTACTAAAAATATGCCTTTAACCCCATTATCTTTTAGCCGGTCTCTTGTCTCCCTCAAAAAGGATAGCATACTATGCGGGGATGATAATTGGGGTGCATCCTTCTTAAGAGCATTAAGATCAATTGTTAATCCAAATAGGCTTTGGGACCCGACATATTTCGATAGCCAGTTCCTTATCTTATCTGCACGGGATGGATCTAGGGCTCCTGAACGTATCGTCGCCTCCAAAACCGCTCCAGACACATCATTTATATCATTGCATCCTCCTAAAGAGGCGTAAATCCCGTGCAGTTTATTCTTTTTCTCTGCAATAGCCTGTACATAGCTGGCGAAAGAGCTTTTTCCAATACCATATTCGCCTTGGACAAAAACAGAAACCGGTTTGCCTTGTTCAACTTGAGCACTGCCACGGTTAATTATTCTATCGACTTCATTTCCTCTGCCCACAAACAGCTCAAGAGGCACCGGTTGTCCTGGATAAAAAGGGCTTTTCCCCTTGCTTATCTCAACCATCATTCACTCCGTTTCTCCAAAAATAGCTGTCTTTATTCTTTTAATATCCTCACGTCCCCATCTCCCAAGAAGATAAATATTCTTTCTGTTCCGCGGTCAGGCGG
>CAZSYD010000074.1:0-8937 GCA_964611355.1 uncultured Ignavibacteriales bacterium | reverse complement strand
CAATTCGGTTGACCATCCCCGCCTTTCAGTTCCCGACCAAGAAGAGATTCTGATTCCGTAGAAAAATTTTGATTTTTTTACAGCGAACAATTCATAATAAAGTTAGTACTTGAAAACCGGATAACATCCCGTATAATGTCTGTTCGAAAATGAAAGCCGAGATGTTGGACCTTTTTTAATATCCCATTATGCGGAGGGCGCATGGACAACAAACTGCGTTATGATATCGCCGAACAAAGGCTTTCCTACAGCGGGAATGAAAACAAATGGCTGTTTGAGCGGGATCGTATACTTGAATTCAATCACCGCCACAAGGCGGTACTAAGCAATTATAACATAACTCTGGATTCGTGCAGTATTATCACTCTCAGCGATCAGATCAATCAGCAGTCCAACCTGGGAACATTGCGCAATCGCCAGTTGCGGCAGTCGGTTATTCTTTCGGCCGCGCTATCCGCTATTGCTGTCGCCCTGCACGGCCGGGACAGTCTCAATAGATACCCGAAAGAACAACAAACCAAAGACCTTGCCAATCGTTTGAAAAGAGCTAACGACCGCACCTCGGCGCAAATCATGGCCGATATCCTGCAGACGACCACGGAGACGCTGCCGATAGGCGAAGAAGTCATCATCGAGTCGGCCATTACCGAAGGTGTCCGCGTCAAACCGGGCAAGGAGGCGGGCGGCAATCCGACCATCGCTGTCGGTGCGGTTTTCGCCAAGGACAAACATCGGGCCGACTATGGGCTCAGCGCCTCGCGTAACGTTACCCTGCTGTCGATGGGCAACGACGTTATTGACGGGACTACCAAGTCGATCAGGGGAATTCATTCCAGCCTGACGGCTTTGTTTGTCACGGAATCGAACGTAAAAAGACACCTTCCCGATATTTATGTTCAACGGTGGATGGCCAGCGCCTGTTTCGAGAAATTCAATCCTCGCGAAACGAATCTTCCGGAAGCGGCGAAGATTATTGCCGAAGCTTATGGTTTTTCCGGTATCGACAGGTTGAGCGCCTTTTTTTTAGATCGGCCGCGTCATTACCCGGCCATGGATATTTTGAATAAGGCTGGGGTAGCCACGCCGTTCGATAAGGACGGCGATCTGATGCCGGCCATTGTCCTTGGTATGGACGGGCTGAAATTCCCCGACCAACGCGGCCTGTGTTCAATGATTGGTGAGATCGGCGGTTCCGCCGAATGGGCCGTCGGGGTTCTGCCTTTGGTCTGGCGGGGCGGGGAGGCTATCGGTATGCTGACCAGTCAGTCGTCACTGACCCGTTCGGACCTCAGTTCGGAAGCCAAATGGAAAGAGAGATTTCATTTTACCGAGGACGAATTTATGCTCATCCAGGACGCCCGTTTTGAGCGCAAACCCTACTTTACCATGGCCGATATCCTTGATGACCCATTTGCCGGAGGCGTCAGCGCTTTCGGAGCCATTACCGATAATTATTTCATTCCATTCATGAAGGGAGTAAGCGCCGATTCGGAAAACAGCCGGATTGCGGCGTCTGTCCTGACGGTCAATTCGCTCGGCATGGTCGAATGCTGGCAGATGACGTTCAAGTGCAATACCGATCTTGAGAACACGAGCAGGCTCATGGTTTCTCCCAAGGAGGAACTGGAGAAGTTGAGCGGCTCTGAACTGGAATCGGAGATTGCTCGCCTCTATGAAGATGACCGTCAACGCAGAAGGTTCCGGATGTTTTTTAACAATGAATACTATCCGGCCCTGATTCCGGTTCAAAACAAGATGGTCGTGCTGCATAAGGCCGTTGATACGCTGATTGCAAGAGGAGCCCTGAACGATAAAGACCGCGAAATAATTGCCGTCACCGAGCGAATTGCCGGGGAGTGGTTTATAGATTCCGACTAATGGATAACGATGGTTTGAAGCGCAACTTCTCAAACAATACCGAAATGACTGACGCCTTACGTGCCGTCCCAACCGTTGATCCGCGCCATCAGCCACCAGAACGCTTTGCCCTTTAAATAGCAGTTAAAGCAATGCGAATGAGCGCATGAGCCGCACGAGGGGCAGATGTTTTCGGCGCACCAGTCGGAGCACCAGCCGCAACCGTCGCTCTCATCGGGGTAATAATTGCCGTCGGGATCATAACTTTCGATATCCGCAAAATCAAAAAGAATCTTTTCGTGATCTGAGCAATAAGCGTGAATCTGGTTGTTGCGAATATATAGATTGCCGTCGATGCCGGTTCCATCCAGATGACCGGTCATGTAAATGAAAACGACATCGGGATAGTCCTGTTCAAGGCTGTCGGTCATATTCAAGTAGATATTGATTCCTTCTTCGGTGTTATCGGAGGCGCCGCCGCACCAGGAAAACATGGCGACATTACACTCAGGATGACCGTCCAGATAAGTGCGCGTATGGGGAACCCAGGAAGTATCTCCGTTATGGCCGAGATCATCGCCCCTCTCATAGAAGTATGGGGGGTCATAAGTACTGTCTTCCGTCTCAAGCATATCAAGGCCGGTCATAATTTGGCTGCCGTGCGAGGTATGCACGTAATAGATATTAAGACTGTCCCCTGTGGTTTCAATAACCGAAGCCGGTATATCGGAAAATTCAGCCACAGCCTGGTGATCGGCGATAATCGTTTCCGTGGTATCGCCGGTTATGATGGAACCCGAACCGTTATTGGCCCCTTTATCGTCGCTGCAGTTGATTATTATCATCGAGGCGATCAGGATGGCAATGGCTGCGGTGAAATAAATTTTCTTCATATATAGAGCCTTCTTCAAAGTCGTTATAGAAAGACTATGTGGACATACTATATGTCGGATAAATGTTGAAAAGCTGGAGCCCGTTGGACTTGTCGGGTTTCTCTCCGCCAGTGCGGATCGGAACGCCCGCCTGCAATTCATTTATTGATTACGGCAGAGTTATGATTATTCGCCGAATATAATCGCCTGGAATTTGTAGATTTTGGCGTCGTCCGATTTATAGGCGTCCCGGGTAAGCCCTGCTTTGCGACAGGTTTGTTTTAGAAATTCTTCCCTGTCCCAGCCGTATTCAACCGCCACCTGCGGCAGCAGCAGTCCGCGATTGTTGCCTTTGAAGATCATCAGGCCGTCCCGGCCTACTTCTATTTCATCGAAAGATTTGACTTGTTGAAGCGGCGTCAGCACGGAAATTTCGATGTGAATATCGGCCATTTCATCGTACTTAACGGGTGGGAAGCGGGGGTCGGCGACCGCCGCCTGAATTGCACAGCGCGATACCGTTTCGTATAAGGGATCGACGGCCTCGGTATATCCGATACAACCGCGCAACCGGCCTTGTTTCTCCAGGGTGACAAACGCCGCTCCCGGTTCTTTAAGATTTTGCGGGACGTCAAATTCCGGGGCTTGTCTGGTCTTTAGAAATGTCTCGATGGACCGGCGGGCGATTTTCAGAAGTTTTTCCTTATCGGCCTCAGACAGGTCGGCTTTTTCCGGAAGTTCCGCCTTTTTATCCCGGTAGATAACCGCCGCGATATAGCTGACCACCGAGCTTTTATCGCCGGTAATGTCGCCGGAATCGCCGTATTTTAGTATTTTTACCCGGTTGGCTCCGTGGGCAATAGCTGCTTTCATGACGGCTACGACCGAACCGCCGCCGCAGGCCTGGACTTTTCCTTCGGCGAGCTTTTTCTGCAAGAGATCAACATTAAGGCTTTTAAGGCACTCGATGCCAAGCGAATCCATCGGCCATCCGACGGACGCGGGGTGATAGTGTTGCCAGTCGGTGGAAGCGATCATGATTGTCTGACTGTCAAACTCCAGTGAAGTCAGGGCATCGGCCAGAAGATTAACGGTCTCCACGGCGGGCCGGCCCATTATAGCCGGAACGATGCTGAAATCACCGAGAACGGTTTGAAGATAGGGAAGCTGCACTTCAAGGCAGTGTTCCTGCTCATGAGCCTGGGGGATAATATCTATTCTTTGATTCTGCCTGATAAACTGCTCGCAGAACTCATCGTCGCAATCAATCATTCCCAGCGGCGTGCGCCACCGGACGCCCGGCCCGAAAACCGAGATGCCCTCGAACGGAAACCGATGCGACGGACCAATGAGAATAACCTTATTAACGCCGGAATTCTGCAGGGTTTTATAACTATAAGCGGCGATCTGCCCGGAATAGACCAGCCCCGCATGGGGAGCGATCAGGGCGATTATTTGGCCGTTAATCCGTGGCAAATCGACAACATTGTCGAGGTGCTTATCTACGACGGTTTGCAACTCTTCCCCGTCGGCGGGGTAAAAGAACCCGGCCACGGCAGGTTCCCGGATAATTTCGGCCTTATCTGTATCGGCGTGGCAATCCATAATGCAGATTATACAAATGATTGTTACGATAACAGACCATGCTGTCTTTTTCATGAGCCCTACCTGTCTTTATGATATGCCGCCGTATCCGGTCAGTCAAGATAAAAAGGCTTGGCGGTTTTACGCGTCGTTTTTGTATATTATATATATGAGTATTGTCGCGGTGTCAAAGCTTTCCGGAAATCCGGGGAAATTCCTCGATCAGGACCAATACCGGTTTCTGCTGGAAACCGGCTTAAAGATATTTATCGGCGGCGACCCAAAGCTGTTTCTTAAGTCCCTGTTCCCCAAAGGGGCAGTAGGTATAAAGACCAATTGCCTGGCCAGCTTTAACCCGACGTTCAAGCCTCTGGCGGACGCTTTGACCGAGCTTTTGATAAAAGTGGCCGGGATAGAGGAAAACGATATTATCATCTGGGAACGAAGCAACCGGGAACTAAAAAACGCCGGATATAAGCTGAATGCTTCCTCATTCGGGAGACGCTGCCTCGGCACCGACACCAGCGGCGTCGGTTACAGCCGTGACTTTTACAATTCAGGAAAGGTCGGTTCACTGGTGACTCGAATCCTGACCCGCATGGTCGATCACAGCATAAACCTGCCGGTTCTGAAAGATCATTCCGTCGCAGGACTGTCGGCCGGGATGAAAAACATGTTTGGAGCCGTGAATAACCCCAACAAGTATCACGGCAACAACTGCGATCCGTACGCGGCAGATATCAATAACCTGGCGCCGATAAAAGACAAACACCGGTTGACCATAACCGATGCCGCCCGAGTCCAATATGATAACGGCCCCGGCTTTGACAGTCGTTCGCTCGATTATTATAATGGTTTAATTATTTCGAACGACCCGGTAGCGGCCGACCGAGTTGCGCTTCAAATATTGGAGCATCTGCGCGCCAAAAACGGGCGACCGCCGCTGGCTAAAGTCGGCCGGCCGGTTAAATATCTCGATTCGGCGCAGAAAATCGGCCTTGGCGAAGCCGATATAAACAGGATTGACCTTCGGGTCGTAAAAGTTAATGAAAAGGGTCGTGAACGGGGCGTGTCCCGGGAGCTTTTCTGATGGACAGGCGAAGATTTATTAAATGTGTCGGGTGCGGCGCAGCGGCTGCCGCGGCCGGTTCGAATTACTGGCAGGATGTTCTTGGAGGACTGCAAAACGCCTGCGCCTTTGAATTCGCCAAGGAACTTTCGTCGGTCGAGGCTCGCTATTACACCAAACTTGAAACCGGCGGAATTGAATGCGGCCTCTGCCCCCGGCACTGCCTGATAACAGACCTCGAACGAGGTTACTGCGGGGTGCGCGAAAACCGGAAAGATATTTATTATACTCTCGTCTATGGCCTGCCCTGCGCCCTCAATATCGACCCGATTGAAAAAAAACCGCTGTTTCATTTTTATCCGGGTACGACCGCTTTTTCGCTGGCTACCGCCGGTTGTAACGTCAACTGCAAGTGTTGTCAGAATTGGGATATTTCCCAGTCGCGCCCGGAGCAAACCGATAATATCGATCTTCCCCCTCGAGAGATCGTCGACATCTGCCAATCCAGAAATATTCCCACTATCGCCTACACCTATTCGGAGCCGGTTGTTTTTTACGAATATATGTATGATACCGCCGAATTGGGGCATAAACATAACATCAGGTCGGTCATGATAACCGGCGGGTATATCGAGTCCGAGCCGCTAACTGATCTTCTGGGACACCTTGACGCCGTCAAGGTTGACCTTAAGGCCATCCGCGAGAATTACTATCGCGATTATGTTGACGGAGAATTGAAACCGGTCCTTGATCGTCTTGTGCAGATCAAAAAGTCGGGCGTCTGGCTGGAAATTGTTTACCTGGTGATCCCGACGCTCAACGACACCGATGACGAATTCAAAGAACTGGCCCGGTGGGTGAAAACCAATCTCGGAAGCGATGTTCCGGTTCACTTTTCGCGCTTTCATCCCCAGTATCTTTTGAGAAATCTCCCGCCGACGCCGCAGAAAACTCTTGAGCGGGCGCACCAAATCAGCCGGGCCGAAGGACTGAAATATGTCTATCTGGGCAATCTTCCGGGTCACCCGGCCGAATCGACTTACTGTCCGGGATGCGGCAAAATCTTAATTGAGCGGCGCGGGTATCAAATTTATCAAAACAATCTCAAAGGTAATCGTTGCAAATTCTGTAATCGGGAAATTCCGGGACGATTTACTTAAATGAGACGATCGGGATTTTTGCTCGGCCTCTTTTCGGTCGGCGGTCAGGTTCTCCTTCTACGGGAACTGATATCTTCCCTGAATGGTGATGAGTTTTTTATCGGCACGGCTCTTTTCGGCTGGCTTTTATCGGTCGCGCTGGGAGCTTTTGTCGGCGGGCGTTGCCGAAAGCCGGGTGATCGGCTACTTTTTATACTGGGGGCCGTTCTTCTGCCGGTTATGATAATTCTGGTCAGGCTGTCGCCTCTGGCGTTTACCGATATAGTCGGCGAGATTATTCCGTTTACAAAGGCGGCTGTTCTGTCAATTCTGGCCATGTGTCCGGTCGGGATAATTTCCGGCTGGTTGTTCCCGGCTATTGCGCAGAAAGGACAAACAGACCCGACTCGATCAATTGGAACCGTTTATCTTTTCGAGGGAATCGGCGCTTTTGCCGGCGGCCTGATCATTACCCTGACGGCCGGAGAACTGATATCATCATTGGGATTGGCATTGATACTGAGCGTTGTTACTATTGCTTCAATCGTTGCATTTTCGAATAAGCGTTACGACATACCGGCCGGGATAGTTGCCGCGCTTACGATTATCGCAATTATCATGGCAATACCCTCTCTTGACGGGCATCTCGATTCGATCAAATACGATTCATACGATATCGCGGCCTCGTTCGATACTCCTTACTCGCATCAGACGATCCTGAAGCGTGACGAGAGCATTGTCCTTATGACCGACAATACCGTCGACGCGGTTTATCCCGATCGCGAAACGATTGAGAACCTCGTAATCCCACCCCTTTTGTATCATCCGGAGGCGAAAAGGATACTTTTTGTCGGCCGGGCGGAGTTTGGCGTCTTTGACCTCGCCAGCTCCCTGAATTTGGATCTTACCGCTCTTGATCCGAGAGAATCGCTAAACGGTCTGTTTGACCGGCTTTTTCCTTCCGTTTCAAACAGACAGCGAATTGACGATGATCCGGTAAGTTATCTTTCCGGCGGGAGCGCCTTCGACCGGTACGATATTATTATTCTTGACACAGGTGAGCCGAATAATTACCAGAAGAGCCGCTACATCACCGAAAAGTTCCTTTCCATGACGGGGAGCCGGCTGGAAAACGGCGGTATATTGTTTATTTCCGTCGATTACGATACCGACCGGTACCTTGCGACCGAAAAAAAGCAGATACTTTCGATTCTTTATAATACGCTGGAGCGGATTTTCGTCAACGTTAATACCTGGCCGGGAAGTAAGACGCTGTTTTTTGCATCGTCCCGGCGAAGCCTTGACCTGCCATATGACACGCTGATATCCCGCATAAACCGGCTTAACGTCGAGACGCAGTATATCCATGAAGATTACCTGGCAAATCGGTTGAGCTTGATAAAAACCGAGCGGCTTCTTTTGGCCGTAAAAAGCGGCGCCGTTGCCAACAGCCTGAAGAAGCCGATCCTGCCGCATTATCAGGCGCTTTACCGTTCGCTGGCCGATTCGGTTGATCGCAAAATTATCGGATTTATTCTGCGTCAACCGTTATGGATAATCCTGTTTCCGGCCCTGATTGCGCTGTTTTTTGTAGCTGCCGTTTTGAAAAACAGGCGCACCAATCAATTCGCCCTGTTTCTTTATTTTATTGCCGGGCTGGTTTCTTTATCGCTGGAACTGGTATCATTTTACCTTTATCAATCGACCGCCGGATCGCTTTATTCGGAACTGGCCATACTCATCGGTTCATTTATGCTCGGCCTTGCGCTGGGAACATATTATTCGATGCGGGTCGGTGGTGATAAACCGCTCGAGTTTCCCGCACTGATATTGTTCCTTGCGGCGGGGTTGATATTCATCGGAAGTTATGGTTCGGTCAGTCCGGATGCGGCCCTGCCATATTATGCTTTCTTTTTATTCGTCGCGGCCCTGGCTACGGGAACGCTTTTTATAGGTGCAACCAACCGTTATTACGCCGGCAGCCGGATTGCCAATCGCGGAACCGGTTACGGCTGGGAACTGGTCGGTTCTTCGCTGGGAGCTCTCCTGACGACAACGATGTTTTTGCCGGTCATCGGCCTGAGTTGGCTTTTGTGGTCGCTGGTGATATTGATTGGGCTGACTTTTGCGGGCGCTTTGGCTACGGCAAGATAAAAGAAGAATGGAATTGGTATAAAATGTTGAATAAAAGCGAAATATCAATTAATATACGCGAGATTAGTTATTGTATTTATTAGATAGTAGCTATTATGAGTACGGATGACATAAAGGCAAATGGTTTCGACTGGGATGTAAGTCAGATAATTTACCATTATGTACTGCTCCCCATTAGTCAAGCCGATTTTAAGAGAGTTTTGCGGTTGAGGTTATAGATTTCTTCGGCCCGATTCGGTGGGCGATAGCCTAACGCCGAATG
>CAZSYD010000073.1:0-9282 GCA_964611355.1 uncultured Ignavibacteriales bacterium | reverse complement strand
GGCTGACGGGCAGTTGCAAATTCATGGCGCGGGGATCAACCCGGTTACAGGATGATGCTATTCGTATTCAACAGTATATGACCGGCCTCGATAGGTCTTTACAGTTTCCGCAGTATTTTGATCTAACAAAGTTATTTAAGGGCATGTGGAAGAAGCTCGACCCGCGCGAGTTTAACGAATACGTGGTTGACCCCGCAGAAAAGTCCGAGAATATACCGCCTGAAATTGAAAATCAGATTATGGCTATGGGGCATACCGTTCGGGTGTCGCCCGCCAACGATCACGAAAATCACTTCAGGGTACATTCGGCCTACATGATGACGCCGGATTATCAACTCTGGCCGGAATCCATGAAGAGGCGAATGACTCAACACGCGGAAGAGCACAAATCGGCCGGGATGCAGATGGGGGTTCAGGCGGCCGGGGCGGGTCAAAGAAGCAATGCCTTGACGGAATCCACCGGGCAGGCAGCGATTTCTCAGGGACAGAGATCTACCAGCGTAGGGGTAACGCCATGAGGGGAAAACAGACACCAGAAGCCGCTCGGATGCAGGCAATTACAACTTCGTCTGAGTTCAAGCTGTTGATGGGTTTTCTCGACGAGCAGGTTGACGGAATCAAAGAAGAGATGATCCGCTCATTGGGGGCAAACGTCGAATTGAAAGAAAGCGAAATAGGCAAATTAAAAGAACTGAGCCTGAAGAGGCGGCATTTTTCGCAGCTTATCGACAGGCTTAAAACTTACATACAAAACACTTTACAGGAGTAGTTATGATTCTTCACTTACGGCGCTATTTAGATGAAGGTTCTGACGGGGGTGCCGGCGGAGACGCTGGGACTGCCGGTCAGGATGCGGCAAACAAGGCCAACGCTGGGGACGCGGGCGACGCCAATAAGGGCGCTGCCGGTGCTGCCGACGCGGGTAATCAGGATGCCGGCAAAGCCGGAGACGCCGACAACAAAAAGAAACCTGATGCTTCGTCTGATAAAAAAGGAGATGACAGGGATGCTCAGATTCTCTCTCTCAAGGAAGAGAACGAGAAGTTGAAAACCTCAGTCGGGCGATTGGGGTCTGATATTGAATCTTTCAAGTCCCTGAAAAGCATTTTCGACGGAGACGCCAAACAAGGCATTGCCAAACTTGCCAAAGAATTTGGCGTTCAGATCGACTTTCCCGAAGGGAAGAAAGTCGCTCTTCTGGACGACGACGGAGCTCTTTCTGAATCCAACCTTGATGCCAAATTCAAACAATTCGGCGACGAATTGACGGCTCGGTTTTCCTCGATGTTTGCCTCCAAGATCGACGCCATGCAGGAAGCGGAGTATGCTCGGAAATACGATGACTGGGGCCAACTGTCTCAGGATCGTAACTCGCTTCAACTGGCGACGGTCAGCGGGCGAATGGAAATGGCCGAGGTTCTGCATCTGGCAGCCAAAGGCGCGAATCTGCCGGCGGCTCTTGACGCGGCCAAGAAAGTTGGTCGGGAAGAGTACATCGAGGAACTTAACAGAAAGAACACAGGCGATTTGAAGGGCGGAAGCGGCGGCGCCGAAGACAATGCGAATGCGAAAAAAACAGGCGGCCTTGATATGCACAACAAGGAAGACTTTGATCACACAATGAGGCGCCTGAAAGGACCCAAAAAAGGATAACACTTGCTTCCAAATGCTGCAACATTTTTACGGACGATTCGGGATACCGACGATCCTATCGCGCAGGATAAACCCCTGTGCATCGGGGATCGGGTATGGATGAACAACCCGAATCAGAACCAGCTTCTGTCGTGGCTCATGGCAAACGGATTGCCGTCCGAACCAACCTTCAACCACACCTTCGGCCACACCGAAGACACCCCCTTCGCCGACTGGGTTGAGTACACCGGTGACGATGAGGTCTCTCAGGGCGCAACCGGTCTGACCATCGACAACGTTTACGAACGCTGTGCTGAGGGTCAGGTTCTGTTTTGCACCAGGACGAAGGAACTTATTCGGCTGACAGCCGACCCTGCCAGTGCGGACACAACGGCAGCGGTTGACCGTTGCCATGGTCGCGGAGCTACCACCGATTATCTCAAAACCGGCGACCACCTATTGCTTCTGACCCCACAGATGGTCGAAGGCTTCACGACCGGCAAGCCACAGTCCGGCGTAGATGTCTATAAGTCATTTACGACCGGCATCGTGAGCTATCCCGTTTCGGCCACCGATACCGAGGTTGCCGAGCGGACATACTCCGGAATGACGCCGTTTGAGAAAGACCTCGACAAATCGTGGATGCGGATTAAAAACCAAATGGAGTCTGGCCTGTTTTTCATGGGTCAGAAAACCGATTCCTCCAGTTACACCCAGAACTACCATACCTTTAGCGGCATCTACGATTTTGTTACGACAAACGTAACGAATGTCTCCGGGACAATGAGCCGAATGGACTTCTTTGACCTTCTTCTGGAATGGCGGATTTTCTACAAGGGACAGGGCGCTATTGTTTGTTCGTCCTACTTTATCAGCCTGGTAAACCAATGGACGGACGACAAGGTTGTCATGGACCAAGACGCCAAAGAACTGGGTCTGGATATTCGGCGCATCAACCTGAACGGCCACATTTACGACCTGATTGAGGGCGATAAGCTCAGTCAGGACCCGTATCTGATGGGAATGATTTTCCTCGTTCCGAAGGGGAAATTCATGTACCGACCGCTCAAGGAAAAGAAAGACCTCGATATCGCTTACAATCCGATCAGCCGTGACGAGGTTCACTCCGACGAGGGTGAAATCTACGGCCAATTCGGGTATGAGTATTTCGAGGAGGAAACCTGGTCAATAATCGAAGGATTAGAATTCTAAGGAGGTAATGATGGGAATTATAAATGTATCTCCTGCGGATTGGATCAGGAGTACCTACGAGCGGGTGGCCGTCGATACGTCTGTCGTAATTGGGATCAGATGTATCGGGCCTTATGCGGCAGGCATTGTTTCTGTCGGGGCCACAACGGGCGACTTGACTTTTGAACAAGGTGCTACGGCCGGAACGGCGGCCGTAACAACCGGTGATAATCCCGGAACTTCCGGCGTAATCAACATTTCCGACCTTTCGACGGTTTATGACCTCTATCACATGATTAATCTTGCCGACGATTGGGAGGCTTGGCCGGTCGATTACCGTCCGGATAACGACATTGAAATCTCGGCGGGTAATGCCGTCTATGCAACTGGTCAGGGAACTGACAACGATTGCACGGGAGACGCGGGATTATTGATCCTCGATGACACTTCGCTGGAAACGGCGGAGATATTCCCTGTCGGGGTTACGCTGAACGGCCCGTCGCTTAACATTCACAACGGCGATATGCAGGTTCTCCATGAGATTCTGCAAGTTGAGGCGAATGTTAGCTTTGGCGGCGCAACGGCCGGAATAAAGGTCTATGAGTGCGATGACTTTGCCGGGACTTCGGTTCTGGTCAGGACAATGCCGTTGGTTACAGCCACAGCGACGACTTTCGATATGGACGGTGAGCCGATTATGGCTTCAAAGGGCAAGAGGCTGGTCTTCCAGGCCACCGATGCTTCCGGAGCAATCACCTCACCGAGCATCAGCATAGCCGCGCGGTCGTTGGTTTTCGGGCCTTCGGTCAACCGGAGAAAACAGTGGTGTAACTACTAAACCTTAATAACGGGGCGGGCGAACCCCGCCCCCTTGATTAAAAAAGGAGAGAATGCGATGGCGTTTGAAAGAACAAAAGGGCCGAAGAAATTCAAAGGCAGCGATCTTAAAGTCGCCGCCACTTTCGTATCAACCGAGGATGCTCCACACCTCAAAATTATTCTGAAGCCGCTTGAGGATGTATATGACCAGGTACGCAAGGCTTATGTATCAACGTCCGGAACAGGGCTCAGGATTAAATTCAAAGCCGGTAGCTTGAGAGTTACCAACTCCAATATCCTCGAACTGCTTTTGCAACATGCCGCCTTCGGCTCAAGTTCTCACGGCTTCAATATCGACGAAAGAGATGAGACCGGTTTCTGGCGTGAACTCGATATGGTCAAGGTACAGGAAGTCAAAACCTGCGTGAGCGTAGGCAAATCGGCGGATATGGCCTCTCTCACCATGAAGGACGTTAAAGAGCGCATCGGCAAAATGGCGACGCGGCTGGAAGAGAAAAAAGAGGCCGTTGAACCGTTGCAAAAGCTCAATCCGGTTGCGAAGAAAAGGCTGCGCCAAACACCCAGGATGGCTGCCTACGGGGGTTAAAAAATGGCATCAAGAGCATTTATGGTCGATAGGCTGATTTCGGATTCGGGCAAGACCGGCCCTGAAATCCAGGCAAAGATTGAGCGAAAGGTCGGCGAGGTTGCACTGGAGATGCTCCAGCAGAGCGGCGGCCGGTTTCGGACGCTTTCCCGGACTCAAGAAATCTCCATCAATACGACGGATCTTCAATATAAGCTCAACAGCGATTTCTTTACTGCCCGGACATCGTGCGCCGAATATGATAGCAGCGGCAACTTCGTCCGCCTGATCTACATTGTCGGTAAAACCGAAGTCCTGCATACGATTGAAAACAATGCGCCCGCAGCCGCCAATATGTGCTACATTGAGTTCAATCATGACGGTTCCGACGGCAGGGGAAACTATCTGGTTCTGGCAGATGAGGCCTCAACCTCATGCACTTACAAGTTCGAGTATTACCGCGAGCCGACGGAAAACGACATAGACGCGATTGAAGAATGGTCTCTATTGATGCGCGGGGTTCGCGCTTCGTTGCCGGAATTCTTTACGACAGCCGAAGTTGATGCTCATATCTACCTGAGAAAACTCGGTCATTATCAGGAGGATATTGGCCGGGTTATTACCGATATCCGGATGGTCCCGGATCAAAGAACCTCAAAGCGGAACCGATTGAGCCACAAAATCGGAAGGGGGCATTGATGCTGAAGCGTATCCTTCTCTGGTTGATAATCCTGACTTTCGCGGCTCATTTTGTCGAAGCGGCTACGTTGGACGATCTTCTCTGGGGTTTCCGGCAGAGAATAGGGGAACCGGACAGCGGCAGCTCGATTATTTCCGATACGGCGGCGATGCGGTTTCTCGATATGGCAATGGATAAGGTAGTGCCGTTCGGCGGATTTTTGCCACAGCGTTGCGATATTGCCTATTCCCCGGATTCGATGAAATACTCCCTGCCGACAGATTTCAAGAGATGTAGTATGGTTGTTGCCTATGATGGAGAGCAATGGCATGCGGCCGTCAACAATCCGGGCTTTATTACGGATGTGGATAAATACCAGTATTTTATCTGGTGGGAAAATGCCGATCAAGCCGAGCTTTATTTGAAGGGCAGCTATTTCTACACCGATCAGACCGTAAGGATTCATTACCTTGCCCGGGCTCCGAATATGGATGCTCGGACGGATAGTTGCTATGTCCCCGACGATCTGCACGTTTTTATCATCGAAGAAGCCGTCAGTTACTATGAGCAGGCGAAAAAGAACCACGCCGTCTTTCAGTTGCTTAATGCTATTGTCCGGCAGGACATGGGAATAAAGGTTTCGGCTGGGAGCGGTAAATGATTCGCTGTCTTTTCATAATCCTGACGTTATTACTGACGGCGCCTCTGTCATCGCAGGAGATTGAAGAATATCCTGTAAATGATTTCTCCGGCGGGCTGGTGAACTCGATCAGCAATTCCCTGATGAAAGACAACCAGGCGATTGTCCTTGATAATTTTGATATTGACGGATATGGGGCGTTAAAACGCAGAAACGGTTTTCGGCAATACTACATTGACAGCCTCTCCGAACAAATAGGCCAAGCCGTTTTCGGCTATTATGGCCGCAGCATAGGCAAGGGCTTTCTGGTTGTCAGAAACGATACAACGCGGGGCGGTGATTACGGACTCGCGGAACCTGCACTCAATTTGGCTTCTTTATTTCTTTGTGATGATGAGAGCGGCGGCACCTGCACGACCTTTATCGGATGGAATTATTATCTTGGCCGCCGCCATCTAAGCCTTCCGTACAACGAAAGATCGGCGATTGTGAATGAAAATCTAATCATAGCCAGCACGAGTAGCGATATGGTGGTCTTTGATGGGAATAAATCAATGCCAGCCAGACCGTATGGGCCCGGCCAACCGAGGGTCTCTCCGCTCGACGGCATTGGTTCTATTAACGGGACGGTGCAATATCGTTATATATTCACAAACGCCAACTGTCCCGACGCGTCCGTCCCTTCGTTCCCCGTCTATGTAAATAACGGCAAAGTCTGGATTGAGGGAATGATAGTGCCGTCAGCCGGGGATAGCATCGAAATATATCGCCAAGACAACGAGGATGGTGCTTGGCATCTCATTAAAAGCATCTACGCTACGAGCTTTGTGGACAGCGTTTCAATGGATTCGGCGGCGAATATAACCGATACCCTGACACCAGTGTTTTTCCCAAACTCAACGGGGAGTAGTATAGACAACGATTCATGCGCCCCCGGTGGTTTAATGGTTGATTTTGACCGGGAAGAACGACCTTGGGTTCTAATTGATAGTGCTGGGGATACGAGTTATCTTATCGCCGCCTATTATCCATACGCTCATTATCCTTATGGTATAGATTTAACCGAAAACGGCTTCGGGACAGACATTTGTTCCGTTTCCGATTATAGAGACACCGGCGGTTATTTTGTATCCTATTCCGTCGTTTATAAAGACTCAGCGGGAAGGTATAGTTATATCTCAACGCCCACCACAAGGAGGGGCAACTATCCGGCGTGGGAACCTTTTGACGAAGATATAGATACCATCATCATCGCAAATATATCCAATATTTTAGTACCGGTTGGATTTGGTTCATCCTCTATAACCAAAAAATATTTATTAAGAATGTATCTCGACCCAAACTATAGAGGCGAAGATGACGGCAACGTATATCAGATATTGGGTGAGCGAAACCTCCGATTCGGTTATGTCGAAAACAAAATAGGTCGATTTTACATGGTGGCTGAACTTGACCCGGAAACAACGACTTATACCGACACGATACCTTTCAAATGGCTTGGCGAAAAACACGGTGAATTTACTTACAGGCAGTACGGCTCCATGTTGGATATTAAACTGGAAACAGATTCGGCGGGCGATACTTGCATATATCACCAAGCCGAGCCGTATAGTGGATACTCATATTATTACCGTCACGTCTTTAACGAAGATTCGACAGTTTTGGGTGCCATTGAGGGTTACTGCAATGACGATTCCGTAATATCCTTTTGCCCTTCTGACATCGCCCTTCATCAATCAAGGCTATTCGCCATCGGCAATCCATGGAACAAGAGCTGTCTATATTTTTCAGATTTTGGGGAACCAACGAATTGGCATCGGGACAAGCACATAAACATCCCATCCCAAAAGGGCGACTGGTTTAACGGCCTTCTCTCTATGGGAGACTGGCTATTGGCGTTCAGGCAAAATTCATTCGTCGGGTTTGCTGGCCAGAGCTTTTACCAGTACCAGATCAAAGAATTGAGCGCCGATATAGGACTGACCGCCCCCCGGAGTCTTGCCGGCGGATATAACCGGGCTTTTTGGGCGCATAATACCGGGATTTATTCCTTCCCGGGCGATAACTGGGACAATCCGATTTCGTGGACAATCGAAAACTCTCTGGACTCAATAGGCGATAATCTTATGTCGGCTTGGGGTGGAGTGGTCGGAGACGAATACTGGTTTTCCGGTGCGATCCCGAGACCTCAACCCGGGCCCGGTGAAAACCCCCCGGGCGATTCTATTAACTCAAAAATCTACATTTATTCATTCGTGCCTTTTCCGCATTGGAAGTGCTACACCTTCGGGATCATCGACGGCGTGCCTTATGACTACGAAAGCGACGCGGCTGATTACCGGACAACCCGATGGGTATTCATCGCCGATAACGATACTCTTTACGACTGGAATTATGCTGATACTTCGCTGGACGGAACCGATTCTATTTTTGCGGTTTATCAATCCAAGTCTTTTTTCGACAACGGCAACAATCGGGAGCAGATATTTTATGTCGATTTGCAGGGAACGGGATCGTGCGATATGCTTTCGTTGACCTTTTTCGATCTCAAAGGTCAGGATTCCGTCAAGACCGTCAGTAGGGCGGTTGATTTCACCGAAAAAGAAATCCAGCGGTTCGTGGTCAAGGAAATAGTAAAAGACCTTTCGGTCAGGATAGCCGATCAGGGGGCCGGGGATTACACGATAACCGGATACACTATCGGCTATTTGCCGTCAGACAAGGGGCGGATTCGATGAAAAAGATTAAATATCTCTTTCTCTTTTGGTTCTTGGTAATTACCGGCTTGCCTGGCTTTGTGAATTCCGCAGATAAGCGGGAGAATGATTCCATCCCTGCGGCCCGGCTCGTTGAGCCGCTACCAGCCCCCCCAGCGGTAGAGGGCCGGGTCAAAACAGTATATGACATCGGAACAGGCAGGCCGGTAAATCAATCGGAACATGCAAAGGGGTATCACCGGGCGGTAAGGGAAATCAAGTTGGGCGGAAGCGGCTACGATACAATCACAGTCAATTCTTCGATCTCTGACGGTCGGCAGGATTTGAGCTTTATTGACCATACGACTTATTTCGGCAGGGTGTGGTCGCTGGATGCAGACAACGAAAGCAGTTACCGGATAATCCCGATTTCCGGGACGCAGTTTATCATCATATCCAGCGACAGCACAGATACCGGCACGGTTCGGGTTATGGTGGAAGGAGAATAGCATGGACCCTTTACTGATATATGGCGCGGCAAACGTGGCTACGTCATTGCTTGGTGGCCTTTTCGGCGGCGGCTCAGGCGATATGGACGAACTTATGGAGCTTGTGCGGAAAGAGTATGAAAAAAGCAATTATAGCGGTTTTCTGCCGGACAAGAGTGCCTTTGATCGATCACTCAGGGGCCAGATGTCAGAATTGCTATCGCGGCTACCAGTCTCAACCGAAGCCTTTGAGGCGGATCTGGCGAGCAGGGGAATTCACGGAGCCGGAGAGGCGCCGGGATATTATCAGGCTGATGTGGTTGCTCCAGTTATGCGAGCGGGTGCTACGGCTATCGGCGAATCGGAACTGGGGTATGCCAAAGCGTACCAGTACGGCTCGATAATGGGCGAGCAGATGCGAATGAGAAACCTTGACCGGCTGATAGCCCTGACTCTTGGAAAACAGAAAGGAAAGTCCGACTTCTGGGGCGGTATTGGCGGAGCCGCCGGTAAAACCTTCGATTGGATGGCTATGAAAGAAATCTTTGGAT
>CAZSYD010000072.1:0-9694 GCA_964611355.1 uncultured Ignavibacteriales bacterium | reverse complement strand
GTGATAATCAACAGGGAAATGATAACTATGAATTTTACCCGCAGGCTAAGACTATCAAATTTACCAAGGAAGCTCATTTGATTACCTCCTTGGCTACCGCCAGCAAATCTTCCGGTATCTGAATATTTATCCGGTTGGCGGTCTTCTCATTGTATTTGAAATATATTATTCCGGGTGTGGTGACCGGAATACTGGACGGATCGCTGCCATGTAAGACCCGGACGGCTGTTTCTCCGGCCTGACGTCCAATATCCTTGAAGTCGAAATCGAGAGTGAAAAGACCTCCTGCTTCGACGAGTGACTGCGAAAACCCCATCATCGGCAGGCCGTGTCTCAAGATCTGCAAAATAATATACTGCGTGGATTGGGGGGTATAAACCGTGTGATCGGCTACCGACCAGAGGGCGTTTGATATTTTACACAGGGAATCTATGGCCGCGGGGATTTCCTTTTCACTTTCTACTTTAATGGCAACCAGGTTAATGCCGAGCTGCCGGCCGGCAATGCGCGCCTGATTGATGATGTTTTCGGTTTCTGCGGAATAGAGTACCCCCATGGTTTTTATATTACTCACAACTCGCTTAAAGTAATGGAATTGTTTATCCGGCGGGATATCGAGGGCGGCGCCGGTAATATGCCCACCCGGGCGGTTCATGGAGGCTATGAACCCGGAAGCCTCCGGATTCATGACATTGGCGAATATAATCGGCCGATGGGGAAAAATTTCCGATATTTTGGATGTAGTGTATGAGCCGAGGGTGATAAACAGATCGGGGTTAAAATCTTTAAGTGATGCGAAAATTCGCTGATCGGCTTCAGGATCACCGCTCAGAATTGATTCGTTGTAACTTACCTCCAGACCGTACCGTTTAATAGCATTCTTTATTCCTTTAATGGTTCGCAGTGTGCTTGGTTCGTTATCGATTAAAACTATGGAAATCTTGTTGGCGGCATAAGCCTTTGTTGCCAGAGGGATTAGCGCGGTCAGGACCATAAAGAAAATGGCGCCTAACGCCGGCAGCCGGTTAAACAGGCGGATTGTTCGTTTCGGATGCATGACCATATGTATTCCGGTGCTGCCTCCTGAAATCTGTCATGGTCCCTAAGGCGGGCATTTTACCAGAATTGGAACTTTTGCACCGCAGGAGGTGATACTTACCCGAAATATCGGCCAAATCAGGGAATTCTTAAGCGGAGGCCGTCCAAACCATAGGGGAAGATGCAACGCTGTTAAACAATAATCGGCATTAATATTTCTTTTCATCCCCTTTTTTGAGTATTGGCAGGTGGCGTGATCAATTTTGCCACGGCCATATATGTCTTGAAATCAGCTAAAGCCGTCTGATAGTTCTTCCGATAAACAAATAAAGAAATCTTATAGACCAATATAGAAATAATCAGCCTGCGAGAAGTGGCAATCTGTGGGAGTGTATAAGAATCATTTAACTGAGGAGTTCAACTTGTTAGCGTTTGGAAGATATGCGGTACTGCCTGCTCTGTTGGTACTCAGCCTTTTAATATGTTCGCCGGCATTGTCGAGTACCACGGGGAAAATAGCCGGTATCGCAACGGATGCGGTAACGGGGGAACCTTTGCAGGGGGCTACAGTCAAGGTTGTAGAAACTCAGATCATAACCAAGGCTGATTCTGACGGCGAGTTCTATATCATTAATCTGCCGGTTGGCATCCACTCCTTGTCGGTATCCATGATAGGATACGAGACGGTTATCATTAAGGATATCAGGGTCCTTATGGACCTGACTACTCCGGTGGATTTCACGATGCAGGAAAGTCCCATTGATCTTGACAGGGCGGTTACTGTTGTAGCGCAGCGACCGCCGATTCAAAGGGATAAGACGTCCTCAAGAACCATTGTCACTCGCAACGAAATCACCGGCCTGGCCAATTCGCGAAATGTATTGGATATTATTTCCAATATGGCCGGTACGGTAATTGGCGGCGACGGCAATCTTCACGTGCGGGGCGGTCGTTACGGTTCGGTTACGTATTTTTACGACGGTTTTTCAATCCAGGATCCTTTCACCGGCGATATGGGGATCCGGATCGCGCCTGACGCCCTTGAAGAATTATCGCTGACCTCAGGCGGTCTTGCGCCGGAGTATGGCGAGGCCCTTTCAGGAGTAGTTAATGCCATTACCCGCGAAGGCGGCAAAGACTTCCGCGGCCGGATTAGAGTCTATGAAGGCGCCAGCCACCGGTATAACATAGATAATACAACCTACGGCGATTTGGATCTGACTCAGAACCGGTCGGTGGCTATGGATCTCTCCGGGCCGATTGTCAAAATCGGCGAACGGATGACGACTTTTTTTGCCAACGCCGAGATTCTGCGAAATGACGCCTATCTGCCTCATAACAAATCCAAGCTTTATTCCGGAACGGGTAAAATAATAGCTTTCCCCACCTCTCAAACCAAGCTGGCCATAGACGGTTCTTATTATTTCCGCGACAGGCAGAGTTATGTGCACAGGGACGTTAACAACCGCTCGTATGATTTCAATCTCGACGGTTTGGGCAAAAGCGAGACAGAAGCCTACTTGTTCGGCGTTAAAGGAAGCTACAATAAATCCAGGAATACGGTTGTCTCCCTACACGTGAATCGCTTCCGGACCAAAACCAAGAGGGCTCCGGAACATCTTTTTGATCTTTACTGGGATCAATGGCCGGGATATTCGGTTGACGGTAACGGTTCGTACAATGGAACGATTGACGATTCCAATTACAATAGTTCCCCCGATTATGCCTATATCGGTTTTACCTCCGGCGACGATTTTTTCCCCTATTATTTGGAGCGCTTTTCTGCCTATACCGGGGCCAAATTCTCGGTGCTCTCCCAGATCGACAAGTATAATCAGTTGAAGTTCGGCGGCGACCTGCGCCGCCATGATCTTTTCTGGGATAACCGTCAGTTCTTTAATGCCAAACCGTATGGCGAAACTTATGAAGCCCATCCCTGGTTTGGCGCCGTTTATTTCCAGGACAAGGTTGAGCTCAATGATTTGGTGATTAACGTCGGCCTACGCTTCGATTATCTTTATACCGATATTGAATATTGGAACGACCCGTTCACCAAGGATTACCGGGTAAAATCAACGCCCAAGGTCCAGTGGTCGCCGCGGCTGGGTATTTCGCATCCGGTCAGCGCCAATTCGGTATTGCATTTCAACTACGGTTATCTTTTCCAGCCTCCTAACGTGCGCTTAATGTACACAAACCTGCAGGGCGATCTTGAAACGGGATTTCCGCTTATCGGCAATCCCGATCTGGACGCCGAAAAGACCATATATTATGAACTGGGATGGACCCGGTTGATAAACCGTGACTTACGCTTAAGTCTGACAACCTACTACCGGGATATAAAGAACTTAATCGGCGCCCGCGAGGTTTTGGACGAAGACGGCAATCCCTATACTGTTTTTACGAATTCCGATTACGGTTCCTGCAAAGGGTTTGACCTATCTCTTGAAAGCCTGAGCCGCCGACACTTAAACTGGTCGGCCAGTTATTCCTACATGATTGCCAACGGCAACGCATCCAGTCCATACGAATGGTATTACGATTATTTCACCGTTCAGGATGAGGATCGTCCGCCCGAACCCACGCGTGAGTATCCGCTCTCATACGATCAGCGTCACAAACTGACGGCGGTGATCGATTTCAGAGTAGGGCGTGGCGAAAAGCTTAATTATATGGGAGTCGCATTCCCGGATGCGTGGGGCGTTAATCTGCTGGCTCGATATTCATCGGGACTGACCTATACCCGGACCGACAAGAACGGCAGGAGGGTGGGTCTTCTCAACGGAGAGCGGATGCCGTATACGCTCCGACTTGATATGCGCTTTAATAAGGATTTCTTCCTCTGGTCGGACAGCCGGAATTTCCTTTCCTTCTTTATCGAGGTCGAAAATCTGTTTGACCGGCGAAACGTTGTCGATGTTTACACCGAGACAGGGTCGCCGGATAACGACGGTCATCTGGCCCTTAACGTCAACAGCCCGACATATGAACAGGAAAAGCTCTGGCATGAACTGCTGGCCAAAGATCCCCAGCATTATGATCATCCGCGACGGGTACGATTGGGGATGGAGTTCAACTTCTAACGGATAAGATCAGAGAGGATTGGCGATGAAAAAAGGTATATATATAAAGATTGCTTTAACGGCGGCGGCCCTGGTGATCTGCTGGTCCGGCCTCGTCCTGGCGGCGGCCGGCTCATCGCAGGTACCGAACCCGGCAGTCAGGGATCAGATCACTCATGACCGGGGGAATATTGCCACTACTCTGGATAACTTCGGATACGTTGGCGGCTTCATGTGGGCCGGACGTCCCTCCGGAAGATGGCCCGCCAACAGTGGCCGCGATTACCTGGCTGAGATAAAGTTCTGGATCGGCGGCGTCAGTTCCACCGACGATACTCTTCTGGCCAACACCGATGATGATTTTAATCCGCTGGTAAACTGGAGCGCGGCTGAGAAGCCAAACGATTTCCTGCTGTCAACCGATACGACCCGTTACGGCTATGACGCAACCGATACCGTGGGAACCGGCATCGGTTATCCCGCTTACGGGTGGCGCGTCTGGGACGTTGAGGCTCGTAACTGGGTGTATAATCAGGTCTATAATACACTTGCTTCAAGCTATTTCCCCGGCGGGCCGGTCAGCGTCCAGGAATCGATCTGCCGCTATGCCGACGATAACCTGGGATCTCCGGTATTGGGATTGGAGATAACCCAGACGGTGCGTCAATGGAACTACAAGGAAATTCGCGACATCATCTTCTTTACACTGGAGATTACGAACGTCGGCACGGAAGACTATCACAGTGTGGCTATTGGCCTCTACTGCGACTTCGATATCGGCGGGCCCGACCCGGCCACCGGAGAGAACGGCCGGCTGGGAGATCTGGTCGCTCATGATGCCGATCTGGATCTGGCCTGGACTTACGACGAAGACGGGTACGACCCTGGTTGGGGACCGGGTGTCGAAACAGGCGTAATGGGCACGGTGGTTCTCTCCACGCCGGGCGATATAGGAATGACTTCGTTCAATACCGGTCAGTGGGAATTTCTGCCTGATAATGACCAAGGGCGCTTCGAAATGATAGACAATACCGAGTTCGATGAGTCGTTGCCGCCGACCGACCAGTATTACGTTCAAGCCGTACGCGGGATTGATCTGCCGGCCGGGCAAACGATCCAGTTCGATTTCGCCCTGGTGGCCGCGCCCGATTCGGTTATCCTCAAGGATGTTGTCCAGAAGGCGTTGATACTGTATCAGAACAATTATATCGCTTCCCGGCCGCCTGACGAGCCTGTCGTCAATGCAGCCGCCGGCAATTTCATGGTTATGCTTAAATGGGACGATATCGCTGAACTGTCAATTGATCCCTCAACCGGCTCACAGGACTTCCGGGGATACAAGGTTTTTCGGTCCGCCGACCGGGGTGAAACCTGGGGCAGTTTGAAAACCAACGCCGATTATTCGGTCGGCCCCGACTACGTTCCGCTGGTGGTGTACGAGAGGGACGATTTTGGTCGGATAGCCCATAGCTTTATGGATAGCAGCCTGACCAACGGTCTGGAATACTGGTACGCTGTTGTGGCTTATGACAGTTCGAGTCAGGAATACGACTATACTTCGGGAAATCCGGAAACGGTTTCCAATATCATAAGGGTTTTCCCGCAGGCCAATCCTCTGGGTTATGTTACCCCGCAGGCGAGTATCGCTCATACCTACAACGGCGAATGGAACCCGTGCTACGACTCCGTTACCATTTACGTTGTTGACGAATCGGTTATTACCGGCGATGATTATCGGGTCGCCTTTTCCGAGGATTGCATGACCTGCTGGCACCTGATCAACACAACCACGGGCGATACCATGCTCGCGGATCAGGATCAGTTCGAAGGCGCCCATGCCACTTATCCCATAGTCGATGGATTTCAGGTAGTCGTAAAGAATCCCAGGGTGCCTGGTTCAATCTATCAATCCGAATTCGCCATCGCCGGGGACACTTCCCTGACCCTCTCGTTCCTGGAGGAGTTCTCCTCGTCGGTAGGCTGTAACATTCACTTCCGAAATGACATAGAGTTCCGCTTTACGGGGACCGGTTCGGTGGCCTATGACTGGTTCACCCATAATCCGGTCAACGTGCCGTTTGAGGTCTGGAATATTACGGCCGATTCGCAGGTTGGAAGCTGGATTGTGGACTGGGGTGGAGATGGCGAGTATACCGTGGCTGATCTCGATTATATAATGATCACCGATTACGACTACGATGACGGTGGCTATCACCCCGACGAACGGACCGAATACCTGACCTGGATAATGGCTTTTGACGTCGCTGCTACACCGGTCGAAGGCGACGTCCTGACAATTGAAGGGCCGCACCTGGCCTCGCCCGACGACCAGTTCAACTTCTCGTCCCGCAAGATTGTCGCTTCGCAGGCAAGGCAGGATTTGAACCGGATAAGAGTTGTGCCCAATCCTTACCTCGCTAATGCCCGCTGGGAATCGAATGAAGGAGAGCGCCGGATTCAGTTCGTCAATCTGCCAGCCCAATGCACTATCAGGATTTATACTCTGGCCGGCGAATTGATTCGCACCCTGCGCCATGATGACGGAACCGGCGCCGAAAACTGGGATATGGTTTCGGAAGCCGGACGCGGCATAGCCTCCGGCGTTTACCTATACAACGTCGAGAGCGAATTTGGAAGTCTCACAGAAAAATTTGCCGTAATCAAGTAAGCCCGGGGAGAGAGAAATGAAAAAGGTACTTATATATACTATGGTCTTTCTGATGGCGGCCGGCGGCTCGGTCTTCGCTGGCGATTTTACCAAGACCGGGTCGGTCGGAGCGCAATTTCTAAAGATTGCGGTAGGTTCCCGCTATCAGGGTCTGGGGGAGGCCTCGGTGGCGGTGGTTGATGATGCTTACAGTCTTTACTGGAATCCGGCCGGTCTGGCTTATATTGAGGGGAACGCTATTACATTCACCAATGTCGACTGGATTGCGGGTATCTCGCTGAACTACGTCGGCTTTGGCACGCGGATTGAAGATTTCGGTGTTATCGGCCTGTCCGCAACCCTTCTTAATACGGGCGACATGGAAATTACCACCGTCGATGAACCGAACGGAACCGGTGAGATGTTTCAGGCCTCCAGCTTCGCTCTGACAGGCGGGTTCGCCCGTCACCTGACGACCCGTTTGACTTTTGGCGCTTCCATAAAATACATTTATGAGAAAATCTACAATGAGTCGGCCGAGGGTTTCGCCTTTGATTTCGGCACTCAGCTACGCACCGGCTTACGCTCGCTGCGGATTGGAATGAATATCGCCAATATGGGAGCATCGATGAAATTCGACGGGCCGGACCTGATCAACCCGCTCGACATTCAATCCGGTTCAACGCCCAACGGCACGGTATCGGTGGACGACTATGATCTGCCGCTGACCTTCCGGCTCGGAGTGGCGTATGATTTTATAGACAACCCTGATAATCGCTGTACGGTGGCCATGGAAGCCAAACATCCCAACGACAACGAACAGCAGGCGGCGATCGGTTCGGAATACTGTTACCAGCAGAAATATTTCCTGAGGGCCGGGTATAAAATTAACTACGAGGAACAGGGTCTTACTTTCGGAGCTGGCGTTAAAACCGGTATGGGCGAACGGACAGTCCTCGTAATCGATTATGCCTTCTCCGATTTCGAACGTCTCGAATCGGTCCATCGTTTCTCAGTCGGCTTTAATTTCTAAAGATACTATTTCTTCACAAAAAAACCTGCCTGCAGGCAGGTTTTTTTTTGCCGTAATATCTGGTGGCGAATTTCCCGATTCGTATTATATTAAAGTAGCGCCGGTATGTTTACCGGAGATTTGCTTTGAACATTTCCGAGGGTAATAACGTCTGATGAACACCGGGTAACAAACCTATGAAGCGGGTTAATGCAAATATCTTTCGCCGATGCACCGTCATGCTTTTGCTTGTGGTCTCTCTGGTCTGTTGGTCCGGGGCGCAGGCAGGTTTGCTTGTCAGCGATAGTGTTGGAGCGGTTTTTGAGGTTGTCGCCGACGGCAATAAGATCTGGGCCGGGTGGTCGAATCAACTCCTGTATTCGGATAACGGCGGTATTTCGTGGCATTGTTTTGATACTTCCAACGGTTTTGAACCGCGCCTTGTTTCGGCGATGACCGTAAACGATACCGCCTTCTGGGCGGCGACCTATTATGACACTATTACTCAATCGGGTACATATTCCCTGAATGGCGGGATTTACAAAAGCGATATTGACGTAACCGGCTGGGAATATTTCATCCCGCCGTATCCGTTTGATGCCGGAAATATTACCTACGATGTTTTCGTTGACAGCGACATTATCTGGACGGCCAACTGGTGGAGAGGCCTGAGCAAATCGACCGACGGAGGATTGAACTGGGAGTTGATCTCTTTTGACCCCGGTTGTTTTAATCCGCAGGACAGCCTGCATCATCGGGCCTTTTCTCTGGCAATTGGCGATTCGGTAATCTGGGCCGGAACCGAAGGAGGCATTAATTATTCCACTGACAGGGGAGTTACATGGGAATATATTCGCCGCACGGAGGAGGAGGGTGCTCTATCCGCAGACAAGGTGGTCTGCATTAGAATTCGCGATGCTGGCGGTGCCGAAGAGATTTGGGCGGCCGCATGGAAAAATTATCAGACTGGTGGAGATTTTGGAGTCTCGATCAGTTCTGATGAAGGCCAAACCTGGCGAACGGTTTTGAACAAGCGGCGGGTATGGAATTTCCTTTTCCACGGCGAGGATGTTTTTGCCGCCAGCGATTCGGGTCTTTGGTTTTCGGATGACGGCGGTCAGAGTTTCGAGAATATAACCGACCACGCTATTTCTTATAACATCGATATGTACAGCGTGGCCATGACTTCCGATTCGGTTATCTGGATCGGGACTTCCAACGGTTTGTATCAAGGCGGTTACCGCGGTGATTACTGGGAAAAGGTCGATTTTACCGCTCTTGATACGGACGATGAAAAATCACAAGGACCCGGCTTTTTTGCGCTGGGACAAAACTTCCCCAACCCGTTTAACCCGTCCACAACCATACCGGTTAACCTTAAGCGATCAGGGTTTATTACCATCCGGGTTTATGATATCCTCGGCAGAGAACTGAAAACAATTGTCTCTGCCCATTTATCTCAGGGAGAGTACCGGTTCCAATGGGACGGCGCCGATGATCAGGGTTGCCAGGCGCCCGCGGGAGTCTATTTTTACCGGCTGGACAATGGTCAGACCGGCTATACCCGGACGATGATACTTCTAAAATAACAACCGCCGGTTCTGTTCGGCAACTTCTCAGAAATTAATATCTTGCGGAAATTTTTCTATATTGTATGGGAAAAAACCCGCTTTTTTCGCTTTAGAAACGGCCTGACGTCAACCGGAAATCATAGTCAATTTATTGGCGGATAATAGATTTCGCCGTTTCCGGCTAAAACGGCAAACAGTTTGCATACTTAATGCCCGGAGGAAAAGGAGTTCGTATGCCTATTAGAACAACTCACAATTTAGTCGGCGCCGACGCTTCTCGGAATCTGAACCGGACGTATGGTTCCCTTATGAAAACCGCGGAACGGCTCAGTTCGGGGCTCCGGATAAACCGGGCATCGGACGA
>CAZSYD010000071.1:0-10024 GCA_964611355.1 uncultured Ignavibacteriales bacterium | reverse complement strand
CAATACATTCTTCCTGCTGTTTCATAATCTGTCTCCGTTAATGAACAGGTTTTCCAAAGGAGAACTTCTGGCTGCTCAAAAAACAGTTTCCAGATCATTATCAGGCCTGCTGGCTTTCGTAATCACCACAGGATATGTAGTGCATACTTTTAAATATGACGAAACAAACCCATTTCCACGTAACCAATAATCACTCCTGATGTTACGCCGAATTTATTAAATGACCGGTGGGCTACAGTTTGCTTTGGGTTTAATGACGGGCAGCAAATGGCTGGCGTTCCGAATGGAGCGGAGCGGAATGAGAAAACCGACATTTTCGAGTTTAGGTAGGTCTCGGCGCGGCGGAGTTTTTGCGCTCTTCGTCGAGGATGGCGATTTGCTGCTTTAAGCGATCCTCAATATCAAGAATGGCGGTCTCGTCGTGATAGTGAGTCGTGTCAAAGCTGGATAGTTTCTTGAGTTCTTCCAGAATCATGGAAATCGTCTCCACCGATTTGACGATAATATTCATCGAATCGGCGGCGATCTTCTGTTCGTCGATGATGTTTCCCTTGGAGACAGCCAACTCCACCAACTGCGCCCGACCAAGAATCGTCGCCGAGGCGTTATTGATGTAATGCGAAAGAGTAGCGGTAATGATCTTGAGCGACTCGATAGCCGCCTTTTTCAACTGGTCGCGGGCGATCTGCGCCTGCATGGTCCGGTTTTCACGCAGCACCGACTCGACCAGTAAATATTGTTTATAAATAATATGATTAGCGTCTTTAAGAAGGTCGGTTATCGATCCGATCTTGATGTCAAGAAATTCCGATTCTTTAATCAGCAGGCTCAAGCAGTTTTCCTGCAATTCCGCCAGTACCGTCGGCCCGATACCGAGCGATTCCGCCAGGCTTTCGATGCCGGCGATCTCTTCCGGATCCAAAGGCGGCATCTGGCAGGTACGGAATTTCGAAATTCGGTTGGCCAGGCCGATAATCCGGCCAAGGCGATTCTCTGGATCTTTCCCATCCTTATCGAAATCGTCATGATGTCTGGCGACAGCCTCGCCGATGAATACGGGTATATTCCACTGATCCAGAAGAAACTTACCCACCCGGGCATGGTTGGTGCCCCAATTGGCTTCCTCAAGCCTGACCAGCGACTCACCCGAAGTAACCAGTCTCCATACCCGGCGGAACTGCTCCTCAAAGCTGACCTCCATGATCAGGAGACCGATATCGTGCATTAATCCGGTAACATATGCCTCTTCGGCCGGTCTATAAGAACAGAGATTGGCAATCTCCCGGCTGGCGATAGCCACTTCCAGGGAATGGCGCCAGAACCGCAACCGATCCACCACTACCCTGTCGGTGTCAAACAACCGGTAAAGGCCGGCCGAAAGCGCCAGCGCTTTAACGGCCCGCGTACCAAGCGTTACCACCGACTGGTTAATGGAACTGATTTCGCGCATCGAGCCGTAAAAAGGCGAGTTTACGATTCGAAGAATCCGGGCCGACAACGCCGGGTCTTTCATGATAACTTCGGCAATATCGCCGGCGCTTGAATCGTCGTCATCGGCGACCCTGATTACCTCGGCCAGGACCTGGGGAAGAGAGGAAAGCTCTTTGTTATCCTTTATTAGTTCAAATATATTTTGTTCTGACATATGCGGATACCCTCAGTAGCAATATCGACAGGATTTTACAAAGATTTAGAGGTAGTCGGTCAACGCTTTCCAACCAGCCGTTTTCGCCGGTAGAGATCGGAGCGCAGGTGTTCGTTGATATCTTTAATAGTGGAATAAGGGAAAAAGTCGATATCGTCAATAATCTTAAGGATACGGAAACGGTTTCGTTCAATTATCTCGGCGCCTATTATTCCAGCCGGCGGCCGCAGGTTGTCCTCGGCGGTAGCCGAATCGCCAGGAAGTTTCAGAAAGCGATCAAGGGTTTACAGTCGTTTCCGTTCCATAGGTGTTTTTTATCTCTTCGATGGTTTGCCTGAGAATAAGGCTCTCGGATTCTCCCGAAACCCGGGACAGGTAGTCGATAACCGAATCGGGTGCACATCTATAAGCCGCCTTCAATGCCAGGCTCCGCGTTACCGGATCAGTGTCGGAAAAGAACGGCCTGACAATCTCGATATCACAGGCACAGAACGACTCGGCCATAATCGACAAGAGAAGTTTCCGGGTTATCGCACTTTTTGTATTTTGGATAAAAGGAAACAGGTATCTTCTCTTTGAATCGCAATCAAGTTTTTTCAGTTCTTCATAAGCCGCCATCCTGACGCCATAATAACTGTCACTCAGAGCTTCGACCAACTGAAAGTGAAAACCTTTTGCCCCCAGGCGACCGGCTGCCACCGCCGCCATAGTCCGCACCAGCTCATTGCTGTCGCCCAGGGCGGTTTTAATCGCAGGGGCAGCTTTCCGGTCGGCGATTTTGCCAAGAGCTCGAATTGATTCATACCGCACCCAAAAGTACCGGTTTTCGGCGACCTTCATCAGGCTTTCAACCGACGAACTATCCGGAAGGTAGTAGAGTATCTTAGCCACCCGGGATAGTTGCAGCGAATCGGTCTCAAGGAGAGCGTCATTCAGGTACGGTATCGCCGGTGGACCGATCTTTTTGAGGATGTTTTCCAGTGTCACCCGTTCGCGGGCATCTTTTGTGCCCAACTTGTCAATCAGGTAGGGAACCGCTTCGACGCCCAGGGCTGCTATATCATCAATAGTCGGTTCGACCAGCTCCCGGTACTTAAAATCCCCCGACGAGGCAATGACAAACATGGAATCGATCTTCGCCTGCAGGGTATCTTCAGCGAAAGAGGCGGTATTAAGCATCGCTATCAGGATTATAGCCCAAACAGCGTACCCGTATCTGCCCGGGCGTATCATTTCGCCTCCGTGCTGTCGGGTGATTTTATATTGCGATCAAGCCCGCCGCCCCATTTAGAAGGCGTCCGCCAGAAACAGTTGTCGGCGCCGTTGCCGTCATAACGATCACGGCCGTCGAGATCAAGAAACAGCCCGATCGAACCGTAATCCCGCCGCGGGTTGCCGTATCCCTGGGTGTTGTCTTTGCGAAAAACATAATACCCATCGTCCCCGGCAAGATCAGAGAAGATTCCAAAACCGTTGGCCTGGCCCGCTCCCTGGGCCAGATCATGGGCCGAATAAATATCGTCGCCCGAGATGTCGATCAGCCAGCCGCATGAATAGTCATGACCGCAACCCTGGCAGACGCCGTGCGAACGATAAATATCATCGCCGGCTCCGTCATGCAGAAAGCCAAGAGCCATATGAGCCGCACTTCCCTGCGAGTACTGGTAAGACAGGTATTGATCGTCCCCGGAACGATCATAGATCATTCCCAGCGCCCACCAGTAGGCCGATCCCTGACTGAAAAAATCAGACACGTACGCGTCATTACCGGCGTAATCGAAGATGAATCCGATACCGCCGGACAGGTACGGCCTGACGCCAATAGCAAATCCCTGCGACAGTGATTGAAAATGACTGCCGGTATGAAAGCTTTCCGGGTATTTCCCCTGAACGGTGTAGGTATCGTTGCCGAGATAATCGACAATGCCACCGAAACCCCGGACAAACCCAAACCCCTGGCAAAAAAGATTTCCGGTATATGTATCCGACCCCTCTGAATCAATCAGCAAACCAAGACCAAACGTCCCCGCTCCCTGAGTAAAAGTATCGCCGAAGTAACTATCGTTCCCCTTCTTATCCCAGAGCAGGCCGGTTCCAAAATACCCCGAGCCAAGAGAAAAGTTGCCCCCGCGATAGATATCATCGCCTTCGTAATCTATCAGCAACGAATTCGAGAAGGCGCCCGAGGCGAGAGAAAACTCAGATTCTGCCTTATAGAAATCGCTGCCGGAATAATCGGCAATCACGACAGGATGGGGATTTTCCATATCATAAGTCAGGTAATAGCTGTCATCGCCGCCCGGGTCCAGTATCATGAAATAGTCGCCCCGGTAGATATCGTCGCCGTAACTACCTATGACAACCGGACCGTAAGCGGTTTTAATTTTATAAAGTGGCTTGCCGGGCCTGCTGCGCTTTCGTAGTTTTTTGTCTTTTCCCAGAACCGAATACGCCGAATCAATCATCTGAAACAACCCGGAAATTTTCTGAAAAGGAATATCAGGCAATTTTTCGGCCATTTTTGCAAATTCGAGCGTATACTCTTCCTCTAAATGCTGGATCGAATCCATCTCCTCGGGCGTCTGCCGCTTGTAGTTTTCGTCCTCAAGTATAATTTCTCTGTACTTTGTGGTAATAAACCGATACCGCTTTGTCTGAGGGCCCCCTGTTATATTCTCAATCATGGTTTGACAACCGTCAAGTTCGTCGGCCATGTTCTGAACTACCGATCTCAGCGGCTCCCTGAGTTTCCTGAAACGAAACGGCGAATCTTTAGTCTGGAGACCTTGTTTGTGATTTTGAACGCTGTTTTTCCCTCTGAGTTCTTCGAAAAATGCGGGCAGACAGTCGGGATAATCTTCAAAGCTTTCAAAGATCAGCGCACAGCTGTCGGCAAAATCGACCAGATTCAAAGGGTCTTTCATCAGGCTGTCTATTATATCAAGCCTGAATATATCTTTCTCCGTGTAATCGTCCCGAAAAACAAAATCATTGCGAGTTAAAAACAGATAAGACAAAAGCTCGTCGAGCCCGCAATTCAGCAGACTGTCGAAGTTGATTGAATCGGTTATCGCCGACGGGGAATTCTGGGACATCGCCGGAGAAGCGGCGAATATTAATACTGCAGCCGAAATGCATATAATCTTCATGTAATCATAAAAGGCAGCGGGACAAACCAAGTCAATCGCTTTTTTAAAGGCGGTCTTAAAAGAAGCAAACACGGTGTATTAGTTAAATAATCAATAAAAAAGGGGCGGGAAATCCCCGCCCCATATTCAACTGTATTATTCCTTGCCCATTATTAGGTTGTGGCGTCATTGATGCTGCACGCCAGGACACCGGTCTCTTTAATCGTCCAGGTATCGATAGTAGCGTCATCGTCAAGATTGGCAGTGGCGGTAGCCGTAAATGAATCGAGAATACTACCGCTGTCACCTGCGGCTGCAACATAAACGTACAGGGCGTTGACGCCGACTTCAACACCAATGGTAGTGAGACCGTTCGGCGCGGCGGCCGAAGCGGTACCGGCGAAGTAAGTGTTATTCTCCTGACGATAGGTACGCTCCATGGTGTAGATCTGCTTAAGAAGCTGCTTGGCTTCAGACTGCTTCGACTTGGTGGTGGCCCTCATGAACCGCGGCACGGCCAGAGCGGCCAGAATACCGATAATGACAACCACGATCATGAGCTCGATCAGGGTGAAGCCGCGCTGGCGATTGTGGAACTTGGTAAACATTAATACCTCCCGCTTATTTTGGTTTGGTCTAACCCGTTTCCTCTGCCGATCGATATTGCAAGGTCGATGCCAAACTGATGACCGGTTGGAAAAAGCCGACATATTTTTTCAACTTCCTGCCTATCTATAGGTTATGCGGCCCGAATAGTTGCCGAAAACGATGGCAATTTTCCAATATCGAAGCCGTCCCATATTTATGCCTGGGTATGTTGCCCATGCTATTGCGTTTTGCGGTAATCAGCCGGTTATGTCATCGGAGGTGTTAGTCAACACCCCGTCCTGATCAATCGTCCAGGTATCAAGGGTTCCATCGGAATCAAGGTTGGCGGCGGCGGTGCAGATAAAGGAACTGGCAATATCCCCGGTGACACCTGCAGCAACAGCATAAATATATAAAGCTGATATGGAGATTTCTACGTCTATAGTACCGAGACCGTTCGGAGCCGCCGCCGATGCCGTACCGGCCCAGTATGTGGTATGTTCTTTATGATAGATATGTTCCATGGTATATACTTGGTGCAATATCTGCTTCGCTTCGGATTGTTTTGCCTGATAAGTTGAGGAAATGAAACGGGGGAGGGCGAGAGCGGCAAGAATCCCCACGATAATAACGACAATCATCAGTTCAATGAGGGTAAACCCCCGGTTTTTATGCAATATCATAACCCACCGCCTGTCTTTGAACAAACCTTATCAACTCCTTACTGCAACCCCGCTTTTTGTTTTCTTTACCCCTATCCTGTACTTTTCCAGTTTTCGATACAAGGTTGAGGCATCGATACCCAGCGTTCTGGCGGCTTTCGATTTGTTGCCTCCGCTTTGCTCCAGAACCCAATGGATATATGCTTTTTCAATGGATTCGAGGGCCGGCGTTTTATGGTCCACGACATTGACCAGGCTATCTTGTTTCCCGCTGACCATCGCCTCCGGGAATGACTTCGGCGTTAAAGCATTGCCTTTGGTCAGGAGTATGGCACGCTCGATAGTATTCTCCAGTTCCCGGACGTTGCCCGGCCAGCTGTAAGCCGAAAGCATATTATAAACCTCCGGCTGTATTTCCTTGCGGGTCAGGTTATGCCGCCGGCAAAATTTTTCCACAAAATAATCAATCAGAAGCAGAATATCGTCCACTCTTTCACGCAAAGAAGGTATGATGATCGGGATTACATTCAGGCGATAGAAAAGATCGGAACGGAACCGGCCGGCGCTGACTTCCTCCTCCAGGTTGGTATTGGTGGCGCCGATCAGGCGAATATCGACGGGAATCTGCCTGGTCTCCCCGACCGGCATGATCTTCTTTTCCTCAAGCGCCCGAAGCAGCTTAACCTGCATGGCAAGTGACGTATTGCCGATTTCGTCAAGAAAAAAGGTTCCACCGTCGGCCACCTTAAACAGCCCTTCCTTGTCGCGGGTCGCCCCCGTAAAAGCGCCCTTGCCATGCCCGAACAACTCCGATTCCAGAAGCGTCTCCGGAATGGCGCCGCAGTTGATACTGATAAAAGGGCCGTCCCTGCGATCTGACAGGGAATGAATGGCCCTGGCCAGAAGGTCTTTACCGGTTCCGGATTCTCCCCTGATCAAAATCGTGGAATCGACCCTGGCAATCTGTCTGATCATTTCCTTAAGTTTCATGACCGGCTCGGACATGCCTATAAAGCTGTCCAGGTCTTTGGATTGAGCCAGTTGCTTTTTTAGGTTTTTATTTTCATCCACAATCCGGTGATGAGATATCACCTTTTCGATAGTAAGCTTGATTTCGTCTATCTTGAACGGCTTGCTAATATAGTCGCCGGCGCCTCGCTTCATAGCCTCAATGGCCGATTCCACCGAGGCGAAAGCGGTCATGACAATAAATTCCTGGTCCTGTTTTTTCTTTTTGACTTCGGTAAGCAGTTCAAGACCGGACATTTCCGGCATCATGATATCGGCAATTACCAGATCGAAGCTTCCGGAACAGATTTTGTCAACCGCAATACGCGCATCCTGACTGGTCTCGACCTCATACCCCTCTTTCTTGAGCATGATGGCCATGAAGTTGCACATCGACTCTTCGTCGTCAACTACGTAAATTTTTCCCGGCATTATCACCTGTCCCGATTAAGAGCCCGTGACAACGACATCTTCCACCTAAAGCATCGGCAGCATGAGTTACCACTGAAGAGGACTATTGCATTATGCAAGATATTTATACAGGTGTGCGACGGCCGTTATTGAATTGTCCGGCAACCGATTAGGACACCAGCTTTCAAGGTGAGATAACTGTTGAAAGATTAAACACGCTAAACGGGTGTGCGCAAATTCTGCTTGATTTCGGATAGGTATTAAGTAGGTTGGAAAGGCTGACAAGGGATGATTTTCTTATGAAACATCAACTCCTGATCGAAATAAAAAAGCTGGCCGAATCCGCCCTGGAGCGCGATGAATTCCTGTTCAGGACTGCCGGGACAATCAATCGCCATTTTCCCCGCTATAACTGGGTTGGTTTTTACTTCTTAAAGGACGGGAAATTATACATCGGACCGTATGTCGGCAAGCCGACCCCGCATACCGTCATTGATCCGAACGAAGGCATCTGCGGCGCGGCAGTTCGTCAACGGGAGACCATAGTCGTGGGCGATGTCAATGCCGATCCCCGGTATTTGGCCTGCTCACTGGAAACCAGATCGGAGATAGTCATCCCGATATGGGTCGGGGGCAAAATTATCGGGGAACTTGATATCGATTCAAATAAGATAGCCGATTTTAATCAAGATGACAAACAACTGCTGGAGGAAATCGCCGGATTAATTGGCCAAAGATTGGAGAATCAATAGATTGTCGGCGTTCCGATCCGCCACAAGAGGAGAGAAACCCGATAATTTCTTCTTTCGGGAATTTAATCATTGAAAACATTAACTCAGTTCTATTTATTCAGGGCAAACCCCGGGAGGCAATAATGTTCTTCGGCATTGTTCTTGTAATAATCGGAGCGATACTTCTGCTCAGTGAGTTGGGAATAATTCATAACTGGTCGTTCTGGAGTTACCTCTGGCCGGTTCTGATAATCGCCGTCGGCGTCCGGATGATCGTCGGCGACCGCCGCCGGCAGGGGTGAAATATCAAAGCAGCGAAGCATAACCTGACCTTCCCCCGAAAAAGAGGACAGTTGGCTAAGATACTATTTGGATTTCCCCTGAAAAAATGGATACGGAGATAGGTAGTGGGTCAGTTTAAAATTTTGGGTGTTGTCCTAATTAGAATTATTTGTGGATAAGCGAGTCTATTATTTTTAAGCTAAAGAAGATTATCTGGGAGATTAAATGCTCTGATTAAATTTTTAATTATTTTTCTCTTAATCGTACTACCTTCACCATGACAGATTATTGGGAAAGACACGGGCTTTCCCAATATATCTGGATGATAAATCATACGATGACTGCTCTTCCCTTTTGTCTCATAAACAATAAATTGTGAATCGTATTTTCGGAGTTGTTTTATTAATTCCCGATATTTATACGACTTAGCTTGGCGCAATTCTGAATCCTAATTCTGATGATGGGAGATCACTTGGCCATGGAATACTCGTAACCTTACGCTTACGGTCTAATTTATCTTGCTGGGTAAATTGCTGGATACTTGCCCGTAGTAACATATTATACATCTCAAAAATCTCTACGGGTGCTGAACGGTCGAGTAGTGCAGGCTGATTCTTATATGATGCGAAACTAACCTGCATTACAGTTAATTCCTGTAGATTATCCAAAGCCTTCTTAAATGACGTTCCATATCCAACCAAATCGGTTTCTAAGCAATGAGCCGCCCAAGACCCGTCCGACTCTAAATATCCTAAGACACGCAGAAATAACGCATCATCAAATTTCTTAGTATTCTTTTTTCTCATTTTGCTCCGCCAGAAAGCAAATTGAACATTTTGACATTAGCCTTTGTTCATGGTATCGACAAACTCTATCTAATTATACGCCTAAAAAGCAAAAAAGCAATGATTTTTTAAATTTTTGGTATAAATCTATATTATATATATTTATACATGGTACCCCATCCCAGAGCGGCAGCGCCTGGTGTATCCTGAATGAAGTGAAGGGTGGGTTTTACTTTTCTGCCTGAGGAGTTGATTATAAATTGGTTAGACGTATGGCCCATCGGCTTGCGCTGCGTTTCTATTCCACCATAATCAATATACAACCAATGGTATTTCATAACCTTCCCCCTATTAATGGATTATTATACCGGGGATATAAATATGTCCGTAAGTAAAAAACAACTCATTGCCAACCGTCTTTGGCGATCCCGCCGCGCCTACAGACTCCTAAAACACATTCAGTTTCAACGTCATACAAGAATCACTACAAAACCGGTAGTACGAAAAGTAAAATATGACGGAACAAACCCATTTCCCCACCGGGCAGTTGCGTTTACAATATATTCTGAGACGTCTATTTGAAGCACCGCATTTTTATATCCCAAGCTTGAATGTCGCCGGCTACAGTTACTATGTGTCAAGAATTATTTCAGATTTTACGATATATTTATAAATTTATTCCACTGACGGATTCTGTCAGTGTAAGCAGAAAATCGGTTTCCTCATGGTTTGCAGTTGCGGCAGGGGGAATAACCTTCGTAAAAGGCTTCTTCGCGCGTGTTGA
>CAZSYD010000070.1:0-10094 GCA_964611355.1 uncultured Ignavibacteriales bacterium | reverse complement strand
TCACCGGGGCAGCGTACTATCTGCCGTACCTGCCCAGCAAGCTTAATGACCAGTTTATGGAACTGGGATACCACATCTACGTCATGGCGACCCAATCGCCTGACATCGAGGCGACCAAGCCGATCTTGTACGGCACCGTATTGGTCCTGCTGGTGTTGACGTTTATGTTAAACTCAACAGCCATAATGATCCGTTCCAGAATAAGATCGAGGCGTGTCAATGTATAAGCAACAGGACAATATTGAACTGGAATCGCTCCCGCCGCAAGCAAGCGGATCTCATAACACCACCTCGCGGGACCAGAGGGATAAGGCCGGCTTGCCGGTGAAAATGACTGTTAAGAAGCTTGACTTCTACTACGGCGATAGCCAAGCCCTGTACGATATTTCTCTGGACGTTCAGAGAAACCGGGTCACCGCCCTTATCGGACCCTCGGGCTGCGGCAAGTCCACTTTCTTGCGCACGCTCAACCGGATGAACGATACAATCCTGGGAACCCGCTTGGAGGGAACAGTGAAACTTGATGAAGTCGATATTTATCGAGACGTGAAGGACGTATCGGTCATCAGACGACGGGTCGGGATGGTCTTTCAGAAATCGAACCCCTTTCCCAAGTCGATTTCTGAGAATGTCGCCTACGGCCTAAAGGTCAACGGTGTTACTGACAAAAGGATTATTACCGAGGCTGTGGAGGATACCCTAAAGAAGGCCTATCTATGGGACGAGGTCAAAGACAAACTTAACCACAGTGCCTACATGTTGTCGGGAGGCCAGCAGCAGCGATTGTGCGTAGCGCGGGCGTTAGCGGTCAGACCGGAAGTGCTGTTGATGGACGAACCGGCCTCAGCGCTTGATCCTCTCTCAACTGCGAAGATTGAGGACTTGATCAACGAGTTGAAAAAAGATTACACTATTGTCATTGTTACTCACAACATGCAACAGGCGGCGCGTATCTCAGACTTCACCGGTTTCTTCTACGAAGGCCGCCTGATTGAATTCGGTCCGACCAAACAGATGTTCACCAAACCGGGTAAGAAAAAGACTGAGGACTACATCACAGGACGCTTCGGATAAAACGAGAGGAATAAGTTCATGACCCAACATTTGCACCGAGAGATAGAAAAGCTGAAAAAGCATATCCTGGCTCTGAGCGCGCTGGTCGAGGAGAGCCTGCACAAAGCGATCAAGTCCCTTCTGGAAAGAGACGAGAAATTAGCCCGGCAGGTCATTAAGGGAGACGAAGATATCGACCAAATGGAGGTCGATGTTGAGGAAGAGTGCTTGAAAATACTGGCTCTGCATCAACCAGTGGCGATAGACCTGCGGTTCATTGTCGCCATCCTGAAAATAAATAACGACCTGGAGCGAATCGGTGACCTTGCGGTCAATGTCGCCGAGCGGACTGTCTTTCTCTCGACCAAAGAGCCGGTGACTATCACTTTTGATTTTCCGAGGATGGTCGAAATTGCTAAGTCAATGCTGAGGCAGAGCATTGATGCCTTGGTAAACATGGACACTGCTTTAGCGAATAAGGTTTGTGCCTCCGACGACGAAATCGACTCCCTCAATCGGGAGATGTACCGGCAGATTCAGGGTGCTATTCGGAAATATCCGGAGAGAATGGAGTGCTTGATTCACCTATTGGCCGTCTCGCGCCACCTGGAGCGTATCGCCGACCAAGCCACCAATATTGCCGAAGATGTTATCTACATGGTCGAAGGAGAAATAATCAGGCACAAGGGTGGCGCAGACCCTGACCGCAAAACGCGTTGAGAAATTGTGCAGAACAGCAGTTCACCTGCCAGACACTTACGGGCAAAGTAAAACAAAGAGTCATAAAGCTGACTCCTCACTCTGCTGTCAACTTACCTCAGCCCAACAAGGCATGTATCTTTCCGGAGTTCATATCAAGAAGCGTATAAACTTATTTTGATGCTGCAACCTTTCGGTTGCGTTTTGCTCTATCTTCCGCTTCCTGACGGGCTGCTATGGCCTGCGTTAACCGGTCAATCCCTTGGATGCAAAGACTTACTTTTACGAAAGCTTTTCGTAAGGTATGGCGTTTACGTCAAAGGGAGAATGTTCCCCACGGGCGAGGTGTATCGACCCGGCGGCGGCGATCATGGCTCCGTTATCGGTACACAACTCGGGTGGCGGGAATACAAGGCGTATGTTTATTTGATCGCAGGTCTTTTGCATTTTTTCCCGGAGCCGCGAGTTGGCGGCCACGCCGCCGGAGACGGCCAGTATTTTCCTGCCTGATTTTTGCAGGGCGAGAATGGATTTGGCGCACAGCATATCGACCGCCGCTTCCTGAAACGAGGCGGCGATATCGGCCTTGTGTTTCTCAAGTTGATCGGCGCCGAGTTTCCGGACGAAAAGCGCTACGGCGGTTTTGAGACCTGAATAGGAAAAATCGAGCCGTTCGGGATCAGGCACAGCTCGCGGAAAGTGGAAATAACCCGGATCGCCCACTTTGGCTAATTGGTCGATGGCAACCCCGCCCGGATAACCGAGACCCAGCAGTTTGGCGACCTTGTCGAAAGCCTCGCCGGCGGCGTCGTCCAGCGTTTTGCCCAGCACGGTATAGTTGCCGAAACCGTTGACATCGATCAGCATGGTGTGTCCGCCCGACGCAAGAAGTGTGACAAAACTTTCCCCGAGATCGGCGTGAGCCAGAAGATTGGCGGCAATGTGCCCTTCCAGATGATTGACGGCATAGAACGGCTTGTCGGTGCAGTAAGCCAGTGACTTGGCCAGGGATAAGCCGACAAGCAGAGCCCCTACCAGACCGGGACCAAATGTAGCCGCATAGCCATCGATGTCATCGAGCGTCTTTCCGGCCGCGGCGAGCCCTTCATTCATTATCGGAACAATCCGTTTGATATGTTCCCGGCTGGCCAGTTCGGGCACCACCCCGCCGTATTTCCGGTGTACAAGCTGCGAGTGAATGATATTCGACAATACCTTGCGGCTGTCTTTTACCACCGCCACGGATGTTTCATCGCATGATGTTTCAATGCCGAGGACAATCAAGGGGATACCAGAATACGGATGGAATCGGGAATAATTCGCCTAAGGTTAACGTTGGGCGGTAGGGATATATGGGGGACTACATATCCATCGCTGACCGAGCCCGAGGGCCTGACCCATACGCTGATTTGTCCGGCCGAAATGGTATCGATGATCGTTTCCGGCCCGGTGAGCTCAAGGGAAACCCGGTCGGGATCAACGATTACGCGGTCGCCGGAAGGGATTCTTCCGGTCGTGACCGATATGTTTTCAAACAGTCTTGATTTGATCTTGTCGATTTCCACTTCTACCGTTACTGAATCATGTTCGAGTGTAAGGGCCATATTTTCGGGAATTTCCAGTTGAAGAGTTGTTCGGCGCGATTTATCCAGACCATCGAGAATCTTTTGTTCGGTGTAAATCGAATCGATCTGTTTCAGCGAAATAGCCGGCCCGATCACCGTGGTCTTGACAGGCTCGATTTTTTCTCGACCGGAAATGACCATATACCCTTCTGCAGGTAATACCACCAGTCGTGAAGCAACCGGCCTGACGACCGAATCGATACGGTCAAGACGCACCGACACCGATACCGCTTCCGGCAAATCAAGCAGGGTGATATCCTCGGATATAACCAGCGACACCGTTTCCAGGTTAAGGTCAAGACGGTTGACGCCGCGTTTAAGCCGGGAAGCCTTCAGGCGGAGGCCCGCCTTTTTCCATTTGCTGCTTAGGAGTTTTTTCCCTTCGGCTATAACTTTGACTGCCAGCGAATCAGGCAGTGGGGAGATCGGCCCCAATCCAGCGGGAAAATCGATTTCAGTCACCGGCAGAGTCAGTTCGTACTCGTATTGCTTCTGGGAGATCACATAGAACCAGAGCAGAATCGCCAGAAGTACGGCGATCAGTTTAATCAATATGTTGAGTACTGACCCGGACATTTATTTTTTTATCTCTTTCCTTTCCACTATAAAAGAAAAACCGATTATTGTCAGGATTTATTTCCCGGCGCCTTTAACCTCCTGTCAATTCCTTATAGCCTACTTCCGGATTTGGCGGTTAACTGATCCTGTTCGTTACCAGAAGCGTCAGCCGGGCGCTTTGCCGGCCCGGTTGCTGAATGATAATCAGGTCGGATCGTCCGTCGGCATTAAGGTGAACCGGATGAACGATATCCGGCCCGGAAATATCGAGCACTATTTCAGCTTTGTCCTCTAAATATTCTTCGGATGATCCCCGATAAAACATCAGTTTTCCGCCGCCATCAGCCAGGACCAGATCGGGAAGGCCATCGCCATCATAATCGCCCGACCAGTCGATGCGAATATCTTCGGTCGGATCCGCCTTTTCGAAATCAAGGCGACAGGTCATCTTGCGGCGAACCTTTGGCTCTCTGGCCGGTCGGCCAAGATTGTCAATCGGATATATCAACAGATGACAATCAATATTTTTTGTAATCATCATCTTGACGGCCGACATCGTGCCCAGTTCAATCGCAGGGACGACCAGTTCCAGCCCGCCGACACGATCGAAGTTGTCAATCATTAAATTGCCGCAAACATCGGTCAGGGCTATTTTGTGGCTTTCGGTGATATTGGCGTGTCGGAACCGGTCGGAACCGAATAATTTTATATCGGTGTGCGCTCCGGATATACCGCCGGTTGACTGGCTGCACACCAGGTCGAGACGACCGTCAAGGTCGAAGTCAACCAACCTGGACTGACAAAAGTTGCCGGCGGCAGCTTCCTGAAAGCGGAAATGCACAGATTCGCCGTTATCGAATCGGCCGTTTTCAGCAGCCGGGAATATTGCCAGCCGGTCAGGCCAGATCAGGTATATATCCGATTTTCCTTCCCGTTCGTCGATGACGATTTTCGGAAGCGTCATGGCAAAGACGCACATCGGATTGCCGAGATATTTTACCGGCCGGTCGTTTTTATAAATGACGTGAGGGAAATTGATTTTTCCCAGTTGCTGAAATTCCCCCTGCCGGTATTCCCAGAGAAGGAAACCTTCGTCGATTGGTAGGAAAACAATCCAACGATCGGATATGTTATGTATAAATTCATCAGGGAGGATGCCGCCTTCGATGGCTCCGGTGAACACCGTCGACCCCGGAACCTGGGCCTTTGGCTTGTCGATAAAACTTTTACCGTCGTGGTTGTATTGCCTGAGGCCGTCGTGGTCAATAGTGAAAAGTTCCGCCCGGCCGTCGCCGTCAATATCGAGGGATTGAATCATGTTAACCGAGGACGACAGGGTCAGGCTTTGCCCGGGGGAGGGCGGAAACCTGTCCGATTCACGCTGGAGATAAACCTGAAGTACGCGCCGATCCGACGGTTCGGCCACCAGCAGAGCGATATCGGTTTTGCCGTCACCGTTAAAGTCGGCGGCCCGGAAGCCGAGAATTGTCCCGGCCACATCGATTCGTTGCCGGAGGAAGAAATCGTCCCGCGCGGCATAGGATGTTGTCTGAAAGAACACCGGCAACGCTATGGTGAGAAAAACCACAGCAACCCTTCCGACAAATATGTCAGGGGACATCCTCATTTTCATTATTAATCCCTCAATGTTTATTATACATGATTTTCAGAGCCGGTTCAATCATTTTTGTGTTTGATCGCTTCTGCGATTTTGCCTCAAATACCTCTGCTGCAATTTGGAACCGCTTTCATATATACCGGACAGGAAAGGCTTTTATTCGGTTGCAAATCGCTTAACGTGGATAGAGGCCGGCAGGTTCTTAAATGCTGTGAGAAAAAACAGCCATGATATTAACCTAAATGCGACAGGGTATAGTACTGCGACCAGGCGGCAAACAGGAGAAAGATAATAACAAAACCGGTAACGGCCGGATAGATGCGGCTTTTGTAACCTCGAACAGCGGCAAAAAGACAAAATATCAGGTGCATAGCCGGAATTACACCGGCTGCCAGAGGGATTTTCAGTACCGCCAGGGTTGGCGCCGTTTCGGGCAGGCCTTCCCAGGCGTTAAGAGTATACAGCCACATTGCGGCATATACCCCCAGGACAAGTACAATCTGAAGATACTTGCCGGTGGGGCTTTTTGTAGCGGCTTTCCGCAACGCCTTTTGGGGGCTTTCCTGTTCCGGAACAAGGCCGCGGTCAATTTCCACGCACCACGAACTTTCGCCACAGCGGGGACAGCACAGCATTTTTTCGCCGGCCTTGTGCGGACTGAGGAAATCGACCCAAGCCGAAACGGCAAACTTATGGGCGCAGGCGTGGCATAGGTATCCGGTGTGGCGGGCGTGCCAGCGAATCAGGAAAGTCCCGCCGATAATCATCAGGGCGACGATAACAACCGGCCAGCCCGGCCAGCCCCATAACTGCGGCAGGACAAAAAGCGCCAGCACAAGAAAGACTGTCGTGATCAGGCTGTATGGTATCCCGGTTTTGATGGTCAACTCCCTGCGTTAAATCCTTTTAGTGTCCGGTTCAATCTTCGATCCGGTCTGAATTCGATATAATAAATTATCGGCCGTTTTATACATCGCGTCAACGAATTATCGCACCCGGCGCGGCGGGGCTTTTATTCGCATTAACAACAATTCGATTTTGTTACATTCCGGTTTTCTTTTATATTACCGCCTGAACACAGGAAACAGAACGAAATAATAAGAATGTGCCAGTATGTTTTTAATAAATACCGGCTTGAACGGCCTCAATGGGGAAGCGAAATCGTTGGTTGTTTTCATGCCGGTGACGTAATCGAATTTCACAAATCATTGCCGGGGTACTCACCAACGCCTTTAATTGCCCTCCCCGCTCTGGCTGAAAGCCTGGGTGTCGGGGAGATCTATGTCAAGGATGAATCGCATCGGTTCGGTCTGAACGCTTTCAAAGTCCTGGGGGCGTCATATGCCATTTATCGGTTTCTGAAACAGCAGTGGGGCGGCAGTCGCGGCAAGCCGTTTGATATAAATGATCTTCAAAGCGATCGACCGTACCGGCGTCTGGCGGGGGCTTTCACCTTCTGCACCGCCACCGACGGCAATCACGGTCGGGCGGTCGCTTGGACTGCCCGCCGGATGTCGCAGCGGGCGGTGATTTTTGTCCCTCGGGGCACGGCCAAAGCGCGGATTGAAAATATCGAATCGGAAGAGGCGAAGGTCGTCGTGGTGGATGGGACCTATGACGATGCCGTTCGACGGGCGGCCGACGAAGCCGACCACAACGGCTGGCAGATAATATCCGATACCGCATATAACGGCTATATGGAAATCCCCGGTTATGTCATGGCCGGTTACGCCACTATGTTTGCGGAAATGGAAGATATTCTGCATCATAAGTCCGATTCGGGCGTTGATATCGTATTTCTGCAATGCGGCGTGGGTAGTTTTGCCGCCGCCGCCGCATGGTACTATATCTCCAAGTACGGTACAGATCGGCCTTATCTGGTTTCCGTGGAACCGACCGAAGCCGCCTGCCTTTACGAATCGATCCGATCGAAAGGAGGCAACGTCGCCCGCGCCGGGGGAAGTTTTGAAACTATTATGGCCGGACTGAACTGCGGTACGCCGTCGCTTCGAGCCTGGCCGATACTCAAAGACGGCCTCGATATGTTTATGACCATATCGGACAGTTATGCCGTCGATGCCGTAAGGCGGCTTTATTATCCGAATGGAGATGACCCGCGAATAATATCGGGCGAATCGGGAGCGGCGGGCCTGGGCGGCCTTCTGGCTCTCCTGCTAAACGATAAACCGGCCGGGGCCCGCGATAGAATTGGAATCGATTCCCAAACGCAAATACTTATAATAAATACTGAGGGAGCCACCGATCCGGTCAGTTTTGAAAAAATAGTCTCAGGATGAATTATGGCATTTATTCGCAGGCAAAGAGACTTGAACAGCAACGCAATGCAGGGTCTTTTATATAAGCCATGATATAAGCGCCTATCGCAAATGTCGGTATTCGTCATAGGGCGGCACCCTGCGGGTTAGGGAAATCGGCAGGAGAGACGAGGCTTTTGTCTTGACAGGTACGTTTGAGGTGTTGCTTTTTGATACAAACTGCATCGCCGATCGGGCTGGAAGGCGACAATCAAGGGAGGTTATTATGTTCAGATGGTTTTTCTCGGGGTTGCTGATTTTTATCGTATTCCTTATATCACCAGCGGCATCAGCCGCGCCGGGAGATACTATAAGGTCAATCGCTTCTCCATTTGACTGCCCTCAGGGTTTGACCTTTGACGGCAAATACCTGTGGAATGCCGACCGGAAAAGCGACATGCTGTATAAGATTGATCCCAAAAGCGGCGAGGTGGCGGATTCTATTCCGACGCCCGGTTACGTCGTGCGCGGGCTGACCTGGGACGGTAAGCTCCTGTGGTGCGTGGACGCTGCGGAAGAGCTTATATACGCCATCAATCCGAAAAATAAAATCGTGGAAAAGACGATTTATTGCCCGTCCTCAAGACCGGGCGATCTGGCGTGGGACGGCAAATACCTCTGGCTGGCCGATGATCGGGAAAACGAGATTTGTCAACTCAGCCCCGAGGACGGCACCACTATCGTTTCCATTCCGGCGCCGACCTCCACTCCCGGCGGCCTGACATTTGACGGCACCTACCTCTGGGTAGCCGATCGCTACAGGGACGAAATATATATGGTTTCGCCCGATAACGGCGATGTCGTCATCTCCTTCGACGCGCCCGGACCGCACGCGTGGGGGCTGGCCTGGGACGGCCAAAACCTCTGGAACGTTGACTACCAGGCCGATCGTATTTACAAATTAGTAGTTGATAACGGGACTTTGTTCGACCGCACCGAGGAAAAGGCCGAGCGGGTTGAGTTTATCCTTCAGGCCAGAAATTACGGCCCGGATTCGGTCAAAACGCTTGATGTATATCTGGCAATACCGCACGACATGAACAACCAGGAGTTGATAGGCGAAGTCGTTTTCGAGCCGAAACCGGACAAGATAATAACCGACAAATGGGACCAGAAAATAGCCCTTTTCCAGTTTAAGGATATGGCGGCGGCTGAATTTGCCGAGATTACCATGACGGCCGAAGCCAAACTGTATCAGAACCGTTATTTCGTATTCCCGGAAAAGGTCGGTACGCTGGATGACATCCCCAAAGATATCAGAGATAAGTATCTGGTCGATGACGCCAAATTCGATCTGGACAATGACATTATTCAAAAAGCGGTCAAAGCGGCTGTCGGCGACGAAACCAATCCGTACCGGATCGGCAGGAAGATATTCAACTACGTTATCGATCATATCGAATACGAACTGGCCGGCGGCTGGAACATCGCTCCGGCGGTTCTCGAACGCGGCACCGGCTCATGTTCAGAGTACAGCTTTGTCTATATCGCCGTCTGCCGGGCGGCGGGGCTTCCGGCCCGTTATGTCGGCTCGATAGTTGTCCGCGGTGACGACGCCTCCTGGGATGAGACCTTCCATCGCTGGGTGGAAATCTATCTTCCCGGCTATGGCTGGCTGCCGGTAGATCCTTCCGGCGGCGACGCCAAGTGGGGTGCCGACAAGGCCCGCTCTTTCGGTTTCCTTAGAAATCGGTTCCTGATAACGACAGCAGGCGGCGGCGGTTCGGAGTACCTGGAATGGGGTTACAATGCCAATGCAAAAGCGACATCCATCGGCCGCTGCAAGGTCGATATTGAATACTTCGGCGAATGGACCCCGCTGGAACTGGAAGAAGAGGAAGAAGAAAAGTTACTTGAATGATGTACCGCACACGCTGACAGATGAATTGGAAACCGCATAGGCTAAATCATATAAAAAAACGGGACCGGTATTTTCACCTGTCCCGTTTTTCATTACGATGATTTCGATGCCTACTTAAGCAGAATCATCTTCCTTGTGATTAGTTCTCTATGGTTGAATGCAATCCGGAAGAAGTAAATACCCGAAGCGACCTTCTGCCCGTAGCCATCGGTGGCATCCCACATAACGGTATGCTCGCCCGCATCAAACTGACCGTCGGCAAGGTTTTCTACGTGCTGGCCGAGGATATTGTAAATATCCAACGATACATGGGAGGCTTCCGGCAGCGCGAAGCTGATCCGGGTTATCGGGTTGAACGGGTTGGG
>CAZSYD010000069.1:0-10228 GCA_964611355.1 uncultured Ignavibacteriales bacterium | reverse complement strand
GTCTTAAGCGATTCCAGCGCCTGCGGCAGGTTCATGAGGTATATACTTTTTGAAGTTGCCGCGTGCAGATATCGCACAACCGCATCGATTTGTGATCGATATCTATCATTTCCCTGGATTCGTAATGGACGCAGGATGGGTTGGAACAGGCCTTGATCGAATACAGGTAAGCCGTCTGGTGGATGATTTCCTTGTACAGGCGGGGGTAAACTTTGCTTTCATCTTCCGGCAGTCCGTAGAATTCCTGCCGGAAATGAAACATGGATACCACCGCCGCGCCGGAGAGAGCGTCGGCGTACCCCAAGATAAAATGCGTGTTCGGCAGATATAATTCCTCCTCGCATATACCGATCACCAGTTCGCGGCTGTTGGCTTTGACCCGCTCCAGCTTGGAAAGGATTACTCGGGCGTAATACTGGTTGCGGGTTTCGTTATAGGCTTCAATCGGTATCTGCATGCCCTTGAGGATATCAACGCCGCGGTTGAAAATACCGCCCACCGACCCGGCCAGACGGTTGATTATCATCAGGTCGGTTTCGCCGAGAGGCACGACAACTATTTTCGCTCTCAAGATAGCCATATCATTCCGCGAAGAAAAATCTGCTGGTTGACCCGGTTGGAGATACTTTCATCTCGACTTTGGCGGCGCATTTGGGACACCAGCCGATAAAGGCCGTTTTCTCTTTATTCAGATAAATATATGAATATACCCGGCAACATTTGAAATATATCCCTAAATGCGGGCGCCGCTTTTTCTCTTTGGTATCCATTTCTCCGGCCTGATTTCTCAATATATAATCGTCCAATCACAAATCCAAATCTTTTGGCCGCGAAATACCCTTAGCCAACGCGCTTATATTAAGAGCTTGCCTCTGATCAGACATCACTTATTTACCGATTGCAGAAAATCTTTCATTATTGCCACAGACGATGAACTTCCCAGCCGTATGGCCCCGGCTTCGATCATCGAGATAGCCTGTGCGGCGGTTTTTATGCCGCCGGCCGCCTTGATCTTTATGCGCTTATCGGCAAGGGCATAGAGCTGTCTGATCTGCTCGACCGGCGTTGCGCCGAAAAATCCGGTGGCGCTTTTGACGAAATCTGCGCCGGATTGGATTACGGCTTCGACCGCGCCTTTCCACTTCTCCGGCCCGACGGCGGGCGTTTCGATTATCACTTTCATAACCGTTGCGGGCGATAGTATGCGCCGGATTCCGGCAAGCTCAGACGCAACTTCCGCAAATCGTCCCTCTTGAATCCAGCCGATGTTGGCCACCACGTCGATTTCTTCTGCGCCGACGGCTTCTACCTGTTTTGCTTCGGATACTTTTGTTTCCGTCAAATTGCCGCCCAAAGGGAAGGCAATCACGGAACAAGTTCTGATGCCGGTTCCCTTGAGATTTTTGGCGACCCGGGGCACGAAAACCGGGTTTATTACCACGCTGAAAAACCGATATTCAATGGCTTCCCGGGAAAGATTTTCAATATCGGCTACCGTCGCGGTTGGCCTGAGCAGAGTGTGATCGATGTAGCTGTTAAGCTCCATGTCGTATTTGGCTCAAAAAAGATTTTCCGGGGAAAGGATAATCAAGACCAAAGTTTTCGGCAATCGTTTTGCCGGTATCGGCGAAAGTCGGTCTTGTTCCCAGGTTTATATTTGTCGGCATACCGCGATAATAAACCAGCAGGGGAACATACTCCCGGCTGTGATCGGTGGATGGCGTGGTCGGGTCGCATCCGTGATCGGCGGTAATGATTAGCAGGTCGTCATCACCTAACTCAGGCAAAAGCTGACCCAGCCGATCGTCGAATTCTTCCAATCCGCGCGCAAAGGAGCGATAGTCGTTGCGATGACCCCACAGCATATCGAAATCGCCGAGATTCGCCATTACCAAACCGGCCCGAAAGCTGCCCGTCGCAGAGATCAATTTGTCCATTATGTCCATGTTTCCGGCCGCCTTGATAGTCCGGTTTATTCCCCGGCAGGCCATGATGTCGTATATTTTGCCGATAGCCAGAACCTCAACGCCGGTTTCAATTAGTTTTTCGTTTACGAATGAAGTTGGCGGAGCGATGGAAAAATCGCGTCGCCGTTTGGTGCGAATAAATGAACCCGGCTTGCCCTCAAACGGGCGGGCGATCACTCGTCCGACGCCATGTTCGCCGGTGAGTATCTCCCGCGCGATGCGGCAGATGCGGTAAAGCTCCTCGGGAGGCACAATCGATTCGTGGGCCGCTATTTGAAAAACCGAATCGGCCGAAGTGTAGACAATCAGCTTTTTCGTTTCCAGATGTTTCTCGCCCAGGCTGGCTATAATTTCGGTTCCCGAAGCCGGCTTGTTGCCGATAATCTCATATCCCGTTCTGCGCGTAAACTCATCGATTACTTTATCGGGGAAACCGTCGGGGTAAACCGGGAAGGGATTCTCCAGAATAACGCCGAAATGTTCCCAGTGTCCGCTGGTGGAATCTTTTCCTGCCGAGACCTCGGCCATTTTGCCGTAGGCCGCGCATGCGTCAATCCCGCTTTCCACGCCGGAAATATCGGCTATTTTTCCCAGACCCAATTTTTCAAGATTGGGCAGGCGCAGTCCGCCGACAGCTTCGGCGGTATGCGGCAGCGTTGCCGAGCCCTGATCGCCGTAATCTCGGGCATCGGGAAGTTCGCCCACGCCGCAGGCGTCGAGCACCAGAAAAAAGACCCGGATGAAATTTTTCATACGGGTCAAGCTAAAGAAGAGGATAAAATATGTAAAGAGATTAAATGCCGCCCGCTTCGGTTAATTTGTAGCTTCCGGCCTCCTCCAGTTCCGATCTTTTGACGATTTCTTCGCCGTCCGAAATTGTATGACGTTCGCAGATTACACGACGACGCTCTTCGGAACTGACCGAAATGCCCTCTTTATAGGCAAAATAAAGGATACCGTTCATTTCAATCCGGTCCACGCCCCAGGCGGCAGTGGAATCATCGGGATCGGGGAAAAGCGGCAGGACAAGGTTTCCGCTGTATTCTATAATAGCGCAATTATAACCCATCTTGCGGGTTGTCCCCTTGACCTTATAGATGGCGCTGACCTCGGTTGTATCGCCGTCAGGAATCTCGATTTCGGCGTTTTGCGTCCAACTGTATCCGATTGGTATGGCGGAGTCGGGAAAAACCGGCACCCCCTGCTCATAGTAATTCCCGGCGTAATTTTCCCACGGACGGCAGATATCACCCAGCATTTTGAAATCAATTATCCTGCCATTGGGGGCGATACGCAGATCATAAGCGTATTCGGTCGTCTTTCGCTTGACCTGGCCGGAATCAGTTACCTCGTCCCAGCTCCATTTATTTTCTTCTATAACTGCGGCGGATCCGTCGGGGAAAATCTTTTTGGTCGTGTAGGTAATCTCGGCTTCAAGTTTTTTGTCTATATCCTTGACAAATTCATCGTTTTTGTATGCCGTTCCCACTCGTTGCAGTTCCAATGAATATTTTAATATCTTGCCGACCGGTTCATAATTGACTCGAAGCAGCAACAGGGTCGGTTTTTGAGTACATGATATTACAGTCAGGATGGAAATAATGGCGGCAATACAGGAAACAGTTATTTTAGCGGTGAGGGATTTTCTTTCAGTCATTTCTGCTCCTGGCCCGGTCTGGCCGGGGATTCAAGTTACTCTGTTATTCGGTCCTTTTTCTCGATATCATAATCAGACTCGGTGGTATTTTCCACCGGGGGCGGGGAACCCACGCGGTTAATTCCGGCCTGCGGTTCCATTATATCCCGGGATGATTCTATGGAATCGGTCCCGGCATATTTGCCCTGAGTGATTTTGTCGGCCCAGCGGGTCGATCTGTTTTCCTGTACTATCTGCGAGACGTAAAACGACGCAAAAAGAAGCGTTATTACCGCCGCCAGCCTGATCAGCGTCTTGAGGGTATCCCGTCCGGAAAGGCTGCGCGCAACCGGCGAAACCGGTTCCGGCTGCCTGATATCATGGGAGAAAGTCCGAGCGGCGATTCTATCGTTTAAGTCTTTGAAATATGCCGGACCGGGGTCGGGAGTTTCTACACTGGACAGAACTGCTTTGAGACGTTTCAAAGCTTCGAGTTCAAGGCGGCATCGCTTACAGTCGGTCAGATGGTTTTCCACCTCTGCCTTTTGGTCAAGCGACAGTTCGCCATCGAGATAATCGTGCAGAAGAGTGGTGTTGAGGTGTGTCATTTTTAGCTCCTTTTCGCCATTTCCGCTAATGAAGCAATTTCCCCAGCTTTTTTTTCATTTTGTTTCTGGCGATATGAAGGTTGGATCGGACGGTCGCTTCGGGACAGCCCATTATCCGGGCGACCTCGTCCTTAGCCAGGCCCTCGATATCATGCAGCACCAGCGTCATTTTTTGCCGCGGGGGAAGCTCCTCGGCCGCTTTAAGTATGCTCGATAGCAACTCCTTGTTTTCCAGAGCCTTTTCCGGGTCGGTAACTTTTGCCGCTATGGCCAGTTGCACCGATCCGGGAAGTTCGGTTTCCTCCGGCATCGCCACCATGCGGCCCCGTCTCTTCCGAAGGAGGTCGATGGCGTAATTGGTGGCGATTCGATGGACGAAAGAGGAAAAGTGCGCCGGTGATTTCAGTTGTTCTATTCGGTTATAAACTCTTACGAATGTTTCCTGAGTCACCTCGTCCGCTTCCGCGTGGTTTAGCAGAATCTTGAACGCCAGCGCATATATCCTTTGCTGAAAGGCGTTGACAAGCAGCGTAAAGGCTTGCCGGTCGCCTTTCTGAAAGAGCGTCACCAGACGGGTGATGTCATCTGTCATCCCGGCAGCTTTCTCTTTCGTCTAATTATTAGACGAGGTTATCCGCCAAACGTGCAATAAAAATCAGCACGGCCGGCAGCCGATCGTGATTAGATTATAATGCCCGGCGGTAGTTGTCAATTTGTTTTTATTCAACGGGTTGGATTGGTAGCGGACGGATTATGTCGTTTCATCATATAGCCGTTGCAGGTGATTCTCAAGACCATAATACATCCATTTCGCTCTTGCCAGGGCTTTTTTTGAGACAGAGATCAAGTCGGGGCGTTTTAATATTATTCCAAGGAACTTATATCGCAGGGCGCAAAAAAACTGAACGTCTACATTCTTGGGGTAGCGGTAGAATAGCTCATTTAATGCTGAAATACAGTTATCAGTATCGTCCCGTCTTATAGAGATTCTGAACAATTGCTTTAGGGCGGCTTTGTTTGAAGGGTGGCGTTGACGAAAAGCGTCATTGAGTATCAGGGCGGAGTCCGTGTCTCCGCGCTTATGGCATTCTTCGGCCAATTCATAAGTGCTTGGTTCATACCCGGCAGGTTTTTGCGGCATTTTAAGAATCATCACCGTGCGCCCGCGGATTAAATAGTCGGCGATAATTGTAGCATTTTTGACATCGGGAAAATCCCTGATGGCCGCCTCGAGATTTCTTTTCCCAACCGCCAGATGAGAAATCGGGAATGTCTTAAAAATGCTTGTATCGGGTCTTGGCAAACCGAAATAATAAATAAAGTGCTTGTGTTTTGAGCCAAGAGTCAGCCTGGGAGCATAAGGCCCTGCGATAACAGCTCCCTTGCCGAGGATATCGGCCAGATCCTTTGACGCATCTTCCGTTGACCGGTGAGAATGATTTATCCATTGACGGTATGTCGTCACCTGGTAGGCAAGCGAGCAGAGCGCGAGTATTATCAGTACGATGCCGGTATTTTTTACAAGCCTGGTAAATCTTCTTCGCACCGGATTGCTGATCATGATAATGGTTAAAATTACCGCGGGGAAAAACATATATGCGTAAACCGTCAACGGCTCGGCCGGATAGGAGCCATAAAGAAAAAAGTCAATAACAAGGTGAATCAGGAAGAAAAAATTCAAAAAAAATAACACGCCGGCGGCCCAAATAGATTTCGTGTCCGAGCAGTCTTTTCTGCGGATTTCACGTACGTCGGATAGGGCCGCCATTACCAGAACAAGCGGCAAATACAGTAAAAGCGAATAGCGAAGCGGGCGGTAATTAAAGGGAAAGAAAAGAACGAACATGGTCAGTGTCCAATACAGGGAGAACCTGAGAAACAGGTTTTTTCGGAACCAGTCGTAGCAATTTCTGAAACACAATATTGCGGTTATCAGGGTAGCGTAACCGGCGATAAATAGAAACGGTGAATCCTTAAACAGCCTGCTTTCGCTGCCGTAGGAGAACAACACCTTGATAAAATCTCCGATCCCATTCAGAATGAACAGGTTGCCGCGGCTCGTGTCGGAACGCTCGGCGAGATATTCAAAATAGGCGCCGATCCGGTTACCATACAACAGCAGAAGTAATACCACCGCAAACAGGAAGCCTCCGGCCGTCATCCATCCAACCTTCTTGAATCTGTCCTTTTCAAGCCCGAAGACCAAATTTGCCAGAATGGCGATATCTGCTGTCAGGGCGAACAGCCTCCCGGTAAAACAAGCCAACAGCGTAAGAAGAGTTATTATCAGCAAATTGGCGATGTTGTTTCCGTTTTTTTTATACAGAAGTACGATAAGGCTAAAATAAAAGATTACGCCGGTCTCCAGGAACGGCGCGCGGTTGTACGTCACCAGGGCGAAATTGGTACCCAGAAAGATGGCGGCAGCCAAAACCGGCTGCCATCTCCCGGTCCGTTCGCCTGATGCTATTCCCCAAAGCAACAGCAAAATACCGATAAAGGAGGGTATTACACCGGCCAGGTGCGTCCAGAAGCTGTTTGTGTTGCCGATCGAAAACAAAAGGTATGATATCACGGAAGGCAGAGAGACCTTGAATACCTGCCATTCCGGATACGGGAACAGTTCCCAAGCGCCGAAATTGGCCTTATTAGCGGCAAACGAAGTAATATGATAAGGGTCGGTGGCCAAATCCTGGCTGAATGTGCCGATTACCAGGGGTGGGTCAACGGTGAGATCATAAACTCGCAGGTATAACGCCAGGCATAAAATCAGAATAACAGCGCTCCAGCCGCCGTATTTTTTAACGAATTTAATCAAGGAATTCTGCTCGGTTGCTTAAGTTTTTTCTATATGCGTGGAGCATTCTTTTCACGTTCCGCTTATATATTCGAAACGGATTCAAATTATTTGACAACCTCTCCCTGTTAGATTATGATGCCGGCGGTTGATTGTCAATTTGTTTTGCTCAATAGCTTGGATGCCGATGACTGCCGAAATCGAAAACCGGATTCTCGCAAAAAAGTATAGGTTTCTACTGGTTAGCGCCCTGGCGGCCTTTATTGCCACGATGGACGCATCCATTGTCAACGTTAGTCTCCCGACGCTTGCGCGCGAGTTTTCAGTTCCGGTCGATATAGTGGCATGGGTGGTTCTGGCCTATACGTTGACAATCACGGCCACCCTGCTTCTGGTGGGCAGGCTGGCGGTTAAAAAGGGGTATAGATTAGTCTACATAATCGGTTTTAGCACGTTTACCGTCGGTTCGTTTCTCTGCGCCGTATCAGGGTCGATCTGGCAGTTGATCGGTTCACGGGTTTTGCAAGGTTTGGGAGCGTCGTTTCTTATGGCTTCGGGACCAGCTCTGGTGACTCGGTCTTTCCCGGCCGGCGAGCGAGGTAAAGGAATGGGGATCGTCGGCACGGCCGTGGCAATTGGATTCATGTCCGGCCCGCCGCTGGGCGGTTACCTTGTTTCAACCGTGGGCTGGTCTTCTATTTTTCTTATAAATATCCCCGTAGGCATTTTTGGGATAATCTATGCCGGCAATTTGCTCAAGTTGCTGACGCCTGATAACCCTGAGACAAAGATTGATTTCCTCGGCGGGTTGTTTCAGGCGGTAGCGGTGGTTTTTTTGCTTTTCTTTTTAAGTCGCCTTAATCACCCCGAATGGCCTGATGAGGTAATCTATGGCATTTTGGCCATTTCGCTTATGGCCGGCTTTGCTTTTTTCTGGCGCGAGACTCATACCGATCACCCGCTTTTGGGGCTTTCCATTTTTAGCCACAAGCAATTTACACTGGCTATATCCGCTATGATGATAGTCTTTATCTGCAACTCGTCGACATTGGTGCTGATTCCGTTTTTTCTTGAGGAAGTGCTTCATCTGATACCAAAAGAAGTTGGAATAGTGCTGGTGACGATTCCGATCTGTACTCTGATAGTGGCTCCTGTTGCCGGACGGATATCCGACGCCATCGGTTATCGCCTGCTTACTACTCTCGGCCTGAGCATTCTTGTGGCGGGGATATTCTGGATCGGCACCCTTGACCCGAACGCTGACAGATTCGACGTGGTTAAAAGATTGATTATTGTCGGCGTTGGCATGGGGATGTTTCAATCGCCCAATAGTTCGGCCATGATGTCGGCGGTGCCTAAAAAAGTGATCGGCATCGCTTCCGGGCTTCTGGCGGTTTGCCGCAACATGGGCATAGCGGGCGGCGTGGCTGTTTCGACCGCCATATTCGCCTATCGGAAGAATTTGTACATGCCGACATTTGGCGAAACCAAAGCTTTTGTCGACTCATTTACCTGGGTAGTAACCGCTTTCGGGTTTGTGGCGATTGCCGCCGTGATAATTGTCGCACTGCGAAAAAACCGCATTTCGGAAATTGCATAGTATATCCTAAAATTTCCCGGAAGGTCGTTTTCCATGCAATATCAACGCTGTCGTTGTCGGTAAACTTATTGCTTGACAGAGCCGAAGTGAAATATATATTGAAAACCCTCTGGGCGTGGGGCCGTAGTTCAGTTGGGAGAACGCATGACTGGCAGTCATGAGGTCAGGGGTTCGACCCCCCTCGGCTCCACCAAATTCATAATCCGTGAAACGGAGAGAAAAGGCTTGAATTAAATCCATATAATTATTATTGATATTTGGTGCTTTATTGCCGATTTGTAAATATATGTATATCGAAACCTTTAAACATTTCAAGTACGAGATCGCCTTGGGCAAGGCCGTTCCAATGCCCAAGCCAACGATAGATTATTATCCGAATTATCAGTATTCCGTCCAGCAATTTCTTCATACATTATGCAAAGTTCATATCGGTTCTCTGGGCAAAACAGAAGGCAAATGGAGTTTCGGCGAGGACGCACCCAAAGAGGTGCGCCTGAGCGCCAAGTTTGATATTATTCAGATATTTGATTACGCCGAAAAAATGGGAATTATAGAACCGAAGTCTTCCGATAGCGGGTCTGATCGCGATGAAGGAGCATTTATTCCTTATCAGTTGTCGAAAGCCTACTGGGACAGGTTTGACAAGTACGCGCAGTAGCGTATATCGTCAAAAAATATCATATTCAACTTGTGATAGATGCGTAGAAATCATTTTCCCACTTCTTGTATCCAATGCAATAACACATAGAATATTGGCTAATTACTCGCCTTTAGCTCGTTCCAGCAACAACTGTTTGAAGTGTTCCAGATCGGGGATTCCGGAAACCATGGTTTGAACGTCCTGTAACGTTTCGGCTGCTTCCTTTTCTTTTCCCAACGCCAACTGTTCCAGGATTAATGAATTGAAGACAGAAATGTTCCTGGGATTTAACCGGTGTGCTTTCTTTAGATAGACATACGCCGAGTCATGCCGGCGTAAAGACGCGTAATGTACGCCGAGGTTTCTATTCTCGTCAAATCCGGTCGGATTCAGGTTACAGGCTCGACGGAGACTGGTTAAAGCCTCATCCAGGCGGTTTAGTTCATGCAGAATGATTCCTTTGATGCTATAGATCGCGGAGTTATTTGAATCAAGCCATTCCGCGCGGTTAATATATTTCAGGGCATCATCCAAACGCCCCTGTTTTTGCTCAATAAGCGCCAGTCGATGCAGATAAGAACTGTTATCCGGCCACAGGCTTAGGGCCAGTTTCAGGCAATAGGCGCTTGAGTCGATCATTCCCCGATTATTGTAGATATAAGCCAGGTTAGACCATGCGCTTGGCGTTTTTATTTCAACACTCAAGCGACGCTGGAAATATTTAGCCGCCAGGTCATCGCGTCCAAGAGTGTTCCTTAGTAAATCTCCCCACGGAAGGGCCCGGTTTGCCTTAAAATAATCTTTCTGATAATGTGGACATTCCCAAACCATATTATCCAGATGTTCCACGGCAATTTCAACGTGGTTTTTTTCATGAAGGTTGGGGCCTATATGAACAAGGATTACTATGATACTTGCAGTAATGAATATGGGCGCGTTATTTTTGAAAAATTCCAGCTTTGAAAATCTATACGCCGCCC
>CAZSYD010000068.1:0-10832 GCA_964611355.1 uncultured Ignavibacteriales bacterium | reverse complement strand
TCACGTCCCCATCTCCCAAGAAGATAAATATTCTTTCTGTTCCGCGGTCAGGCGGTCGATCTTGATACCCATAAGGTCGAGCTTCATCTTCGCGATGCGGTTGTCGATCTTTTCCGGAATGACGTGGACTTTGTTGTCCAGCGGCTTTTTCAGCTTGACCAGATATTCCGCCGCCAGCGCCTGGTTGGCAAACGACATATCCATCACCACCGCCGGATGACCCTCGGCAGCCGCCAGGTTGACCAGCCGTCCCTCGGCCAGAATATGAATCTTTCTCCCGTTCATCAATCTGTATTCCTCGACGTATGGACGGACAGTCCTGATCGAACGGGTGATCTCTTTAAGGCCTTTCAGATCAAGCTCGACGTCAAAATGACCGCTGTTGCAGATAATCGCGCCGTCTTTCATCTTTATAAAATGCTCCGGGCGGATAACGTTGATATCGCCGGTCAGCGTCACAAAGATATCACCTTCCGATACCGCCTTGTTCATCGGCATCACCCGGAAACCGTCCATAGCCGCTTCCAGCGCCTTAACATGGTCAACCTCGGTAACGATTACGTGCGCTCCCATACCGGCGGCGCGAACAGCCAGACCCCGGCCGCACCAGCCGTATCCGGCCACCACTACCGTCGAACCGGCAATCAGGAAATTCGTGGCGCGCACGATCCCGTCGATTGTCGATTGTCCGGTACCGTAACGGTTATCGAAGAAATGCTTGGTCTTGCTGTCGTTGACGGCGATTACCGGGCAGGCCAGCGCACCATCTTTGGCCATCGCCCGCAGACGAATCACACCGGTGGTCGTCTCTTCGGTACCGGCGATAACATTGTCAAGCAACTCCCGGCGATTCGAATGAAGCGTTGACACCAGGTCGGCTCCGTCATCCATAGTCAGATGCGGCCCGATATCGAGTACCTGATGGATATGCTTGTAATAGGTTTTGTTATTCTCGCCGTTTATGGCGAAAACCGAAATGCCGAAATCTTTGACCAGCGATGCCGCCACGTCGTCCTGCGTTGACAGCGGGTTGGAGGCGCATAAAGCGATATTGGCGCCGCCCGCCTTTAGGGTCCGCATAAGATTGGCCGTTTCGGTAGTCACGTGCAGACACGCGGCAAGGTTGTATCCTTTGAGCGGCTTTTCCCTGCCGAATCTTTCTCTGATTTTGGCCACCACCGGCATATGAGCATCCGCCCATTCGATTCTTTTCTTTCCCTCCGGGGCCAGCTTGATATTCTTTATATCACATTCCGTCATTCCGTATCCCTGCCCTTTCAATTTCATTCTATCCACGTATTATGCGCTTTATGCGTCACGGGCCAAATCCTTGGCCTTGTCGGTTTTCTCCCAGGTAAATTCAGGTCCTTCCCGCCCAAAATGACCATAAGCAGCCGTCTTGCAATAAATCGGCCGCAAGAGATCAAGCGATTCAATCATGCCCTGTGGCGTAAGGTCAAAATGCTTACGGATCAACTCCGATATCCGCGATTCCTCGATCTTATTGGTTCGATCTGCCCATACCATAATCGATACCGGTTCGGCAATTCCAATGGCATAGGCTAACTGAATATTACACTTGTCGGCCAGTCCCGCTGCAACCACGTTCTTGGCGATATAACGGGTCATATATGATGCCGAACGGTCCACCTTGGTCGGATCTTTGCCGGAGAACGCCCCGCCGCCATGCGATGCCATTCCGCCGTAAGTATCGACAATAATTTTTCGCCCTGTCATGCCGGTATCAGCCTGTGGGCCGCCAACGACAAACTTGCCGGTTGGATTGATATAATACTTGGTGTTATCGTCAAGCATCGAATCCGGGACGACATGCTTAACGACCTGATCGATTATTTCCCGGCGCGCCTTTTCGGTAATTTTATCGCCGGTATCGTCAAGAATATCCTCAGTATGCTGTGTCGAGATCACCACCGTATCGACTAAAACCGGTTTGTTATCGATATAGCGTACGGTCACCTGCGATTTGCCGTCGGGTCCAAGATAACCCAGGATGCCTTTCTTGCGCACTTCCGCCAGTCGCATAGTCAGCTTGTGCGCCAGCATAATCGGCATCGGCATCAACTCTTCCGTTTCCCGGCAGGCGTATCCGGACATGAGTCCCTGATCTCCCGCACCGCCGATATTAACCCCCTGCGCGATATCAGGCGACTGGGAACCGATCGCATTAAGGATGGCGCAGCCCTCGGCGGAAAAACCGTGCTTCGAATTGGTATACCCGATTTCTTTCAGGAGGTTTCTGGAGAGGTTGTGTATATCCACGTAAGCCGAAGTAGTGATCTCCCCACCGATTATTACCAGCCCCACGCTCACGAACGCTTCGCAGGCCACCCGCCCGTGTTTGTCCTGCATTAAAACGGCGTCAAGCACGGCATCGGAAATCTGATCGCATACCTTGTCGGGATGCCCCTCCGTCACCGATTCGGACGTGAAAAGAAAATTACCGGGACTCATGATATTACCCCCAACGTTTTACGGTTAAAAATGCTCTATTTCCGACGAATCGCCCACGTTCAACGCCCTGAAATCGCAGGAGACAATGGCCTTGTGTCCGATAAGCGAATCATGCAGTAAGGCGTTTTCCACCCGCGCGCCGTAATCGATAATGGAATTTTGAATTATCGACTTTTTGATCACCGCCTTATCGGAAACCGAAACATAAGGACCAATAACCGACGACTCAATCACCGCCGTAGGCGCGATAAATGCGGGCGGAATAATCACCGAACCTTCTATGGGAACCGGCAATTGCAGCTTTTCAAGGAGGTGACGGTTCGTGGCAATCAGCGTTTCTTTTTTGCCGCAGTCAAACCAACCGTCAACGGAGAAAGCGTTAAATTTGACTCCGGCATCAATCATTGATTGCAGGGCGTCGGTCAACTGATATTCCTCCTTTGTTTTTCTGTCGCTGGTAATCAACCGGTCGAGATGCTCTTTCAAAACGGCGCCGTCGTTGACATAGTACAGGCCGATAATGGCCAGGTTCGATTTCGGCTTGGCAGGCTTTTCGACCAGTTCGACAACATGGCCATTCTCGACTTCGGCTATGCCAAACCGCTGTGGGTCATCAACCGGCGTCAGTCCCAGGACATTTTCTCCTTTGGAGATAAATGCCTTAATATCGGTTTCGACGATGGTATCGCCCAGCATTATCAACGTCGGGCCGCCATCAAAACCGTTAAGCGCCGTATAAACGGCATGGCCCAGCCCCAGCAATTTCTCCTGCTTCACGTATCTGGCGTTAAGGTCATAATGCTTCGAGACGTATTTCTGAATTTTATCACCCAAAAAACCGGTAACGATGATCACTTCCTCCGGCGACAACCGGGCGACGGAATCCAGAATATAGGCCAGGATCGGCTTACCGGCAACGTGCAGCAGGGCTTTTGGAATGGTATGCGTATGCGGCCTTAGACGGGTTCCCACTCCCGCCGCAGGAATTATCACTTTCATCAGGTCGTCTTCCCGTTCGTTTAATTAATCTTAAAATATAGCAAAGAATAAATACAATCGCCAATATAAAACTTATCAAGGGGCGTTACTTCCTGCCGGGCAATTCGCATTTTGCCGCTCGCGAGATAAGCCGAAATCAGGAAAAAAGCCCGATGATACTTCCGCACCAATCATTAATGAGAAACTGAACGCGACCGATAAGAAGCGAAATTCGCGCCATGACGGTATAACCAAAGTGCGCTCCAAAAGAGACCATAATAAACCAGATACCGACTTTAGCCGTTCCGCCCAGCAGTCCTTTGTGCTCCCTGGAAAAGTAAAAATAGAGTAAAGTTGACAGCACCCCTACCACGACAATCAGTCCGAGAATATAACCGCCGACCCCGCGCCCCGGGACAAGCGAGTTCATCGTGGATTGCATTTGAGGAAGCACCTTGCCGTGCAGTTCGGAAAGCAAAAATATCCCGGCGGTATTGCCCATTACGAAGGCCAGTGAAATGCGGCTGATCCAGTGATATTTTTTGAAAAAGCGGGAAAACATTAAAACACCCAGAAGACCCGGAAAAACCAGGTACCATTTCCCATTGTCGAACATCGGGTTAATCATCTGCTGCAGGATGATCGAATGCCAGATCAGACCGACGTAATAACCGGCCGAAAGACCGGCAAAGATATGTTCCGCCAGCTTGTAAAATGGGTTATCGCGGTAAAGAAACGAGAAAAGCGACAGAGTAAAAAAGGCAATAATCCAGATTTGCAGGAAATCAACCAGGTTCACGCCGCCCCCCTCTTGCGCCGCCTTTTACCGCTCAGGAAAACGATATTGCCCGCTATCACCGACAGGATAATAAACAGGTGCACCAGCGACTGCGCAGTCATGCCTTTGACCGCCGTATCCGGCTTATGAACCAGCAATTCATATTCCGCCGCTCCTTTCATGCCGCCCAGAAGTCCGGTCATCTGTCCCGATCCGATATAAGCGTAAAACTTGGGAGCCATCACCGCGGTTACGCCCGATCCGACCCGAATACCATACTGGGCATTGACAATCGATATCCAGTAATCGACCACGCCGTTGTCGGATACCAGAAAAATGAAGTCTATATCATTGTAGTTTTTAATATCTGCCATCATCGGTATTTCGGACAACGGAGTCCCGGAATTATCGGCCGGATAGATAGCCTCGATGGAATTGCCCATACCTTTCAGTACCGCAACATAATTGTACTTGAACCCCAGATTGGCATAGTCAACTCCGTATACCTTGCCGAATTCTTTGGCTATCTCACGAGTTACTCTTTCGGCGATAGACGGCCCGCCCAGCGGAACAGTAGTCAAAGTCAACACTCGGCAGTCTTTGCCGAAAAGGTGACGCAGCGCCGCCCGCGACATCGGTTCGGTTTCTGCCACTGTCGAAGGATAATAATCAAAGGTCAGAAGCACGGTTGATGAATCGGGAAGCGATTCTACGGCATCATATAATTGCCTCGCTTCGGGAGAAATATCGATCGGAAGCTTAAGTGTTATCAGCACGGGGAAAATAACGTAGAAAGCCACTGCCAGATAGATATATCGGCGGTCTTCGGTCTTAAAGGCCAGGTAAAGCAGAAAAACGCCGGTAAGAATTAAAAGGATATATGCCGGTATCAGCCATATCTGCATTGGTTTTATTTCCCCATGTAGGTTCGTTCAATGCCGAGCATAATCCGCAGCGACATGGCCGCCGCTCCCAGGGCGGCGCCGATAATTATTCCGCGCTGGACCGCCAGGTTGGCGCCGTTCATGATGTAGGTGTTAATCAGATATGGCAGGTTCGCATGGATACTCTTTAAGGCTATCTCACCCATCGGCACCCGCCACAGCATGACCAGCGTGGCGGTTACCAAAAGCAGGGTCGCTTCGGCGTTGCGCGCCCGGAAAGCCCGAAAGGCGGCCGAGGCGATATAAAAGGCCAGCATGGCGAACATGGTCGACATCATGGGCGCATCGACATAATTAAACAGCCAGTCGTAAATGGAGCCGACGTCCCGCCCGAAAAGAGACGACACATTTTTCGGGAGTATGGCCGGAATAGCCATGACAAATACGGAAATCAACGTCGCCAGCTTGAATATCCAGTCTTCGCTTTTCCTTTTGACCGCCGAATAGTTGACTCTTACCAGCGAAACCACGCCCAGAAGCAGGGTAAAACCGCCGACGATCGTTACCCAACTCAACACTTCCGACTCCAGTCCGCCGACAAAACTTCTTTCCGGATTGAAAAAGAAAGCCACAATCATCACCAATCCTGAAAAGAAAGCGATTACAGCCGGAAACGTCGTTTTCATTTACACACTCTCAAAAAGGGACAGGTACCAATCGCCCATACTGAGACCGGCCAGGAGAACGCCCAGCAAAATCAGGACGACAAAAAGCAGCTTCATCCAGTCCTGGCCTTTCAAACCGCCCAGGAGAAGCGGTTCGCGCGACAGGTAAGCCGAAGCGGCATACAACTCCTCGCCCATCAGGGTATAATCACAGGCGGCGATAAAAAAGGGCAACTGCGCCGGCTGGGCGGTGCCGGCGATCTGAATCGATCCGGCGGCGTTACCGGTCTCGGCCAGAAGAAGCGACTCGGCGAAAAAAGCGCCCATATAAATATTTGTGGCGGGACGTTCCCGCATCATCAGGCCGTTGACGGTAGCGGTAAAGGCGAATTGCTCGCCGGCCACGTAACGAACGGTATCCTTATCGCAGGCGTCCGGCTTGCCCTCTTCGATATACGCTTGCTCAACTACCTCCTGCCCGGCGGCCAGAACCATCGGATACCGAACCGGAACCATAAGCGGCGTATCATAACGGGCGGTGATGCGGGCCACCTGGCCCAAAATCGAAATACCGGCGATTGTTTCGATCTCGTCGATTTCCTGTAATCCGGGAATAAACAGCACCGGCTTGCCCATTTCGGTGGCGCGTCCCACCGCTTCTTCAACCTGATCAAGGCCGCTTATTTTCCTGACGAAAAGCGGCTTTCCGGCTTTGGCCCATTTCGTATAAAGAAGAATAACAACCGAGAAAATTGTCATTAAAACCAAGGCGTTAATCCGCTTAGTCTGAAAAAGAGACCCCGAGTCGGACTGCGTTCCCGAGACGTCTGGAGGTTCTTCCGGAATTCCGGGTGAGGCGGCTGATACGGTAACCGAATCGGTTTTGGCTTCTTTAGCGACCGTTGAATCTATTGAAGTATCAGTTGAATCGGCTTGAATAAATGATACTGTCAATACCAGAAAGATCAGACCAAAACAGAACTGCCGAATGGTATTGTTGATGCCGTTCACGGCCCATTAATAAAGGGTTTGGGTGTTAATGTCAACCTCGGTTTTAACTATCGGCATGCTTCAATCCGCTATTTTATGAATAAAAAAGGCCCGGGAGATCGGGCCTTTATCTGAATAAACATGGCTGTGCCGAATTATTCGTCGGTCATTTCCTCTCCGGATGCGGTTTCCTGCGAAGGAGTTTCCTCGGAAGGTTTCTCATCCGCCGGTTGATCGGCCAAAGCCTCAGGCCCGCTTTCTTCCGGTTCGGGTTCAGTCTCTGCAGATCCTTCGGGATCAGTAGAGGATTCAGGCACAGAAGCTTCAGCCTTCGGAGCCTCATTATCGAGAGCCGGTTCAGGCGGAGTTTGTTCTATGGGCTCTTGTTCGGCGGGGGTTTCCTTCGGTTCAGCAGTTCCGGTCGGGACTGCAAAAATGCTGTCGCCTGCAACGTCGGCCATGCTGACGCTTTGAGTCAGCCGTTTGGCCAGAAAAGCCTCGTACTCCTCGCGGTCGCGCTTTTCAAAATAGGCCGAAAGCGACACGACGATCTTACGGGCGGCGCGATCGAATTCGACCACCTTCAGAGGAATCTGCTCGCCGTCTTTGAAAGTCTCAGTCGGTTTGTTCATACCTTCCTTGCCAAGCTGGTTGGCCGGCACAAATCCTTCCACCTCGCCGTCGAGCTCAACCATCAGGCCACGATCCATAACGCGCGTAATAACCCCGAGGACTTCATTACCAACGCCATACTTTTTGGCGTATGCCGGCCATGGATCTTCCTTAAGCTGCTTAATCCCCAGGGAAACCCGCCGGTTCTCGGAATCAATCCGGAGAACCTTGACGTCAATGGCCGCACCCTTCTTCATGATTTCCGAAGGATGTTGTATGCGCCTGGTCCAGGACATATCGGAGATATGGACCAGGCCGTCGATCCCTTCTTCAATCTCAATAAAGGCTCCAAAAGCGGTCAAATTCCGCACTTTACCTCTGACAACCGAGCCAACCGGGTATTTCTCATGGACAGCGATCCACGGATCGGGTTCCATCTGCTTGATGCCGAGCGAAATCTTTTCGTTTTCCTTGTCGACCGACAGCACCACCGCTTCAACCGTATCGCCAAGACTCATAATCTTGGAAGGGTGCTTGATATGCTGAGTCCAGGACATCTCCGATATATGGATCAGACCCTCAATGCCTTTCTCCAACTCCACGAAAGCGCCGTAATCGGTAATGGAAACTACCTTTCCCTTGACTCTCTTATTGATAGGGTACTTTTCTTCGATGTTTTCCCACGGATACGGCGTCAACTGCTTCATGCCGAGCGAAATGCGGGACGTCTTTTCATCAAAATCGAGGATTTTAACCTTCAGCTTGTCGCCCAACTGAACCATCTCAGACGGATGCCGCATCCTCCCCCAGGACATATCGGTGATATGCAACAGCCCGTCCACGCCACCAAGATCAATGAACACGCCGAAGTCGGTAATATTCTTGATCACACCCTCGCGCAACTGCCCGATTTCAATCTCGCTGAGAAGCTGATCGCGCAACTGGTTGCGTTCCTCCTCAAGAACCACACGTCGCGAGATAACGATATTACGCCGGCTTTTATTCAGCTTGATGATCTTGACGTCCATCTCCTGGCCGATGAGGGCGTCAAAATCAGGCACCTGACGAAGAGCGATCTGCGAGCCCGGCAAAAAGGCATCCACGCCCATGACATCAACCACAACACCGCCCTTGATACGCCGTTTGACCCTGCCCCGGACCAGTTCGCCTGCGTCATGCGAGACGCGGATCCTATCCCAGACCATCATGAAATCCGCTTTTTGCTTGGAAAGCACAAGCTGTCCATTCTGATCCTCAACCGCATCGAGGTAAACGTCAATCTTGTCGCCGATCTTGATATTGACATCGCCGGTAAATTCGCCTATCGGGATGATACCTTCGGATTTGAAACCGACATCGACAATAATATCCTCTCGGGTTATGCCGATTACCGTACCAGGAACGATTTCACCTTCCTTGATATCCTGGATAGTACCGTCGTACATCGCCATCATTTGCTCGTATTCATCGGCGTCATATTCAGCCGCATCAAGCTCCGTCAGCTTCATCGATTGAATCGGCTCCGGCTCATATTTCGGCTCGACAACCATCTTCGCCCGTTGAGTCGCCTTTTCCGCTATGCGGCGTTTCCGCTCGGTAATAACCCTCTCAATCTCCGTTGTTTTTCTGGTGGTCTTTTTCTTTTCTTCAACCGCCCTGGTTTTTACCATTTTGGCCTTGGCCGTTTTGGTCTTTTTGGCTCTCGAGGTTTTGGTTTTACTCTTTTTTGCCTTTTCACCTCCAGTCTTTCCGGCAGTCAATTTTGTTTTCGTTTTGGCATCAGCCATGTTAAGAAGTCCTCCTTTATCTCTATTTACTCTCCGGTCGCAGCCGGAGGTATTATTCTAATTGTCGGCGTTGCGGTCCGTATTGTTAAGAACGTTTCAATTCAAATTATGTCACCCGTTTTCTTCCTGCCCTGTTAACTCGCCAAAGCCAGCTTTCTCAACTGGCCGATCTGCTCCATCACATACTCCGCCAGCAAGCGATAACCGTCTTTGTCGTTCGAAAACTTTTCAATTTTTTCAGTGGGAATGGCCGGGCCGAAAAATATTTTCACTCGCTTCCGCGCAAAAAACGCCCTTAGCAAACGATCTGTTCGATACAAAAAGGCCGGGACCACCGGGACTTCCGCCAGCTTGGCGATAAGGCCTATGCCCGGTTTCGGTTTCAAAAACTCCCGACCGTTACCCCGCGTCCCCTCGGGGAAAAATATAAGCCCGCCGCCGCCCGAAAGAACCTCCAGACTGCGGTTTATCGCCTGCGGATCGTAAGCTCCGCGGTGAACCGGTATAGCGTTTAACAAGGTAATCAAGCGCCCCAGAAAAAATTTATCGAAAAGTTCGTCTTTAGCGAAAAAGTGCATAATTCTTGGTACCGCTACGGCCACCACCGGAGGATCCACGTATGATTGGTGGTTAACTGCCAGAATAAATGGCTCCTCCTTTGGGATATTTTCGCTGCCGATTATCTTGAAGCCGAACAGAATCCGGATCGACGATCTGACCAGGCACCAAATTATCCAATACGCAAGCCATCTCATCTCTTCAGTACAAAAGCCTTTCGGGCATGTTGTATAATCGTCTCCACCTGTTCTTCAATCGTCAGCGACGAAGTATCGACCATGATCGCATCCCCGACCTGTTTGAGCGGCGAATCTTTGCGACCCGAATCGTTTTTGTCTCGTTCTCTCAGAAGTTTCTCCTGTTGCTCAACCGTAGTCGATTCTCCCATGTGCATCGCTTCCAGAAACCTCCTTTGCGCCCGCTTTTCCAGGTCAGCAGTAAGATAAATCTTCAAATCAGCCCGCGGAAAAACAACCGAAGTCGTATCGCGCCCCTCGGCGACGACGCTCCCTTTTCTGGCCATCTTCTGCTGCCTTTTCACCAGTTCCCGGCGAACTCCGGGATGCACAGCCACCGCCGACGATCCACGGGTTACTTCCGGCAACCGGATGGCTTCGGTGACGTTTTTGCCGTTAAGATAAATCAACTGCCCTTTCTTTTTATCCTGCCTGAACCTAATTCTTACCCTGGCCACAATCTGCTCAAGGGCGTTGGCGTCTTCAAAAGAGACGCCATGCCTGAGGGCAAAAAGAGCCACCGCACGGTACATCGCGCCGGTATCAAGGTAGGTAAACCCCAGCCGCTCGGCCAAGGTTTTCGCCGTCGTCGATTTGCCCGACCCGGCGGGGCCGTCGATGGCGATAATTTTCCCCTTGAAAGCAGACAGCTTAATCGATACCGCCATAGCAGCCGGTAAATATAATCGCAAATCAAGAAAAATCAAGCGGGAAAAGTAGTTATATGGAAATTTTTTGGTGATAATATCCCTGGTTTGTAGAAGCTTTTCAAAGCGTTTCGTTTCAAGCGAGATAGAAGACAGGAATCCTTTTATGAAATCAGAATCTCTTCTTGGTCGGGAACTGAAAGGCGGGGATGGTCAACCGAATTG
>CAZSYD010000067.1:0-11762 GCA_964611355.1 uncultured Ignavibacteriales bacterium | reverse complement strand
AACGAAAAGTAAAATATGACAAAACAAACCCATTTCGTCCGTAATGATTATCAGACAGTGTAATACACGGAATTTATTTGAACGGCCAAGGCTGTAGCTTGGATCATGAAGCATCTGTAATTTCTACCGGCCTTTCCTCTTAACTTATTGTCGGTTATCAAATTGTGCTAAAATAGAACAGGCTTTGTGATTGAGCGGTATGGGAAAAAGCCGATAATCAGAACAGAGGACGAGCAGGTAACAATCTCTCAACCGGCAGGAGATAAAATGTCATCTATTCTGGTTATTGACGATAAAGACTCGATGCGCAAGATGATGTCGCAGACCCTGGTCGAGGAGGGTCATAACGTCGATACGGCGGCCGGCGGGCCTGAGGGGATCGCAAAAGCGCGCGAAAAGGCGTTCGACTTGGTTATCACCGACCTTAAAATGCCGGATATGGACGGCCTTGAGGTTCTCTCCGGCCTGCAGGATATAAACAACGACCTGCCGGTGATTGTCATGACCGCCTACGGGACGATTGAAATCGCCGTGTCGGCCATGAAAAACGGCGCCATCGATTTTATCACCAAACCGTTTGATACCGACCATATGCTGGTTCTGGTCGATAAGGCGCTCCGGAGCCAGAGGATTGTCGCCGAAAATGAAGTCCTGCGCGAGGAGCTTGGCGAGCGGCTGGGTATGGGCGAGATCATCGGCCGGAATGAAAAGACTATCGAATCTCTCAAGCTGGTCCAAAAAGTGGCCGCATCGGATACTTCGGTTCTGCTGCAGGGTGAGTCGGGTACCGGAAAGGAGTTGTATGCCAGGGCGATTCACAAGTTGTCCTCAAGGAAAAACAAACCGTTTATCGGTATCAACTGCGCGGCTATTCCGCGAGACCTGCTGGAGAACGAACTGTTCGGGTCGGAGCGGGGCGCTTTTACCGGTTCGGTCGCGCGCAAGATCGGTAAATTCGAGATAGCCGATGCCGGCACGATTTTCCTTGACGAGATCAGCGATATGGATTATGCACTGCAGGCGAAACTCCTCCGGGTTCTGCAGGAAAAAATGATCGAAAGACTGGGAGGAACCCGCTCCACCAAGATCGATACCAGAGTTATTGCCGCTTCCAACGCCGACTTGAAAGAAATGGTTACCCAGAAAAAATTCCGCGAAGACCTTTATTATCGATTGTCGGTTTTTCCCATCACGGTTCCGCCTCTTCGGGAACGGCAGGATGACGTTCCGGCGCTGGCCGACTATTTCATTGCCCGATACTGCCGGGAGATGAACAAGAAGCCGAAGTCCCTCTCGCGCGAAGCCCTGGCGATGATGGACAAGTACCACTGGCCGGGTAACGTCCGCGAACTGGAGAATACGATCGAACGCGCGATTATCCTCTGTGAAGGCAAGAAGATCAAACCGGAACATCTGGCCATCAGGATTTCAAGCAACCAGGAAATCCGTCTGCGGGAAGGGGCCGGGCTGAAAGAGATCGGCGCGCACGCCCAGGGTCAGGCCGAACGGGCGGCCATTATCAGGGTGCTCAACCAGGTCCGCGGCAACAAACGCCGCTGCGCACAGGTCCTGAAAATCGACTATACTACATTATTCGATAAGATCAAAAAATACGATATCGACGCCAGGAAATAAAATTCATCTCACGATGCAGGTCAAAAAAAGAGCCTCCGGCAGCGGCTCTTTTTTTGTAGTTGGCTTTTCTCTCTTATTTACAACAGGCGCATGGTTCGGGTCCGTCCTTGAATATGAAATTAATCAGATAGACCGCGTCGCCGATATTTACGTTGATATCGCAGTTGGCGTCGCCCGCTTCGTAGGGATCCGGCGCGGGACCGTCGCGGAAAGCGTATTCCACAAGATAAACAACGTCTCCGATGTTTATCTGTCCGTCGCCGTTGGCGTTGCCGCAGGTATCGACCGTTGACTGCCAGCCGGAAAGTTTGGCCATCATCCACCAGAAGGCTTTTCCCTTCAAATAGCAGTTGAAACAGTGCGAATGAGCACATGAGCCGCAGGTGAGACAGGAGTGCGAAGCGCACCATTCGTAGCACCAGTGGCAGTAGTCGCTTTCATCCGGATACCAGACGCCGTCGGGATCGTAACTTTCAATGTCCGCAAAATCAAAAAGTATTTTGCCACGGCCAAGGCAGGTATCGCGAATCTGGTTGTTGCGCCGGTAAAGATTGCCGTCAGGCCCGGTGCCGTCCAAATGCCCGGTCATATATATAAAAGTAACGTCGGGGTAATCCGCCTCCAACTCCCGCATTTTGTTCAGGTAGATATCGATACCTTCTTCGGTATTGTCCGAAACGCCGCCGCACCAGGAAAACATCGCCACGTTGCATTCGGGATGAGTGTTAAGATATGTGCGCGTATTCGGTACCCATGACGTATCTCCGTTGTGTCCGAGATCGTCGCCCTGTTGGTAAAAATACGGCGGATCGTACTTGGCGTCTTCGGCCTGCAGCATGGTCAGCCCGGTCATTATCTGGCTGCCGTGCGAGGTGTGCACGTAGTAAATGTGATAGTCATTGCCGATATTATCGACGACCGAATCCGGGATAAGGTCGAATTCGCCGACGGCAAGATGATTGGCAAAGATGGCTTCGGCATTGAGCGTGCCGGTCAGGGAAAACAGATTTAGAGAAATTACTGCCATGACTATTATCGGGGTACACAGGTCTCGCTTCATTGTTTCTCCATTGACGCGTATGCGGAGTATGTTAAAGAAGATAGAGTTAATTGCCAATATGTCAACTATTTGTTTTCATGGGTAGTGCAAGAATAATTGTGTAAAATTGGTTCATTTGTTTAGCTCCGGTTTTTTGTCCGGCAGTTCTATCCGGATAAAGATAATCCTTTCACAGTTGTCTCGATCAACCCGGCGGCGCCATCGGTCGCGACCAGCCTCAAACCGAGGTAAGAGAACGAAGATAATACTGCTCCGGATCATAGCCGACCTGTTTGAGGAACTTGACTTTTGATATGATTTTGATTGATTGATACGACGATAACGAATAAACAATAACACAAGGCGCGCAGGTCAGCCAGAATGGATAAAACGGCGCAAACGCGGCTTATCAAGCGATTGGCCGGTGAGCTTGGTTTTGCCGGTTGCGGGATATCGCGAGCCGGGTTTCTTGAGACTGAAGCTTCCCGACTGGAGCTCTGGTTGCGGCGGAACATGAACGGAGATATGGCTTACATGGCCGATAACTTCGATATGCGCGTCGATCCGCGTCGCCTGATGCCGGAGGCCAGGTCGGTAGTGTCATTGATGTACAATTACTACCCACACCCGGCGCTCGCACCAAAAAGCAAATTCGTAATATCAAAGTATGCTTATGGCCGTGATTATCATCGAGTCATAAGTAAAAAACTGAATAGACTTATTGACTATATCCGGGAAGAACTGGGCGAGGTCAATGCCCGCGCCTGCGTTGACAGCGCCCCGGTAATGGAGAAGGCCTTGGCGGTCCGATCCGGCCTAGGATGGATCGGGAAACACACCAACCTGCTGACCTCTCGTGCCGGCAGTTTTTTCTTTCTGTCCGAGATTTTACTCGACATCGAGTTGGAGTACGACCGGCCGACGGCTGATCATTGCGCGGAATGCCGGCGATGTATCGACGCCTGCCCCACCGGCGCAATCGTGGAACCGTACGTTCTGGACGCCGCCAAATGCATATCTTATCTGACTATTGAATTAAAAGAAGCCATACCCAAAGAATTGACAGGTAAATATAAGGGCTGGATATTCGGCTGCGATATTTGCCAGGATGTCTGTCCCTTTAACCGCTTCTCCGGACCGCACCGGGAATCGGAATTTACGCCTTTGGCGGAGATTTTCGCGATGACTGATGATGAGTGGCGGACATTGACGGAAGAACGTTATCAAAAACTTTTTCGCGGTTCGGCTGTCAAACGGGCCAAATACAAGGGTTTGATGCGCAATATAAGGTTCGTCGATTCGTAAATGAATATTCTCTGTTTCTTTATTCCATCAAAACCGTCACAAAATAGTCCCGACTGATTTTTTCAATTCCTATATCCCGGCACGATTTTCCCAAAAACAGCTTTTCGATCTCTTCGCGGCTGTGCATATAGAGATCGCATTTCCCCTTGTAACGGACCCGCCTCTGCCAGGCCAGAAAACCTTCGGCGGCGGGAAAACTGAAAAACGCTTTTGAAGTTGTCAAAGATAAAGTTTTACTTATAACCCGCTCCGGATCGGCGGCATAATCCATAAATCCGGTGAGGACGCAATAATCGAATTTTCTGTCAAATTTATAGCCCAAATAATCACCCGTGATAAACCTGCACTTTTCACTTACCACGGCGGCCTTGGCTTTTTGCTGAGCCAGCTCAATCATAGCGGGAGCAAAATCTATCCCCCACACTTCATCAATCCCCCGCCGGGCGAGGGCTATACAGTAATGCCCCGGCCCGCAGCCGATATCAAGAGCCGTCCTGCCTTCAACCGGCAAACATTCTTCAATCGTTTTCCGATACCTGAGCCTCATACTCCTGCGGAAGAAATGGTTAATCAATCGGTTAATGAAGCTATTTTTATGCCCATAGATGGCGTCGAAGTCATGGGCGTATGAATCAAAAAAATCGGAGGCGTTTTTTTTTGCCGTCATCGCATCTCCCGCAGTCCGGTGTCAAGGCTAATATAATCGGAAAACCTCATCCATTCAAAATCGCCAAGCAGTTTTATTATTTTTGTCTCGGTCGATTTCAGATTGCAATAAGATTTGAATCGGCGGAAATAATTCATAGGCAGGCGGGGATGATCGGGATCAATCTCACGGGGATGGATGTACCAGATCACCGGCCGGTTTTCTTTCAGCACCCTGCCGGCCATCCTCCTTATAACCGAATAAGGAAACAGCCTCAGGTAGCCGCCGCCGAAAAAACTCACGCGGCGGCCGAATACTTTCGTAACCGTAAGAGGAAATTCAATAAGCCCGCCGGAGACCTCGCCAACCCGGTACGGCGAAAATCTGTTTGATTTCATGCCGCCGTGTCCGCGTTTCGCGGGGAAAACCGATGAATCGTATCGGTACCCGGCCCGGACAAGCATCTCGAAAAACCACGGCGTTGCTTCCGTAACCGAAAACCCGGGGGCGCGAAAACCGGTTACCGGCTGGCCGATTATATCCTCAATGATCGCTTTTGAACGTGAAGCGTCTTCAAAAAATTCCCGAGGCGTCATTTCATATACCAACTTATGCGAGTATCCGTGCGAAGCAATCTCGTGACCCCGGTTATGCGCTTCCGTGACCAGCCGCGGATAACGCTCGGCAATCCATCCCAGAAAAAAGCAGGTGGCCTTTACGTTTTTCGCATTTAATACATCAAGCAGCCGCCGGAAATTTTTTTCCACTCTCGACGGCAGCCGGTCCCATTCGGATATTAAAGGCGCGCCGGAGATATCCAGGATATGATACCAGTCCTCGACGTCGACCGAAAAGAGACATTTCATAAAGCTGTAACTCAAATCGTTGATTCAATTTCAGGCATGATACTGCGCACGAGAAACAATGTCAATATCGAGCGATCTCCGCGAAACGTGATTTGTTCCGCCGAGTGGAAATCGCGCGCATTTTCTTTTTATTGCATTATTTATCGGTAATCGTATTCAATGGAAAAACGATGAGACGCTGACTAAAACAAAAAGCAAGGGACAAAGCGGATGAGACTTTATCTGGTTCAACACGGTCAGGCCAAACCGAAAGAGGCGGATCCCGAGCGACCGCTGTCGGAAACAGGAACGGCTGACCTTGGTAAAATAACTGCCTTTGTCGATACCAACGTCGGCTTAAAGACGGTAACGATTTTTCACAGCGGCAAGTTAAGAGCAAGGCAGACGGCCGAAATCCTGGCGGAGCACACCAAACAAGCGCCGGAAGTAAGTCAGGCCGAGGGCCTCGATCCGACGGCAGACCCGACTATCTGGGTTGACAGACTAAAAGGAATGCAGGAAGATATCATTCTCGTGGGGCACCTGCCGCATCTCGACAGGCTGGCGTCGCTGCTTCTGACCGGCGATCAGGACAGGTCTGCCGTTGCTTTCCATAATGCGGGGATAGTCTGTCTTATTCGAAATGATAATAAGCGCTGGTCGCTCGACTGGATGGTAACTCCTGAAATACTGAAATAATCGCCGAACTGCCATTGCAATAAAACAGGGTCTTTGATTTTTTCCGCTCAATGGCGCACAGGCAATCTACCAGTTATGATCCGTTATTGTCCCGACAATCTCCTTCGCTATCAGTCTGTGCCCTTCGGGCGTAGGGTGACAGTGATCGATAAAAAGTTTTTCACCGCCGTTGGCAGCGAATATTTCCGGCAAATCCAGGACCGCTATTCCTTTCCTGCCGTTCAACTCGTCTATGGCGCGCCAGTAGCCTCGTTTTATGCGTAAGGAAAAATAATCGGCCTGAAGCGCCGAATCGAGATACCGGAAAGCAATCCCGGTCGTATCAAATAAAGCCGGCGACTTGCCCCCTTTCATCGACAGGAGGTTTATTCCGATATTGAACAGTATCGGCGAACCGGCCGCTTCCGCAGCCGGAGAATTTTTCCGGTGCGATTGATAAAGCTGCCGAGCTTTTTTTAATGCTTTATCCGCTTTTTCATAATCATTGTTACGCCAGAAGGCAACTCCCTGATTGTTATGGTAAAGCGGATTATCAGGCTCAGAAACGATCAGGTCCGCATAATATTCAATTGCTTCCGTCGAAGTCAGGGTATCCTGAAAACCGGAACGGTAAACCGCCTGCGTAAAAACATCACCCTTCCCGTAAAGCTCACGAAAACGCTCTTCATCAAGACAATAAGAGATTTCCCGACCCAGCATCCGGGCTATTTCCTCGGGGAGGATCACCTCCCCTTCCCGATCGGTAACATGCATAAACGGTCTGAACTGCAGTCCGGCCGGCCAGAGGTACGGCACCGGCGGCTTTATAATAATAAGGGGACGGTTATGTTGTCGGCACTGTTGATATATGTTCGTTAGATTCTCGCCGTATCTTTCGGGCGAAACCCTGACCTTTAGCTGAAGTTCCCTATTACCATCAGTTGATGGCCGATTGAGAAGCAGGCCGCGCATCAGCCGGTAGATCGCCAACCGGGACAGAAAGATGCGAAACGATTTGAATCGCTGACCCGTCATTATTTCCCGATCGTAACGCGTCCCGGAAATCGAAGCATCGTTATTGCCGCAATAAAGAATAACGATATCCGGGTCGTAGCTCCAGCCTCGAATTTCCAGAAAGCGAGCCATCTGTTCGCTGGTATAACCCGAGACGGCTGCGTTTATCAACTCAACCTGTCGACCTCCGCCTATCCGCTTGTCGAGCATGTACCGGGCGATCTCACCGAACGCCTGCCGACGTGAAACCAGCCCCAGGCCGACCGGCGATGAATCGCCGAGAAGAAGGATACGATAGCTGTTCGGGTTTTTTTCATGCGGGATTTCAGCTCCCAGAAGATGGTCGGAATTGGTCCTGATCAGGGGATTGTCCAGGCCTGCTTTGAAACGCCAGAGAAGCTCCGGGTCATTTTCGTGCCAGTCAAGAAGCGAGCCGAAGAATTTTTGCTGCCAGCCGGGCCGATCACCGGCCGGCTCGGACGGAGAAATAATTTGTGATTCCACGATCCGCGCCGCCGTTTCCATCAGCGCCAGAAAAAGTATAACAATCGTTATGGCATATATATATTGGCGTTTCATTTTATGCTGGTATTCCACTCTTAGAAATAAAATCTCGCCAAGCCGGAAGTTTTTTTGGATATCAATGTAACAGATCGGACACGGACAGGCAAGAAGTTGATCGGTAATACCTTCGGGGTTCTTATTGAGCGAAACCGCTTGACTTTTACAATTTGATATCTACATTTTGGGCCTGATGGAATCCAAACCACAGCGACAATTCGACGTGATGACTCCGAAAGTCTACGCTTTTGGAGCGGTTATGGTTATCATTGGCGCGGTCGGAGTCTATCTGATGGCGGCTAAACCGAACGTTTATCCCCTTCTGACCATATTCTTATACTCGATTCCATCCAATTGCGCCATCTCCCTTTTCCCACATGAGCCGGTTCTGGTCTGGTACGGCAAATTCGTCAACCTCTGGCATCTCACCACGGCGGCCACACTGGGAACGATTGCGGCCGCTTATCTTGACTACAGGTTCTTTACTCCGATCCTGAACCTGTCATATTCAGCCAAGTTCAAATCACATCGCTTCTACCGGCAGGCGCATCGCCTGTTTTACAAGATGCCGTTTATGGCTATTGTTATTGCCGGATTTACGCCGATACCTTTTTACCCGTTCAAATTCATGGTATATGCCTCGAAATATCCGATCTGGAGATACCTGGGGGCGGTGACTATCGGGCGGTTTCCCCGGTATTACCTTTTAGCCCTGCTTGGTTTTACCTTCCAGATTCCCAACTGGCTTATAATCGCTGCCTTTGTAGGCATGTTTGCGGCGGTGTATTACAGGAAAATTTTCAAACTTGTTTCCCGGCCGTTTATTTGGTTGTATGATCTCGTGGCCGGAAAACCTTCAAAAGCGAAAGAAAAAATGCCAAAAAATATTTCAACAGCAATGGCGGTCAGGATTGCCACCCGTACGATCAAGAACCTTATGGTTCAGAAGCCGATCTGCGTCGCTCTTGAGGTTACGCACAACTGCACGGCCAACTGCAGGCACTGCGATAAAGGACCAAAGGTGGAAGACAACGCGGTCGGCGCCGAGGAATACAAGCGCATCTGTGATGAATTGTCGCCCAGCATGATTCAGATCGCCGGCGGCGAACCGATGTGGCGCAAGGACCTGCCGGAAATCGTGCGCGCTCTTTACCGGCCCAATCGGCCGCCGATTCTGGTCCTTATTACCAACGCCACGCTTCTGACCAAAGATAAATATTTTGAACTTCGCGAAGCCGGTATCAAGCAGTTTTCCATATCGCTTGATTTCCCGGACGAGCGCCACGACGAAAACCGGCGCGTCCCCGGCCTGTTCAACCGAATCAACAGGCTGGTGCCGGAGCTTCTGTCGTACGGCCATGGCGACGTTACCATAAACTCATGCATCACCCGTGAAAACTATCCTTACATAAAGGACCTGGCCCGCCTGGTCGGAAGCTGGGGGGCCAAGTTGAATTTCTCCATCTATACAGATCTGCGCACGCATAATAACGAGTTTAATCTTCGACACCCGGAAGACACCGAAAAACTTAACGCCATCATCGATGAAATCTACGACCGGCGCAACGATTACCATGCGGTGATGACATCAGAGAAAGTATTCCGCCGGTATTGCCATTTCTACGAGAATAACTGCAATATACCGAACTGCCGCGCCGGCAGGAGATTTCTGGTGATCAACCCGGATGGACGGCTGACGCCGTGCGCCATGTTTATCGACGAGCGCTATGACAGCCGCGAAGAACTTATAGAAAAGTTTGCCGACGTTACCGATTGCGGGGGTTGCTATATATCAGTCAGGGCCAATACCGAGAAATCGGCCTGGGAACTGTTCACCGACAATCTCCGCGCCCTGAGATTGTCAAACCAAAACGGGTCCAAATCCACGGAAACCTCTTTTTCTAAAACGCCTGAGAACAAGGAATCAACTGAGGAGTTACCCGCGCTCAAAAAGGCGTCATAATCGGCACCGGTATTATTCCACGTAATGTTTCAAAGCGCAATAGAACGCATCTTTACGAAACAGCTTGTCGAAAAGCTGTATGAATATTTTCTGTCGGAGGGTGCCCTTACCGTTTGCAAGTCAATGCAAAAATCTTTTCAACACGGATCAATGGCAATAGTTCGACAATCCCGGCGATCGGGAAATCCTGAGTCGATTACCCCGAAAGTTTGCCATGTCGCGCTATAATCATCTCAGACTACCCCGTTTTCAATTGACAAAGAAGACCTCGCTGATATATTCAACCCATGAAAAACAATACCCTATGCACGGTTATATTTTACCTGAGCCTGCTGGCGGCTTTCTGGTTCATATCGGACAACGGGCAGGTCATGGCGCAGGCATCGGAAGATCCCGGCCAATCCGAAATTGGCGATTCGACTACCCGGCAATCGGGTGAATCGGAGAACGAACATTCATACCAAACCGCCGGTTCAAAAACCGGACAAGGCGGCGGCCGGGGACGCGGGGCTCAAAAACGCCAATCGCCGGGCGTGGTGGATTTTCTTCTAAGCGGCAAATATCTCGCCTTTCTCATTGTAATGATCGTCGGGCTCATTTTACTCTTTACCCGCCGGATCAGCCGATGGGTCAGGATCGCCATGCTGGCGGTTGCTTTTGTTCTGTTCGGACTTGAGGTTTTCTTTCCTCTTCATCCCAGCCCGATGTGCGCTACCACCAAGCTGTTCATGTACAAGTTCACTCAAGGGAAATTCTTCCCGGCCTTTATCGCCATGTTTGCGGCCATCTTTATTCCCAGCCTGATCGGCAGGAAGCTTTTCTGCGGCTGGGTCTGCCCGCTGGGCGCGCTTCAGGAGCTGGTCAATAAAATTCCGCACAAGTTCCAATGGAAACAGTTCAACTTCACCGCCTTTAATACTTTTAGAATGGGTCTTCTGGCGATGTTCTTTTTGACCTTCTTCGCGGTCAAGGAGCAGATACTTTATCTTGGCGAAAAACTTGGCGCCGATACCTCACAGGGTCTCTGGGCGGCATATTCGGCTTTCAACGTCTATGAACCGATAAACTTTTTTGAACTACTGCACTGGAATATCGATACTATTTTTATAATAATGATGTCGGTTCTGGTAATCGCCAGCCTTATAATCTATCGCCCTTTCTGCTATCTTATCTGCCCGATCGGGGCGTTAACATGGTTGTGCGAGAAGATAGCTCCCGGAAGAATACGAATAGATCACGACAAATGCACGGAATGCGGCATCTGCGAAGAAGAAAGCCCCTGCCCGACAATAAAACCGCTGCGCGAAGGAAAATCCAAAACGATCCCGGACTGCACCTCCTGCGGGGAATGTATCAAAATCTGTCCGGAGAAAGCGATATCGTTCAGATTTACGAAATGATATCCGGCATACCGGTTACTTAAGTAGAAAACAGCTTGCAGCCGGTTTCAGAGTAATAGCTGTTTTGTAGTCTGTCAATGATTTTAGAAAGGCGAGCGATGGATTCGCTCGCCTTTCTTATCCGGAAAAAGAAGACGAAATGCGCGAGATACCTTTATGCGTTTTCTTTTATCTTGAACTGGCCGACCATCTGCTTCAAGCCTTCCGCCTGGCGATTAAGTTCTTCGGCGGCGGAAGCTGACTGCTCGGCGCCGGTGGCCGTCTCCTTGGTCACGTTGGAAATGTTCTCCATATTCTTTGATATCTGCTCAGCCGCAGCCGACTGCTGGTCGGAGGCGGTGGCGATCTGGACGATCATATCCGTAACGCGCTGGGCCACGGTATTGATCTCGTTGAGACTGTTGCCCGCTTTGTCGGCCAGCACCTTACCTTCCTCCACCAGCTTACCGGCTCCTTCCATTGAAGCCACGGCCCGATTGGAATCGTTCTGAATACCCTTGATCATCCCGGTAATTTCGCCGGTCGCCTTGCCGGTCCGCTCAGCCAGCTTCCTGACCTCATCGGCCACAACGGCAAAGCCGCGACCCTGCTCGCCGGCCCGGGCCGCTTCAATAGCTGCATTGAGAGCCAAAAGGTTGGTCTGGTCGGCAATGTCGTCAATAACCCCGATAATCTC
>CAZSYD010000066.1:0-11858 GCA_964611355.1 uncultured Ignavibacteriales bacterium | reverse complement strand
GCGTCCAGAGCTTTATCCAGATGATGAATCTCGTGACCGGCGGAAATCTGCGTTCTTATTCTTGCCTGACCGTTGGGCACCACGGGAAAGAAAAAGCCTATGGCATAGATGCCTTCATCATACAGGTCGCGGGAGAAATCCTGAGACAGTTTGGCGTTGAAAAGCATTACCGGAACAATCGGCGTATCGCCTTCCTTGAGGACAAAACCGGCCTCGGTCAGGCCCTTTCGCCAGTATTTGGTGTTCGATTCGAGCTTGTCTCGGCGCTCGGTGCTTTGCGAAAGAATATCGAGCACTTTCAAAACGCCGGAAACGACGACCGGTGCGATAGTGTTGGAGAAAAGATACGGACGCGCTTTTTGACGACACATCTCAACCAGTTCTTTTCGGCCGGAAACACAGCCGCCCGAAGCGCCGCCCAGGGCCTTGCCGAAAGTGGTCGTGATAATATCGATTTTGCCCATAACGCCGCATTTTTCGTGAGTTCCCCGTCCGGTTTTTCCGATAAAACCGGACGAGTGCGAATCGTCCAAAAAAACCATGGCGTCGTATTTCTCGCACAGATCGACTATTTCGTCGAGTTTAGCGGTGTCTCCGTCCATGGAAAAAACGCCGTCGGTAATAACGAGTTTGAACCTTTTGTCGGCATGAAGCTGAAGTTTCTGTTCGAGGTGCTTCATGTTCGAGTGCTTGAAAGTATCGTGCATGGCGCTGCATAAGCGAATACCGTCGATTATCGAAGCGTGCACCAGCCGGTCGGAAATCATCACGTCTTCATTGGTGAGAATGGCTTCAAACACACCGGCATTGGCATCCATGCAGGACGGAAAAAGGATGGTGTCTTCCGTCCCCAAAAATTCAGTAACCTTCTTTTCCAGTTCATTATGAATATCCTGTGTCCCGCAAATGAAGCGGACCGAAGACATCCCGTATCCGCGCGCGTCCAATCCGTCATGCGCCGCCTTGACAACGTCCGGATGACTGGAAAGCCCCAGGTAGTTGTTGGCGCACATATTGATTACTTTTTTCAGGGGAGACCCGGTCGGATACTCCACTTCGATGTCAGCCGCCTGAGAGGAATGTATAAATCGTTCCTGCTTGAAAATCCCCGCGTCGTGAATACCCTTAATCTGCTCTTGATATATCCCTCTGACCTTGTCGCTATAACCCATTTTCAACTCCTTATCACAAGCTATACTGAATTGCGAGTGTTCATTGGTATTACCACGCTGCCGGGACGACCTCGCAATGACCGCTGTTCATTTTTGTCATCAGAGCGAACCGGCAGCCTGCCCGATTATTTCAAAAAGTCGTTCACTAAGATGACGATTTTATTGACCGAATCGAAAGCTTCCGGCGTGGCTTTGTCGTCCGGAATGGAAATACTGTACTTGTTTTCCAGAAACCTTTTCAAAGAAACCATGGAGAAGGAATCGACGATCCCGCCGGAGATCAGCGGCGTGTCGAAACTTATTTCTTCGTCCTCATCTTCGAGATACTCGTCAATTACATACTTCAGGATAATATCTTTCATTTCTTCCATGACTGTCTCCCGTTTATTGAAATTCAGCTTTTACTCGTCGTCTTCAAGGGTGGACGTATCACCGATCTCTTCACCCCACTCTTTGGCGCGCAGGATTCGTCTCATGATTTTGCCGCTCCTGGTCCTTGGAAGCGCGCTTACATATTCAATATCCTGGGGCATGGCCAAAGGCGAGAGCTTTTTGCGGATAAAATTCATAATCTTCAACTCAAGATCGGCGTCGGCAGTATATCCCGGTTTCAAGGTTATGAACGCTTTCACGACTTCCATATTGACTTCGTCCGGCTTTGCCACCACGGCCGATTCCGCCACCGCCTCGTGCTCCAAAAGCGCCGATTCCACTTCAAAAGGACTCACAAGATGACCGCCGGTATTTATGACATCGTCGTCGCGTCCGGTAAACCAGAAATAGCCGTCCTTATCGATACTCGAACGATCCCCGGAAAGATACCACCCGTTCTTGAACTTGGCCTTATAGGTCACCTCGTTGTTCCAGTACCCTCTCAACATGGACGGCCAACCCGGCTTGAATGCTATCAAACCGACGCGCCCGGGTTCATTGATCGGTTCAAATGTTTTGAGATCAAGAACAACAGCGGTGATTCCCGGAAAAGGTCTGCCCATCGACCCGGGTTTGATTTTCATTCCAGGGAAATTCGTCAGCATTATCGACCCCGTCTCGGTTTGCCAGTACGTATCATGAAAGGGACGTCCAAAGACTCTCTCCGACCATACGACCGCTTCGGCATTAAGCGGCTCCCCCACGCTGGCCAGGTGCCGAAGAGAAGAGAGGTCATGCCTGGCAACCAGTTCATCTCCGGCTTTCATCAAAGACCGGATGGCAGTCGGCGCAGAATACCATACCGTAATTTTTCGCTTTTCGATGAATTTATACCACGATTCCGCCGAAAAACCAATGTCCTGAACGCACTGAGTAGCGCCCATACTCCAAGGACCGATGATTCCATAAGAAGTGCCGGTTACCCAGCCCGGATCGGCGGTGCACCAATAGATATCATCGTCCTGCAAATCCAGAACCCATTTGGTCGATAAATACTGGGCTATGAGCGAGTAATGAACATGCCTGACCCCCTTGGGCTGCCCCGTCGTTCCGGACGTGTAATGAAGTAGCGAAGGCGAGTCGGCTTTCGTGGGGAAGATTTCAAGCTCCTCAACAGGTGTCGATTCCTCCAGAGAGAAAGCTATTTCCCTTTCCTGAAGCGGTTTTCGGCCGTCATAATCGACAATGATAATCCGCTTAAGATACGGCATTTTGCCGATAATTCTTCGAATCTTGGAAACATGCTTTCTCTGCGTGATAATCGCGGTTGTTTTGGCGTTATCAAGCCGAACATGCAGGGATTCATCGCCAAAAGCCGAGAAAAGCGGTTGCGCAATCGCCCCAATCTTCAAGACACCCAATAAACCGAGATACAATTCCGGAATCTTATCCATGAAAAGGCAAACTCTGTCTTCGTTTTTGATTCCCAGGCCTCTGAGAAAAGCGCCAACTGCGTTACTCGCCAGACGGATATCGTTGAAGGTATATATTTTTTCTACTCCACCCACGCCTTCCCAGATAAGAGCCGGCTTATCGGCTTTACCCATGCGGCAAATCCTGTCCGAACAGTACCAGCCTATATTGAGTACATCGCCCCTCTCGAACCCAAGTTCCTTTTCGGATATCGACCAATCAAAATCTTTAATTCTTTCTTCGTATAATCCCACGTTTGACATAGTTGGCATTCCTTTTTTACTTCTCCAGCACAACGATGGCGCCGGCAAAATCTTTTATATGCGACAAAGAAACCTGAATGTTTGTAATTTTATTCAGTTTTACAAGTTCCTCTGCCCTGCCGTGCAATACAAGCGCCGGTCTTCCTCGTTTATCGTTGACGATTTCTATCTCGCGAAACGCAGGCGCATCCTGCCCGCAGGTTCCCATTGCTTTCATAAAGGCTTCTTTGGCGGCAAAACGAGCGGCATAGTTTTGAGCACTGTATCTTTTCGATTCGCAGTACTCGATTTCACCGGTCGTAAACAGTTTCTCTCTGAGGCCATTCTCACTGCAAACCTGTTTCTCAACCCGCGCCACTTCTATTACGTCTATACCGATGCCGAAAATCAAAATCTTACTCCGCCATAAAATCCCGGATCAAATAGCTTCCTCTTAGCCATTCAAGCGACCGGCTTCCGGGATAACGTCTCGATCATGGCTTTTGTCATTCGAGGAAGATCGTATTCGTGCGCCCAGCCCCACTCTTCACGGGCAGCGGAATCATCCATGCGGTTCGGCCACGAATCGGCTATCGCCTGGCGCACAGGGTCAACGTCATAATTGATGACAAACTCCGGAATATGTTTGCGAATCTCCCCTGAGAGTTTTTCCGGAGTGAAGCTCATGGCGGTAATGTTATAGGCGTTGCGATGGATAAGTTTTTTGCCGTCGGCCTCCATCAGGTCGATCATCGCCTTGATGGCGTCGGGCATATACATCATATCCAGCGAGGTATCGGAACGCAGATAGCAGGTGTACTTCTTATGGCGGATCGCTTCGAAAAATATTTCCACCGCATAATCGGTCGTACCGCCGCCCGGCTTAGTTTCATACGAAATCAAACCCGGGAAACGGACGCTGCGGGCATCGACGCCGAACCTTTTGAAATAGTAATCGCAAAGCAGCTCGCCCGCCAGCTTGGTAATACCATACATCGTCTCAGGCCGCATGATAGTCTCCTGGGGGGTATTGTCCCCGGGTGTGGTCGGGCCAAAAGCGCCGATGGAGCTGGGGAAAAACAGGGCGCATTTATACTGCCGGGCCGCTTCGAGCACATTATACAGGCCATCGACATTGACCCGCCAGGCGACCTTCGGGCGGGTTTCTCCAACAGCCGAAAGAATAGCGGCCATGTGGAAGATAGTATCAACCTTAAATTGCCGCATAACGCGCGTAATATGGTTTTCATCAAGGACATCGAGAAAATCAAACGGCCCGCCGTCGCGCAGGGTCCGGTCGGTCGGCATCCGTACATCGGTGGCAATAACGTTGTCGTCGCCGTATTTTCTCCGCAGGGCAATAATCAACTCCGACCCAATCTGACCCAGCGCGCCGATAACCAATATTCTCTTCATATAAAACTACCTCAGTTACTCCGGCAAAAATTTATATATACAAACTCGCCGTAGATAAATCAAGGGCACTAAGGCCGCGAATTGAAAATATTGTAGCGATGATATCCCACTTTCATAACGTACACGGAAACCAAGTACCGCTCATCTGTTTAAATTGCCTTGATTTAGGCCGTATATATCATAAAATTGTACAACTATTGGCCGAATTTACATAAGGGAAGGCCTTATGACATCGTCGCATATCAGAACCTTGACCTGTATTCTCCTGACCGGAATGGCAATTGCTGCCGGATGCGGTTCGGACGACAGCTCGACCGGCCCGGAGAAACCAAAAAGATTCGACTACAGCGATACCGAAGCGGTACACCTGACCCTGCAGGTAGACCCGACCTTTTTGCCCGATACAACTCTTTATAAAACAATTGACGAAGACCTGCGGTCTATCCGTGATACGTTTCCGGATATGAACAAGGTCAAGCATTTTGAAAACCGGCCGGCTGGCCGGATAACCGTTCAGCTTACGGCGGCCACGGCCGCGGCATACGAGGCCGGGACTTATCACGGCCTCGATTCACTGAATAACCTCTACGATACCGCCCATGTAATCTGGTATTCTCAATATCGTCAGATGAAGATCAACTTCGCTCTTCCCTATCATTCCGACAGTATCGCCGAGATTTATAATTACGCCAACGGCGTGGAATGGGCTTCAGCGGTATCCATTGGGGCCGACGGTAGCCGGATATTCGTAGATCTTCCCCAATATGAATTCCAATTTCGGTGGGGCGGCGATTGCATCCCGGTATGTTCGCTCAGTCATATCTGGCAATATGAAGTAACCGACAGTTCAATTATACTCATCGGAGAAAGCGGCGATACGCTGCCGGAAGGGTTTTAGTCGATTTGTCGGTTTTCTCCGCCTGCGACTTCGGAACCCGACTTGCGGCCACTTTTAATAAATACTGCTTTTCTATTTAATAATCACAATCTTGCCCAACTGCTCGCCCATTGAGGATGAAACATGATAAATATAGATGCCGGTGACGACCGCCTGCGTGTTGCGACTGATTAAATTCCAGCGTTCGTGCTGCGCGTCGGGACCGGCGTCCGGACGATAATGCTCAATCTCCTGCACCAGATCGCCGCTGACGGTATAGATACGAATAGTACAAATCGAAGGCAGATTATAGAAATGAATGGAACGCGACCGCTCAGCCGATTTGGTACGATCGCGGTTTTCGTATCCCGCCGCCGCATAGCCGCCGTCAATGCGGTACGGATTGGGATAAACCATCACATTCAACCCTTCCTTTTCCACCACTTCAGTCGACGGAAGCGGATAGGCCAGAACGGAATTTATATTGAACGCCGATTCCAACGATGACAGGGCGATTTTGCGGCTGCCAAAATCGAAAGCGGTCACGGTGACGTAATAGGGCTTGGATGGTTGAAGATTCTCGATGATATATTCATACTCGTAAATACGGTGATAACCATCCTCTGTAGTATCACCGCGGTCGTTCAGATCGGCTTCCGGGTAGAGGCGATGGATGCCGTGCAGGTTTGAAAGGTTCGAATCGTTCCATTCCTGGGGACGAAAATAGTAAAATACTCCGTTCTTCTCACATGGCGATGCCGGATTCGTAAAATAATTGGGATCAAATCCTTCTCCAAATAACGTTTCAATGGAATCGCGCGTAAAAGGCATATCGGATATATTCCAGCGCTGCATCACCGGATCCCAGGTGTAAAGATTGTAATCATCTCGGTCGTAGGTCGCCAGAAGAACATAATCGCCGACCCGATTGTCCTCGCCGTAATAAACGCGATACCCCTCAAAATCCTTGAGATCGGAAAATATGTCGATATTGTTTTCGCTTAATTGCCCGTTCCACCTGACGCGCAGTTTGCCGAAGTCCGGTAAAACCCTTACTTCCGGCGGCGGGGGCGGCGAGGCTCCCCGCAAATCAGGGACGCCGTCACCGGCATAGAAAAAGCCGGTTGAATCCATGTTGGTCGAATCGATCACCCAGCGCACCCTGCCGGAATCGCCGTCATCGTCGGTATCGACGCCGGGATTGTCGAAAATCCATTGCGCCCACATAGCGTTGATTCCGAGATCGGCGAAACTCAGATGGTTCTGATAAAACCGAGGCTGATAAGCGTCCCAGAATTTGATAAAATCGTCCGACTCCTGATGAAACCAATCGCCAGCCACATAAGCCAGCGTAATCGGCAACGTGTCATCGGGCTGGAGATCAAACGGCCCGAAGGAGAAAAGATAGCGCGCATCAAATCCGTCGGCGAAATCCTCGGCATCGCGCGGCGGAGCCATGAACCCTTCGCTGGTATGGCTTATGGCCGATTCAAGCTGATTATAATCGAATTCGTTGCTGGAAAGGATATAGTATTTATTCTTATCGCCGGTGGGCGAACCCATGCCCGTCCCGAAATCGCGAAACGGTTTCTCTTCGGTTCCGGCCATGCGCGGGCCCCAGTCGAGGGTTGGATTGCCGTTGGCAATCCACCAATTGAATGAGTATTTCAGATCAGGGTTGGGTGTCCGAAGCACGGCCGTGCCGGTCAAAGCCCTCGCCGAGGTATAATTAAAAACAGGCGTCCCGCCAACTTCGGACGGGTCGCCGTCGTTATCGGCCGTCCAGGCGATGCGAACCGTATCTTCGAAACCGGGCGGATCGGATGACGGCACTGAATGAAGATAACCGCAAATATCATCATTCCATGCCGTTCCCCCCTGTCGCGATTCATGATAGACATCAGCGTCCACGTAAATGCCAAAGTAAATATCCTTAAGCGGAAAGATATTGATATTTTTTATGGTGTAGTCGAAAATTATAAAATCCTCGGCATAGTCATAACTCCAGGCGTATGTGCGCTGTTTGACTTCCAAGCCAAGCGGAATATGAGGACGGTTGTCGATGGGATCGATACTGGTCAGACCGGGATCGGTGAAAGTATCGGTATAACTGCAGATGAAATCCTGTTCCGAGACGGCGTCGGGCGAATAATCGAGCGAGGTCTTCATATTACTCCGACGAATAATAGCCCCTTCTTCCCCGGGTTGCGGCCAGAACTCGTTGATGTCATAAAAGTATCCCTCGGCCCCCACTGAAACCAGCGTATCATGCCCGACCACGGCGCCGGCCCAAAAAGCGGCCACATAAAGGTAGGTTATATTGGAATTGGCCGGGAACTCGCACGACGGCGCAGGCAGACCGGTTTCCGGATCGATTTGCGAATTGGCAAAACCTATTCCAAATGTGCCCCCGTTCGAAATCGTCAGCCACATATTGTTTATTTTATGAACCTCAATACACCAATTGGGACTATCAAACGCCTGGGTTTTGGGACTGATAAGACGATCATTGCTCTTACCCGGATAAAAAACGGCGGCGGCGGTTGCTACTTCCGCGCCAAAAAGAAAAGGAATCAAAACCAGCCAAATCAGCCTGCTGTATCTCATATATTCACCGACATTAGTATTTAAGTCAAACCGCCTCTTTTCGCCCGAATATGAAGCGATTCGGTCGTTCGTACAAAATCTACGAGCATAATATAATTCCGGCCCGCCCAATCATCAACCGCTTTGTTCACGCATGTCGAGAAGGACCATGACGCATCCGGAAAAACCGTCAATTGGGGTATGGCCGAATCCCCGGCGGGCCATATCAGTCAGTTCGCCGTTTTGTCTCAGTGAGTTCATGCTTTCTGCAAAACTCGCGGCGGTTCTGACGTCGGCAATCTCCCGCGCGACTCCGCGCTCAATCGCTATGGCGGCGTTAAGAGGAGCATACGAACCGATATGAGGGCATGGAATAAACTGCGGCAGTCCCAGTCCGACCGACCAATTGGTTCGCTCATGCGCCGGTGCGATAAAGAAATCAAAAAAGTTAAAGAGAGCGGTTACTTTCTGATTTTCATCCTGACGACTTTCGGATGAGATTATGCGCAGCTGCGTATCGTCACCAACCTTATCACCGGCAGAAAAACCGACTCGATTGAAATAATCGCGGAACTTATCGGCGATCCGGGATGATAATCCGGCGAAGAAGATAACGTTATGGCCTGCCCGCAAAAGCGACCGTGCAGCACAGCGGAGTTTCCGTAAATGGGCGGATGGATAAGCTCCCGAAGAAAAGAGGACCGCCGTAAGATGTTTATTACCTTTAAGGCGTTCCAGGCGCTTTTCAAAAGCCGATTCGGCCAGATCGACCAGCCCGCTTTCAATACATTGGCCTGTTACCGACAGATTTCCGGAATCGACCCCTGCTTTTTCGAATTTCGCGGCGACATCGTCCAGCGGGACCAATATCTTATGGTCTCCTTTAATAACCGCTTCGGCGGGGCAGGCCAGTTCTCCATGTTGATAAATAACGCGGCATTTTTTTAAAAGTATCTTCGCCAAAATCGGATGTGCCACTACCACCGGATTATCATAACGTTCAACCAATTTTCTTATGTCGCGTCCAAGCCGGTAAAGAAACAGACCGCTCCCTTCGCCCGCACCCGAAAATCGCCGCGCCAGACCATAAATTGACGTAATAAGACCACCCCTGGCTCCAAACCGGTACATCCATTTGACCAAACGCCAGGCGCAAAGTGACCATCCTCTGGAAATATCAAAGACATTCGTCCGATAATAGCGGATTGACGGGTAATCATTTTGGAGCCGTTCGATAATTCCGTCGAGATAACTCGGGTGACCGCGCCCGATATCAGTATATATAAAGGCAAACTCGGCGTTTTTAATATCGTTGACTTCAGCCATGAACGGCCTCGGCGGTCTTGAGTCCGCTATTAATATCTCCGGGCAATTTTCTGCCGAAATTAATAAAAAGAACAAATGCGATTACGGCCAGGATTGAAACGGAAAACCACATTAGTATCGGGGTTTCGGCAAAAAGATCAAGCAATCCTCCTCCAACAGTCGGTCCCAGCGACCATCCTGTCGTTTGAAAAAACCCGAACAAACCCATGTAGCGGCCATATTCTTCGGGGGAAGACAGGTTCGCGACAATCGTAACCGAAGGAGGCGAGACGATCATTTCCCCTATTGTGATTATTGCCATGCAGCACACAAGAAAGGCAAAGCCGGAAGCCAGTCCAACCAGGAAATAACCTGCGGCATAAACTCCCGAACCAATCGCCAGTTGGCTGGTCAGTTTGAATTTCCTGAAAATATGTGATATAAAATATTGCAGAAAAACGACCATTCCTCCGTTGACGGCATACAAAGCTCCCAGTTGAGCTCGACTGATGCCGATAGCATCAACGCTGTAAACCGATAGTGTCGCGATAAGCTGCGCAACGGCCAGGAATAGAACAAATGATATCAGGCAGTGCTCGAACAGCTTTCGGTCTTTACGAAAAGTAAATATATCCGCCGGCTTGAAAGCGTGAGTTTCGGTTTTTTTCGTTCGGGGAACTTCTTTCAGGAAAATCAAGAAAAACAGGCCGGACAAAAGCGCCAGTATGGCCGCCAGAAAAAAAAGCGCTCCGTATGACCGATGAGCAATAAAGCCGCCCAAAGCCGGGCCGATGGCCCATCCCAGATTAACCGCGATCCGCATCATAGCGAAACCTTTTATCCGCTGCTCCTTTTTGACCAGCTCCGCAACCATGGCGTTGGCGGCGGGATGAAGCACCGCACCGAAGATGTAATTGAATGAGATCAGGACGGCAATAGTCCAGAATCCGGCGCCCGATATGATGGCGTAGCTGACTCCGGTAAAAGTAACGGCACGAAGTATCTGTGACCAGCCCATAATCGGCACTCGGCCCAAACGATCCGACAACCAGCCGGCAAACGGCTGCGGCGCCGATCGCAACACTGCGGAAAAACCAAAAAACAACCCGATGGAGCTCATCGACATCCCAAGCTCCTGGTAGAAGTAGATCGACATGAAAGGGATTACCATGGCAAAACCGGCGGCAGTAACCAGCCGGCCAACGGCAAGGATGTATATGCGATTATCAAAGGCGCCAAACTCGGCCCGGGCGCGCCGGAAAAGGGCGGTTTCCATAATTTGCTATTATACCATTTTCCGGGGATAAATCACGCCCAAAAACGGCAAATACGAAATTCGAAGGTAAAGAAATTTGGTTCGTAATCTAAAAAAAAGTTTCCTTCCCGGTCATTTTTTTGCATCTTGGCGGCATGTTTCGATTTGACAACCATGCGGTCTGATTGTCTTCATAATGGCGACAGGCCGAAACGAAAAGAAAAGCTACTGATAATAAAGGGTAGAAGTATGACTGTCAAAAATGGCGCGTTTTCATTGATATTGGTATCTATGCTGAGTTTTTCTCTGGTCACGCCGATCGGGGCCCGCGCTCTTTTTGATTCATACCAGCCGGGCGGGGGTGACGCCTTTCTTAAGCCGACGGATGAAACCTCGCCAAACACTCAATATGACGCCCACAGAATCAGCAAGATAAAGCTTGCCGTAACCAATTTCGGCACTTTTGGGGACGGCTATATATCCTCACCCATATTGGATGGCAAGCTGCTACTTGGTTGCGAATACCCGATTAACTCCAATCTGGACTATCTATATTGCGGAGCTGTCTGGATTGGCGCCGTTATCGGTCGAGATACGCTGGTTTCAGTGGGGGGAGACGGGTGGTACCACATCTCGGAACTTTTCCCCGACGCCGGAGATGCCGGGGCCATGATCTCCATATCGAATATCAAATCAAAAACCAACTTTGATATTAATGCCATTTCCGAGCAGGATATCATCTGTACTTTTACCGATACTAATACCAATCCGGGCCTTACCGGCACTGATCCCATCGACAATCGCCCGCATATCCCTATAAATGTCTCCGTCCAGCAGAACAGCTACGCCTGGAGCTACGACTACGCCGAGGATTTTGTCCTGTTCGATTACAAGATTACCAACATCGGGCCTTTTCCGATAAAGGACCTATACGTCGCCCTTTACGTTGACGCTGATGTTTATCACAAGTCAAAGGAATCGACCGGCTATGCCGATGACATCTGCGGTTTCCGGAGGACGGTCAGGATGCCGCCTGAGTGGTGCATCGATGAGGACACCGTCAATATCGCCTGGATCGCCGACAATGACGGCGACCCCAATCCCTCCGGCGGCTGGAGCTATACCTCGCCTGTAGCCGTTACCGGAACCAGGGTCGTCAG
>CAZSYD010000065.1:0-11876 GCA_964611355.1 uncultured Ignavibacteriales bacterium | reverse complement strand
TTTTGTTAAAAGCAATGGAGCTTCTGTCTTCGGTATCAACGCCAATTACGTAAAAGGCGTACTGGGTGCCTTCGAACAGCCCCTGCACGAGATGGCTGGAGCTGTCGCCGGAGACCGTGTCGGCATACGGTTGACTGGCATCGTAATGGACAATGTAGTGCTTTATGCGGTTGGGGTCGGTTCTGATCCAGTTGACCTGCATCGACTGGCCGTCGCCGCCGTCGCGAATCGAAGTAATGGTAACCGGCAGCGGAGCCCGGTTGACGACATATGCCGTCGCCAGCGAAGCTTTAATCATTCGGGTCATGTAATCGAAATTTATATATACCGAGCTGTCGGACGGCGAATGGTAATTAGGATCGTTAAATATATACTCATGGACAAAGCTGACGTCATACCCGTTTAACTGAAATGGGTAATGATCTGATGCCGCGGAACCTCCAATCAATACGCCGGTGATGTTGATGCCTTCCAGACTTTTGGCAAGTTCTCCCCATAATTGCGAGTAGGCTATTACCGTACCGGAATACAGCTTGGCTGTGTCGCTATTATTAATGTATCCGATCATATCCATATTGAGCATATAGATAATGTTGTCGCCTCGTTCACCGGCGGCGTTGGCGTAATGCTTGGAACCCCAGAGACCTGATTCCTCGGAATCGAAAGCGATAAAGATCATGGTCATCTCAGTTTCGATATCTTTCATGGCTCGCGCGATTTCCAGAACTCCGGCCGTGCCGGAACCGTTGTCGTCGGCACCGGGGCAGTTGGGCACGGCGTCGTAATGGCCGCCGATGACTACCTGTCGATTGGGGTAACGCGTGCCTGTTTTATAGGCCACCACGTTAAAGCTGGGGACATCATCATAACTCGGAATCTGCCGGCCTGTAAAACTGTCAAGCACTACCGAGTCGCAGCCGAAAGATTCAAACTTTCCCTTAATCCAGTCACGGGCGGCGAAGCAGGAATCGGTGCCGGTCAGACGCCGGAAGAAGGCTTCCAATCTCAAATCATAGGCCGTGAGACTGTCCTGATCGACCAGGCCGATCAGGCTGTCAAGGTCAACATCGCCGAAAGAGGCGTTCAGGTATAATTCTTTTGGCGGTTGATACTTGATCTTAAGGCGGCTGTTGTCGATTGTTGTCAGGTCGCCGTAATCGGCGGAAAGGGCCAGTCCCGGGTCGACCCGGTAAAGCCTCATGTCGCCTTCTTCGAAGACCAGTTCATATTTTTTGACGTTTTGCCGGTCAGGGCGATGATCGAGCGCAAGTTCAGCGGCTGATATGCCGGAGGCTACAGATTCTGCAGTCAGACCGCTTTTTTGCATATTTTCAGCCGCATGCCGGTCAGCCATAACCAGGTAACCGTCGCTTACCGGTAAAACAGGTTCAACTCCGGCGGCTCTGAGAGCCTGTGCATCGGCTTCGCTATTGATTGAAACCTTGTATAGATCATCCGCCAAGACGTTGGCGTATAAGGCGGTTACCGTCAGGATAACGAATATAACCCTTTTCAAGATATGTCTCCCGTGACATGGTGAAGTCAAATGCGGTATCACCATAAATATACACTACTTCCGTTATCTGTAAAGCAGCAAATCACAAGCCCGGCCAGAGACCTGTTCAAAAACTGCACAGAAACCAGGTTCTCAAAATTATTACGATAAGACCGGCGATCTGTTTAAGACTAAATCAAGATATCTATTTAAGGGACCGGTTGTGGCAAATATTGGAAAAGCATGAGAATACCGGCACAAAAGCAAAACTCAAATAGATGTTGACAATTGCCCAAGTGTCTGTAATTTTAACTAATTTGCCATAACGTTGCCGGAAGGAGTTTTTGACCGATGTTGATTAACCGGGCGGTTCTGATGCTCAATCAAAACTACGAGCCGCTATCGGTCTGCACGGTTCGACGGGCAATCTGCATGCAGCTTCTGGGCAAAGTTGACGTCGTCGAAACCTGCGACGGCAAGAAAATACATTCGGTAAGCCGATCAATGCCGGTGCCGTCGGTGGTGCGCCTGAGCTGGTACGTGAATGTCCCCTACAAGCGGATACTCCTGACGCGCAAGAATATCATCAAGCGCGACCGCCATACCTGCCAGTACTGCGGCGACAGGAAGGGACCGATGACGGTCGATCATATTCTTCCGAGGCGGTTGAGCGGCGGCGACACATGGGAGAACATGGTTTGCGCCTGTGATCGCTGTAATAACAGGAAAGGCGACAGGTCTCCCGAAGAAGCCGGTATGAAATTGACCCACCAGCCGCGCCGCCCGAATCATATTACCTTTATTCAACGTTTCATCGGAATTTCCGATGATAGGTGGAGACCGTATCTGTTTCTTGACTGACGGGAGAGGGAATGAAAACGATTCTTTCCGGCATGCAGCCGACAGGCCTGTTGCATCTGGGCAATTACGAAGGGGCGCTCAAGAACTGGGTCAGTCTTCAGGACAACTACGAGATGTTCTTGTGCATCGTCGACTGGCATTCGCTCACGGCCGAATGTGAAAATACATCCCAACTTAAAGAAACGGTATTTCAAATGGCGGTCGGCTTTCTGGCCGGTGGTCTGGATCCTGAAAAATGCGCCATTTTTATCCAGTCCGATGTCAAGGAGCATGCCGAACTGCATCTGCTGTTGTCAATGCTGATAACCGTGCCGACCCTGACTCGCCTGCCCACCTATATCGAGAAAAAAGAGGAACTGGGGCTCGATACCTACGGTTTTTTGGGCTACCCGGTGCTTCAGGCGGCCGATATCCTGGCTTACAACGCCCATAAGGTACCGGTCGGCAAAGACCAGGAAAAACATATCTGGCTGGCTGCCGACCTTGCCAGGCGGTTCAACAATCTTTACGGGGAAACATTTAACGAGCCGCAGGCATTATTAACCAAATTCCCGACTATTCCCGGAACCGATGGGCAGAAAATGTCAAAATCGCTCAATAATCATATATCCTTGGCCGACAGCGAGGAAGAGACCGCCCGGAAACTGCGCAAGATGTTTACCGATCCGCAGAAACTTCGTAAGGGCGATCCGGGGCATCCGGAGATATGTCCGGTTTACCTTCTTCACCAAATATACACGCCGGATCATGAAGATATCGTCGCTCCCTGCAAAAGCGGAGAACTTGGCTGCGTTGAATGCAAAAAGCGCTTAACCGGGAACCTGAATGAAACCTTAAAACCGATCCGCGAAAAAAGAAAAAAATTAGTTGAAAAGCGGGACTATGTTTTCGATGTTCTCAAAGACGGCGCCAGTCGGGCCCGCGAGCGCGCGCAGGCCACGATGGCAAAAGTACGAGAGAACATGAAACTGATTTATTATTGATTATGCCTGCTTCAACGGACTATTCGGTTGATCTTGAGGTTTTTCAGGGACCGCTCGATCTGCTTTTGTATCTTATCCGTAAAGACGAGGTTGATATCTACGACATCCCGATTGCGCGTATAACCGGACAGTATCTCAAGTACGTTGAAATGCTCAAGCTGCTTAACCTCGATAACGCCGGTGAATATATCCTGGTGGCGGCGACATTAATCCGGATCAAAGCCCGGATGCTTCTGCCGCGAAGTTTGGACGATGACGATTCGGCCGACCCGCGCGAGGAATTAACCAGGGCGCTTCTTGAGTACGGCAAATTCAGAGAAGCCGGCGAAATATTGCGGGAAAAGCGGGAGTTCGAATCGCGCCTGATATCTGTTTCCAGGTCCAACGGTCATAGAAGCGGCGGCGCCGTTCTTGACCGGTCGACAACCTTGTTTGATCTGCTGACCGCCTTCCACGAAATAATGGAGGGTTTCAGGGACGAATCAACTTACCTTATCGATCGTCAGGAGACTACGATTGAAGACAGAATTGAGGTTATTCTGAGAAAATTGGAAGATAAACAGTTTGCCACTTTTGAGGAGCTTTTCGCCGATGTCAGGGTCAAGATGATTGCGATCACTACTTTTGTGGCCATCCTCGAAATGGTGAAAACGCGACAAATAACCATAAGGCAGTCGGTCGCCTTTTCCGAGATCAGGGTTTATCGAACTAACAGACTCTTCCAGCCTGCGCCGGATGTTGAAAGTCGTCAGGACGAGCCTGAAGCCATCGCGCAGGTTGCCGTGGAGTCATAATGATAGAGAATAACATAAACTGCACCATTGAGGCTTTAGTTCTGTCATCGCCGGAACCGGTTTCGATTCAGCGGATCTGTGACGTACTTGATGGGATTTCTTCCGGCGATGTACGAAAGGCGATCAATGATCTGAACAATCTTTATACGGGCTGCGGCAACTCGTTTCGCATACGTGAACTTGCCGGCGGCTATCAAATGTATATTCTGCCTGATTTCGAGCAGGTCGTAAAAAAGCTTCTGGCCAAACAGCGGACGGTTCGGCTCAGCCGTGCCGCCCTTGAAACCCTGGCCATTATTGCCTACAAGCAGCCGGTGACCAAGACTGAGATCGAGCATATCCGGGGCGTAGCCACCGATGGCGTTCTGCATAATCTATTGCAACGCGACATGATTGCCATTTCAGGACGGGCCGCCGCTCCCGGACGGCCTTTGCTGTATAAGACGTCGCGCAAGTTTCTGAAGTTCTTCGGCCTGAATCGTCTTTCGGATCTGCCTCGCATAGAGGAGGTCGAAGAGATGATTCGGCAATCGGAAGAGCCAAAAGGAAAAGCCGTGCCGGCGGCGGAACCGGACATTCCGATTCGGCAGGAAACGGCTGGAGATTCCGATCAAGGCCGGGATTCGGGAAACGGCGACCAACCGGCGGGAAAGGAAAAGGCGGTTGCTGTTTTTGGAGAATACGCGCCGATTCCGGATGATCCCATTCCGATATTGCCATGCGAGGATGAAGGCGGACAATGTTCAAACACATCGGAGAATGATTTGAACGCTACGACCACGACGGAATTCGATCAGTCCAACCATTCCGACAATTAATTTCTAAATGCTTAGAATAAACAAGTATCTTTCCCGATGCGGTATCGCTTCAAGGCGGCGCGCCGATACTCTGGTGTCAAAGGGACACGTCACCGTCAACGGTGAGCTTATTGATACCCCGGGCCGTATGATTGATGAGGACGCTGACGAGGTTTGCGTTGACGGTGTCCGGGTAAAACCAACTGAAATATACACCTATATCGTACTCAACAAACCCGCCGGTTATATAAGTTCCCTGTCCGACCCGTATCACCAACAAACGGTTATTTCATTGCTTGGAGATGTCCCGGCCCGGGTGTACCCGGTGGGGCGGCTTGATCTGGACACTGAGGGAACGCTTCTCTTCACCAACGACGGTGAATTGTCCTTCCGATTGACTCATCCGAAGTATGCCGTCAAGCGGGTTTATAGTGCCAGGGTGCGGGGGAAAGTGACGGCTGACAAGTTGACCTTGTTTTCCAAAGGAATCAAACTGCCGGATGGAAAAACAGGCCGGGCTGTCGCTCGGATTGCCAATACCGGCAATGACTATACTGATCTTTATCTGGAATTGACCGAGGGACGCAAAAGGGAGGTTAAGCATCTATGTAAGGAAATCGGGCATCCGGTTATCAGACTGTACCGGAATTCGTTCGGGGGAATAAATTCCGAAGATATTGAAAAAGGAAAGTGGCGTTTTCTTACTAACCCGGAAATCGACGGTTTGTATAAACTTGTCGGACTTGTCCGATAAGTCTTTCGGAAAATCCTTAACATGAAATCTAACCGGAAAATTTTAAAGATAACGCCTCAATACTATTGACAGGCAATTTTAATTATATTTATTCCGCTTCAGACTTTGTGAAAAAAGTAACGAGCCAGAGTTGAGCCTGACCCGTTAAACTGATGGACAGGAGATATTAGCCATGTACACCAAACAGGAAGCGCTTGATTATCATTCCAAGGGTCGCGCCGGCAAGATTGAAGTAACTTCCACCAAGCCATGCGCCACACAGAGAGATCTGTCTCTTGCTTATACGCCGGGCGTTGCCCAGCCATGTCTTGAAATTGCCAAAAGACCGGAGGATGCCTATCTTTACACCGCCAGGGGAAATCTGGTGGCGGTAATCAGCAACGGTACGGCTGTTCTTGGTCTGGGGAATATCGGAGCCCTGGCCGGTAAACCGGTCATGGAGGGTAAAGGCGTTCTCTTCAAGAGATTCTCCGATATTGATGTTTTTGATATCGAGCTTGATACCGAGGATCCGGACGAAATCATCAAGGCCTGTAAGCTTCTGGAGCCGACTTTCGGCGGCATAAACCTTGAAGATATCAAGGCGCCGGAGTGCTTCTATATAGAAGAGACTCTGAAAAGAGAGATGAATATCCCGGTTTTCCACGACGATCAGCATGGTACCGCTGTTATATCCTCTGCCGCTCTTATAAATGCTCTCGAGTTGGTCGGCAAGGATATCGGCAAAATTCGATTAGTCGTCTCGGGCGCCGGCGCTGCCGGTATTGCCTGCGCCAAGCTGTACGTGTCCATGGGGGTTAATCCGGAAAACATTCTGATGACTGATTCCAAGGGGGTCATCTACAAAGGACGCGGTGATAAGCTGAACAAGTACAAGGAAGAGTTTGCACGCGAAACCGATTGCCGCATACTGGCTGACGCCATGGTCGACGCCGATGTCTTCCTCGGCGTATCGCTCAAAGGCCTGGTGAGCAAAGATATGGTCAGAAGCATGGCCCGCGATCCGATCATCATGGCTATGGCGAACCCGGATCCGGAAATCACCTATGAGGACGCTCTCGATGCCCGTAAGGATGTCATCATAGCCACCGGCCGATCAGACTATCCCAACCAGGTCAACAATGTACTCGGTTTTCCCTTTATCTTTCGGGGTGCGCTGGATACATTTGCTTCCGGCATTAACGAGGCAATGAAAATCGCCGCGGCGAAATCGCTGGCGGCGCTGGCCAAGGAAGATGTGCCCGATGCGGTAGCCCGTATCTACGGCGTTGACAGAATCACCTTCGGCCCGGAGTATATAATCCCCAAGCCGTTCGATCCCCGCGTTCTCGTCTGGGAGGCCTCGGCCGTAGCTCAGGCGGCGATGGATACCGGCGTGGCCCGGAAAACTTTTGATATCGAAGAATACAAGGAAACACTTGAAAGCCGCAAGGGCGGAGCCCGGGCTTTCATGCGCCGGGTTATGACGAGGGCCAGAGCCAATAAGACACGGCTCGTTTTTCCGGAAGGCGACGCCGACAAGATTATTCGGGCGGCGCATATCGTGCATGCCGAGAATATTGCCCAACCGATTATTCTTGGCGTGCCGGAGAACGTAAAGAAGATAGCCGAAAATATTTCGGTTTCGCTCGATGGCATTGAAATAATTGACCCGATAAACTCTCCCAGGCGTACCGAATACGCTCAGGCTCTCTTTGAAAAACGCGCGCGGAAAGGGGTTACTTATTCAGCGGCGATGTGGCTGATGCGCGACCGCGGCTATTACGGTGCTATGATGGTCGACCGGGGCGACGCCGATGGCCTCCTTACCGGTTTGACTTGCAGTTATCCAAACGCCCTGAGGCCCGCTCTGCAGATAATCGAAAGGCAGGAAGGGATTGGCGTAGTGGCCGGATTGTATATGATGATTATCAGGAATAATCTTTTCTTTCTGGCCGATACGACTGTCAATATCGATCCCACCGCGGAACAGCTAACGGAAATAGCCGAATCTTCGGTGCGTGAAGCAGTCAAGTTCGGCGTGGAACCGAAAGTGGCCATGCTGTCTTTCTCCAATTTCGGCACCGTTAATCATCCCCGGGCGCAAAATGTTCGAGAAGCAACCGAAATTCTCAAGAAACGCAACCCCGATATGATCGTCGAGGGTGAGATACATGCTGATATTGCGGTTTGTCCTGAACTGCTTATGGAACATTTTCCTTTTTCCAATCTGAAGGATGCGGCCAATGTTTTAATCTTCCCTGATCTCAACGCCGGCAACATTGCTTATAAGCTGATGGAACGTCTTGGCGGAGCGGATGCGATCGGGCCGATCCTGATCGGTTTGAAAAAGATCGTTCATATCCTGCCTCGCACACACGACGTCAGTGACATTGTCAATATGGCTGCTATTGCGGCTGTCGAAGCCGAGACAGCAAGTCGCTAAGCAGTTTTTCGATACCCTTGGGGTAAAGGCGGACGAATGTCCGCCTTTTTTGTTGCTATGGCTTTTGTGTATATAGGTTAATTTATATTTTGGGTAATTAATTTGGCGTTAATCTCATAGTCATAGAAGTCGATCATTTTTATGGCAAATAGTCGATTCCTGACCATAAGTTGTATTTTGCATCTTCGGATGACTTAAATGAAGCCATTACTTGTGTGCTATTTTGAATTCCGGGCCTGCTATGTTTTAATTGGGAGATTCCTTATCGGGTAAGCAAATAGCCACGACTATTTTTGAATACATGAATATACCCAAATATAACCCAACTATTCCGGAGCATTTAACTTTGGCGGAAATTTCCGTGAATACATATGGCCAACGCAAGGAAGCTATTGATAAAAGCTTCCCTGAGAAAACGGAAGAAAAAAGAATATATGGGTTAGTCATAAATGTTACTTTGGGTGAAATAATTTAGCATTATTGGGGCACTTACGAATACTCATTTTATTGGCATATCCAAATCAGAATTCAATTGACTGTCATTAAATCGTATGCTATTGTACCGATGAAGCAATCAAGTAAACGAAGGAGCTTTGATTATGGCGACGTTCATTATGGCCATGACAATCAATCCCAATGCCAAGAAAATGCACCCCGATCTGTCGCACCAGGTCAGCGAATCGATCGACCTGTTCGCCAAAAACAAGATTAAGGTACAAAACCTATACGCTACCCTGGGACGATACGACTACCTGGCGATCTTTGACGCCACCGACCAGACCGTGGCTTTTCGAGTGGCCACCGAAATAAACAGCAAGGGAATTCTGGAAACCGAAACCTGGCCGGTGATCCCGTATGAGGATTTTTCCCGCCTGATCCAGTAATCGGAGCCCGGTAAGACTTTACTGATTGAGTGATTATAGTAACACCATTGGGAGAAAATACTCGCAATAAACCCGGGGAAACTTCTCACCCTTGGTAATAGTTCGTCGGCTATATTCCTATATCTCCAACTCCTGTTGATTGTCTTTATTGCCGTCATTACCGCTTTTGTTGTTATTATTATTGCCGTTTTCGGTCAGTTTTTTGCGGCTGCCGAAGACGACGGCGATGGAGGTGAGCTTGTCGCCGCCCTTAAGGCTGATCATGCGTACCCCCTGGGTGCTGCGGCCGATAATTCTGATGTCGCTGACGGCCATCCGGTTGGCAATGCCCTTTCTGGTCATCATAATTAACTCATCGTCATCGAGGACTTCCTTGACCGCAACAACCTTGCCGTTGCGCTCCGAGCATCTGATATTGATGATTCCCTTGCCGCCGCGATTGGTAATGCGATAGTCGGCGACCGCAGTCCGCTTACCGTAACCGTTCTCGGTAACCGCCAGGATGGTCGATTGTCTTTTGACGACCACCATATCGATAACATAATCGCTTTTGTTCAACGCAATACCCCTGACGCCGGCGGCAGTGCGCCCCATGGGACGCACCTTGTCTTCGGGAAAACGAATCGCCTGACCTTCATGGGTGCCGAGGATGATATCGTTGGAACCATTGGTCACCGTGCAGCGAATCAGTTCGTCGCCTTTGGCCAGGGCAATGGCGTTGATGCCGGCCTTGCGCGGATTGGAAAAGGCTTCCAGGGAAGTCTTTTTGATCGTTCCCCGCTTGGTGGCCATAACAATAAACTGATCGGGATCAAATTCGCGAACTCGCGTAAAGGTGGTGGTCCGTTCGTCCGGTGAAAGGTTGAGCAGATTGACAATCGGCCGCCCCTTGGCCAGACGACCGCCGCGCGGAACTTCGTGGACCTTGAGCCAGTAGCATCGTCCGACCGAGGTGAAAAATAGAATATACTGGTGCGAGCTTGCGACAAAAACATGCTCGGCGAAATCCTCCTCCTTCGTTTCCATCCCGATAACGCCTTTTCCACCCCGATTCTGCCGCCGATATGCGGACACTGATAAAGACTTGATATATCCGGTATGAGTGATGGTGATAACCATTTCCTCGTCGGCGATCAAGTCTTCGAGGGTGAACTCCTCCGCCTGGTCGGTTATCTCGGTGCGCCGGTCGTCGCCGTATTTATTCTTCATGGCCAGGATTTCTTCCTTGATAATTCTCATTCGACGCGGTTTTGAGGCCAGGATTGATTTGAGTTCTTCTATCTTTTTAATCGTTTCAAGATATTCCTGTTCCACTTTCCGGCGTTCCAGACCGGTCAGACGCTGCAGGCGCATCTCCAGAATGGCGCTGGCCTGGATTTCGGTCAGATTGAACTTCTTCATCAATCCTTCACGGGCGTCCGGGATCGATTTTGACTCTTTAATAAGGGCAATGACAGCGTCAATATTATCGAGCGCGATCTTGTATCCTTCGAGGATATGCGCGCGCGCTTCAGCCCTGCGGAGGTCATGCTCGGTGCGCCGGACAATTACCTCGTGGCGATGCTCGACGAACAGCTCAATCAGATTTTTGAGGGGCAGCAGCTTGGGCACGCCTTTGTCAAGCATAAGATTTATGATGGAGAAGGTTGTCTGGAGATTGGTATGGCTGTAAAGCTGATTGAGAACGACTTCGGCCTGAGCGTCGCGCTTCAGTTCGATGACGACACGCATGCCGTCGCGATCCGATTCATCACGCAGGTCGGAGATGCCGGAAACCCTTTTATCGCGCACCAGGTCGGCGATTTTCATTAAAAGCGACGATTTGTTGACCTGATAAGGTATCTCGGTGATGATTACACACTCCTTGCCCGATTTCTGCTTTTCGGAAACCGCGCGGGCGCGTACGATAATTTTCCCTCGTCCCGTCAGGTAAGCCTGACGGATACCGTCGCGACCGAAGATGATACCGCCGGTGGGGAAATCCGGGCCGGGGACTATCTCAATCAACTTATCATTGTCGATTTCCGGATCATCAATAACCGCCACGATAGCGTCGGTTACTTCGGTCAGATTATGCGGCGGAATGCTGGTGGCCATGCCGACGGCGATACCGGTCGCGCCGTTGCAGATCAGGTTGGGGAAACGACCCGGCAGGACAGTCGGTTCTTTCCGAGTGGAGTCATAATTGGGCGAAAAATCAACCGTCTCCTTTTCCATATCGGCCAGCATTTCCATTGCGATCGGCGTCAGCCGCGCCTCGGTGTATCGCATGGCCGCAGCGCCGTCGCCGTCGATGGAACCGAAATTCCCCTGGCCGTCAACCAGCGGGTAGCGCAGGTTGAAATCCTGGGCCATCCGCACCAGCGTGGGATAGACAACCTGTTCGCCGTGGGGATGATAATTACCGGAAGTATCGCCCGCGATCTTGGCGCATTTCCGGTACGGGCGACCGGGCGAAAGATTGAGTTCATTCATTGCCACCATAATGCGGCGATTGGAAGGTTTGAGGCCGTCGCGCGCATCAGGCAGCGCCCGGCTGGTGATGACCGACATGGAGTAATCGAGGTAGGAGTTTTTCATCTCCTCCTCGAGGTAGATCGGAACGATTTTCTGATGCTGAAGACTCATGATTTGCCTATCTTAACTTGTTTGAACAGCTTATGCCAAATTACGTCTACATAACTCAACCCTGAATTATACCCGTTTTTCATGTAAAAGGCAATCAAAGAGTATGGATTTCGGGCGTTTCGAAACCATTATAATTCCAATAAACACATGGATTTACGCAAACACTATCACTTTTCTTTGAATTATTTTATTCAAAGATGTATATATTAGAAAAACAAGGAGACGGTGATCGGCGGGCTTGTGGTATCGGTTTCC
>CAZSYD010000064.1:1676-11967 GCA_964611355.1 uncultured Ignavibacteriales bacterium | reverse complement strand
GGTATTATAGCCTCTCAACAGGATATTTCTACTTTGCTTAAATAGGACATTATCAATTTGCGGGAAAATCTCCAATATATGCCCTAATGATATATTTTAAAAAAACGAAGAGACATATAGTACCCCGGTCGGTAACATTTAACTTGAGGCAGTTCGACGGACAAAACCTTTGGGTATTTGGAATAAAACTATTGCCAAAATTGATATTTGATATATATTAATTATGATAGGGTAAAATATACCCGGATGCACATAGTGAAACCGCATCCATATCGGAAAGACCGGCCGGGTCCCCTCTGGCCGGTTCTTTTTTCGGCCACCCTGCTTTTTCGCGGCCAATAAGAAAACCGGTCAGGATATTCCGCATTACCGGAATTTATTCTCAAGCTGTGACAGGTTATTTCCTCTTTATTACACGCCAATTTCCAACTATTTTTAAAAAATCGTTGAACTTATTAGTCTTTTTGAGGTTATTAACATCTAAACAAAAGCCAAAACAAGAGGTTGTAAATTGGAAATCAATATGGACTGGCAGGGAGGATTGAAATTTGGCGGAACCTCCCGGTTCGGGCACAGAATATCGATTGATGCTGCAAAAAAAGTCGGGGGCAATGAAGACGGCTATCTGCCGATGGAACTGGTCCTTTTTTCGCTGGTCGGCTGCACCGGTATCGATGTTATTTGCATTGCGCAAAAGATGCGCCAGGAGGTCAACAAACTGAAAATAAATATTAAGGCTGAGCAGCGCGACGAGCATCCGCGAAGTTTCACCAAAGCGCACATAGAGTATATCTTCACCGGCAAAAACCTTGAGCCGGCTAAAGTGGAGAAGATGATTGCTCTTTCCGAGGAGAGATATTGTTCGGTCAGCGCTTCAATGTCGGGGAACGTGGAGATTACGAGCAGTTACAGGATTGTGGAGGAATAGGAGAAGAATTTGGAACATAGTCTTGACCCCGCCACTACGGATAAACAGCGAGGAATATCGCATGCCGCTGTATGAGTACAGATGCCGGGATTGCAACACGAAATTCGAAGAACTGATCGGCAAGACAGTCCTCGAGAAAACCCCGCTTTGCCCCCACTGCGGCTCGGAAAGCTGCGAAAGGCTTTTCTCCACTTTTGCCGCTAACACCGGCAAAAGATCATCATCATCTTCCTGTTCGACCGGCGGTTTTACCTGAGCAGGCAGCGGTTAATTTGTCGTGAACAAAGAACGTGTCTTATTGAATAAAAGGAAGAAATATATGGTTGCGGCAGTTTTCGCCGACGTTTTTTTAGATAGTAACTGCCGTAAACGGTCAATTTTGAAATACTATTCGCCCGTTTATTAAAACTGTATGGATATTCCCGATATTCCGAATATCTTCAAGCGGGTTTTTATCGAGTATAAGAATATTGGCCCGTTTACCGGGTGAAACAGAGCCAAGTTGATCGTCCACACCAAGCCATTGAGCCGGGTAGATTGTTGCGCCTTTAATTATTTCCGATCTCAACAGGCCGATCTCGCTCAGCAGGATCATTTCATTCAAAGTAAAAGTGGGATTCCACCCATCCTGACCGACAAGAATCTTGACTCCGTGTTTGACTATTTCACCCGTAATAAACCGGCTTACTTCAAATAGAACCCTGAAAATCTCTCGGTACTTATCCGTGTCTTCTTCCCGGTAAACTTCCGGCCGCTCGACGTAGTCTTTGAAAACGTGCAGGGTGGGACAGAAAAAAACATCATTAGCTTTCATCTTTTCCGCCAGCGAACTCATCTTGTCGACATCAATTGAATTTTTTCCAATCGACAGCATCTTGTCAATAAAGACCTGTTTTATCTCCGGCTCAGCATTTTTCAACCGCTCATGTTCGGCTTTCAGGTCGTCCTTCAGGACAACGCACCAGGGTGACTTGCCGTGCTCGAAACATTTGATTCCCAGCTCTATTCCTGTATCCATTGGTATTGAATGGAAAAACGTCGGTCCCGGATCATGCGTAACCGGAAGGTTGACTCTACCGGCCGCTTCGATCAGATGCTTAATTACTTCGTGGTCAAATTTGGAAAAGGTCTTTACAAGATTTGCCCCCTTGTCTGAAAGCATGCGGACAATATCTTCGGCGTCCTGTCGGGTGTCAACCGCGACGGTAAATCCAGGCCAGCGTTTGTTATTCCCTTCACCCGTTAAAGGGCTTTTTTCGAGCATCGGGCCGGAATAAAATATCTCGGGCCCGGGATAATCGCCCCGCGAAATATCTTCTTTTATACTCTTGAGAGTTTCGACCGGGCCGCCGACATCGCGTATCTGGGTTATTCCCCGCCTTACGAAAGCTTCCAGCACTTGTCCTTCCAGCCCGTCGCCGGTATCTTCGCCGTCAATTGAACATTCCTGCAGGATTTTCTCTCTTACCTCATTATCCTGGTTGGTAAGGATGGCGAGATGAGCGTGGCATTCAGACAGACCGGGCAGAACATATTTGCCCGAACAGTCAATCTGTTTTATGTCGGTTGAGTCGGTCTTATCGATTTTGCCTGTTTCTTTGATTACGCCACCCTCAATAAAAACGTCAATATCGGGCTTCAGTTCTCCCCGGAGCGAGTCGAAGAGGTCGGCATGCTTTAGTAGAATAGATTCTTTCATTGTCCCTGATCGGTTAAACCCTGCAGCTTATCGCCGGAAGCGGACGCGCCTCCCTCAAGCAACTGCTTAACCGCCTTTTCCAGGCCATTAGGAAGGGGGCGCAGACGATCAGGCGGAAGAAATTCTATGATTTTCTTTTTTACCCGCTGAAATACATCAGTGTCGTCCCGTTCCAGCGATGTTTGAGCCAATTTTAGAAATCCGGACAAATAATTAAAGCCGTTTTGTCGCGACACATCATCCGGAGTAATATCATCATCGGCATAACCGCGATACGAATACCGTTCAAGCAGATTCTCCTTGAGAATCTCCATGTTTTCCGGCGGCGACGGAACAGGAATCAATCGGAAAGCCAGCCCTTCCGGTCTGAGGTAATCTCTTATCCAGGGCGGGAACCGCCCGTGACCGCCCGTTGAAAAGTAAATCGGCCTTTGCCAATTATTATTCTTTATGATGTCAAGCATTACGTGGTGCTGCGGCAGCAGAAACCTGTCGGCGATATCGGGCGAAACCCGCAGAAAGACCGAATCGGGAATCTCAATATCTTCGGGAATTCGAAAAACGCTCCGGTCGATTTTGGCGGGGATAGCAATTGTCGTATCGCTCCATGGACGCATTCTGATGCCGTTCAGGCCGGACTCGTCAAGTTTCAGAGGCAGATTTATATCTCTTTCAATAACCTGACCGACGTACCAGGAAGTATTCAGAAGCGACACATTTAAGACGGTAACATCGGTTCGCAATTCTTCGGCGACCTGGAGGTACCAGAGCGGATGGGTGTCGTTGTCGCCATAGGTGAACAGGATAGCGTTTTCCGGCAGGGTCAGGAAGAAATTCTGCGCGTAGTCATAAGCAAAGTAGTCCTTTGAAGCATCCCTTAATTTATAATTTGACGCCAGTTGATATCCCGGCAGCGCCACAAGAAGCAGGAGCGCCAGAGCATACGATACCCATATACGCCGTCTGAAAAACTTTATGCTCCATAGAAGAACCGAACCGACGCCACAGGCGATCCAAACCGAAAAAATAAAAAATGACGGCAGGTAATGGCGATACATTGAGCGGAAGAAATTTTCCGGGACGTTGAAGTATATTATCGCTCCAAGGCTGGTCGTCACAAATAGAATTACTATTCCGACGGCAAAACGCCGGTTCCGGCGCCAGATACCGCCCAGACCCAAAAGGCCGAATATGGCGGGGAAAAGTCCCAGAAACGGAAGCTTACCCTGCCAGCCAAATAGATTTACGGAAAACGCCTTCAGGTAATCGGCAACCTGAACCCGCCAGAAGGGCGCTTTCCGCGGGAAGATGTCTACCAGAAAACCGCCGCCGAACTGTTTCAGGGAAACATAATTCCAAAAGCGGGATAATGTGCCTGGATCGTTGGAATTCAGGAAAGGGTTGCCGGCCGCCATCGGAATAAGAAGAAAATGAAACGACAAGCCGGCCGCCAGGCCAAGCGCACCAAGCAGCCATGTTTTAATCGAAGCCAAAGCGGCGGGCCGACGCATAAGTATAAGAATGAAAAACCCCGGCGCCATCAGCAGGTTGGTTCGATGGACGCTGAAATCAAGGCCAAACAGAAAAGTAACCAGAATTAGCCACCGGAGGGAGTTTCTTTTCTCAGCCTGGTTCCACCAGCCGATTATCGCCGCCAGGATAAGCCCGGTAAAAAAGGCCGTCAGCATATACGGTGTAAATTTCGTGGCATATAACCAGAAGGTTCGGCTGAAGGCCAGAGTAAGCCCGCCGATGCCGGCTCCGACCAATATCGCCGTGTGCACCGCCCGGGTTCCGCTGAAGGAAACATCAATCTGCCGCGGAAGCCCGGCGGCGATAGCGATGACCATGGCGGCCGTAAGCGCCGCCAAAAGACCGGAAAAGAGATTGAGAGCCAAAGCGACGTTACCGCAAACCGCCAGTTTGGCAACCATCCAGCCCAGTATAGTCGTCAGAAGAGAACCGGGAGGATGCGCAACTCCAAGATCGGCGGCTGTCAGGCTGTAGACTGCGCTTTTCCACCAGGTAATAGTCGGAAAGCAGGTCAGGCAGTAAACCACGAACGAAATGACGGCTGCCGCCGCCAGTATAAATCCGGTCGATGAAACAAGCCGGCCTGTGAGCGTCAAAGCCCGATAAGAAGCTGATCTGTCTGTCATTTATATATTCGTTGATAGTAATTCAAATATGTTCGAAACATTAGTCCTGCTCGCAAATATAGCCGGTCATTTCCGAGCAACCACCGCTATTCGCATGGTTTTCCGGTCGGGTTTGGCAAACTTCAAGCATTCATATATGTGAACAATCTTCAAATCAGCGGATTTTAAGGCCTTTTTAATTTCGGTTACTGTGTATCCGCGCTCGGTATGGATTTCATCAAAACGTTCCCAGTTTTTCCCTTTCCGGACAAAAAAAGCCGCTTTTATTTCGGCTCTTTTGGCTTTTGGATAATAGCAGTTTTTCCATATCCAGGCCATATCATCCGTTTCGTCGGCATAGGTTTGAGAGCCCCAGAGTACCTTCATGGCCTCTGGCGTGTTTGCATCAAAAATAAAATAGCCGCCCGGATAAAGTACCCGGTTGACCGCTCTAAAGCAATCGACGAGATCATTTATTGTCAAAAGGTAATTGACCGAATCGAAATAACAGGTGGCCAGGTCAACCTTTTGCGGCAGGGAAAATGACGTCAGGGGTTGCCGCGAAAACTTTATCTTAACCTTTTCCCTGCGCGCTTTTTTTCCGGCCATTTCCAGCATATGCGTCGATCCGTCGACGCCAAATACGGAGAGGTTGTTTTTGGCCCACATCACGGCGACGCTGCCGGTGCCGCAGGCCAGATCAAGAACCGCCCGGGGACGATACCGCAAGCGGGAAAGGATCTTCTGCGTGTAACCGAACATACGCACCGAAAAATTATCCGATCCCATCCTGTCATATACGTAGGCGAAACGGTTGTAAGTCGACATAAAATCCTCCTGCCGTGATTAAAGGCGATTTGGGCATTTTCGGCAAGCGAAAACAATAGTAACCGGACAGCGTTTTGCCATTCGGCAACGGCCAGGGAAAGCGTTTACGCCGTTGTCTTCGCCTTTATCAGGCGTTTTCTATCTACGCCGCATAGGTAAATTCCTGCGATTTTTTGCTTTTGATGTTCAAAAAAAGGTCAAAAACGTCTTTGGCGGAACATTTTTTAAGTCATTCGGGCGTAACGGCTAAATTCGCGTTAAGGATGACCGGAATACACCGATAATCAAACCAGATTGAATTGTAAACTGTATCATTTTCACGGTTCTGCATTCAAATGTTAGAACCCAAATTAACTTAGCTTCTTACGAAAGGAGTTTCACATGGCGACACGGCGTAGAACTCGTAAAGCCAGTCCAAGACCGCATGCAACTCGCTACGGCAAGACTGCTCGTCCCTGGACTCGCGAGGAAATCAATTTTCTGCGCAAGTACTATCGTAACCATGACACCTCCTGGTGCGCTCGTCAGCTCGGTCGTACCGTATACTCGATTCGCTATAAAGCCAGCGATTTGAGTATCCGCAAAACCAGTCCGTCGCACTGGAAAAACCCCGGCAAAAGGGTTGTCTTTGTTTCCAAGACCAAGACCCGGAAACCAAGCCGTCCGCGGAAGAGCGTTCGCTGGGCTAAGACCCGCCGGAACAATCGCCGCACCAGATGGTAAACCGAGTTTTTGCGGCTAAAAAAAACGGCTCCTGTCAGGGGCCGTTTTTTTTTGAGCATCCTCGTTTTTCCTTCACCATTTAGTCTAACGGGACATGTCAATAATCGCCGAATCAATATAAGAAATGTTGACAATACCGCACAAAAAGCCAAAATTCACTTATAGTTCATATAAAGGATACCAAAATAACCATGGAATTACTCGGGGCCAGACCGGGCCGCAAGGCAATATCATATTTTCTACTGGCTATCGGTATTGGCACTATCCTTTTGCTGCTTCCGATAAGTGCGGGACGGCAGCCGGTAACGTTTATTGACGCTATCTTTACCGCCACTTCCGCGGTTTGTGTAACGGGATTAACAGTCCTTGATACGCAGAAAGACTTTTCGGCTTTCGGGCAGGTGGTAATCATGCTTCTTATACAACTGGGCGGGCTGGGGATAATGACGTTTGCCACGGGACTCTTGATGATGGCGGGGGCACGATTACCTCATCTCGACAGGCTGGGAGTCTTGCAGACCTTCGGTAACGGTACCATGATAAAAACCGGGCATCTGATTCTGGCCATCGTTATTACTACTTTTACCTTCGAGTTGGTAGGCGCTTTAATGTTGTTTTTGAACTTCAGACATGCGTTTCCGCCAGGTCAGGCTTTGTTTCATGCCGTTTTCCACTCCATTTCGGCATTTTGCAACGCCGGTTTTTCGACCTTTTCGGGCGGCCTCGAAGGATACCAGGCCAATATCCTGATTATCACTATTTTCTCGATTTTGATTATTTTTGGCGGTCTGGGATTTGTCGTAATTCACGAGCTCTTCAACCTGTTAATACGCAAGAACGCCAAATTATCCCTGCACTCCAAAATCTGTTTGACGACCTCAGCGGTTCTCCTCTTTGTAGGTATGGTTGCCTTTCTGATAGCCGAAAAGGAAAATATATTCGCCGGTAAGGGCCTGACCGAAAGTATAGCCAACGCCTTTTTTCAGGCGGTAACGGCTCGAACGGCCGGATTTAACACTATCCCTCAGTCCGCCTTAACGGAAGTGAGTTTGCTGATAACACTCATTTTAATGTTTATCGGCGCTTGCCCCGGATCAACCGGCGGCGGTATAAAGACAACAACATTCGCCGTAATTCTCCTCCTGGTTTTTAACCGCTTTCTGGGTCGTCAATCGGTACGCGTCTTTAACCGATCGGTAAATCCCGACTCAATCGTTCGCGCTGCTACCGTTATTCTGTTGGCGGTATTGGTAATCGTGAGTATATTCACCCTGTTGATGTTTGCCGAGGAAAAACCGGTTTCGCATATGCTGAGTCATGGCTGGTTTGTCGACAATTTGTTCGAAACTGTATCGGCCTTCGGTACGGTCGGTTTATCGCTGGGTATAACCTCTCATGTGCACTATTTGGGTAAGCTTATTCTGATCGTAACAATGTTTATCGGGCGAGTAGGATTATTAACGCTGGCTTTTGCCCTGGCGCGTCCTCCCCGACCGGGCGAAATCGTGTATCCTGATGAATTGGTAATGATTGGGTAGTAGGGAACCATGAAAGAATTTATCGTGATAGGTTTGGGAAATTTCGGGGCTACCGTGGCCGAAGAGCTTACCAAGCTAAATTGTCGTGTTACCGCCGTCGATATCGATAAAGCGCGCGTGCAATCGCTTCAGGATTGCGTTCACCTGGCGATCCTTGGCAACGCCACCGAACGCGCTTTTCTGGAAAATCTTGATGTTGAGAAATTCGACTGTTTTATCATCTCAACCGGAGAAGATTCTCATGCGTCAATTCTCATCAGTCTTTACTTGAAAGAACTGGGAGCTAAAAGAATTATTGTCAAGGCCAATTCCGACGACCATGCCAAAATCCTGAAAAAGGTGGGAGCCAGCGAGGCCATTATTCCCGAACGGGAAATGGCTGTCAGGCTGGCCCACTCACAAGCTGAATCGAACCTGATCGATTACCTGCCTCTGACCGGCGAATACTGCGTGGCCGAACTGGTGACGCCGTCAAGATTTGTGGGTAAGTCGCTTGCCGAATTAAAACTTCGGACAAAACATGAAATTCAACTCATCGCTGTCAAGGATGGCTCTTCAGGCGAACTCGATTTTGGCCCCGGTGGCGATTTCAGGATAGAAGAATCCGACATTCTTGTGGCTCTCGGCAAACGTGCCGACATTAACCGGTTAAAAGCTTGAAGGAAGGCCTGACAAACGAATAGGCAAATACCAAAGAAATCTCTGCTCCCGAGGCATCGATCCAAACCAACTGCTATCAGGTTTCTTTTCTCTCCTCGCGCCATTTGATAACATCGCCGATTCTCTTCTGCTTTTCTTCCAGAATCTGCTGTTGAGATTGGAGTTTTTGCCTGATGCTCTCATCGTCTGTTTGCTGCCGCTGCTTTTTTATCTCCTCGATTTCCCGGCATGCAGATTCAAAGGCCTCCCGGAGCTTTTCCAGCGACTCGGCCTGCTCCGCCTTATCAAAGACCATTTTCTCGGGCGCCGCCGACGCGGCAGGAGCAACCGACGATTCGCCCATCGGCGGGATAAACTGCTTTCCCTCCGCAATAGCTCTCGTGTTCATAAAGGTTGGCGAGACTATTTCGATACCTCCCTGGTGGAGTTTATCCAGCATGATCTCTCTCAGCCGCGACCGGACCGAAAGGATGTGCTTTACTTCGGAAAGCATACCGGCAACGCGATAGGTGATAGCGTAATCGCCCAGTTTTGGGATATGCACGAATGGATCTTCCAGGCCCGTCTCCTGGGCGGCCTCAAGCAGCAGTTCCCGAATCCTGGTACGGGGCAGGTTATACCCAAGAGAAACCTCGGCTGAAATAATTGTCCCGGTCGATCGAATTACCCTGACCGGATTAGAAGCCAGGTACAGGTTCGGCATAGTTGTCAGGTCGCGGTCTTCGGTCTGAATTTCGACGTGAAATAAGCCCTGCTCCGAGACCCGTCCGAAATGATCGCCAACCTGTATAAAGTCACCCGGGCGGAAATTACGCACCGCCCGAAGCATAAACCCGGCCATGGCATTACCTATCAGCGTTGCGGAAGACAAGGCGATCGCCGCCGAAAGCAAAATCCCAATCAGTCCCAGAAGTTGTCCCCGGGTACTGTCGCTGATCGGCAGAACCATTATGATAGCCAGCAAACCGGCAAAAGACAGGATCAGAGTTATCACCTGCCGCCGAAACCGGTATCCGGGCGCGCCCGCATAACGTTTGTCAATGGTGTACCTGACGACAAAAAGGACTATCAGGACAATTGCCAGAGCGATAGCGGTCGGCAGCGCAAGTTTCAAGCCCTGAAGAAACGATTCCAGAATTTCCATGGTTATATTTCTCCCGGAACCAAAAAAGGCAAATCCAAAAATTTTGGCAAGTAAATACCAACGGCCGTTTCATTCTCCCAAAACCTGATTTTCGGTCGATTGGATTTTTCCTCATAAGGGAAACCTACCGGTACTTATTCCGTTTAAGCTATTGGCCGGACATATTGACAGATTCTGTTTTTTTTGATATCTTGTTGTTGAGTCTTTGTGCCGATTTTAAGCTTTAGGTTCTTTGAAATATGCAGACTCCCCGAGTCTGTCTCGTCAAACATGGGGGTGACCAGGTTTCGACGGGGTTGGCGGGGAATCGCTTGCGCGCCGAGATTGTCGGATAACTCGTAAAATATCCGGCGACCAATCGTAAATGGCGACTTTGAATACGCCATGGCTGCCTGATTAATTTGAGGCAGACCCGTCTTGCCGGGAGTTTTGTCTCCAACGCCCGGACAAGGCGCCGGAAAAGGAGGCTCGATCCCGATGAGTCTGGATTCGGGGTTTAAATAAACAGGCTGGCTCCCGGTCTTTTGCCTGCCGCTTGGCAGGGTCGTGGGCGAGACGCTAAAGAGCGGCTACGCGTGTAGACGGTGATTTGACGCCTTCTTCGGACGGGGGTTCGATTCCCCCCACCTCCAT
>CAZSYD010000064.1:0-1576 GCA_964611355.1 uncultured Ignavibacteriales bacterium | reverse complement strand
TGGTCACGATTTGGTCACAGTTTGGTCACACTCAATCGGCAGCAGAAACATCAAGGCACATTATTGTTGACCCCTCAATCCAGATCGGTTATATTTATAACCGACCACTAAGATAGGAGCGTGAACATGCCAAGGAAAAAGAAAGAGCTACCGCGTGGCCCGATGATTCACGTTCGCCTCGACGAGAAGACACATCGCGAGTTGAAGGTCTATGCTGTTTCGAGCGGTGGGACGATCCAAAGTGTTGTAGCAGAATTGATACGGAAGAAGCTGACTGCGGATAAGGGCAAGTCGCAAAGAGCAGACCGGAGAGACGGAGGCAAATGACGCTTGAGAAAGGTCAACGGCTCGTACCTTACGAGATAGGAGCTCCTGCCAGTGCCGGCGATATGGGCGAGGTCTGTCGGGGCAAGAACAACTGTTACACGGTAAAAGGATAAACTATGAAGCAGAAATCAATGCGATGGTGGTTTGTGGATTTCATGACAACAATGGGTGCTGGCGCACTTTATGCCGTGGCGTTGAAGTACTTTGTGCTGCCTTCTAGAGTGATTCTGACGGGAACGGAAGGCATCGCCTCAGCTCTTTCTTATTACTTCGATAGTTACCGGTTGTTCATAGTACTATATCTGATATTTCAGACAATACTCCTGGTGTTCGCTTTTGTGCGAGTCAGCAAGACTTTCGCGGTGCGTTCTCTTATAGTCATAGCAACGGTTGCTATCTTCCTGGCTTTCTTACCCGATTTGCGATTTGCACAACCAGAACCTCAGAATGAGCGCATGGTATTGGTAATATTCGGCGGACTCTTAGCAGGTGTAGCCAAAGCTATTGCTTTCCGGAATCGTGGATCGACAGGCGATGAGGACATTATTGGCGCCTACTTCGCTATCAAATATCTAAAGCCTGTGGGCTCAATTGCCATCTTTGCGGCTGTGGGTTCTACGACCTTCGGCCTAATCACGGATTTCATGAAGACAGGAGAATTCGAAGCCACTGTCAACACTCTGATGTATACGTGTATTTATATTTTCACTTCAGCCGCAACTCTTAATAACCTCTATCGCAAATTCAAGATTACAATGGTCGTGATCATTACCAGAACATATAGGACCGTGGCAGAAGCTATCACAATGACTTTCAACCATCGTACTTACACAGTGCAACAGGGTATGGGAGGCCATAGTGGCGAATCGTTTTGGATGGTGAGAACGATTATTACCCATGATGAACTACGGAAATTGATCGATGTCATCGAACTCTCAGATCCCAACTGCTTTTATTTTCATCACGACATCGAGGGCGTTTCCCGTCGATATTTTATTGCGCCCATTGAGTGATGAATTGGCTATATATCTACAGAATGTTGAATGACCCGGCGCTACGCTCATGAATGAACTAACTTGGAAACAGGTACAACAATCCAAGACAGGACAGCCAGAAGTCGAACACGGCGTAACTTTAAGTTAAAGGAGAGATCGAGTGAGTAAGCTATGCAGTAAGATAGGTCTGTTTGTAGTCTTAGGCCTTGTATTCACAATTGCTGTGCCCGTCCAAGCTTGCGATAGGCAAGAGT
>CAZSYD010000063.1:0-12151 GCA_964611355.1 uncultured Ignavibacteriales bacterium | reverse complement strand
ATCCGTTTGCGGTACCCGGATGATTCACAGATGGCGTCAACTATTTCGCGGTGAATAAACTGGTATCCGAGTTTCCCGGCCAGAAGCTCCGCAAAATACGCCCCGCGCGAACCGCATTCACGCGAAACGGTAACTATCGGTTGCGGGGGAACAGGCGGCGGCGGTTCTTTGCGCTCGGCCTTTTCAAGTTCCCAGCGGCGGAACTGGCGATTTATGATTTCATCAATTAGAGGCATGGGAATTCCTCCTTGGACAATAGATATATATCCAAAAGATAATATCGGCGCAATTCAAATTTCCATTGCCTTAGGCTTTGCACCAAATCCCCGGCAAACCATAAAACTCTTACCGCCATATGCCATTTTGCATAATTTGGGGTTACCCGATTATGTTAATCCTTTATCGGATCGTCCTAACCTGCGGATGAATTCATGCGAAGGTTTACTACGGCAGTTATCGCTGCGGCTACCGTGCTTTTATTCGTGCCGATTGATGCACAAGACCAGCCCCACTATTTTACGCCGTACGGTTTTTTCAATTAACAACTTTATAGAGTATCTTTATATGATCCCGTTAAGAAATTGGCTTTCAGGCGATTAAAAAACGCACGCGACAACGGTCCAGGATTGTATTTGTAAACCCGGTCAAGTTTCAACTGCACTACCGGCCAGATAAGCTTGAAAGAACTGGTCGTAAATATCTCATCGGCCGTGATAAGGTCATCAGGGGTCATTTTTTTTTCGTAACAGGCGATTTTATTAGCCCGAGCGAGCCTGATGACTTCCTGACGCATAATGCCGGCCAGGCCTCCGGCGCTAATCGGCGGGGTGTAAAGCTTTTCGCTTTTTACCATAAACAGGCTGGACGAGCCGGTTTCGGCAATTTGTCCCCGCTGATTTATTATGATGCCCTGGTCATATCCCTGCTGGTAAGCCCGATACTGGCTCATCCATTCAGTCATGAAATTGACCGACTTGATTCCTCGCATCGGGTTGGCGGAAGTGATAATCATGGGGGAAACGATCAGCTTTTGTTTCTTGAACTGCAGTCGATGACCGGTGATTATGGCAATTGTTTTGGGCCCGGGTTTGCTTCCCGGCCACAGAGGAGAAAAACCGTGCGTGAGAATAACCTTGGCCTTTTTGACCCTGGCCGGGTGTTCCGCGGCCATCATGCGCAACGTGCGGTTTATCCTGACCCGGTTGTAGTTTAGCTTCAAGCCAAGACGTTTAAGGCCGGATTCCATTCTGTCCAAATGTTTGTCCGGGGATATCAGTCGTTCATCGACGGCCAGTATCGATTCAAAAAGACCGATTGCGCAGTGGAGGGTATAGTCAAATACCGATATCGAAGCTTTCCGGAAATCGGTTTTTCTTCCGTTTATGTAGACTACCGGGTCAGTCATCATCCACCTTAAAAATTATCAGATACGGCGGCGAAGACGTTGTACGCCCGGGTAATGATTTCAGCGTATTCTTCATTTACATCCGAATCGGCAACTATGCCGCCGTTGGCGTTTACCATGTAAATGTCGCCTGTCTTCAGGATCGTACGAATGGCGATATTGAAATGGAGATCGCCTTTATATATATAGCCGATTGAACCGGTGTAAACCATGCGGGGTACCGGCTCAATCCGCGCAATACACCCTTCCTTTGCCCAATCGGCGATGGGAACGGCGTGAGGCTGTTGTAACGTTTTGTCGGCAATTTCAATCATGACCTGTCCGTTGAAGTGTTACCAAGCTTAATGGCGGAAGGCCATGATGTCAAGCGGAATTATATCAGGCAGGTTTGACAGGGCAGGTAAATAATCATATCTTCGGCGGCATGGCCGTCTTGAAATTACTGCTGGTTCTTGCCCTTATTATCTATGGTATCAAGCGAAAAATTTTCGTCGGGTATCTGCTTTTTCTTGCCGGGATAATCGTTCCTCTTATGTTTGGTTTCAATCCGCTTGACGTTGCCAATGGCATATGGGGAACCTTAAGCTCAACCGGATTCTGGCGGCTGTTCGGGGCCATTGTAATCGTGACCACTCTTGGCCAGCTTCTCAAGCAGATGGGTTCTCTGGATCGGCTTACCGACGCGGCCCAGGAATTGGCTGGCGGTAAACGGACGGCGACGGCCTTATTGCCGGCTGCCGTCGGCCTGATGCCTATGCCGGGCGGCGCTTTGCTTTCCGCGCCGCTGGTAGGGGAGGTTTTGAAGAATGACCATAAATCGCCGCAGTTTCTATCGGCTGCCAATTACTGGTTCCGTCACGTAATGGAATTCTTCTGGCCTCTTTATCCCGGAATAATACTTGGCGCGGGAATTGTCGGCATCCCGGTCCGGAAATTCTCTGTTCTGGGAATGATTATGTCGGCGGCGATGATTACTATCGGATTTGTTTTCTTTCTTCGCAGGATCAAAAATCACAATCATAAGTCTCGTAGTCTCAAATCAATAGGAATAATTTTTCTGGCGCTCTGGCCTTTGTTTCTGGCGGTTTTTCTTGCCCTGGGGTTGAACATTGATATTGTTTTATCCCTCGCGATTGCAATCGTCGTAACCGTTATTACTCATCGTTCCAGTTGGAAAAAAATCCGGCCGGTGATAAAAAAGGCAGTTACTTTCCGGCTCTTTTTCATGGTATTCGGAATCCTGGTTTTTAAGGATCTTCTGGACCTTTCCGGAGCGGTTGCAAATATCCCCGGTGAAGTAGCCCGTTTCGGGATACCGCCGTTCGCCGTCATTTTTGCCGTTGCCTTTCTGAGCGGCCTGCTCACGGGAATGGTGGCCGCTTTCGTCGGGCTGAGTTTTCCGATCCTGGCCGGGTTTCTTTATATTCCGGAAGTGAATCTCGGAAACGTCTTTCTGGCCTACCTGTCCGGCTATTTGGGAATGATTTTATCGCCCACCCACTTCTGTCTGTTATTAACCGCCGAGCATTTCAAAGCCGAACTGGGGAAGGTTTACAGGACGTTTCTTATACCTGTCATTTTTCTGGCTATGGTTGGATTTGTGCTGTACTTCTTTGGTTATCCATGGAATCTTATTCAGATTTAATTGGGGCTATCGTACGTATTAAGGCATATCCTCCGGTTGAAATTTGGTACTTTGAAATTGCCACACTGTGGATATAACATGGCAGCAACAGATCTGTTCAAAAATTGAGCAGCCCCGATACGGGTGCCTAACAGCCTGTTTAACAATAAAATACGGGGGATATGTCAAGCCAATAATTAAGTTTTTGTAAAAACCTCTTTCTGAATTTCGCCCGGATGTTATATTGAAACGTAACAAAAATGGGAACTTTGCCGTTCCCAACCTGTATCAAATTTAAAGGTTGGAGTTGTATGGAAAAAACGACGGCCAAACAGATTGATCATAACATATTCAGGCGGGTAAAGAATGGTGATATGGTCGCCTTCAATGAGTTGGTCAATCGTTACAAAGATAGGCTGATGAGCGTGATCGGGCGAATGCCGTTGAATCGGGAGGAAGTGGAAGATATTGTCCAGGATACTTTTTTGCGGGTTTACCAGCACCGGGATTCATTTGATTTCAAACATTGCTTTTCCACCTGGATATATACTATTGCTTTAAATCTTGCCCGTAACGAACTGCGCAAGAAGAAGAAGTATAAATTCTGTGATATCTTTGAATTGCATCATAAGGAAGTTGAAACGGCGGTAGAGCCGAAAATTCCGTCAAATCTGGGATCGGTGCTTGAGAAAACCATCGCTTCGCTTCCGGGAAAATACAAAACGGCTTTTCTTCTGCGTGATATAGATGAGATGCCGTACGAAGAAATCGCCCGGGTTTTATCGGTTCCTCTTGGGACCGTCAAGTCGCGGGTCAACCGGGCGCGTTCGATATTAAGAGGCAAGCTTAAACCGAGAATGGAGGAAAGGAATGCGTTGTCGAAAGGTACGCTCCTCCCTGTCAGCTTACTCTAAGGGAGAGCTAACCGAACAACAGTCGGCGAAGATTAGAAATCATCTTGCGGAGTGCCCATCCTGCCGGCGCGAGGAAGAGGTCTTTCGCTCGGTTAATAAGCTGGTAAAGCATATGCCTGCGCCCAAGGCATCTGATGATTTCAATGTTCGGCTGTTCCGGAAAATTGAGCGGGAAGGGTTTGCCAAAAAGAAAACCAGGGCATATTTGCCCGGAAGAATTCCCCGCTTCGGCGCCGCCCGGCTGGCGACAGTAGGCGCGATGGCGGTGGTTGTTATAGCCTTTGGTATCGGGATTAATTTTGCAGACGGGATACTCGGCCCTTCCTCTCCGGAAATGGCGGTTGCCGAACCGACCGGGGGCAATGGCTCTGAAGAGGATCTTTATCTGACCGCTCAGCCAACTGATAATCCGTTTTTAAACGAGCGCAAAAGCGTTTCTCAGATTATTCAGCAGTATAATCGCTGGCGGCAGTATTCGCAGTCTCTCAGGAATCATTCTGCGATGGAGCAGTTTTTTGAAGGTTCTGCGAGCAATACTCTGGCTTCTTCCCGAACGGGTTTTAACCGGATCGGCGGTCCTGATATAAGGATTCGCCCCGTAGTCAAAAACTACTTGGTAGTCCCTGAAAACCAAAAAACCGTCAGAGGGAGAAACACTTATTGACCAAAATTGTTAAAGATGGAAAAACCGCCTTAAGTATGGCGGTTTTTTTTTCGTTGACGTTCCTTCCTACGATTAATTTATCCGCCCAGTCGCTTAACTTGCTGGATCGGGATATCTCGCAGATCGTCAACAGGGTATCAAAAGGGGTGGTCACCGTGGAAGCTCACCCACCGGAAGGGAAAATCCCTCTTTTCCAGGGCCAGGATCTCTATCGTCTTGAGCCGGTCAACGCCGTGGTTGGCAGCGGGTTGTTGATTGATTCGGTTGGGCATATTCTGACTATTCTAAGTCTTGTTGACGGGTACGAGAACTTTCGCGTGGTTATGGAAGGCAAAAGTATCGCTGCCGATCTGGTCGGCGTGGATCGACGGTATAATCTGGCCGTTCTTAAAATCGATAGTATCTTTTACGACTATCTGGAGATGTCTTCGGTTCCTCCTCTCATCGGGCGACTCGCCATTGGTTATGGTCAGGCGATAGGGCGAACCGGTTACCCGATTCTGGGTGTGATCGCCGGCAGGCGAAGTGACGGTAGTTATCTTATGTCCGGATCGGCGCTTCCCGGTCTGCCGGGGGGCGGGGTGTTTGATCTTTCCGGTCGGCTGATCGGCGTTATCAGTTCGGGAAGTGCGGTCTCCGACGATTCGGGCGATAATCACTGGGGCGGCATTGTCATTCTTCCCGCTTCAATCGCTTACGAAGCGGCCGACAGGATAATCTGCTGCGGTGATTATGAGGCCGGTTATCTGGGAGTCAAAACGACGGCTATTGAACTGGTTTCGGCTGATGGAAAGGTTATGGGGGAAGCGGTGGTTATTTCCCGGGTGGAACCGGGTTCGCCCGCCGCCGGTGCGGGATTAAGAATGGGTGATATCATCACCGGATTTGCTTCCCGGCCGGTTATCGGCGACCACGAGTTGCACCGGTTGGTTTCCAGCGCCGGTTCGGATAATATTGTCAAGATTAAGTATATTCGCGGCCGTAAAAACGCCGTAGCGGCAATTCGCCTTTCATCCGTTCCCAACCAGGGCAACCGTTCCGGCAAAATCGACAATGAACGGTACTCGAAGCATCAATCAATAACAGCAAGGCGACTGCAGCGTCGCATCGATTCGATGCGGTCGGAATTGAGCCGCCTCCAGGAAGAGCTTGAACATCTCCTGCGCCGCGTTGAAACCACCCGCTAAAGTTTATCTTGCCCCGGCCTGTTTTGGGTCATAATTTATTATAATGGCCGGTTCATTGAACACCAGGGAATTACGACGTTTGGCCGAGGTTTTTGATCGGCGATATGATAAAAGCATTCTTTATTGTACGCTTCTTTCGGCGGCTATTGCCGGGAGAAACAATCTCGCTATGAAGCTTATCATGCAGACCGCCTTAGGCGAGAAAGTAAGGCCAGGGACAATTGATGAGATCATTTTGCAGTCGCATCTGTTCCTTGGTTTTCCCGCCATGATTGAAGCCTCGCGTATATTTGCCGCAGTCAGGCAGCCGCCGCATCGGAAATATCGCCTTCCCGGACCATACAGCGCCGGGGTTTGCCGGGAATGGAACCGGCAGGGGAAGGCAAAGATCAAGCGAATCTACGGTTCAACTTTTGAGCGACTTATACCTTATATTAATTTCTTCTCGCCCCGGATACTGACCTGGATGATTAATGACGGGTACGGCCGCGTGCTTTCGCGCCCGGGTGCGTCGTTCAAGCTGCGGGAACTGTCGGTGGTGGCTATCCTGACGGTTACGTCATATAAAAACCAGCTCCGGGCGCACGTTCGCGGGTGCCTGAATTTCGGCGTGCCCCGCGCCTTAATCGAGAAGACGATAGCCAACTGCCGATATTTTTGCTCTGCGGCGAAGATCAAGGCCGCCCTTAAAATTCTTGAACGGACATACTCGACCTGATGCGCAAACGATTCAAAATACCGTTATTCGGGCTGGTTGCTGTGGCATTAATTATTACCGCAGCGCTGGTGTTGCTCTATAAGTCGCATATTCCTGAGAATTGGGTTAATCGGTACCTGGCCCAAAAAATAGCCGCCAAGTATAACTGCGATATCACCATCTCCGAAATCGAGGGTTCCTTTATCGGCGGTTTTATTCTAAGCAATATTCACGTCCGGTTTATTCAGGACGGGGATACGATCACCCTAGCTCATCTTCCAAGGGTTAGTATCAGTTATAACTTCTCCGATCTATGGCACCGGCGCTGGATAATCAACAGCCTGCATTTCGAGAAGCCGAGACTCTATCTGAAAAAGGACTCGTCGGGGAATTGGCTACTGCCCCACGTCTCCGGGGCATCAGCAGCCGGGAACCGGGCACCGTCGTGGGAAATTAAAAAATTGGCGGTGGACAGCGCCTTGTTCGATCTTGTTCTCGGGGAAAAGGAATGGCATTGGTTCGGCATCGATCTGCTGGCATCGGCCCGGTCGGAGGAAGGGACTTACACTCTAAATCTTGATACCTTGCGCTTCAACTCGAACGACGGCAGGCTGCGAGTCAACAATTGTTCGGGGATGGCCACGCTTTTTGAGAAAAACCTTGTTTTGAAGAACGTTTCTATAGTCACCGATTCTTCTCGAATTGCCTTTTCGCTGATCACGGATAATAAAGACAGTACTTGGGTGGAGGCAAAACTTGACAGCGCTCATATCCATCTGCCGGACATCACCTCTTTTCTGGGACTGAATCTGATTGGTGATCTTGATTTGAGCGGCAATATCTATCACCAGTTCGGCAAGACCGGGGGCAGTCTTTCCCTTTCCGGGACATTTGAGAATCGCAGCATTGATTCGCTGATGGCTCGCTTTCATTACGATGATGGCGTGGTTTACGTGGATACCCTGCACGGAGCGATACTGCGCGGTTGCGAAATCGAAGGATTCGGCGATCTCGATTTGGCTTCCCGACCGGAGTCGTATCGTTTAACCGCCCGGGTTGATTCATTTAATCTGAACCAGCTTGTCTTTGATTCTTTTGAATCGAATTTAAGCGGCGTATTGGAGATGAATGGCCGGGGATTAGGGTCTCGCACCATGGCAATCGACCTTGGTCTGCAGTTGGACGAATCGTATTTCGACATTTACCATTTTCACACTGCCCGGGGCCGGATGACGGTCACCAATGGCGGCTTGTATTTCTTTACCGGTTGTCAGGCAACTTACCACGAAAACCGCTTCTTTTTCGAGGGAAACATTAACTATAGCGGAGAATTGGAAATAAACGGTCGAGCCGACTTAAAAGATTTGAGCGATTTCACCCATCAGACCTTTATCGATCTTCCCGCCGGGCGCGCCGACGGTGAGTTTTCGTTTACCGGGCCGACCGATGATCCCGATTTGGCCGGTCGATTTCAGTCCGATTCAGTCTGCTTCTATGAGTTTTTTTCAGGCGATTTCGCTGCCGACTTTGATATTCGCAGTTTCACCCGGAAAATGAAAGGGTCTATAACCGTTCAAAGTCGCAACGGAGAAGCCTGGTCGTTTCCATACGACAGCTTGCGGGCGGCAATGACTCTGGACAGCAACCTCCTGATTATTGATTCGGGATATATTGCTAATGATTTTTCCCGCAGCATGGTTCGCGGCGTTCTCGATTTCGAAGTTTACCCGCAGGAATTAACCTTTGACGAAGTTGTTATTGATCTGACCGGCCGGCAGTTTGTTTCGGATGGCAGCCAGGTTATACTGGTTGATTCCTCCGGCTTTATATTCGATCGTATTGTACTCAACGCTTCCGACGGTCGTTTGGCTTTTTCCGGACAAGCCGGCTACGATGAGACTCTCGATATTGAATGGGACATTCAAAGGATTTCCGTAGCGCCCTGGGCGGTTATGATTAACGATAGCCTGCTTCTGGATGGAAATCTTTCCTCGACGGGGAAGGTTTACGGCAAGCTGGATAATCCTGCCTTCGACCTTCAGGCCGGCATTGATTCACTGAGCTACCATTCGCTTCATCTGGGGGATCTGCAGACGTTTCTTTCGTATCAGGATAGTATTCTCCGGATTGATTCAAGCCTTCTGCACTCACCCAACGGAATGTATGCCGCGTCAGGTACGCTGCCGATTAATCTGAGCTTATATTCCGGCGGTAATCTTTTTGATGACCGGGAACAGAATATTTACGTCTACGCCCGAGACCGGCGGCTGGATCTGTTTGCTTTTCTTCTGGAGTCGGTCGAGTACATCACCGGAGATTTTGAGGCGACCATTGTTCTCACCGGGCCGCCGCGACAGCCTCACCTGAATGGAACCAGCATTCTTAAGAACGGCGTCATAAAGCTGATTGATCTGCGCGATCGCCTTGAACAGGTGGAAATCGAAGTGAAGATGGATGATCAACTGATAAAGATCAACAATATGCAAGCCGTAATGCCTCATAAAAAAAGTAAAAGGTATGGGGAGGTGTCGGCAGGCGGGACGATATTCGTTAGTGACATCAACAACTTCACCTATGATATTAACGTGCAATGTGCGAATATGCCGATCAATTATGAGCTTGGTGATTTCACCGGTTTGGCCGACGCCCGGTTGCAGGTCAAAGGAACGACGCCGCCGCGCGTGACCGGTGCGATATTGATGCGCTCTGCCTGTTATCGAGAAAACTTTACGACCGATGAATCGAGCTTAAATCTCCTGACTGCCCTGGAGTGGGACAATAGCTGGAGCCTTGACCTGATGGTGGAGTGTCCTTCCAACGCCTGGGTTAAAAACGACGATATTGACGCCGAGTTCTCGGGAAGCATTAATATACTGCGCGATTTGGGCACGTACAATTTTCTGGGTACGCTTGAGGTGATCCGCGGCAAGCTGTTCTTCATCGATAGAATGTTTAAAATATACCCTGGCGGGCAGATTATCTATAACAATATCGAAGAACCGGATCCAACGCTGGATCTGGTTATATCCACGCGCATAAGATCTCAAAGCCAATTCTCGGATTTTGAAAGCGAGGACAGCTATACCTACGAGCTCACTCTTCAGGTTTCCGGCACGCTGGACAATCCAATCATAGCCGGAACCGGAGATACGCCGATTTCGACTGAAGATATCCTGCCGACCTTATTTACCGGATACCAGCCGCCGGGATCCGATTCGCTGGAAGGCGAATCGGTGGGAGCCGGCCGGATCACCAGCGGGCTGGGCGGCATCCTGGCCGGGCAGTTTTCCCGGTTGGGAACCCGCACCCTGGGAGTGGAAACCTTTGAAATAAGTCCGGGTACAGGCAGGGGATTCGATCCGCTGGCTACCAGGCTGACAATAGGCGCCTATACTTTGCCGAATCTTTACGTTTTCGGCAGCAGCGCCGTTAACGTGGAAAAGGGACAGGAAGTGGGGGTTGAGTACCGGCTTGGCCAACATTACCTGTTCGAGGGCAGGCGCGATGAATCAAACCTGTATCAGTTCAACTTCAAGTTCTACTGGGAGTACTAATGCGGGGTCGAGGTCGGTCAAGGATGTTTGCTTTATTAGTCGTTTTGGCAATACTATTCGGAATAACGCCCGCCTTGACCAAAGCACAAATTCCAAACGCGGCCCACAAAAAGTACCAATCATGGCTGGCTGCAAGGCCGTATATCTCCAGCATAGTGATTAGTGGAAACCGCTTTATTTCGGATTCAAAAATAAAATCGCAGCTTTTTTCCCGGCGCAATTCGTTCTGGCAATCGCTGAAAACCGGCTCGCGTAACCGAGTTCTTCGTTATACCGCCCATCGTGACACCCTGGCCATAAAATACCTGTACCTGACGGAAGGATTCCTGAACGTTAAAATCAATGAGACCTTTGACATCTCTGAAATGGATTCAAGCGCCATAGTCCGTATTAATATCGATGAAGGCAGCCGTTACCTGGTCGGCAGGGTTACCTTAACGGCCAATGATTCGTTGGCCTTTTATGACGAACTGCGTCGAACGGTATCCGAATTGAAAACCGGTGATCCGGTTGATCCGATAAAAATCAGCGCAACTGTTTTCGATCTCAAAACTATTTTTGCCAATAACGGTCATCCTTATGCCGAAGTGGAACAGACGCTCGATACTACAACTGGCCCGGCAAATGTTTTGATTACATTTAAGGCACGCGAAGGTCCCCTTGTTCGCTTTGGCAGACTTAACATAAAAAACCTGAGTAATTACCATCCTTCCCTCGTCCGCAGGGAGATTACTTTTAAGGAAGGGGAACTCTACAGTCGGGAAAGAATTATCGAATCACAAAAACGACTTTATTCCACCAACCTGTTTAACTCGATTAATCTCGATATTGATCGTGATAATATAAACGGGTCCGGCTCCGGTACACGGGACACATTACCCGACTTCATGTTCTCCGCCATCGAACGCAAACCTCACTTTGTATCGCTTAGAACCGGCGCCGGCCAGGACCCGCAGCAGGATTTGGTCTGGGATTTTTCCACGGCGTGGGGAAAAAGAAATATCTTCCGCTCACGGCGGGCGGAGATTTCGGTCCAGTCGCGCTATATCATTTTTACCCAGTGGCGGCCGCTTTCTCATCGATTCCAGATAAGATATACCGAACCGTGGTTTATTAACCTTCGTATGCCGTTGACACTGACCGCCCGGTTTGAGCCGGGGGTGCGGTCTCAGTTACTGCCTTATCGCGTTCAGCGGTGGTCGGTGTCGCTGTCGACGCGGAAGGAGTGGTCGGAAGGGTTATATGCTGTCATTTCCGGGGAGTATGAAAACGTTAATATCTATGGTATTGAGGGCGAGGAAAAAGAGGCCATTCAGGATACCATCAGGGTGCGTCGCAAATTCACCGTGTTGCTGGTGAGGGATACGAGGATTGATAAGTTCGTTCCCGGGTCGGGTTCGTTTACCACTTACTTAATGCAGTATGTTGGCGGGCTTCTCGGAGGAAACGACAGCTTTATCAAGCTGGAATACTCATGGGCTCGTTATCAGACGGCCATCGGTCGGGCCGTTTATGCTACTCGAATCAAAACCGGGTGGGTCAAGGAGTATGGCGACGCTCACTCGGTTCCGGCCGACGACCGATTCTACCTCGGAGGCGCCAATTCCATCCGGGGTTTCAGGGAAAACACCATAGGCCCGCGCGACGCGGATGACATTAATGTCGGCGCCAATGCCTATGCTGTTTTCAACCAGGAGATTCGATTCCCGATCTACTGGCGATTCTGGGGATCGGTCTTTACCGATATGGGCAATGGCTGGGAGTCGTTCTCTGAAGTCAACTTTGACTCCATCTTATTTTCATACGGAACGGGGATACAATTTCTCTCCCCGGCCGGACCGATCCGGCTCGATTATGCCCATCGCATGGAAAACGGCATTTATAAAGAAGACAGCCGCTTTCATATAACCATTCTCTATGCCTTTTAGATTAATTAATCAACCGACTTTTCTGAACGCACTGGCAAATTCCGTCACTGGAAATAATTGATAAATATATCGTAAAATCTTAAATACTTCTTGACACGCAGCACTAATTTTCGTATTGTTAGAATACGGGCTGTGCTTGAGATAATACCCCTCGTTTTCAAAGGATAATATCATGTAT
>CAZSYD010000062.1:0-12408 GCA_964611355.1 uncultured Ignavibacteriales bacterium | reverse complement strand
CATCCCAACCCGTTCAACCCGACCACAAAGATAGAGTTCAGTTTGCCGCAGCCGTCCGAAGTCAAGCTGGAAATCTTTAACATCACCGGCCAAAAGGTAACCACGCTTATAAACGGTCCCTATGAAGCCGGAATCCATTCTATTACCTGGGACGGCAGAGATTCACACGGCCAAAGCGTCGCCAGCGGTATCTATTTCTATCACCTGCAAACCGAACAATTCTCAGCCACTCGAAAGATGGTCATACTGAAGTGATGTAATTGATACCAAGCAGTTTCGTAGTCAGGTTGTCGAAACCACCCTTCGCAAGGCTCAGGGCATACAGGGTTTTGATCAACGATCTTTCAGGGGCCGGTTTGGACCGGCCCCTGATTGTCAATGGCATTGCATCAAGTTTTACGGACATTGCGGCTCAGGGCCGTTGTGGAAGATATAATTAACCAGGTACACGGCATCGCCGATATTGGTCGAGCCGTCGCAGTTGGCGTCGCCGGCGTCCGGCGTTTCCGGTGCGGGACCATTATTGAAAACATGGTTGCAGATGAAAACCACGTCGCCGACATTGATACTGCCGTCGCTGTTGGCGTCGCCGCGGAGAATCGGATAAAACACGAACACGCTGTCGCTTACCGTTCTCCCGTTAAACAGATCGTTCGCCGCCACCTTCCAGTAATACTTATTCTCTTCGAGCGGCTCAGCAGCAGTATACTGCGTATCAGCGATATTCTCTATGGTGACGGCCTGATAAAAAGCTATATTGTTGGCATAATAAAGAGAATAAACAACGCTATCATACAGGTCAGTATCGTTGGAAGTTTCCCATAAAAAAGTCGGCGTTTTTGATCCTCCGCCGCCATTTTCCGGCGAGACCAGATTAAACAGCGTCGGCTCGGCGTTGACGGAATTAACCCAGAAGCCAACCGGTTCGGTCCAATCGGTCGGTTCATATCCGTCGTCGGCCAGAGCCCGCCAGAAATAAGCCTCATCGTCATTCAGAACCATATCGACTTCCCATCCGGTGGTACCCATATAATTTTCCGGCACGCCGTCGGCTTGAGCTACCGGAACGGTCATCTGGGAATCATTATATACTTCAAAAGAGTATGTCACATTGTCGAAGTTTTCGTCAATGGCATTATCCAGAAACAGAATAGGCGTGGGATCGGTTGTGCCGGCCATATCGCACGGCGTCAGATTGGTCGGCGCCGTCGGAGGCGTATTCATCCGTATCGAAAGGTAGCGCCACCCTGACCACAAAGTCCCGTTAAAAACCCGAACCCGCACTTGATATCTTTCGCCGTCTAAAAGCTCCGTGCCTGCGTAAACGACCGACGCATCCTGGCCGGAAAACGGGCCGTAATCCCACATGTCAATTACAGTCCAATTGCTGTCATCGTCCACCTGTACATGATAAGCCGACTGTGGTAAAGCCCCGGGATCATAATAGGACCAGCCGATTTCCGGGGTGTGATCGATCAGATTGAGCTGTTCCCCTGGTGAAGCGGTTATATCGAGCACCATCGGGCAAAGGTCCGGATTCTGGAAATTGAAGAAATCAAGTATTCCGACAAAGACGGTATCCCGGTCGGTTCGTCGGCTGTCGCCCTGGGTTAACGCCTCAAAACCGAAGCCAAAGAAAACCAGCCGGTAACTTCCCGAATACGAAACCGCCGCGCCGTCCGATGAGTTGTGATAGTGCAGTTCGGCCACCCCGCCGTTGACGGCGTCGATATGATCCGGATCGGTCTGATTACCGACACTCCCGGTCCCATAGATAGCCACAGTATCGGTAACATCAAGCACCTGCGCGGTAGGTTCGGCCATCATCACCGGAATAAAATCGGTTCCCAGATAATCAGATTTCAGATAGTCGCTCAAGAAGTCGGGGTCGCTTACGGCTAACTGGGCGGCAACACCCTGACCGGTCAAAAACAGTTTACCACCGGTATTCATGTATCCCTTCATGGCGGCGATTTTATCACCATCGAGCGGTTCGGACCGCCAACGGCCGGTAAACCAGAAGACGATATCGTACTCACTCAAATAAGCCGAATCGGGACTGGCCATATCCGAAACCGTCCACAGATCGTAGGGAATACGAAAACTCTTAAAACTGTTGCAATAACAGGTGTCGTATTTGTCATTATCGTCGTCGTCAACCAGCAGGATCGAAACCGCCCCGATAAATTCCTCGACCGCCACGGTATCGATAATAATGGTGTCGATACCGGCGCCGCAGTTCCAGGTAATCTCAAAGAAAAACGAATCAATCCGGGATATATAATCGACGGGGATTTGGATCTCAAAAGGATCGGCATCATTTGATACCGAATCGCCCGATTCGATAACGCCCAGAAAGGTCGAATCATCAGTGACGGCCAACACGGCGTCATCAATAAAAAGTTCGACTGAAACGTCATAGACGGCTTCGGGGCCGCGATTGGCGATCATAACGGTCATATTAATCGTTTCGCCCGCTTCGGGTATGCCGTCGCCGTCGCCCAGAGGGTCGGTCAGTTCGCTGCCGTTGTAAGCGATTCTCTGGGCCGCCTTATAATCGACGTAGGCAGCCATCTCCTCAATATAATTGCATCCGTATTGGATACGCATGTAGCCGCCTTCGCCCCAGCCATCACCCCAAGAGTTACGCATAATCCAGATGCCGCTGTCTCCCTGGTTGTCGTCCCAGCCGACCAGCGCCACTATATGGTTGGTCGAGCCCTCCTCACAGGCATTGAAAATGCCACCTGAATAACCATGCATGGCATCATTGGCGTAGACCAGAACGGAAATGGGGCCATAATCCATTATAGCCTGTTTCATGGCGTCAATACCGGGATAATAAGTATACGGATCTCCAACATAGCCCCAGTCCTGAACCCAGTAGCGATGAGGATAAGGACAATCACAGGGAAGATCGAGCGCCGCATACGGGAAATCCTCCTCAAGGACAGCGCCCGATTCGCCGCATAAATCCGTTGTGTTCATGAAATAATCGTGGCAAAACCAGCCCCCGTCACAACCATGTCCATCCTTATTACAGCTTACCAGCCACTGCTCCGACAAATCAATAACTGTTTCGTCTTTTATCAGGATGTTGCATTCGAGCGCAGCCACGGTCCCAAAAGCCCAGCAACTCCCGCATTGTCTCTGGCTTTTGATGGGCGTGCATCCGTTAAGCGCCCGCCAGTCGAACGAGGCCTGCAAGTTCTTCGTCGGCCGGCAGGAATTGAAACGGGCCGTCTCCTGCCAGTCGTCCGGCCGCACCGCCCCGCATAACTGCTCGAGAGGATACCTGGTGGCCGGATTCTCGCTGACGGTAAAAGTCCAACCTTCCTGCCTGCCTCGTTCCCTCAACGCGGCGATATCATCGCCGGTTAACTGTCCCCATGCCGGGACGGCGGTCAGGAAGGTTATTATCAAAATCACGCAAGGGGCATAAATCGAAACGGCATTTATTCGAAAGATATCGGACCGGAATCTCATAGTAATCTTCCTCCGTTTTACGGCAAAAGATGTATATTAACAGGCTTAGGAGTATGCGTTGTATTATATCGTTGCTCTGTTATTAGCGTCAGGGAAGAAAAAGATTCGTTCATAACCACCGCCAAGCCCAATCTGTTTTCAATATAACCCAAACCGGTCAATCTGTCTATAAAAAAGATTTTGTCGCTAAAGCCCCCATCGAAGCATAAAACGTAAATATATCAACTCCGGCCCGGCGGATGAGAAATGAATATAACCAGCGTTGCCACCGCCCCTGCCCCGATAATCACCGAGATTACAACCGGATCAAGATCGATAAAAAGGACTTCATGCATCCAGTGGATGATAAACGATTCGACTCTGCCGTCGCCACCGCCGCCGGCTCCAATAACGCGCAACTGCCATTCCCAGATAGTCAACGGGCAGAGACCCCTGGCCCAAATCGGCACCGTTGCGGTTCCGATCAAGCCGATCAAGTGAGTAATGCGAAACAGCCGCCAACTCCAGAATCGCGGCCACCAGAACCCGGAAACGGACAAAAGAACCCCGGACACCATCCAGGCCGCCCACACGAAGTGGATAACCAAAAGCAAATCGGCAATAAATGAGTTCATCCTTACATCCCGTGAAAAGCCCGGTTTTCTTTTTTCGATGGAGCGGGCCGATTCGGAGAATCATACATAACAGGCCGATATTTTGCCATATGTATAATTATAAATCAATTAAAAATAAAACCATCGGCAACGTGACGCAGCGTAACGGCTATACGGACTGCACTCGTCCGAATCAATCATTTGGTTACGTTCACCAAACTCACCGCGCCTTTTGCGCTAATCCTGGCCGGTCGCCTGAATATCTTCGATCAGATGCGAAAAAGATTCGTACGGAATCACCGGCCAGGTTTCACTATCAAGGACACCCTGGCTGTTGATTTCGGCAGCCGCCCGAAAGGCGACCGTTTGATCGGCGGCTCTGAATATAGCCAGGTAATCATAGCGACCCATGGTAGCGTAAAAATTGAGGAGTTCAACGTTTCTTTTGGCGAACACTTTGAGAGATTCATTGACCTGGTGTGACAACGCAGGCTGAAGTCTCTTGGCATTGGGATTGACGGTCATAGCCATTATAAAAGTATCCATAGCCGCTCCTATATCTTTCTCATCCGTTTCTTTGGCGTTATCAGCCTTTTTCTTTTATCCGTCATTATTCGCGCATGCGGTCCCGGCAGTTTTTCGCGGCGCCGCCTTTTGAGAACCAGCTTTATTCCTTCGGGGTCCATCCGAGTTCTGTTCAATTGCCGAATTAATACCGGCGGCAAAAAACGGGCGTCGAGATTGACGTTGAAGATTTCGACATTGCCGGATTTGACGGGTCTTCGGGACGAAGTATAAAGCGTCCGGTTTTCACCGCCCGGAACGTCGATATACATCTCCGGTTCATATTCGGAGGCCGCAAAATCCGACTGGTTGTATTCGATGCGGAAAAAACCAAGTTCGTCGGTTTTGGCAACACCCGCCAAATCATCATACCGGCGATCAAGATCAAAGGCTCTTACGGTCAGTTCGGGGATGCCGACGCCGGTGAGCTTGTCGATTACACGGCCGGCAGCCACGAATTTGCCGCGTCCCGTTTTGAATTTCAGTCGCCTGATGCGGCGCAAATCGGAATGTCCCGGCTTTCCGTACAACATTGCCCTTCCCCTTATGACGCTGCAGGCATAATGGAATTCTCCCCTTATGATATAAAATTATTCGGTTTATTTATTGTATCAACTAATTTTTTGGATTCAATTGCTCCGTTTATAAAAGAAAAAGGGAGACCGCAACGGGTCTCCCGCGAATAACAACGTTAATTATACGCATTTACTTGTCTGCGATTTCCTTTTCTTCTTTACTTTCATTATTGCCATCAGCCGCTTTCAGGAGCAACGTTCGATTTCGTTCGTGGCGATCGGCAAGAAGAAGTTTTCGCAGATCAGGCCATTCGTCCGGCTGATAAATCGTTTTCGCCAGGTTAAGCTCGCGCCTGATGATAATCCGGTCGTCTTTCCGGCTTACCGATATATTGAATTTCCCGGCCTTGTTTTCCAGCCTCTGATCGGACGGCATATAGACAATCTCCGATCCTTTCAGGTTAAGCCTGATTTCGACTTTCTGGTTCATCAAGCCCGGCAAATAAACCGGAGATAAGCGTTTTTGATGAAACAGCCGCATATCACTCGGCAGGCGGTCAGCTATCCCGCCGGACGGCTCGCCTATCGCAAGCTTCAACCTGTCCAGATCATCCGGCTCCTGTTTGTCCAGTTCAAACTCAAACCCGACTATTACTCCCAACCGGTCAAAACGGGTGAGATTATATCCCTTAACCTGCGCCCCCTCGATCAGACCGGAAATGACCGAACCAAGATACGCTTTCGTCTCTTTTTCCAGACCCACCATCCGGTCAAAAGGACTGAAGCAGTTATCGGCATAAAGATAACCGGTTCCGGTGAGAGTATCTTTTTCCATATCAAACTCAAGAGTTATCCTCACATCGATCAGGCTTTGTTCCGCAGCATCACCGACTATAATATCCGGTCTTTCGTCAACTCCGGGACGCCATACCGGGCGATTATAAATTATTAATGGCCCGTTGGATATTTTACCGCTCGAAGGATCGTAATATGCTTCCAGATCATCACCCGAAAGCCGGAGTCCGATACCTTCCATTCGTGAAAGCGAAGGGACGTTACCGTCTATTGCTCCATGACTCTTTCCGATAAATACAGGGTCCGCACCAAGTCCGGCCTTTCTAAACAACGCGGCGGCCAGGATCGCCCGGTCAAGACGGTGACCATACGCAGTATTGTATGTGCGAACGGGCAGACGCGGCATCGAAGACCAAAAACTTTCCGGATAATTTACAATTCTGACCCTGTCGTTAACAAAGCCAACAATTAGATCGGCTTTTTCTCCGTCCGTCCGGGCTTCTTCCAGAAGTGAATCGAGACATTCTTTAAGTGTATCATCCAATACCGGGGCGGATTCAAAAACGGTTTTCAGATGATTGCCGTACTCTTTCCATCCCGGCCAGGTTGACCAGACAATATATGGGACATACGCGGCCGGGTCATTGGTGCGCGGCCATGGAATAGCTTTCAAGAGATTCATTTCCCAAGTGTAGGTATCAAGCCCCGACTGTTCATTTATGTCCCTGACCGGATCGGGAACTTCCTCCGCGGCAAATATATTTAGCTTGCCGCCCCGGGGCAGGCCGAGGGAAAACAATGACTTGACGGCCGGTTCACGGCGGGCGAATGTCCATAAGCCTTCGGCTCCGGCGCGGAACGGTTCCTTGTCTTTGACCGAATACGCAACTTCAACGATACAGGGAAGCTCGACACCGTCGTGAAGCAGCATCATCTCCCGCACATCGGTATAATCGTAAGCTTCGCGAACCCGGAAAGGGAGGGTTTCAACCTTGCCGGTCGGCCCGGTTTCCCACCACCGTCCGTCGCGCCAGGTACGCAAAGCAAGCACATCGAGCTTGCAATGAGCATCATCATAAGGGATGCGATGATCGGCGTAATGCTCAATGGCAATCTCGGTATTGATCCGGATAATCCGATGGACAATAGTCTCAAGCCGGCCGTCCGGATACCAGTTCACTTCCCTGCCGTCAAACAGAAACACGGCGTCTTCATTTGACAGGTCGAATCTTTTTTCGGCGGCGGCCATGAGTTCCCGTATATCATATTTGCCGTCAAACGACTTCTGTGCCTGTGCGCCGGTGGCCGAAAAAACAACAGCAATAACAAGCGTCGAAACAAGTTTTAGATTTATCGGTTTCATTTGGCGCTCCCTTTCTCGGCCCGAAAAACGGTTTTGGCATATTCTTTGGCTTCGTTAATCGCTTTGAGAAATCCGTCATAGCCGTCCGCCGGAACCTGGCGCCTTTTTATTTTCACTTTTTGCTTGATCACCAATCCCTTTTTAGTCATTTCGCTTTCGCCTTTGAAATAAGCGTAGGTTTCATCAATTTCTTCACTTTCCTTCGGATCAGATATGCGATAACCTTTGGGCAGTTTTATAGTCTCATCGGCGTCGATGAGTTGTGTCGTGTAAAAGAAAACGTCGTCTCGCCTCTTTTCCGGCCAGTCGTATGTCGCCGCCCTGAAGAGTATCCCGCTATTTGTTATAAACTGCATCATGGGGCTTTTGAACTCAAGACCGCCGTCAACCGGAAGAACATATCCCGGAATGCGGTAGTCGACTTTCCACCACATGCTCTTTTTGAAATCGAGAATCTCACCATGTTCATAACCGGTCAACTCGATCCGGTCGCTGATATGATGCAGCATATTGGCCAGGTTATTTTCAAGTTCGGCGAGGCTATACCAGTCAATCATTCCCCGCAGTCGGCTGTCCATAGCGCCGTCGCCGTTAAATTCAAAGGTTCCTTCAAGAGTTCCATCGTCAAGGATTCTGACGGCGCTCGTCAAACGCAACGGCGATTCATCGGGCGGGCTGTAGGGTATCCGGTTTAACCCTTCCCCTTCAGGCGTACCGATAAGGTAATGCTGTTCCGTTTCGTACTTGCTCCAGATATCTTTATTGTAAGGCACCCAGGTGGGATCATACATCACGAAGCTGCCGTCTTCTTTTTTCAGCGCCACGACGCAATGGTTGAACTGATCGGCCGGGACTTCATCAATACGGCTGCCGGCCATGGTCATGGCCGCATAGGAATCCATTTCGGCGGCCCGCATCATCGTAACCAGCATGCCGGCGATATCCTTACACACACCGCTGCGCTGTTCGAATATCATGGCCCCGGAATGAAGCGTAAATCCTTCGCCTTCACCCATCGTCTGGCCGCTGTAGCGGATATTCTGCGCCACCCAGTGCACAAGTTCAAACGCCTTCTCCGCCTCGGTACCGTTGGCCACACCGGCGTCGGCGAGGATTTCGCCAACCTTGGCTTTTACGACGTCGGTTACCTCGAATTGCGGTTCGTTAACCTCAAAAAACCAACGGCTTTTCGCCTCCCAGCTTTCCACCGTGGCCATTACCACTTTGGCGACGATATCGGATGCATCGGGACGATACCTCTGCGGCTCCCACGCCGGAATATCTTCCACCCACCAGGCATAGCTCGTAGTGTCGGCGTTATAAGCTGTGCTGCTGAACATCGGGCCGTTGTATATCCGGGAATGCAATCTCTTGTTTGACGGCAACTGCAGAACATATTTCTTTTTTACAATCGGTACCGTCGCTTCAAAAAGGACAATATCGAAATACTGTCCGGGCATCGGCGGAATATAGCGTTCATTGTCCGGCGGGATCGCCACCGAATCGAGCAGCGCATAGGAATAACCTTTGCGAAATGTCCTGATCTCGATGCCATCCCCGACATAAAGGCGCGGAAGCTGCAAAACTTTTATCCGGTCACCCCAGTAGATCATGCTTTGCGGAGCAGGAAGGTCAAGAACATCCTCAACCGCAACCGGAATTGATTCATCCCCGCGGATAATGTTGACTTCGCGGATTTCAACATAGCTGCTCAACGGCTCGTACCCCCGAGTAACAACGGAAAGCTTTTTACAGCCTTCTTCGGTCAATACCTTGTACAGGAGATAACCGTCAACATAGGTTATCCCGAGATCATTGACCCGGTTCAGAGACGAGTCGAAGACAATAACATAAGCGGCGCTGTCGAAATCATCGGCATTACCGGCATTTTTGATCCGATCTAATGCCATAGGAGGCGCACTGTCGCCGGGCGGCAGAAAGTCTGTCTGATTGTCCAGCGCCATGACGCCGCTGGTCATTAACAAAAACACCATGATGAAGATTGTAATTCTCATTCGGGTTCTCCCTGGAGCCTAATAATATATTGTCGTTTTCCTAAATGCCCTCGCACACTATGCGCATTACTCGACATCCGGCACATACGGTATGTAGTCAATTCCCAGCTTGCGGCATATAAAAGCGTACACATCCGCGGTTTTAGCTATTTTCTCACTAAAAGCAGTTCCGCCCCCGTGTCCGGTGCTGGAACTGGTTCTCAATAGTATATCCGCCTGTGAACCAACGGCAGCCTGGAGCCGAGCGGTCATTTTCCGCGAATGATAAGGCTTGACCCGACCGTCGTGCCGACCGGTGAGGAATAATACGTCCGGATAAGCAACGCCGTCAACCACATGATGGTATGGCGAATAGGCATAAATGGCCTTGAACTGCTCCGGATCATCGACCGACCCGTATTCGGTTATATTGAAGACGCCGTTGGGATCCTGAACGTAATTCACCATATCCAATACGCCGACATGAGCCACCACGGCGCGAAAAAGTTCCGGCCTTTGGGTCAGGGCGGCGCCCATCAGCAAGCCGCCGTTACTGCCGCCTTCAATTGCCAGCTTATTCGGATTAGTGTATCCGGTGCTTATCAGGTACTCGGCGCAGGAGATAAAATCATCGAATACGTTCTGCTTGTTGGTCAGGTAACCGGCCCTGTGCCACTCCTCGCCAAATTCACCACCGCCGCGAAGATTGGCGATGACATATATTCCTCCCTGATCCAGCCAGAGACGGCGTCCCGGATCAAAGCCCGGTGTCAGACTTATGCCAAAACCACCATACCCTTTCAGAATTGTCGGACTATCGCCGTCCGGTTGAACGCCCCGGCGGCGTATGATATTAATCGGTATTCCGGTTCCATCTTTGGAAACGGCAAACTCCCTGACGACTTCAACGTCCCCGAAATCAGCCGGCGAAGTTACAGCAAGCGCCGTTTGGACAGTTTTGCCCGTCGCAGGATCATAGATATACCAGGCCGGAGGCTCTATATAACTTTCGTTGTTGAAAAGAATTTTGCCTTCTTCGATGGCCAGCATCCCCCATACCGACGAGACGGGTTTAACAGGAATCGTACCCTGCTGATTTCCGGCCAGATCAAAAACCCGAATTTGATTCGGCCCGCCGATCAGATCGGTAACGTACAGGTAATTGGCCGCCGGCACAAATCCCCTGATGACCACCTCGCTTTCATCAACGACTATCTCGGCTTTGTCCAGTTCCGGAGTCGCCGGCGGCAAACGCAGTATCTTGCCAAATGGAGCATTCTTTCTCGAAAGCATATATAGAGCAGAGTCCGGGCCGAATTTCACTCGAGAGATAAGATCGGAAAACTTTGTTATCTCTTTCCAGACGCCCGAGGGTCCGAGCAAATAATGATTATATTCTCCGCCGTCTCCGTTGGCCACCGCGGCCAGGATATAACGGCCGTCTTTCGAGGTAGCAAGATCAATCTCCGCTATGCGAGGAAATTCCTTTCCAATCGCATAGGTGTCTTCGCTCGTCGGCGTGCCCAGATTATGAAAATAAACCTGCTGGAAGAAATGCAAATCTTCTTTCGGTCGTTCACCCTCGCGAGGATACCGGGTGTAATAAAAACCGGAACCATCGGCAATCCAGGCCAGACCGCCTCCGGCGGTCGGCCCGTTCACACGCGGAATCGTATCCGGGAGGTTGCCGCCCGTGGTAACGTCGTAAACGTGCACCGTGCCGATTTCACTTCCCTCCTCGGAGAGCGATACCGCTGCCAGTTTCCCGTCGAGTGAAGGAACGTAGAAGTCCATCGAGGTTGTCCCCACGGGATTGAGCTTATTTGGATCCAGAATAATCCGCTCGGAGATGGGATCGCTTAATGACTCCAAAACGATCAGGTACGGTTGCTCGGCCGGTGGCTGCCACTTATACGCAAAAAGTAAACCGTTCCGATACTGGAAATAATAATATTCCGCGGACGTTTCGGCGTGGAGCATTTCGAGATACGTAAAGATGTTTTCCCGTTCCGGAATCCGATCAAGCGCGGTTCGGGTACGGCTGTTTTGCGCATTGCTCCACGCTTGCACAACCGGGTCGCTAAAATCTTCGAGCCACCGGTAATTATCAACGATTTCTACTCCGTGATACACGTCGGTTACAGCCTTTTGCGGCGTCTCGGGAACAGGCGGCAAACCCGCCGATCCGGCCGGACCGCCAATAATCATAATGAAACCCAACATGAAGAACACGAGATTTGCCAGGCCGGATTTTATTAACCGTCCGATTTCCGGAGCATTTGCTTTTCGCATAATAATTTCCCCTATTTGATCGCCTTTTCAGGGATCATCTGTGGATTTGAGCATTTGGAATTGCTCTGCCCATCCTGCGGATCATATGCGGCAGGTTTCAACAGCAGGGTTTCTCCTTGATTATGGTTCTCAAAGAGTCCGGGAATTAAATGATTATGAAAATACTAATTCAGTTCGTCCCTGTCAACGCCAAAAACCTGTTGTAAAACAGGTTGCCCGTTTAGTCTAGCTGTTTTGGGGTAATTTAAAGATGACCCTACGTTGATTGCCTGTCTTTAATCACGGTAAGCCATTAATTCCAAAAAGATTAGGCTTCCGGCAGACTATCGTTCTGGAGTCGTCGAGTGCGGAAAATGGAATATTTTATCGCAACCCAATGTTATTAAACAGGTTGCGGCTATTGGGTTTGCCATTATTATGTGACTGGATTCAATTCCGATTTATAAACCGAGCCGGGGGTAGACCGGGCCCTTTCGTGACAATATATTAGGGATTCTTCCCGGGTCAAATTGGGATAGTCAATGCCTTAATAGAAATGCTGAATAATTTTTCCGAAATTCCTGATAATAATTCTTGCGTAAAATTTTTAATCATTTATATTTATGACGGCATAGGGGATTTTGCCGGTTTCACTAATGCCTTCGGGTATGAAAACAATTTCTACTTTTTAGTGTGTAACCATTCTCTAACACGTGAAGGGAGAATCATATGCAAAGGAAACTTGCAGCAACTTTCCTCCTCTCCTTTTTAGTCGTCCTGCTGGCGGTATCGCTGGCAGTGGCTGCCAACAAAGCCTATGTACCGAT
>CAZSYD010000061.1:0-13188 GCA_964611355.1 uncultured Ignavibacteriales bacterium | reverse complement strand
ATCTTCCGCGCCAGATTTTTAGGAATACCCTTCACTTTGGTTATCTCATCAACGCTTGCCAATTTAAGTTTTTTTACCGAACCAAAATGCTTAAGCAAGGCGTTTCGCCTTCTTTCGCCCACCCCCGGAATCCGATCCAGTTCCGATTTAATAATCCTTTTGCCACGCAATTTACGGTGATAAGTTATCGCGAAACGATGCGCCTCGTCGCGGACTTTCTTGAGAAGATTAATCGCCGCGGAATCTTTGGGGATTGTCAACGGCGATGACTGTTTGGGAATGAAAACCTCTTCAAGCCTTTTGGCCAAGCCAATTACAGGATGGTTTTCCAGCCCGTGATTATTAAGCACCTCTTTGGCCACCGAAAGCTGACCCTTGCCGCCGTCAACCATTATTAAATCGGGCAAAGGCTTGCCTTCGTCAAGGCATCGGGTAACATATCTGTTGATAATCTCGCGCATGGAGGCGAAATCATCCTGACCTTCGACCGTTTTTATTCTAAAATGGCGATATTCCGATTTCTTCGGCTTCCCTTTTTCAAAATAGACCAGCGACGCCGCCATGTCCGTTCGGCCGAGGTTGGAGATATCAAAACATCCGATCGTTATCGGCGCTTTTTCAAGACCAAGTATCTTCTGCAAATCGGCCGACGCCGCCGGTACTCCTTCCCTGTACTTTTTCTTTTGCAACAGCAGTTCATCCAGAAGCAAACGGGCGTTGGTCTCGGCCATGGCGACCAGTTTAAGTTTTTCTCCTTTTTGCGGTGAGACCAGTCGCACTTTTGAACCTTTGTTTTTGCTGAGCCACTTTTCAATTAACGACGAATCCTTTATTGAAATCGGCATGTAAATTTCTTCGGGCAAATTCTCTGCGGAGTTATAATATTGTTTAATAAAACCGGATAAAAGATCAGCGTCGATTACATTAGCATCGATGTTAATCTGAAAATCCTGTCGGCCGATCAGGATTCCTTCGCGAATCTGCATGACAACCGCCGTGGCGTCGCCGGCATCGCGCGCATAAGCGATCACGTCCCGGTCTATATCATAAGCGGAATCAACCTTCTGCCTTTGGCGCACCGATTCCAGGGCCTCGACCGTATCGCGCAGCCGGGCCGCCTCCTCGAATTTTAATTTATCAGAAGCCTTAGCCATTCGTTCGCTTAAGCTTTTAATCAGGTCGGTCCTTCGACCGGAAAGAAACATCAAAACCGCTTCGACATGCTTATGATACTCCTCCTGAGTTTCGAGACTCTCACAGGCTCCCGCGCAACGGCCGATATGGTAATCAAGGCAAACCTGGTACTTCCTGCCGGTCGGCGACGGGATTTCAAAGTTGCACGAACGAAGGCCGAAATGCCGCATCAGAAATTTCATCGTCCTGCGTACGCCGGCCACGTTGGTATAAGGACCGAAATAGCGGGCGCCGTCCCGCTTCACCCGCCGGGTTAAGAGAAGTCTCGGGAACGGCTCGTTGACGGTCACCTTCAGGTACGGATAGCGTTTGTCGTCTTTCAGGTTGACGTTATAGCGCGGTTTGTGTTCCCTGACCAGATTGGCTTCAAGGATAAGCGCCTCAATTTCCGAATCGGTAACAAGCAGATCGATATCGGCGATTTTGGATACCAGTATGGCCGTTTTTGGATCTTGGACGCCGCGAGACCGGAAGTATGAATTAACCCGGTTCCTTAGCCTTTTGGCTTTGCCGATATAGATAATCTTCCCGTTTTTATCCTTCATCATATAGATGCCCGGTTTGGCGGTAAGATTGGCCAGCTTTATCTGCAACGCCTTGTTCATATCTATGAATTAATAACGAAAAAGCTTTGCTACGGCGCCAGAACTTTTTAGGGTATCAGAAAATAGTCCCAAAAAATACCGATTATAGCGGCTGTGAACTACTTGATAAAAAAAACCGTCCATATAATAACAGCCCGGCCGGGGGATGACCGAGCTGTTCAAAAGGAAGAGATCCATGGGCACTGCGTAAAACTTGAAAAACCGCGCCTTTCCTATGCGTTAACCATGACGGCTACTGAGCGTATTTTGTCTCTTCCACGGTTTTCATGAACAAATTGGCGAATCGTTTAACCTTGGTCGTAAACTCCATCGAATTCGGATCGCGATACTGTATCAGGTTATGCGCCAGGAAATGGAAACATTGTCCGGTGTGAGTAGCGCCGTGTTTCCCGCTGTAAAGGAAGTGATGCAGTTCGGATTCGCGAACCCGGCTCGGATCGCTGGCGATGACGCCAAGCAGGTTTATATCGAGTGTGAACCCTTTTTCGCTTACAATATTATGCTTGGTGACCGCGACAATCTTTTCAAACAGTTCTTTGCCGGTGGCAAAGGTCGGCACCTGATTCAGGATTATAAACGGCCTGAAATTCGTCCGCCGCTTGTATGAAGGATCGCGTTCAGCCATTTTCGTTTCAACTTCCTGGAACCGATAATAAGCGGCCTTGATACAGCTGTAACCGGCCACTATATCCTGCGGCGTGGTGACGATTATCTGATAGTCCTGAGCCAGCGCAAAATCGAGTGTTGTTGACGAAATACCGGCGCTAAGGTCATAAATGACAAAATCATAATCGTGGCCGATCTCACGGAGAAGCCGGAGAATCCGCTTTTTCTGCGGCGCAATCAGATTGGCCAGCCTGAGATTGCCCGATTCACCGCCAATCAAATGGAAACCGTACGGGGTCGTATAAATAACCTCGTCATGCTTCCGTTTGCCGGTGAGCATATCGTAGATAGTGCTTTCGCAATAGAAACCGAGCTTGTTGGTAACGTCGGCGGTGCCCAGGTCAAGGTCAATCAAAAGCGCCTTCTTTTTCAGGCGGTACATATAAAAAGCCATGTTGCTGGCTATATGGGTCTTGCCGACGCCGCCCTTATTGGAGAGAAAAGCCATCGATTTGACCATGTGAGGCTTTTTCAACTCCAGTTGAATGGTTCCCCCGATAAGAGTGTTCAACTCGTGCGACCGGGCATTCCTCGGCGGAATGTTGATCAATCTGGAAGCCGCGGTTTTCCTGATCATTGTCGATAAATCAGCTTTGGAAGTCCCGCCGCCGGTTTGTTCATCAGTACCGCCGTCACCGGCCACCGGGCTCGACTGCCTGGTAAATTCCTTTATGCGATTCTCGGTCGGCGCGGGTAACTTTGAGATAGTTTCCGTTTCTTTCTTCACGCCATTCGCCCCAGTTTCCAGGACTTCTGCAGGGTTCGCTGAATCGTTTTTCATACGATTGGCCCTTCCTTTTTGGCTCTACCAAATAATGTTTTGATGTTAATACTATCGGCTGATTCTGTTACAATTTTAGACATTAATTTGAAGGTGAGCGGCAAATCCTTTGCGGCCTCATCGGATAGCTCCTGTGTCGCTTTGAAACAATTTGGCGGGAATCGACCGATTCGGGTTTGGAAACAATGGACGACTACGGTATGCGGGCAACCGGGCTTGTGCCGGCAACACCATATTAGACAATCAGTTAATCTGAAAGTCGATATGCACGGTACAGACGATTTCTTTTTCGATAGCGCTTTGATCGTTTATCCCGTAATCGGAAACCGCCTGGGAACGAAGCGGCCTGATCTGAAAAACCCCGACACGGGCGGAGCGCGGCGCGCCGACTTCCATACCGGTTGAACCGGCCAGTTGTTCGGCTCGCATTTTGGCGTTTTCCGTAGCGGCCTTAATCATTTCGAGCTTGAGAGGCTCCAAACCGGTAAAGATATATTGAGGCGGCCTTGAATCAAACTCGACTCCTTTTTCGATTAGAACCGAGGCGTCCTTGGCCAACCGCGTTACCCGGTCGACGTCATCGAGTTCAATTTTTATACCCTGTCTCAAATTATACCCGCTGATTTCACGCTCCCGGTTAAACATCTTGCGGATAGAAATCGTGCCGATCTCATAATCGCTTTCGGCAAATCCCTTTTCGCCCATAAATGCTTTCACCTTTGCCAGATCGGTCTTGATCTTTGCGTAAGCGGCGTCCAGGTCGGGGGATGATGCCGAAAAATGCCCCTCCCATATTGCCAGGTTGGATATGATCGGTTTGTAAGCCGCGCCGGTTACCCTTATGGTCTGCCCCATCCCCTTCACTTTTGTAATAGTAGACCCGATCAGGATAGAACAGACTACCAGCGAAATTCCGATAACAATACTGCTTGTTATTATTCCATTGATCTTTTTTGATTTGTCAGGCAACTTTTCCATGCGACAGAACCTTCCATATCAAACGTTCGGCTTTTACATTTCTATATTCTACTCAATTATCATTATGACGTTCCCGGCAACCCCGTCCAAATGCTTTAGCAGGTCTAATTCGGTGCGATATCACAGATGAAAAGGCTTGTGTTCAAACCAAACGCATGCTTTATTCAAGCCAACAGGAAAGGTAAACATGACCGATCATATAAGTCAGCCATTCAAATACAGCCTTATTGCCATTGCCGTCCTGACGATACTTTTATTACCGGGATGCATAAGCAAAACTCAGCCTTCACGGCCATATCTGATCCTTTATGCCTTCGAAGCCGAGGGAAAACTTCTCGCCGCGGAAATGTCTATTCAACGAACCGACACTCTTCTGGGACGAGCGGCGCTGACCGGCCGGTTATCGGGAAAAGAAATTGTCCTGGCCGAATCCGGCGTGGGAATGACCAACGCCGCCATGACAACGCAAATCCTGATTGATAGATTCAATCCGAAAGGGGTTATTTTTACCGGCATAGCCGGCGCCATCGACACCAGTGTCCGGATCGGAGACATTGTCGTATGCCACCGGTGGCATACGCACGATTACGGCTATCACGGCAAAGACGGCTTTCAGGTGAACAGCATACATGCCTACAATGGCGCGGCCGACAGTATAATGCCGATGTCATATTTTGAAACGGACAGCCTGTTTTTCGGAAAGGCCAAGGAACTGGCCGGTGAAGATTTGTCGTTTGAAAAAATCGGCGACCGCGAGCCGAAACTGTTTGTCGGCGGCGCGGGCGTCAGCGGGAACTGTTTTATAGACAGCCGCGAAAAAAGGATATGGCTTCAGGCAAAATTTGACGCCCTGATAACCGACATGGAATCGGCCGCGGTGGGACAGGTCTGCACGGCCAATGATATCCCGTTTATTATCTTCCGGTCGGCTTCCGATCTTGCCGGCGGCTCCGGCTCCGAAACCGCCGGAGACGAACTGGAACAGTTCTTCAAAATCGCCGCAGATAACTCGTCGAAAGTGGTGATGGAGTTTATTTCGGATTTATAGATTACCTGCTCCGACGGGGCGATTTGGGTTCGTTTTGTCATTATTTCGGGGGCCCCAAACCGTATTCTCCCTGATTTAAGGCTTGGAGTTATCGGTTCCGAATATGTATGAAGTATAAACATAAATAACCATAAATATGGTTGGTTTATGAATCAACATTGATTTTGTAATGAAAATTCAGACCAGATTACTGAGCGAAACGCATTTTCCCTAAAACCCGCGTCCTATTTCTATCGATAATTCAGATACCGCACGAAGTATATCTATTTACTCCAGCACCCGGCGGGCACCGATGAAGCGCTTTCGGTAATACTTATCATTCAAACTGGATATAATAATGCCGTTGGAAGTTGATGCGTGGACAAATTCATCAAATCCGATATAGATACCGACGTGCGAAGCGCCCTTGCCGCCGGTGTCGAAAAAGACCAAATCGCCGAAATATAAATCTCCCGGTTCCACCCGTCGGCCGGTCTTGAATAAGTTCTCGGTCGTTCGCGGGAGGTGAATCGAAGCATATTCTTCATAAACCGCGACGACAAATTCGGAGCAATCATAACCCTTTTGTCCCTCGCCTTTTCCGGCATACGGTCTGCCCAGGTAACGGTCGATAATCTCGCCCAGGGCAATCGGATCGACGGCATAATTTGCGGCCGGTTTCTCCTTGGCCGAAGACCTGCGGCTGCCTTCGTCGCTATGCAGTCCTCCGCCATAACGAGGCGTCCCCTGGCATCCGGCCAGAAGAGCAAAAGCTATCATCAGAACAAAAACACGCTTCATAGACTCTAACCCAGCTTCGGATAGACTATGCCAAATCTCTTTTTATAATAGACTCTTGTTAAAATGATTGTCAATAAAAGAAGAAACAGGTAGAACGGGAAATGAATCCCAGCCAGAAGAGTCAGAAGCAGAATCGGGAACTTGCAGGCAAACATCAAAAGATTAAACCTTAATGAAAAAACCAAAATAACAACGAGCATAAACGTTACGCCGGAAACAACTGCCATCTCGACGTTGTCCGTCATCAGCGACGCGATAACCGTAGCGAAAGATGTCAAAAACGCCAGCCATAGAGCGCCTTTGGGGCCGAGAATAACCGCGACCGTCTTTTTACCGGTGGCGGCGTCGCCGTCGCAGTCAGGAATGGTAGTCAGAATATATCCGGCGGCGATGGCCAGAAAATAAGGCGCCGCCATAACGCCGTCGTTCGAATTATAATATCCAAAGGTTATGCAGAACGGAACCAGCAAGCCGTACGCAACGGCATTGGCCAGAAGTCCGCTGATCGGCCTGTCTTTTAATTTTATGCCGGGAATCGAATATAGAGTTCCGAGAACAATAATCGCTGCGGCAAGAAGCCCTGTTCTTTGGGAATGTAAAAACGCCACTGCCAGACCCGACGACGAAAGTATGACATAATATATCCATGCCGTTCGCAGGGAGATCAGCCCGCAGGGAAGGAAATACAACTTGTCGTTATGGCGGTCGGATTCGATATCGAAAATCTGGTTGAAAACATAAACACCTTTGAAAACCAGCGTCAGAAATATCAAATGCGCAATTACTACCGGTTCCGGATAGAGGATAAGATAATCGGACCGGGAGTTTACGGCCAGGAAATGCAGGTAAACCGTCCAGACCGGGATGATCAGCATTGGCCGGCCGAAAAAGACAAGATCAAGCGGTTTTACAGCCATGCCATTTGCAATATGTATTTCATATACAGGTACAGCACAGGCGCGGCAAAAAGAAGTGAATCAAAACGATCAAGCACGCCCCCGTGCCCCGGAATAATGGCCGAGGAATCTTTGATACCCAGCGATCGTTTCCAGAGCGACTCGACCAGATCGCCAAGCTGGCCGAACAGCGCGATCAGTATCGATATTGCCAGAAAGTGGATAACATCGACCCCCGGCAGCCAGAAAATCTTAAAGATCGCGGCCGCCAAAAAGGTCCCGATAAATCCGCCGATAAATCCCTCGATTGTTTTTTTCGGCGAAACAACGGGAGCCAGCTTATGGCGGCCAAATCGCCGGCCAAAAAAGAATGCCGCCGTATCGCCCAGCCAGAGCGATCCCAGAAGCAGAAACATCCACCAGCGGCCGGGAGCAGGCCCCATCCAGTCGGCCTCTCCCCTGATTAGATAAACAAAAGGATACAAGGCCCCGATGTAGATGCTTCCCCATATAATATATGTCAGCCGGGGAAAAAGCTTTTCTACCGGATCTCTGCCGATGGCCAGCATAATTCCGATCAGTAGAAATATCCCGAGCAGCAGAAATCCGCCGACGACAGCCGGGCCGGTCGCGATGAAATAAACCGAACCGACTGCCCCGATAAATGGAACGAAAAAGAACGGGGAACGGAGTGCAAAACCGCCGTTTTTAAGATATTCATAGATGCCTATCACAGCGAGGAGCAAAATGAAATAAAGAAATAAATCGCCTCCGCGAAAAACCATAAATAGAATGGCCGGTATGGCGACGGCGGCGACAGCCAGTCTTCGGGCGAGGTTTTTCGAAATCATGATAAAGTGACCCGTCCGAAACGGCGGTCTCGTTTAATGTAATCCCTGATAGCTGCCGCAAACTCGGCTTTGCCGAAATCGGGCCAGAGAGTATCGGTGATATACATTTCGGTGTAAGACGTCTGCCAGATAAGGAAATTCGACAGTCGCATTTCGCCCGAAGTCCTTATTAAAAGATCGGGATCGGGTAATTTGGCGGTATAGAGATAACTCGAAAAAAGGTCATCGTCAATTTTATCGGGGGATATATTTCCTTTGTGCACCTCGCGTGCAATAGCCCTGACCGCGTCAACGATTTCGGTCCGGCCACCGTAGTTGAGGGCCAGATTCAGCGTCAGGCCGGTGTTATTGGAAGTCTTCCTGATGGCTGATTTGAGCACCTCCCGGCGCGCCATCGGCAGTTCGTCAATCCGGCCGGTTACGATAAGCCGAACGTTGTTTTGCATGAGATCGTCCAGTTCTTTCAGCGTCGTCCTGGACAGCAGTTCCATCAGCGAAGCCACTTCATCTTTGGGTCGTTTCCAGTTCTCGACAGAGAAGGTGTAAAGAGTCAGGTATTTAACCCCGATCTCGGAGGCGATTTCGACTACCTGTCTTACCGCCTTAACGCCGGCGCTGTGCCCTTCGGTTCGCGGCAGTCCCCGTTTGCTCGCCCAGCGGCCGTTGCCGTCCATAATTATAGCCACATGAACCGGGCATTTACCGCTGGTTTTTATTCCCTTAATTTCCCTGGCCAGTTCTTTATCCATCAATTCATTCTACAACCAAAGCAATATTTCAGCAAGGCAAATTTTGTTTTTCAATCGGACGTGAATCAATAAACTGATAACAACAGGCAACTCCGCCATTGTAATAGAATGTTAAAGGAATCTCCTTTTCCCCGGGAGGTTTTCTGTTTATCAGCTTATGACAAAACCGATTGCCTATTTGGGAACCGGATCAGATTTTGGTGGACTATCTAAGATCGAACTCGTATACTATATTAATTTTCTCTTTGCAAAGGAGACCATCATGAAGATTGGCGATTTGATTAAATCCAAGCCGGCCCCGATTACCATCGATTCCCTCAAAACCATACAGTACGCCATGAAGCTGCTGATCGAAAACAAGATCGGTTCCCTGATAGTCGTCGAGGACGATGCAAACCCGATTGGCATAATAACGGAACGTGATATTTTTCATCTCGCCTCCAGGTATCGCGGCGACATGATGGATATGAAGGTCGGGGATAATATGACCGGCAAGCTGATCCTGGGTAAACCCGAGGATGATATCGATTACGTAGCCCAGCTCTTGACCGAGAATCGTATTCGGCATCTGCCGATCATTGATGACAACAACGAACTTTGTGGAATTGTGTCAATTGGCGATATTCTCAAGGCCAAATTGGAAAATATCTTAGTCAAGGGAAATGAAGAGACCGGTTAATAGATGTTGAGCCTATTCCTCAGGCAAAACATATTCGGGATGAACAGGTAAATTGCCGGCCTCTCCCGTAAAGCCGAATCATGGCAGCGGTGAAACGCTTATTGCGGAACCTGGCGCTTAAACCGACATTATTTCCTTTTCCTTTGCGGCCACCAGTTCGTCAATCTCTTTGGAGTACTCGTCGGTTGCCTTCTGGATAAGGTCATTGCCTTTGTGCTGTTCATCCTGAGAAATCTGTTTATCTTTTTCAGCCTTCTTCAGCTTTTCATTGGCGTCGCGCCGGATATTGCGAACGGCCACTTTTCCCTCCTCGCCGATCTTTTTGCAAATCCTGGCCAGATCGAGTCGCCGCTCCTCCGACAACGGAGGAACCGGGACTCTTACGATATTCCCCTCAACTTGCGGATTAAATCCCAGTTCGGCGGCCTGTATCGCCTTGACGATATTTCCAACAAGGTTTTTATCCCACGGTTGTACTACCAGTGATTTGGGGTCCGGAACGGAAATTGAGGCCATCTGGTTCAAAGACGTCTTTTGACCATAGGCATCGACTTTGACGTTGTCGAGCAAAGCGGTTGTCGCCTTGCCGGAGCGGATACCGAATAGTTCATTGGATACCGACTCGACTGATTTTTTCATTCTGCCCTCGGCTTCTGCCTTGATTTCATCCATCATGATCAGACTCCCTCCTAATGAACCAGAGTTCCAAGCTTTTCGCCCATTCCTGCGCGATACAGGTTATCTTCAACATTTAGATTGAAAACGCGGATCGGGATATTATTTTCCCTGCACAGGGCGATTGACGAAGCGTCCATTACATTTAATTCCCTGGTAAGCACCTCATGATAGGAAATTTCGGAATAAAAAGAAGCGTCCTTATCGATCTCCGGGTCAGCGCTGTAAACGCCGTCGACCCGGGTTCCCTTCAATATAAGCTCGGCGCCGATTTCAACCGCTCGCAGCGCCGCCGCCGTATCGGTGGTGAAAAAGGGATTCCCCGTTCCGGCAGCCAGGATAACTATCCGGCCTTTTTCCAGGTGTCGCACGGCGCGGCGACGAATATATTTCTCCGCAAAATCGTCCATCCTCACCGCGGACATAACCCGGGTATGGACACCGAGTTTTTCCAGCCGATCCTGGAGAGCCAGGGAATTTATAACCGTGGCCAGCATCCCCATATAATCGGCGTTGACCCGATCCATTCCGGACCTGGACGCTTTTAATCCCCGGAAGATGTTGCCGCCGCCGACAACAATACCGACTTCGACTCCGGCTTCCTTCAATCGCTTCATCTGACGGCAAATCCGTTCGACCGCTTCCGGGTCGAGGCCATAATTATCTTGTCCCATCAGGCGTTCGCCCGACAGTTTAATCATGATGCGTTTATACCGGGGCCGGTCCCCCATGGATTACTCCCCCAGGCGATAACGAATAAACCGGCGAATCTTGATATTTTCGCCAAGTTTTGAAATCGTTTCGGTAGCAATATCAGAAATCGTTCGGTCGGTGTCCTTGATGAACGGTTGTTCCATCAGGCACGCTTCGGAGTAAAACTTCTCGATTTTCCCCTCGACGATTTTGTCAATGATCTTCTCCGACTTGCCTTCCCGTTTGGCCTGATTGCGATAGACTTCCTTCTCCGAATCGATGATCTCCTGAGTCAGGTCATTGCGTCTGACCACCCTGGGATCAGCCGCCGCGACCTGCATGGCGATATTTTTTCCGAAGGTCCTGAAATCATTAGTACGTGCGACAAAATCAGTCTCGCAGTTTATCTCGACCAGAACGCCCAGCTTGTCGCCGGGATGTATATAAGAAAAAATAGTTCCCTCACTGGTTTCCCGTCCCGCCTTTTTGGCGGCCGAAGCGATACCTTTTTCGCGCAGATGTTTTATGGCCTTTTCTGCATCACCGTCGCATTCTGCCAGGGCTTTCTTGCAATCCATCATTCCCGCTCCGGTTTTGTCCCGCAGCTCTTTGACCATCTTCGCAGTAATCTCAGCCATGGCGCCAACTCTCCTTAATATATGCTTAAATCTCGGTATGGCCTGATTTGTCTTCGGTATCTTTTTCCGAGGTCGGGACGATTTCAGGAGTCTCTTCCGTCGATGCGCCCTGATATCCGGATAAATCCTTCTCGCCCGCCATTTCAGTTACCGTCGCCCCGTGCTTTGCTTGATAAACCGCATCGGAGATTTCCCTGGTTATAATGCGGATCGATTTGATGGCGTCGTCATTGGCCGCAATTGGGAAATCGACAAGATCGGGATCGGCATTGGTGTCGATGATGGCCACAATCGGGATATTCAGCTTGGCCGCCTCGGCCACTGCGATCTTCTCCTTTTTACAATCGACGACATAGACCAGGCCCGGCAACTGGGTCATTTCCTTGATACCGCCGATAACCTTCACCAGACGCTCTTTCTGCCGCTCAATTGAAATAGTCTCTTTCTTGGTGTATTTTTCGAGGGTACCGTCTTGTTCCATCTTCTCGATATTTTTAAGCCTTTTGATGCCGCTCTTGATGGTATGGAAATTGGTCAGCATACCGCCCAGCCATCGTTCCGCAACAAAAAAGGCGCCGACCCGTTCGGCTTCCTCGCGGATAACGCCCTTGGCCTGCTTTTTGGTGCCGACAAAAAGAATCGATTTGCCGCTGGAAACGACTTCCCTGATTTTCCTTTTGGCGGCGTCGATCGCCGTGAGCGTTTTCTTGAGATCAATAATATAGATGCCGTTGCGGGCGGTGAAAATAAACGGCTTCATCTTGGGATTCCAGCGGCGGGTCTGATGCCCGAAATGGACTCCGGCTTCGAGCAGTTGTTTGACTCGAGGATCAATCATTGAAAGGACCTTTCCGGTTTTTTGACTTCCATCCCTTTCAACCCCGGCGGGCCGCGTGATACGGACCCCCGCACGAGTCCGGGGATGTGCTTATTTGTAAATCCAAAACCTTAACGCTTGGAGAACTGGAAGCGTTTACGAGCCTTGGGTTGCCCGTATTTCTTCCGTTCCACCCGGCGGGCATCGACGGTCAGAAATCCGCCTTTTTTCAACGTCTTGCGCAATTCCGGATCGTAAAGCGTCAACGCCCGCGCGATTGCCAGCCGCATTGCCCCGGCCTGGCCGCTCACACCGCCGCCTTTTGTCTTGGCGGAGATATCAAACCGGTCAACCATCTCCACCACCTCCAGCGGCTCCATGATATGCCTGATCAGCACGTCACGGCAGAGATAATTTTCCTTGGTGCGGCCGTTGATAACGATTTTCCCCGATCCGACCTTAAGGTCAACCCGACATATCGCCTCTTTGCGACGGCCGGTAGCGCCGTAAAATCCGGGTAATGTTTTCTCTTCGGTTTCTTCCATTATCTATTCCAACTTAAGACAGTTTTAACGGTTCCGGCTTCTGAGCCTGATGAGGATGATAATCATCAGGATACACATGAAGCTTTTTGAATACCTTCCGGCCCAGGCGATTGTGAGGAATCATACCCCGTACGGCTTTTTCCACGACCCTCTCCGGAAATTTTTCGATCTCCTGCTTGAAGGTACGCTCCCTGAGTCCGCCCGGATAACCGGTATGGCGATAATACTTTTTATCGGTCGCTTTCCGGCCGGTTAGAGCCACGTGACGGGCATTGATAACGATTATATGATCGCCGCAATCAACATGCGGCGAAAAGATAGGTTTGTTCTTACCTCGCAGAACATCGGCGATTTTGCCCGCCGCCCGGCCGAGGATGGCGTCTTTCAGATCAATCACATACCATTTCCGGTCAATATCCGAAGGCTTGGGCATGTAAGTTTTCATCATCTACTCCAGAAATCGGTTTTTCCACAATTCAGAGCCCGATATTATACCATAAAACCTTAATCTGTCAAGCCCTTAAAATTAATTTTTTTGCTTTAAGCTTTCTCATATGTTTATCGGCGGGTGTTGTTATCGGTTTAGGCTGATT
>CAZSYD010000060.1:0-13234 GCA_964611355.1 uncultured Ignavibacteriales bacterium | reverse complement strand
GTTGCTACATTTTCATTCTTCGGAAATAATCCCGGGTGGCTTTCACTACTTTGGGAGATAAAAGGAGCGTGCCGATCAACGTAGGTATCGCCATCATGGCAAACGAAGTATCGAGGATATTAATGACTATATCCTGAGTCCAGACGGCGGAAAAGAAAAGACTGATGATATATATATAAACATAGTAACCCCCGAATTTGTAACCGAACAGGTAACGCGAACATTTCAGGCTGTAATATGAATAGGAAATCATTGTCGATATCGAGAACAGCACGATAACCAGAGTGAGGATATACCGGCCGAGACCCGGTATGGCCTGATCGAAAGCATTGACGGTCATTACCACTCCGTCTTCGGCGGCGGGAACGCCGGTCGAGAGAATGACCAGCGCGGTCATGGTGCATACCAGGTTGGTGTCGATAAACGGCCCCAGCATCGCAATAAGACCTTCACGCACCGGCTCTTTGGTTTTGGCCGCTCCGTGCGCCATCGGAGCGGTGCCGATACCCGCTTCATTGGAAAAGGCGGCTCGCTTGATACCGGTTATAAGCACCGTCGTAAACGCCACGCCGGTGCCGCCACCGACAAGGGCCCGGCCGCCAAACGCCGAGGTAACGATTGATTTCAGAAGTTCCGGGACGGCTGCGGCGTTACCGAGTATCACGTAAAGCGCCGAGATGACGTAAAGTATGAACATGGCGGGGACTATTCTGCTGGTTACCAGACCGACCCGGACGATGCCGCCAAGAATAACCACGCCGACGATAATTATGCAGACCAGGCCGGTCAGAGGTCGGCTGATGCCATAATCGTTGTGCAAAAGGCCGGATAATTGATTCGTCTGAAACATGGCCAGGCATCCGATCATGCCGAAGACGGCAAACATAACCGCCAGGGGTTTGAAGTATTTTCCCAGACCGACTTCGATATAATACATCGGGCCGCCCTGCTCGATCCCCCTTTCGTCTTTTTTACGATAGAAACAGGCCAGAGTACAGGTGAAAAACTTGGTTGACATACCCACCAGACCGGCGACCCACATCCAGAAGACCGCGCCGGGCCCTCCGAGCGATACGGCGATGGCTACTCCCGCGATATTGCCCATTCCGATAGTCGCGGACAGAGCAGACGAGAGAGCTTGGAAGTGGTTGATCTCTCCGGGATCGTCCGGGTTGTCGAATTTACCCCTGAGGATGTTGATCGCGTGTCGGAGACCGCGAAACGGAAGAAACCGACAGGCGACGGTAAAATAGATTCCGGCCGAGATAACAAGGATTACCAGCGGCAGTCCCCAGGCGATGTCAACCGCGGCGGTCCAGAAATTTCCGAATAACTCCAAAAAGAAATTCTCCGTCCGATGATAAATCGTCGGTTGTCATTAATCAACCGACTCGGAAGAATATATCGCCCGCCGCCGCTGCAGGCAAAAGAAAACTTCGCACATTATCGTCGTGTATTGCGTGGCGCAAAAATAACTTGTTGACGCATATAATATCCGCTAACTTTTGAGCCGATTCAATGGTTATGACAACGGATGCGCAAATAACCAAAGCGCGGGGAAGGATAAAATGAACGGCCGTTTTTATTTGCATGCATTCCTGATGCTTTTCATTTGTTATGCGCCTTTGTTTTCTTCGCCGGTTCCGGCTGTTAACAAGTTGTCAAAAAGACTGCAAGTAAAGCTTGCAGCTAAGGATAATGATACGCGCCGCAAGGTCTGGGTTTATTTCACCGACAAGGATGAAACCCCTGCCGTTTATCGCAAAGCCGCCTCGACCATGACCGCCCGCGCGGCGGTCAGGCGAAGAGATATTCCTCTCGATTGGTACGATTTGCCGGTGAAAGATAAATATATTGATAATGTAAAAAGAATCGGCGGCAGGGATGTCCGCGCTTCAAGATGGCTGAATGCCGTTTCCGCGCGCCTGACCGAAAACCAGATCGGACAGCTTGCCGGTGAAAGTTTTGTCAGAAAAATTGATATCGTAGCCACGCTGACTCGGCATCCTGCGCCGGAACCAAAGCAGTTGGAGCTTATTCCCCCATTTGACAGCACCGAATATGGTCCTTCGTATACCCAGAATCATATGCTCGGAATCGATTCGCTGCATAAGGTAATGATTCCGGCCGACAATGATAGTGTTCCGCTCAATGGGAGTGCTGTATTAATCGCCTTTCTTGATACCGGCTACGAGATTGACCATCCGGCTTTTGATTCGATAAGAACAAAAATCATCGACACATGGGATTTTATAAATGACGATGCTGATATTGATGATTCGCTTCCGGTAAGCAGTCAGTTGGATCACGGGACGGCCACTCTGTCAGCCTGCGGCGGCTATTTTCCGGGCGAGTTGATAGGTCCGGCGTACGGGGCCGATTATGCTCTCTACAAAACCGAAAACTATTCGTCGGAAACGCAAATCGAAGAGGATGATTGGGCGCTGGCAAGCGAGCGGGCCGATTCCGTCGGCGCGGATATAATTTCGTCTTCACTTGGATATATCGACTGGTACGAATACTCCGATATGGACGGCAATACAGCCGTGACCACAATTGCGGCCGATATCGCCGCTTCGCGCGGTATCCTGGTGGTGACTTCGGCCGGCAATGAAGCCGGAACCGCCTGGAATTATATTATCGCTCCCGCGGACGGGGATTCGGTCGTGGCTGTCGGAGCCGTAACGTCAAGCGGAACGATTGCCGGTTTTTCGTCTTATGGCCCAAGCTATGACGGTCGCGTCAAACCGGAAGTTGTGGCTATGGGAGTGAATGTCAGGTGTGCCGGCACCGGCGGTGGTTATACGTATAAATCCGGCACCTCGCTTTCGTGTCCGCTCATTGCCGGTTCGGCGGCGCTTATTCTTCAGGCCAATTCCTCGCTTCGCGGCAGGCCGTATAAAATTCGCCGACGCTTGATCGAATCGGGCGACCGCTATCCCGAACCTGATCCGGGGAACAGGTATGGCTACGGCCTGCCGGACATAATTTCGGCAGCGGGTTGGACTCTGGAAATCCTGCCGATTCCCCCTGTTACGGTCACGGTTGGCCGAGATACGGTCGTAATCATAAGTACTCTGGCTCCTCTTGCGGAAACGGTCATTTTCGAGCAGCTTGATTTTCCCGCCAACTTTTCTCTGGATAGTTTAGGTAATAATACCGCGCAAGTTGCCATCACCGGCGATATCAGCCAGCTCGGTTCCCGACAGTACCACGTAGCCGCTTATGTGAATGATCTGGCGGACACGTTGGAATTTACCGTTATTACCGGTACGGGCGAAGCCCCGTTATACGTCGGGCCTAATCCTTTCGGTGATGCGCTCAACTTCAACCTGACCCGCGCCTTTCCGGGCGGCTATGTGATAGAGATATTTACTCTTGCCGGTGAGTTGGTTTTCACGCGGTCGGGCGATCAAAATCCGTTCACGTGGCATGGCATCAATGATAGAGGGGAAAAAGTCGCTTCCGGGGTTTATATTATCCGTTTTTCTGCCGATGGTATTGAGGAAAGGGTAAAAGTTTTCAAGTTATAGAGTTATGCCCAATACCATCAGCGCAGAGAAAGGGACTATTACACGCTGCGCCGTCTTTAAAATCGATCTTAAGGGTCGATTTGTCTATATTGATGATGAAACCGAAGAGCTTTTGGGTTACTCGCGCGACGAGCTTCTCGGGAAATCCGTATATGAAGTTATCTCCAATGGATCACTCCAGGACCTGGAGCAGGTTCTAAACCATCATAGTCGTTATGAATCGTTCTATCAGGCTCTGCCATTAACCGTTTGCGTGGCCGATGATAAGCTCTGTCGGTTTGAAACGGTTGTTACTCTTAATTTCATCGGCGGTAATCCGGTTAATTATCAGTTAATCCTGATTCCTTCCCGTAGTGAAGAGGTATCGTCCGGCTCAAGTGTCGAACGACAATTCCTCGAATTAGTAAATCAAGGCCCGGATGCGGTCGATTTCAATATTGTTGCCGAGATTTTCGGACGGGTAGGGGGGTATGCCAATGTTGGAGCCTACCTGCCTGACATCAACGGCCGTCTTGAGCCGGTTGGATCATATCCTCATCGGAATCTTGATTACACTGTGCCTGCATATATTGAACAATATGTATATGATAACAGTGGCGTCGAGTTTGACATGCCGGAGTTCCGTGAACTGCACGTAGAGTTTTGCGGGCGTAAGGCGGAAGCGGCTGTATTTCTCAGGTATAATGGTGATAAGAGACTTTTCCTTCACCTCTATGGGCCGGCTGATTATCGGCCCTCGGCCATGATTCAGGCGGAGATGAGCCTTTTGGCGAAAACATGGAATCGACATTTCGCCATTGCCGACGTAACGACCTCACCGGCAGGCCGGATTTCTCTCCTGGGACGTATAGGTAACTCGCTGCAGACAGGCGTGGTTGCGATTGACGCGGGTTTTTCGGTGGTATATAAGAACGATTGTTTTCTTCGGAGCTTCCCCGCGCAGAGTAGGAACGGCAATACCGATTTCCGAAACATGTTCACGTCGCTGCAGTTGTGCGGCCAGTCAGGCGATCCCGTTCCATTTCAGCAATCTCCGTTTTCTGATATATTCTCACGGCAGGAGGTGAGTGCGGCTTTCTACAAAACGGCGGACCGCAAACGTATGGTGTCCATTTTGGCCGGGCCGCTGCAGTTGGCGGGTTCATCAATGGCCGTCTTTCTGTTTCTGCCGGGTTCTGTTTTGGATGGTGAGATCGGCTCCTCTCTTGAATCCACCCGCAAGCTTATTCGAAACCTTGTACATGACCTTAGAGCGCCGCTTATTACCATGGATGCTTTTTCCGGAAATCTACAGAAAGAACATGCCGGACAATTGGACGATAAGGGGCGATTTGCCGTTAATTGCCTGCGGGAAAACAGCCGAATCCTTCAGGATATGATCGACCGCTTGGGCGATATGTGCGAAAACTGGGTTGCGGGGCAGACCGCTGAAAAGGTGAATGTCAAAGAGGCTGTCAGCAACCTCATAAAATTATTGAGAGCCACTTATCCGGATACCGATTATCAGGTCGAAATCGATGAAAACCTGCCCGAGGTCATTGCTCCAAAAGACAAGTTGATCCAGGTGTTGCGCAATATCCTTGATAACGCCTTTAAGTATTCGACCTGTTCCGAACGATCGACGGTAATAATAATGTATAGCCGGGAAAACGGCCGACATCTGTTCTCCGTTTCCGATTACGGTCCGGGTATAGGAGATGATTATAAAGACAAGGTTTTTGAACCGTTTTTCCGGATTCCGAGAGAAGGTTTGAAAGACGTCCCGGGAACCGGAATGGGACTTACAATCACTCGTGATCTGGTCGTGTCGTGGGGAGGCAAAATCTGGCTGGAAAATTCCGGCCAGATTGGTACTACGATAAGTTTTACGTTTCCCGTTCAGGCAGGTGATTAGTCCGCATGAAGAAAAAGATGAAAATAGCCCTGATCGAGGATAACCATTACCACGCTCTGCTTATGGAACGGGTCATTCTGGAGAAATACCCAGAATATATGATCTCCGTCTTCCGAACCGGGAAATCTTTTCTTAAAAGCGCCAAAGATGACAAATTCGACCTGATTACCGTGGATTTCAATCTGCCGGATATGGACGGACTCGAACTCCTTTCGCTGATTCAGATTGAAAAGCCTGACGTGCCGGTTATTATCGTTACCGGAGCCGGTACCGAGCAAACGGCGGTTGAGGCCATGAAGATGGGCGCCGTCGACTACGTTTGCAAAACCGGGGATTTCGCCGCGACCATTCCCCGTGTAATCGAACAGGCATATCAAAAACACAGATTGATATTAAAGAATCGACGGTTGGAATCCAAAGCCAGAGAAACCGAAAAGTTGGAGATGATCACTGCCCTGGTTTCAACCCTGAACCATGAAATCAACAATCCCCTGATGGCCATACTGGGCAATGTCGAACTGCTTATTAACAGCCCGGAAACTAACGACGACGAGGTATATGAAAAGCTCGAGATGATTGAAAAATCCGCCCGGCGGATCGAGCAGATCACTCGCCAGATGGCCAATCTGATGACCGCTTCGGTCAAGCAGACTCCGGTCGGACCGATGCTGAAACTTAATAGAAAAGGCACCAGCCGATGGCGCAAATCGATTCCGGCCGGTGTGTCTGGATAAAACCATTTGACAAACAGCTCCGGTTCCCTATATTCGATGCTTAATTTGGGTGGGATAGGGCATGAATTCAATGACCGGTTACGGCAGGGCCGAGGTTTCCCGAAAGGAATACAGGCTCTGTATTGAACTTTCCTCGGTAAACGGGCGTTATCTGGAGTGTATTTTCCGGATGCCGCGAACCCTGATCGGACTGGAAGCCAAAATCAGGGAATTGATAGGCAAGAATATTTCGCGGGGTAAGGTTACTGTTGTAGTCAACCTCGAGGAATCACCGGTCGTGGCCGCCGAAGCTTTGATCGATTTTAGGGTCGCCGGGGGATATTATAATCAGTTGCTTAAGCTGAAGAAAAAGCTGAACCTGCCCGGCCGGATTGAAATCGGTCATGTCGTTGCTTACCCTGATTTATTAGCCGGTAATAATGAAAGGTTGAGCGAAATAAAGATATGGCCCGATCTGGAAAATCTCATAACCAGGGCGGTCAACGACCTGTATAAGATGCGGGTCGCCGAAGGCCGAAATCTTAAGCGGGATATAAATCAGCGGCTAAAACATGCCGCCGGACTGGTGCGTTCCATTGAAAAACAATCGCCCAAAAACGTGATAGCTTACAGGCAGAGGCTTATAAAACGTATCCATGAATGGAGTAACGGGCTTGAACTCGATCCCGGCCGTGTGGCCGAAGAGGTTACCATTTATGCCGACCGGTCTGACCTGACCGAAGAATGTATTCGCCTGCGTTCCCATCTGGATATGTTTGGAGCAACCATGAAATCCGGCGGCGAGACGGGTAAAAGGCTCAACTTTATTCTTCAGGAAATGGGCCGCGAAGCCAATACCATCAGCTCGAAAGCGCTGTCGGGAACTACCTCGACCCGCGCCATTGAGCTTAAAGAAGAAATAGAGAAACTTCGCGAACAGATTCAAAACATCGAATAGGACATCCCCGTGCGCACCTCCAGAGGTAAAGGGAAAATCGTAATTATCTCTTCCCCTTCGGGGGGCGGCAAAACTACTATTTGCCGACGGCTGCTGAAAGCCAACCCCGGCTGGTCGTTTTCGGTTTCTTACACTACCCGCGCCAGAAGAGCCCGCGAGGTAAATGGGCGTGAATATCACTTTGTGGATAAGGCGAAATTTATGGAATTACGGCAGCGGGGGTTTTTTGCGGAATCGGCCCGAGTGCATCGTTATTATTATGGTACGCCGCGCAAACCGCTGGAAGAGACGGTAAAAAAAGGCGGGGTAATACTTCTGGATGTTGACGTCAAGGGAGCTTTTGGTATCAAGAAAAAATACCCCCAGGCTATTTCGATATTTCTGCTGCCGCCCGATGTGGAAGAGTTGAAAAAACGACAGGCGCTTTCGGTTTTGGAAAAAAGATTAAAGCGGCGCGGCACGGAAACAAAAGCCCAGCGTGCGGTTAGACTTAAAAACGCTATTGCCGAGATGGGCAGGTTTAACCGCTTTGATTACATAATAATCAACGAAAGTATTAATATCGCCGTTTCTGCTGCCGACCATATGATTAAATCCTGGACGGTCGGCGTCACTCATTTTGGCAGGAACCGATCAAAAGCTTATTCTGTTTTTGAATAGGTAAAACCGGCAGCAGGATTATAGGAGGACGAAATGGGATTCACGTCTCTTGATACGCTTTACGAATTAACCGAGAACCGCTACGAGGCGGTTCTGATCGCAGCCCAGAGGGCTCGGCAGCTTAATGCCGTGAGGCTGGCCAAGATGGAAATGCTGGTTAGCGAAGAGCCGGGAGACATCGAAATTGACGGTCGTAAAATGACCGCCGTGGCGCTCAAAGATTGTATCGAAGGAAAAGTAAAATTCAACCGGAATAATTGATGGCCGGAAACCTGTTGATAGTTGAGTCTCCCGCCAAATCCAGAACCCTGAAAAAGCTTTTGGGTGGAGGGTTTGATGTCGTGGCCACCGTCGGCCATATCATCGATCTGCCCAAATCGAAGATCGGGGTTGACTTTGAGAACAACTTCAAACCCGATTATGTCGTCATTGAGGGTAAGGATAAGGTCATCAAAGACCTGCGAGCGGCCGCACGAAAAGCGAGCAATATCTATCTGGCTCCCGACCCGGATCGCGAAGGTGAGGCGATTGCCTGGCACGTGTCCAACAGCCTGAAGCGGTCGCGGATCAACGGTCATATCAGCAGGGTGGCCTTTAACGCTATCACCAGGAAAGCCGTTACCGAGGCGTTTGACCATGCGCGCGATATTGACATGGACCTGGTCAACGCCCAGCAGGCCAGGCGGATACTTGACCGGATCGTCGGGTACAAGGTTTCGCCGTTCCTCTGGCAAACCATCGCGCGCGGTCTTTCGGCGGGACGGGTGCAGTCGGTTGCGCTGCGGATTGTCTGCGAGCGCGAGAACGAAATCCGCGCTTTCAAGCCGCGGGAATACTGGGAAATCGAAGTCGAACTGGCCAATAAGAAAAAGCAGGCCTTTACGGCCAGGCTGGTTAAAATCGATGATAAAAAAGCAGAACTGCCCGACCAGGCTGTGACCGCCAAGGCGATTGAGGAACTAAAAGAAAAGAAGTTTATCGTTTCCGATATCAGGATCGGCGCCAAAAAACGAAATCCTCTTCCGCCGTTTATTACCTCGACTTTGCAGCAGGATGCCGCTCAAAAGCTTTATTTCGCGCCGCAAAAAACCATGCGGGTCGCCCAGGCCCTCTATGAAGGCATCGACCTTAAGGGAGAAGCCGGCCCGGTCGGTCTTATTACCTATATGCGCACCGATTCGGTTCGGGTTGAACCGGAAGCGATTCAGGAAGCGCGCAACTACATTAAGAAAACTTACGGCGAGGAATATCTGCCTGATAAACCGAGGTTCTTCAAGACCAAAAAATCGGCTCAGGACGCTCACGAAGCGATTCGCCCGACCTATACGGAATACAGCCCGGATAAGCTGAAGAAAAAGCTGACCAAAGATCAGCACAGACTTTATTCCCTTATCTGGGATCGTTTTGTCGCTTCACAGATGGAACCGGCCGTATATGACACGGTTTCAGTTGATATCGCCGCCGACAACTACCTTTTCCGAGCCGCCTCGCTGAACCTGAAATTCGACGGATACCTGAAGTTATATAAAGAAAGTGACCCCAACGGCAATAGTAACGGCAACAATAACGGCAAGGCCGAGATTCCGCCTCTCGAAAAAGGCGAAAATCTGACGGCCGATAAATTTGAACCGTCACAGCATTTCACCAAGCCGCCGCCGCGATTTTCTGAGGCTTCGCTGGTCAGGGAACTGGAATCGAAAGGAATCGGCCGACCATCGACGTACGCTCAGATAATTTTTACTCTCAAACAGCGCAAATATGTTGAACTGACCGAACGGCGGCTTGTGCCGACCGAGCTTGGTTTTGCCGTAATCAAAATCCTGGTCGATAATTTTGAAAAGCTCTTTGATGTATCGTTTACGGCCAACATGGAAGAGGAACTGGACGAGGTCGAAGAAGGCAAAATCGACTGGACCGAGGTGTTGGACGAGTTTTACCGGCCGTTTGCCTCGACTCTTGATTCTCTCAAGGGCAAGACCAAAGAAATCAAAGCTTCCATGACCGAGGCAACCGACGAAAAGTGCGAAAACTGCGGCAGTCCGATGGTTATCAAGTGGGGCCGCAACGGACGTTTTCTGGCCTGCAGCGATTATCCCCGGTGCAAAACCACGCGGCCATTAAATGGCGAGGAAGAAGAAATCGTCGAAACTGACCAGAAGTGCGAGAAGTGCGGCGGCGCGATGGTTGTAAAGACCGGCCGATTCGGCAAATTCCTCGGCTGTATAAATTATCCCGAATGCAGATTTACTATGCCGCTGTCAACCGGTATTGCCTGCCCCCGCGAAGGATGCGACGGCCAAATCGTCGAACGCAGAAGCAAACGCGGCCGGACTTTCTATGGCTGCAGTCGCTACCCCAAATGTGATTTTGTCTCGTGGAATAAACCGGTCAACCAGCCCTGCAAAGCCTGCGGCCACCCGTATTTGGTCGAAAAAACTACAAAGGCCAAAGGCTTCCATTATTATTGTCCAAGTTGCAAGGCGGTTACGTACCCGGAAGCTGAAGAAGATAAATCCGGTGAAAAACCCAAGCAAGTGATAACGAAGTAGTTCCTATCCATTTATTGGATTTATCGGCCCACCCAAAAACATATTGATTCTTTTCATAACCGGTCATAGATTGTCCCTGATGAAGAGCTATACGCAATATCTGTCCGATTTTCTGATCGGTATGAAAAAATCGGGCAGGTATTCGGCCAATTCGGTGGATGGTTACAGCCGCGACCTGCGGCGGTTTGCCGCCTTTCTGGACAAGCATAATTTCCAGGAAGGCGCATCAAAAGAAAGCAACAGAGTTCTTCTTCGAGCATATCTTGGAAATCTTCACGAGGCGAAAATCAGTAACCGTTCCGTGGCTCGATTTCTGTCGGCTCTGGCAACGTTTCAAAATTACCTGACCGAGAAAAAGGCCAAACCGGAAATGCTTTTCGAGATTCCCAATATCAAATATAGCCGCAGGATGGCGCCATTTCTATCGCCCGATCAGGTTAAAAACGTTTTGGAACCGGCGCAGCCGGTTTCATCCGGTTCGGTGAAGAAAGATAAAGAGTTCAGGCTGTATCGTGATCTTACCATGCTGGAGTTTTTGTACAGTTGCGGTATCCGCCGGGCCGAGCTGGCCGGTATCACGATTGACGCAATTGATATTGACCGGTCGGTTGTAACGGTCTTCGGCAAAGGTAATAAGGAAAGGGCCGTTCCACTGGGTCAACCGGCCATTACAAGTTACAGGAGATATTTGCTTTTCCGTGATAAAAAGCTGCGGGAACTCGAACTGGAAAACAAATATCTTTTCATCGGCCGAAACGGGCAACCTTTGTCTGTTCGCAGCGTTAATCGTGTTGTGCGGGCATATGGCCTTAAAGCCGGCCTGAAAGTTACGCCGCATATGCTGCGGCACAGTTTCGCCACCCATCTGCTCGATAACGGCGCCGATATCCGCGCCATTCAGGAGATGCTGGGGCATGAGGCGTTGTCCACCACTCAGGAATATACTCATATAACGGCCGGACGATTGAAAGAAGCTTATAAGAAAGCGCATCCGCGCGCGTGAGGTAAAGAAATGGAATTTCATGCTACGACGATTCTTTGTGTCAGGATTGGAGACAAGGTCGCTCTGGGCGGCGATGGCCAGGTATCCTTCGGCGAAACGATTACGAAATCAAAAGCGGTTAAAATTCGCCGGATGTATAATGACAAAATTCTGGCCGGGTTTGCCGGGTCGGCCGCCGACGCATTTACCCTTTTTGAACTGTTTGAAAAAAAGATCGATGAATATTCGGGCAAGCTGCCGCGGGCCGCTGTCGAGTTGGCCAAGGAATGGCGGCGGGACAAGTTTCTCCGTCATCTGGAAGCGCTGCTTGCCGTCGCTGACCGGCAAAATTCATTTATAATCACCGGTAAAGGAGATGTCGTTGAACCGGATGACGGCATCATTGCCATCGGTTCCGGCGGTAATTTTGCCCTGGCGGCGGCACGGGCGCTGGTGGCGGAAGCCGATCTCGAACCGGCCGCGATCGTAAGGAAGTCGATCGAGATCGCCGCCGGTATTTGCGTCTACACAAACGATAATATCATCGTGGAAACGCTGGAGTAGTCATGGAAATAAAGACATCTGATAGTAAAACGGCAAAGCAGAGCGGCGGTATTAAACAATTGACGCCTAAAGAGATTGTCGCTGAGTTGGATAAATTCATTGTCGGGCAGGATAAGGCCAAACGAGCGGTGGCTATTGCCCTTCGCAATCGCTGGCGTCGGCAGGAGATATCATCCGATCTGGCCGCCGAAATCATGCCGGCCAATATTCTTATGATTGGCCCGACAGGAGTGGGAAAAACCGAAATCTCGCGGCGGCTGGCCGCCCTGACGGCGGCTCCTTTTGTCAAGGTGGAAGCTTCCAAGTTTACCGAGGTCGGCTACGTCGGCCGCGACGTCGAATCGATGATCCGTGACCTGGTCGAACTGGCCGTCAACATGGTCAAAGAGGAAAAGGCGAAACAGGTCGCCGATGAAGCCGCCCGGCGAACAACCGACCGTCTGCTGGATTTGCTCCTGCCTTCTTCCAGATCGGCAGGGGTCGCTGACGATGAGGAAAAAAGCCGCGTCCGAAGCACCCGGGAGAGACTGCGGGGAATGCTCGAAAACGGACTCCTCGAAGACCGTGTCGTTGAAGCCGAGGTCAGCGCCTCCGGCACACCGATGATCGAGGTTTTTACGCCACAGGGCCTCGAGGAAATGGGAATTAATTTCAAGGAAATGTTCGGCAGCCTGATGCCTCCGCAAAAGAAAAAGAAGCAGAAGATGGCGATTTCGGAAGCGCGCAAAATAATCGAGGCCGATGAGACCGGCAAACTGGTCAATATGGATGAGGTAATCAATACCGCCCTTGATAGGGCCCAGCAGGCAGGTATTGTATTTATCGATGAGATTGATAAAATCGTCGGCAGGGAGTCGAAAAGCGGGCCCGATGTCTCCCGCGAAGGAGTCCAGCGTGATATTCTTCCGGTAGTCGAAGGGTGTGCCGTTACGACCAAATATGGTATGGTACGCACCGATCATATTCTTTTCATCGCCGCCGGCGCTTTTCATGGGGCCTCGCCGTCGGATCTCGTACCGGAACTTCAGGGACGGTTGCCGATCAGAGTCGAACTCGATTCGCTGGGCGCGGAAGATTTCGTCCGTATCCTGACTGAACCCAAGGTTGCTCTGACCCGGCAGTATAAGGAACTCATGGCCACCGAGGGAGTGGACATTAAATTTACCAACAAAGCGATTATTGAGATTGCCCGTATCGCTGCGGAAGTCAACGAATCGGCGGAAAATATCGGCGCCCGCCGTCTGCATACGGTTATGACGGCCCTTCTTGACGAAATAATGTTCGATGCTCCCGATTGCGAGAAATCAATTACGATAACGCCTAAGATAGTAACGGAGAAGCTGTCGAAGATAATTCAGGACAAAGACCTCAGCCGGTATAT
>CAZSYD010000059.1:0-13635 GCA_964611355.1 uncultured Ignavibacteriales bacterium | reverse complement strand
ACGGCTGCGGCAAACTGAACTCTATCTTTGTGGTCGGGTTGAACGGGTTGGGATGGTTTTGGTACAGGGCAAATTCGGCCGGCAGAGCACCCTCGCCTGCTATCGCAAATGACTGCTGATTGGTCAGACGTTTGTACGGCGGACAGAAGTCCTCATCAGACATATCATCCCCGGCCGTGCCCGCGGCATCGTAACAGGTTACCTTCATCCTGCAGGTACTCGACGGCGGCCCGGTAACTGTCCAGTCGTATTCGCCCGGATTACCGGGCAGGCCGGCAATCGGCATCCAGGAGTCGCCTCCGTCAACGGAATAATCGACGTCGGTGGAAGTAATGCCGACGTTATCCGAAGCGTCCCAGGTAACGGTAACAATTTGCCCGATGTAAAAGACCTCGCCTCCATTAGGGTAAGTAACCGTGACTGAGGGCGCGTAGGAGGCATCGACCGCCTTAAATACGTTGAGCCGTCCGGAACCCATCAGACCCGCATAAGACGGGTTTAGATGATCGATATCATCGGTAGTATTGACGAGGATATCGAAAATTTCCTGGCTTGACAGGTCGGGGTTATGTGATCTTAGAAGTCCCGCGGCCGCGGTGACGTGCGGAGCCGCCTGCGAGGTCCCACTAACCCAGGCGTAATAATGGGCATAATGGAACGAGTAAGTACTTAATATATCAACTCCCGGAGCAGACAGATCAACCCAGGTGCCGTAGTTCGACCATGAAGCTTTGACATCGAAGGAGTCGGTGGCACAAACGTCAATGACTTCAGGGCGGGTCCCCAAATAATCGGCCTGCTGATTCCCTGAATTGCCGGCAGCGGCCACCACAACGACGTCGTTGGCGGCGGCATAATCAAGCGCCGCGGCCAGGTTGCCCGTATATGAAGAACCCCAGCTGCAATTAATGGCGTCGGCCCCGTTGTTGACGGCATAGTAAATCGCTTCGGCGGCGAAGTCCATTCGGACGTAGCCAACCTCGTAACCGTAGATCGGATGCGGAGCCGACCAACCGATACGGCAAGCCATTACCTTAACACCATTGGCCGGATCATTGGCCCCGGTGTTCCAGCCCCCCGCCAGTCCGGCGATCCCTCTGTTGTTGTTGGTGATGGCGCCCATGATGCCGCCGACGTGAGAGCCGTGGCCGTTGAAGTCAGTCGGCTCATTATCCGGTTTGGTGGAGTCTTCGCCCGGCCAGACGTTATACACATTGTTTACAAAGTCCCAGCCGACCCAGTCGTCTACATAGCCGTTGCCGTCATCATCGACACCGGCTGCGCCATTATACTCCGGCCAGTTTATCCAGACGTTCCCCTGCGTATAAGGCGAACTGCCGCCGAGATCGGCCATATTGTATTGCAGGCCGGTATCGAGATCGCCCAGAATAACAGTTATGTCGCCGGTTTCGTAGTCCCAGGCGTCGGTGGCGTCAACATCATGATCATTAGGCTCATAGAGATTCCACTGGTCGGTCAGGAAGTACTGGTCATTCGGAATCTTTTCGTAAACCGGGTGAATGCCAATCGGCTCTACCTTCTCGACCGATACTTCGTCGGCATAAGCTTTCATTACCTCCTCGAGTTTGTATTTTGCGTCAAAATCGAGGACATAATAACGCGACATATCGATTTCTTTAGTTTTGACTTCCCGTTCCGCTTCCCTTATCCTGGCCGGTATATCGGGAAATTGCCTGGCAAACTTTCTAACCCCGAATTTCCTGTTCAGTTTGTCCAGACCCGGCACGCCGGTGCAGGTAATCTCTTCAGCAGTCACAGCGACGGTGGTTTCGACATTGTCTTTGAGTTTCAACACCATTTCGTTGGGAACATAATACATGCTGGGCGGCGGTTTATGGAAGGGCACGTAAATCTTCTTTTCACCGTATTCATTCTTGATGATTTTCGGATCCTGGGCCACGACAAATCCGGCAAGAACAAATACCGCGATAAGGATGAGGATCGTTAGCCTTTTCATCTTTTACTCCCCAATTCTGGTTTTTTGAAAAAATAAAAGTGATGCGAGACTTAGGTTCTGAATCTCAGGTCCTGATCACCCCCCTTCGAAAAGATCGCCATATTGTTTGGTCGGTGCTGATGGCGGTTTGGAAGGTCGGCAGGAACATGAAACCCTCGATTAGAATACAGTTCGAAATGTGATTTGCCAATTCCGATTAAGAGACTGATTTATTCAAGCGTGCCGATCGAGAAGCCAAACGTAAAATACAAATTGTGCGCTAATTTAGCAAGCTTTTTCGAAAGGTTGTAATAAAAAACCGCCATCCTCCTGAGAGGAATGGCGGATTCGGACAATTTGGATTTTCGCGATCACAGTCATAAGAAACCGCACCGCGTGAAATCTCGTGTCAGAGCGTCGGATTATCCGGCTAAGCTTCTTTATCTTTTTTAACGACTAAATCTTTTCGCATCAAATGTAATTTATCAAAGCTGTCGGCGGAAATGACGTAGTACCAGTCGGCAAAACGGGCGTTGAGTTTGTCGCTCTTTAACTGTCCCGCGTCAATTTCGCGTTTCCATTCTTCGTGGGCTTCATATAGGTCTTTCTGTTTGCGGTCCGCGTCGGTGAAGAGACTATCTGCCTTTTTGAGAAATTCGGTGTTGTTCGGCTTTTTCGGTTCCGGGAATACGGAAGGATCAAATTCGGTAGTAATAAACAGGTACCGGCTTTCGCCCGCGCCTTTTTTTTCTCCTTCTTCGGTTCCGGCGGTCACCGCCAGGCCGGAGCCATAAAGCACCTCGCCGAAGCGAAGAGTGTAAACAACTCCTGCGGTGGTCCGAACCAGCATTTCTCCCTCATTAGATTTTAGCTCACCGTCGCGGGTAAGATAGAACCCCTTGCTTTGCAGTGACAGCATATCGTCCCTGCTTATATTATTTTCTCTGGCAGCTTTCCTGAGCGTTTTTGATAAACCCTCCGGCTTGGGCCGGATGCCCGCAATAGCAAGCTCGTCAATTGCTCCGAGAAGGGAACTTATCTTGCTACCATCAACCTTTTCCGACGCTTTCATGCGGTTGGCGATCCACACGCTGTCTTTAAGGGTAAGAATCAGATCGTCTCTTTCTTCAACCCGGCCGGTTTTTTCGTTGATGGAATAATCCAATATTCTCACCTGATCGATCTGATTGCGTTCAACATCCGTCAAATCGGTCTCAATCCAATCCTCGAATCTGGTCGAAATCTCCATATCCGTCCGTGCCGCATAAATCCTTTTTTGGCCCGGCATCCGGACGAAGCGAAAGCTTGAACGTTCCGGCACTTGATTTCCGACAATCAGGTCGGCAAGGATGTTATTATCCTTATCCTTGAACGTTACCCGCCGACCTCGTCCCGAAAAAATCGTCGTCGTTTCATCGAGGGGATCGATCACTCCGCAGGCTTCATGGTCGGAAACATTATCCGACCTGAAATCATCCTTGCGCAAACTGATAACGCCGGCGGCGGTCTGGGCCAGCCGGTCTTTGGCATCGGCCGGATAGTTATGATGGGAGGGGATAATCCAGCGGCCTTTTTCAAAAGTTACCTTGAAAGGCCGCGCCGTGCCGGTGGCATCGTCGAAGTCTATCACCTCCAGAGTCGTGGCCGCGTTGGGATCGGTGAAATCCGGGAAAAACGATTCTCCCTGATCCAGAAAAGCCGTGGGCGTGATGCGACCGGGAGACACCGCCAGAGCTATTATCGCCAGACCCAGAGCGATCCCGACAAACCAGACGGTTTTTTTTGTTTCAGTCATCGTTTAGCTCCTTAATCTCCTTGCCGCTATTGTTCCTTCATGTTCTCGGCGGCGACGCCGGATGAAAATCATTACGCCAATGACAAAAACCGGAATCGGCGGCAGAAGAACGGCCATAGTTTTTATCTGCGTCTGAATGCGACGGATGGCCATTTCCATGTTCTCTTTACTGCGCGCGATGGTGGCGTTCTTGTCGGCCTCGATACCGGTCCTGGTAGCTTCGAAGCGGCGGTTTTCCACTTCCTGCAGATTTCTGGTCATAATCTGCTTGGTCTGATCGTCGAGATCTTTTCGATTGCGCACCACGGCGACTTTTTCATCCAGCCGCCGCTGTGCATCCGACAGGGCCTGCTGCGCTTCAATCTTCGCTGCCTGTTCTTCCTTTATCCGTCGCTGGATGTAATCCTCCGTTTTGCCTTCCACGGTGGTCAGGGTGCGGTGTCTGGCGCGGCGTTTTCTCAGGTCGATAAACGAATTGTCGCCGGCCAGTATATCGATACAATTCAGGAAAAACGAGACGTTATCAAAATTATAACCGCCCACGCCCCTGGCTCTGATGTCAAACAGTTGCTCCGAGATAAAATCGATGTCAGCCACAACAATAAGATTGACCGTTTTCGGCTCGACAATAACGGAATCGGCCAGCGTATCGTTTTTGATTTCGACATCGGCGACGCCGGTAATCCTGGCTGCTGTTATGTATTCATCGCTGGTCGTCAACCGTCGCGGACGAGGATTTATGCTCATGCCAAAGAATCCGCTGCGCACCAGGTTGTGCCACTGGTGGAGACCGGATGTACGTCCGGTCTGCAAAAGCGGCTTAAATGATATCTTATCGGTCTCGGCCGCTTCCAATCGGCCGGAGTATAACAGGATCGTCTCTTGCAATCCGGCAGTGGAGGGATCAGACTGGCTGAAAGCCTCCGGGTTTTTATTTCCCCGGCCGATAAAAACAATCTCCTGCTGAAGCGGCGAAAGATCGGGATGAGGGTTATAAGCGTCCCACACCACCTGGGCAGGGTTCCATTTCACGCCGACAGCTTTCATAAACCCGTCGATATCTCCTTTCGGTTCCGACGCCGGAGCATTGCCTTGCTGGAATGGGTTGGTCTGAGCGTCGCTTGGCAAAAAGGGCGAAAGCGAAAGATCGAAGAGCGGCATGGGATCGCATAGAATTAGAGTCGGGTTACCGTTAAGAATATAATCTTTGATGTTATCCAGATGAGTCTGCGGCAGCGCCGAAGGAAGCGTTACCAGCATCGCGTCCATTTGCCGGGTGATCGGCCGGGAAGCATCAATTGTATTCACTTCGTACTGCTTTTCCAGTTCCTCGACCACTTTCCACCGGGGAAGACGCCTTCCGGTTTGAAAGTCAAAATCGCCAAACAGCTTGGCCGGTGTCCCGACCACTCCGATGGTTTTTCGTTCGCTTCCGGCAACCACCCGGATACTCCGAACAAGTTCATACTCTGCCGGCAGACCGCGGTCAAGGAAAGGAATAACTTCCTCATCGGCCCCGCAGGTGAAGGCGACCCCCATGTATACCCGGACCATTTCCGCACGGGCGGTTCCCGGCGCATAAACTTCCCTGGAAACGATGCCAAACTTTTCCCTGGCGTCGCGAGCCTCTTCGGTAAACGGTTGCGTATCATGAATCAGAACCTGCACCTGATCGCCGCCGATGGCACCGATTTCTCCCAGCTTACCGATGAGATTGGCCCGCGTTTCAACGTAAGCCTGAGGTACTTCGGGGCTGACAAACGCCTGGATAAGAACCTTCCGATTTTCCGGCAGCGATCTGATGAGCCGTCTTGTTTCCCCGGACAGGGAATGGAGATTTTCCGCGGTTGCGTCTATACGAACGGGAAACCGACCGAGTATGCCGGTTAAGGCGACGGCGGCAATCACCAGAGAGACGGCCCGAACCGCGTAATGCACCGACATCCCGTAGCCGCCCGCCTCGGCCGGCCAGTGACGACGTCCGATGACGACTACGTTCAAATACAGCATGATTGCGGCCATTGCGACGAAATAAAGCAGGCCGGAAAAACTGATAACCCCCTTGGCGAAATCGCCGAAATAATCAAACACCATAAGCCGCGCCATAAAGCTGTTTAACCGGTCGCCGACCAGCCAATCGAGAGAGCCGATGAAAATGAAGGCTGAGCAGAAAAGAGCTCCCAGGATAAAGCCGATTGTAGCATTGGCCGTTAGGAGCGAAGCCAGCATCCCGACCGAAAGCAGGGCCGCCCCGATTAGCCAATACCCGATATAATTGGCTATCATCAGACCGGGATCGGGACTACCCAGCCAGAATAAAACCAGTACATGGCTGAAGGATAAAATCAGCGAAGCCGTGTAAATTCCAAGGACAGCGAGGTATTTGCCCAGCACAACTTCAAGGTCTGTCGCAGGAAGTGTTAAAAGAAGTTCGTCGGTTCCCTGACGACGCTCTTCCGACCAGATACTCATGGTCAGGGCGGGGATAAAAAACAGGAGCAGGTACGGAAAAAACCCGTTTAATTGATCCAGGTTGGCCAGATTGTCGGCAAAAAAGCGTTCCTGCCAGAAAGCCGCCGCCGCGCTGAGGAAAATAAAGAGAGTGATAAACACGTAACCGGTGGGACTGCTGAAATAAAGACGCAGGTCGCGCTTACAGATGGTGACGATCATATTCCTATTCAGCTTCATAGTGCCGGTCCTCCCCGGGCGTCGAGAGAGGAGGCATTACCGTATTCGGTCATCTTATAAAATGATTCCTCCATAGAATTGCCTTTTCTTAATTCATCCGGGGAGCCGTCAAAGATCAGTTGCCCGTTGTGCACCAGCAGGACTCGTCCGGCAACCGCTTCCACTTCCTGTAAAATATGGGTGGAAAGCAGGATCGTTTTTGAATTAGCCAAGTTGGTAATGTTGGCCCGGAACTCGCGTATCTGGTTCGGATCCAACCCGGCGGTCGGCTCGTCCATTATCAATACTTCCGGATCGTGCAGAAGAGCCTGGGCCAGCCCGACCCTCTGCCGGTATCCCCGGGAAAGTTTGCCGATCGGCTTTTCGAGTATATTGTCCAGTGCGCATTGCTCAACGATAATGTCGATCCGACGTTGCAGGGTGTTATTTCGAAGACCCCTGGCCTCGCCGAAGAAACGTAAAAGCTCCAGAGGCGTCATATTATCATAAAGCGGGCCGTTTTCGGGAAGGTAACCGAATTGCCTGGCGGCTTCCAATCGGTTACGCGTAATATCGAGCCCGGCAATGGATGCCGACCCCTCACTCGGCCTTAGAAATCCGGTTAATATCCGCATGGTCGTGGTTTTCCCTGCCCCATTAGGACCAAGAAAAGCCACGATTTGACCCTGCGGAATAGAAAAGGTAATCCCTTTAATCGCCATGAACGCGCCGAAATACTTGGTCAGGTTTTTGGCTTCGATCATGGGTCTGGCTTTAGCATTATTCATATGACCATCCTCGCATCAGACTTAATAGCCGATATCGTTCAGGTGCTTCTGTTTCAATTCCCATAGCAAAATAAAGGTATAAGAATAGGCTGTTTCGACCGGGCTGTCAAGAGCCTGAAGCGGCTTCCGCTACAGGTAGACCGGCACGACCTGACCGATATCCTCCATACTAAAGGGTATTTATAAAACCGGAAACTCTTCGGGTTCCAGAGTTTTTTCGTTATGAAGTTCATTATACTGACAGGACGGCAGCATGACTGCCGTTATCGGGAATATAGGCTGTCATTATGACAGGTATAAAATAAATAAATAGACCTCACCTTTTTTAACTCATTGATAGGTAGTAGAATAGAGATTTTGGCACGCCTTTTGATTTAATTTTGCGTAGAAACAGAAAAAAACGAAACCTTAAAGATTTCTTATGGAGGTAAAAGAAATGAGAGCAATAATTGAAAGACCGAAAAGAAATGGGAACGACCTGATGATAAGTTCGTTTTTGGAGGATTTTTTCCCGTTTCCGTCCGTTTTCGCCAAAAACGACATGTCCTTTTCGCCGAGGGTGGATATCCGAGATACTGAAGATCAACTGACGCTGACTTTTGAGGTTCCGGGAATGGACAAGAACGACGTCAAGATCATGGTCCGGGATAATGTCCTCAGCGTATCGGGCAGTCGCGAGGTCAAAAAGGAGGATTCCAGCGCTAATTATGTCCGCAACGAGATTGCGGCCGGTTCTTTCTGCCGTGAGTTTACTCTACCTGAAACGGTTGAGCCCGATTCGATAAGCGCTGAGTACAAAAACGGCCTGCTGGAGGTTAAGCTGAATAAACGCGAGGAGGCCAAACCGAAAGAGATCGAAATCAAGGTTGCATAAACGTGATAGAGCTGGAACCGGTGTCACTCAGGCGAAGCAAGGCTGGTCGAATCGACCAGCCTTGCTTGAATACGACAGACCGGCATCTTTAAGGCAGGTGATATTAAATGAATTTAAATAAGCTGACACAAAGATCGGCCGATGCGCTCGGCTACGCGCAGCAGATGGCGCAGTCGGAGTCGCATCCCCAGGTGATGCCTTTACATCTTCTGACAGCCTTGCTGAAGCAGGATGAAGGTTTGGTCCGGCAGATTATCAAGAAGATCGGCGCTCCCTTGGAACGCATTCAGGGGGAGATTGATGACCAATTGAAACTTTTGCCGCGCCAGTCCGGGGGACAGCTTTATGCTTCCAATGAGCTCTCGGAAGTCCTGTCAAAGGCGGAAATGGAAGCCGCCAAACTGAAGGACGAGTATATTTCCGTGGAGCATATCCTGCTGGCGATACTTGACGTTAAAAGCAAAGTTCAGGAGATACTCAGGGAGTTTGACATTAACCGCGAAGCGGTTTTAAGAGCACTTACCGAAATTCGAGGTACAAACCGCGTGACTGACGACAACCCGGAATCAAAATACCAGGCGCTGGAGAGGTATTCCCGCGACCTGACCGCACAGGCGCGGGCCGGCAAACTTGATCCCGTAATCGGTCGCGAGGATGAAATCAGGCGGGTGATTAAGATTCTCTCCCGTCGCACTAAGAATAATCCGGTGCTCATCGGCGAGCCGGGCGTGGGTAAAACCGCCATCGTCGAGGGCCTGGCTCAGAAAATCGCCAACGGCGGGGTGCCGGAGACTCTGAAAGATCGTCGGGTCGTTGCTCTTGATTTGGGATCGTTGATTGCCGGGTCCAAATTCCGAGGCGAATTCGAGGAACGCCTCAAGGCTATCCTGAAAGAGGTCGAGGGGGCACAGGGCAAAATCATCCTGTTTATTGATGAACTTCACACCATTGTCGGCGCGGGGGCAGTCAGTGGTGAAATGGATGCCTCGAACATGTTAAAACCTGCTCTGGCCAGGGGAGAGTTGCGTTGCGTAGGAGCCACGACTCTCGATGAATACCGTAAGCATCTTGAGAAAGACGGCGCCCTGGAGAGGCGTTTCGCGCCGGTTTTGGTGGAACCGCCTTCCGTTGAGGAAACCGTATCGATTCTTCGTGGCCTGCGCGAGAGATACGAATTGCATCATGGCGTTAAGATCACCGATGAAGCAATGGTCGTGGCTGCCAAATTGTCCGACCGGTATATCGCCGATCGTTTCCTGCCGGATAAGGCGATTGATCTGATTGACGAAGCTGCGGCGGAGTTACGGATTTCCATAGACTCGATGCCGGAGGAACTTGATGCCGTCGAAAAGCGGATCAGACAGCTCGAAATAGAAAAGGAAGGCGTCAAGCGTGAAAAAGACGCCGGAGAAAGACTAAAGCCGATTGAAGAAGAACTGAAGGAACTTTACGCGCAGCGCGATGACCTCCGTTCGCAGTGGCAAAAAGAAAAAGAAACGGTGAATACGATTCGGCAGGTAAAAGCTGAAATAGAAGAGTTAAAATTGAAAGCCGCCGAAGCCGAACGCCGGACTGATTATGAAGACGTCGCCCGTATAAAATACGGCGATCTGGTTGATGCTGAGAAAAAGCTTGAGTTTTTGACCCACTCGCTGGCGTTGATACAATCGAAACGGAAGTTGCTGAAGGAAGAAGTCGATGCTGACGATGTGGCTGACGTCGTCTCAAAATGGACCGGCATCCCGGTTTCCCGTCTGACTGAATCGGAAAAGGAAACGCTCCTGCGTTTGGAGGAAAAACTGCATGAAAGAGTCGTCGGTCAGGATGAAGCCGTAACCGCCGTATCCGATGCCGTCCGGCAATCACGAGCGGGCCTGTCTGATCCGAATCGTCCCCTGGGTTCGTTTCTTTTCCTTGGCCCGACCGGTGTCGGTAAGACGGAACTGGCGCGGGCATTGGCGGAATTTCTCTATGGAACCGAGGAAGCGATGGTCAGAATTGATATGTCGGAGTACATGGAGAAATTCTCTGTATCGCGTCTGATTGGCGCTCCACCCGGATATGTCGGCTACGAAGAAGGCGGACAGTTGACTGAAGCTGTCCGTCGTCGCCCGTATGCGGTTATCCTCCTCGATGAAATCGAAAAGGCTCATCCGGAAGTATTCAATATCCTGCTCCAGGTCCTCGATGACGGCCGCCTGACCGATAATCAGGGACGGACGGTCAGCTTCAAGAACGCCATCCTGATAATGACCTCTAATATCGGCGCGGAATATATCCAGTCCGAATCGTCCGGGATTGACGAATCCAACCGCGAGGAAGTATATCGGCGGATGAAAGATCAGGTTCTGGCGCTTCTCAGGCGGAGTATGCGTCCGGAATTCCTGAACCGAATTGACGAGATAATCGTCTTCTCGGCTTTAACTCCCGATGAGATCAGGCAGATTGTCGGATTGCAGTTTGACTGGTTGAAAAAGATTCTTGTCGATAAGGGAATCAAGCCGGTTTTGACCGACGCTGCTTTGAACCATCTGGCCAAAGCCGGTTATGATCCGGCTTACGGCGCCCGCCCAATCAAACGGCTGATCGGGAAGGAACTCAGTCAGACTATCGCCAAAAGTATCCTCGCCGGAGAAATCAAGTCCGGTCAGACTATCAGGCTTGATTTTGTCAACAATGAAATAAGTATTTCTCCGATTGAAATAGTCGAGGAGGAAGCCCTTAAACCGGTTAAAAAAGAGTAAGCGCTCCCTGCTTTAGTCGATGGGAGTCATCCCTGCAAATATATTCGGCAGGCGGTATCATCTGTGCCGCCTGTTTTATATTGGACGATTGCCGCCGGCTGATTCATTTTTTCGTTTTTAGTTGGAGTTATTTTTCTTATTGATTTTTATTTAACCAGGCCGGTATTTTATTTCGGTTGCTTTATTCATGGCCCGCGGTTATTTGAGAACAGCGGGTCGCATATGTTTATTTGCCATAAGGAGTAGAAGATGGATATCCAGCCTTATTTGGAAGCGATCTTAAAGTGGCTCTCGACCACGGGACTCAGAATCCTGGTAGTCATTATTATCGCTCTCGTTGCTTTGAGAGCCGCGCGATTGATCGCGAACCGCCTTTTCTCAACTCTCAAATCGGTTACGGAAGACGAGGAAAAGAAGAAACGGGCGGATACGCTCAGTTCCTTGATTCGCCACGTACTCAATGTCGCTATTCTGGCGGTGGCGCTGATTATGATTCTCGGCGAACTGGGTATTGAAATCGGGCCTATCCTGGCCGCCGCCGGTATCGTCGGTTTGGCGGTTGGTTTCGGCGCTCAAAATCTGGTGCAGGATATTATCGGCGGCTTTTTCATTCTCATGGAAGACCAGATTCGCGTCGGCGACGTGGTGCAAATCGCCGGCAAAGACGGCGTGGTGGAAAAGGTCAACCTGAGAATGGTTGTCCTTCGAGACCTGGCGGGTAACGTACACTACGTAAGAAACGGTAAGATCGAGGTGGTAACCAATATGACAAAGGAATTCTCGCAATATGTCTTTGATATAGGCGTGGCGTACCGGGAGGATATTGACGAAGTAATTGAGATCATCAGGGAAGTCGGCCGGGATTTATGCAACGATTCGGAATATAAAGATGACATTCTGGATGATATCGAAATCCTCGGTCTTGACCAGTTTGCCGATTCGGCGGTAGTGGTAAAGGCACGCATTAAAACCAGACCGATCAAGCAGTGGCGTATCGGGCGGGAATTTAACCGACGGTTGAAAAAGAAATTCGACGAGAAAAATATCGAAATACCGTTCCCGCACATGACCGTTTATATGGGAGAGGACAAACAGGGACAATCTCCGGCGCTCAACGTATCGGTAAAACAAGACCGGGCCGGTTGATTGCGATAGCTTTATCTGCAGGATAAGGTTATGAACACGACAAAATACCATGCCCGGATAATTATGGAGGTTGCCGGGGTATTCCACTCAAATGTCTTCAAAAATGTGGGCTTCGGCCCAATAGTTGGTTTGGAATTCCTCGAAAATCAGGTCAAGCGATTCCTGGTTCAGGGACATTGCGCGGGCTGACTTGGTCCGGCAGAGTTCCTCAACCCTCTCGTCATTGAAACCTACGTTAAGGTTTTTTGCCATATAATTGGCAAGGTTAATAATATGTGCGATCGGTATTGTACCACCTTTTCTGAATGATGGCGGTCGGTGGTGTCTGGAGACGGCTCGTACCAGGGATACGGGAAATGACCACTCTCCAAGAAGCAGTGAGCCCACGTCGGAGTGATCAAAATTGAATACCCGTGATTCGACCCGGGTGAAAGAGTCGGCATTTTTCTCCACTTCATCCACAATTTTCCGATACCATTCAGGCAGTTTTAGCAAAAGGACCATCTTACCGATATCATGCAACAACCCTGCGACAAAGATCTCTTCTTTCTCGGGGAGATTCATGTGTTCGGCTATTTGTCTCGCGGCGATTGCAGTTGACAGAGAATGTCGCCAGAGCTTTGCCTTCAAACCGCTCTTATCTCCCCTATTGTATAAGCTGTGCATCGAGGCCGCGATGATGATAGAGTGAAGGGTCGTGAAGCCCATAACGAGGATAGCTTCTTGCACGGTCATGACTTCCCTGGTTCGCCCGTAATACGGGGAGTTGGATAGTTTCAGTACCTTGGCAGTGAAGGATTGATCCGATGACAGAATCTTGGAGATGTCGGAGATATTAGATTGGATGTCGGAGGTCAATCTCATCGCGGCGCTGATGATAGAAGGCGCCGCCGGTAGTTCCCCGACGGTTGAAACGATTCTGTCCAGGGTATACCTGACAGTCTCTATCGTCAAATCCCCTCCTGGCGAAAGCAATATCTATATTATCGGAAGATTTCCGCGAAATACTTAGCTTTGGCCGGGAGCGACCGTTGGTTCCTTATCCAGTTCTTTTCTGACGGCCCGCCCGATTGTTTCCCTGGAATACGAACGCGCCTGAACCAACAACTTCTCAGTGATACTCTGAGTTACCATGTTAACGTACCGGGTAGTAACCACATAACCGGTAACTAACTAACGGGGTTCGGGTGAACCGACGTAAGATCGAAAATATCCTGTTTGAATCTATTTCTGAAAGGCTCCTGAACCCGGATACGGTAGCATGGTTGTATCAGAAGACATCCCAATATATAAAAACTATCTTAAAAAGTCGGAATGGAGACTTGCCCCGATTGAAGAGACAGCTTCAAAAGGAACGAAAAGAACTGGCCAACTTAATAGAATTTGTCAAAGGTGGGGATACCTCGTCTACTGTGAGAGATATGATCGTTGATAAAGAGCGTATTATCTCAACGTTGGAAGAGAAGATTAGGCAAGCCTCATGTATGGCCGCTTCTATAGAAGAGTCGTTGCTGAAAAGGCAGATTGTTGAGAAGATAAGTGACCTGCGAGGGGTTTTCAGTAGAGCCAAAGCACCATTGCCGGTCATCCAAGCGGAATTGCGACACCTTATCGACGGGAAAATTACATTGAAGCCGGAAGATCACGGCGAATATTATGAC
>CAZSYD010000058.1:11228-13700 GCA_964611355.1 uncultured Ignavibacteriales bacterium | reverse complement strand
TATTCCCGGTATCGACTGGAACGGAACGGAGACGATATATTTCAAGGCGACCGATCCCGGGTCGCTGGCTGATTCGAATGACGCGGTTTTCACGGTCAATGCCATCAATGATCCTCCTGTTCTTGACCCGATTGTGCCGCAAACGGTTGATGAAGGCAAAAATCTGAACTTTAGCGTGACGGCGTCTGATATTGAAGGTACGACACCAATCTTGACAACTTCGGCGCTACCGCCAAATGCGATATTCACAGACAATGGCAACGGAACCGGTACGTTTGATTTCAATCCTGATTACACGCAGTCGGGGCCAATTGATATCACTTTCTATGCTGACGACAGTGAGGCTATGGACTCAGAGCTGGTGACCATTACCGTCGTGGAAATGGGCAATCAACTGCCGGTTTTGGATCCGATCGGCGATCAGGCCATAATGGAGGGGGAAACGCTTGATCTGACTATTACCGCCAGCGATGCGGAAAAAGTTCCGCCGGTTCTTACGACGAGTGTACCGTTGCCGGATAATGCAAGTTTCACCGATAACGGCGATGGCACGGGCCGACTCCTGTTTTCTCCTGATTTCACTCAGGCCGGATTCTATTATGTAACATTTTATGTTACCGATGATTCATCGGCGGTGGATTCGGAAGTTGTTACAATTAATGTTCTGGAATCGGGCAATCAGCCTCCGGTCTGGAATACGATCGGCAATCAGTCAACCACCGAAGGCGTCAATATGAATTTTGGCGTTTCCGCCACTGATCCGGACGGCACCACTCCCGTCCTTTCGACTTCGACACTGCCGGAAGGCGCCGGTTTCACAAACAACGGCGATGGCACCGGCACTTTCAACTGGACGCCGACCTATGTTCAATCCGGTTCTTACCCGGTATCCTTCTACGCCACCGATGGCGTTTACACCGACACCGAACAGGTTAGCATTAACGTTATTGAAGCCGGTAATCAGCCTCCGGAACTGGCGGCCATTGGAGATAAAAATATTATCGAAGGCAATAATCTGATTTTTGGCGTAACGGCTGCCGATGCCGAAGGCGTGGCTCCGGGTCTCAGCACATCGACTCTTCCCAGCGGCGCAAGTTTTGTAGATAACGGCGACGGCAGCGGGACGTTTGATTGGACGCCGGTTTATAATCAGGCGAATATATACACCGTTACGTTCTATGCGACCGATGATTCCTCCGCGGTTGATTCTGAAGTCGTGACTATTACCGTTGAGGAAGCCGGTAACCAGCATCCGGAACTGTTTACTATCGGCAATCGATCTACTACTGAAGGAATAAATCTTAACTTTGGCGTGTCTGCGGCTGATCCTGACTCGACCATTCCGACTCTTTCGACCAGTGCTCTACCCGCCGGGGCCGGTTTTACGGATAACGGTGACGGTACGGGAACATTTGACTGGACGCCGGATTATACCCAGGCGAGAGATCATTACGTTACTTTCTACGCCGCCGACGGCATTGAAACCGATTCCGAACTTGTTACGATTACGGTGAACGAGGCGGGCAATCAACCGCCGGTGCTTGACCCGGTAGGAGATCAAGCGATTGTTGAAGGCGGCAACCTGGCGGTGCCGGTAACATCTTCCGACCCCGACGGCACCTACCCGGTGCTCTCCACTTCGACTCTGCCGGATAATGCAAGCTTTACCGACAACGGCGACGGCACCGGTAGCTTTACGTTTGACCCCGATTATACCCAGGCCGGTACATATCCTATTACCTTTTATGCCAGCGATGGCATCGAAACCGATTCCGAGCTGGTTACCATAACCGTAACCGAAGCGGGTAATCAACCGCCGGTGCTGAATCCGATCGGACCACAATCTGTCCTTGAGGGTGAGAACCTGACGGTTCCGGTTTCCGCAAGCGATCCCGATGGAACTATTCCGGTTCTCTCGACGTCAACACCGCTTCCTGAGAACGCCTCGTTTACAGATAACGGCGATGGCACCGGCAGCTTCGTTTTCAATCCCAGCTATATACAGGTTGGAGCATATTATGTAAATTTCTACGCTTCGGACGGTGTGGAAATTGACTCTGAACTTGTAACTATAACCGTTACTGAAGCCGGGAACCAGCCGCCGGAGCTTGATCCGATTGGCGATAGGGCAGTGACTGAAGGCGGTAACCTGAACTTCACGGTCACGGCATCCGATCCTGATGAGACGATTCCGACTCTCTCAACCTCCACACCGCTGCCGACTAACGCTTCCTTTATTGACAATGGCGACGGTACCGGGACGTTTGATTTCAATCCCGATTATACACAGGAGGGTCTGCACCCGGTTACTTTCTATGCCTCTGACGGCATCGAAACCGATTCCGAACTTGTTACTATTACGGTTACGGGCACTAACCTGCCGCCGGAGCTTGATCCGATTGGCGACAGGGCGGTGGCTGAAGGCGGTAACCTGAACTTCACGGTCACGGCATCCGATCCTGATGAGACGAT
>CAZSYD010000058.1:0-11128 GCA_964611355.1 uncultured Ignavibacteriales bacterium | reverse complement strand
GTAACCTGAACTTCACGGTCACGGCATCCGATCCTGATGAGACGATTCCGACTCTTTCGACCTCAACGCCGCTGCCGACCAATGCTTCCTTTATTGATAATGGCGACGGTACCGGAACGTTTGATTTCAATCCCGATTATACTCAGGAGGGTCCGTACCCCGTTACTTTCTATGCCGACGATGGCATTGCTACTGATTCGGAAATTGTCACTATTACTGTAACAAATACCAACCGCGCCCCGGTGGCCGATGTCGGAGCTGACCAGGCCGATGTGCCGGTCGGAACGACGGTTATGCTTGACGGTACGCTCTCCAGCGACCCGGATAATGATCCCCTGTACTATGCCTGGATTCAGGTCGGCGGTACGGCCGTAACGCTTTCGGACGCTTCTTCGTCAACGCCGACATTTGTTCCAATGACGCCGGATACCTATCTGTTTGAGTTGACCGTGAACGACAACGATCTTTATTCCGATCCGGATACCGTTCAGGTATTGGCAATAAACGTGGCCCCGCCGGTCGCGATCACGGATATGGCCATCGGCATCAATGGCGATGGCATCGAATTTTCCTGGTCGGCCATAACGCAGGATACATCGGGCGTGCCGACCACTATCGCAAGCTATATTGTCTATCGCGACACGGTTGCCTGGTTCACTCCGGAGTCGAGCGATTCTATCGGCGCTACAGACAACGTTACGTTGACTTTTGTCGACAACGATATCTTCGGCGCAGATGTGGTGGGGGATACCCTGAAAAATTATTTCTACGTGATTGTTGCCGAAGATATATACAGCAATCGGTCTGACGTTTCCAACCGGGTCGGCGAATTTGATTATTATATCACTACGACCAGTACGACCGATTTCAGCTTGGTCTGTGTTCCGTTTGAAAATAGCGGAATAGCCACGGCGGACGATTTAATTGACAGCATCGGTCGCAGCAACGTGAACACGGTAAATAATTTTCAGCCGTCTTCTCAGAACTTCGAATCACGATTTGCCGCAGGATTCGGGGTTAATTTCAACGTTGTTGTCGGCGGTATATACCAGGTCAACGCCGCGGCTGAGACGATTTTCTCGGTGGCCGGCAACATTCCGGCGGCGGGAACGATCAGTTATCCGCTGGTAACGACCAGTACGACGAATTTCAGTTTCCTGGCGGTGCCGTTTGAACGAGAATCGGAATTTACCACTGCGCAGGATGTATTAGATAACCTGCCCGGCAGTTTCAATACATTGAACCATTATATAGCCGGTTCGCAAAGCTATGAATCACGCTTCGCAGCCGGGTTCGGGGTGAATTTCCCGGTTCGGGCCGGTAAGCCGTATCAGGCTAACGCCGCGGCCGCCGATACCTTCCCCGGACCCTAAGTAAGGAGCGATATAAAAATGAAATGTCTTCTGTCAGCCATACATGGAGGTGCAAAAGTGAGTGCCCATAAAGATCGACCATTGAAGAGGCTGTTCCCGGCGCTGGTCGTGGCGTTGACTCTTCTGTCGACATCGGCGGCATTTGCCCAGGGTTCAATTTATGGAACGGTGAATAACTTCGATGCCACCGTTCCGGCCAATGGGGAGATCAACTTTTTCGGTTATCTGGATGATACCGACGAAGAGATACGTCTGGAATCATCTATCGGGGCCGGTTACGATGCCGGTAACTGGTACGACGATTTCCAAAACTATCTCACCGAAGCCCCGGGTAATCCGTATGACCACCATTTCTATAATTCCACTAATGGGGAGGGGTATGTCCTGTCCAAGCTGATCCCGGATAATTCGTACCAGGAGGAAAATATCGTCCTCGCGTCGATCTCCTGGCCGGCGGCTCCGACAGGTCTGACCGGCCGAACCGTCTCATCCTCTTCAATAGTAGTTAGTTGGAACGGCGTTGCCGGTCATACCTATCATGTGTATCGACGGCCGGCAACCTCGGATGGCTCCTTTTTCAGGATTGACGATCCGTCCGGATCGCTTGCCAACCCCGGAGTGGCTGACAGTTTCTTTGTTGATACCGGTGTGGATGGCGTAAGCGAATATGATTATGTGGTTATTGCCGAGGACGGCTCCACGAATCTGAGTCCTCATTCCGGGATTATTACGGTCAATTCGGCCACGGTCGAAGCCCCTTTCGTGAATGCCATAATCCCCAACAGCGGTTTTACGATCGGCGGCACGTCGGTAACCATTACCGGCAGCGGTTTTGATGCTGCTGCCGCCACGGCGACTATAGGCGGAGCCGCTCTGACATCGCTGGTAATCGTTTCGCCTTTTGAAATAACCGGTGAAACGCCTGCCGGAACGGAGGGCGCGGTCGATATCGTAGTCACCAATACAGCTTCCGGCCTTTCGTCCACGCTGGTCGGCGGGTTTACGTATGTCGCCAACGAAGCCCCCGTAGTTTCTGATATTCCAGACCAGATAATAGATGAAGGCTCAATCTTTGCGACCATCAACCTTGACGATTATGTCAGCGACCTTGACAATACCGACGCTGAAATGACCTGGACGTACAGCGGCAATATCGAACTTTCGGTTGATATAGATGTCAACCGGGTGGCTACGATCACAATTCCCAACGTTGACTGGAACGATTCAGAGACGATTACCTTCCGGGCCACCGATCCGGGGACATTATATGATGAAGACCCGGCTATCTTTACGGTCAACGCCGTCAATGACGCTCCGGTTGTGTCTGATATACCCGATCAGACTGTTCCTGAAGGCGGTACCTTTGCGACTATAACTCTTGACGATTATGTCAGCGACGTGGATAACACCGATGACCAGATGACCTGGACATATAGCGGGAACGTCGAGTTGACGGTTGACGTAGATGTAAATAGAATTGCGACGATCACCATTCCGACCGTTGACTGGAACGGATCGGAGACGATTTATTTCAAAGCCACCGATCCTGGCCTTCTAACTGATTCGAATGCGGCGATCTTTGCCGTTACGGGGACCAACGATCCGCCGGTACTTGATCCGATAGGCCCAAGGGCGGTCAACGAAAACGAGAACCTGAATTTCACGGTCACCGCTTCCGATCCCGATGGAACCTTCCCGGTGCTGTCTGCGGAGAATAGTCCGGTAGGAGCAACCTTTAACGATCAGGGCGATGGTACCGGCATCTTCGACTTTACGCCCGACTTCACTCAGTCCGGCGTTTACAATGTAACTTTCATTGCCTCCGACGGAGCGTTGGCCGACACCGAAATAGTCGCCATTACGGTAAATAACATAAATCAGCCTCCGGTGCTTGAACCGATCGGCTCGCGTCTTGTTAACGAGGGCGCAAATCTTAATTTCGTCGTTACCGCGTCTGATGCCGACGGCACTACCCCGGCGCTCACGACCTCGACTCCGCCGCCTAATGTGAGCTTTGTGGATAACGGTGACGGTACCGGGACGTTTAATTTTGATCCCGACTACACTCAGGCAGGCTTGTACCCGATAACCTTCTACGCCGATGATGGTGTTGATATCGATTCCGAGGTGGTTGAGATAACGGTAAATGAGGAGGGCAATCAGGCGCCGATTCTTGACCCGATAGGCGATCAGATCGTTTATGAAAATACGAATCTTAATCTGACCGTTACCGGTTCCGATCCCGACGGTACGATCCCGTCTTTATCGGCGGCCGATTTGGAGAATGCCACTTTTACGGATCACGGAGACGGTACCGGAACCTTTGACTTCAATCCCACTTTTGATCAGGAAGGCGATTATCCGGTTACGTTCAAGGCATTTGACGGTGCGCTGGTCGATTCCGAAGTGGTGATTATCACGGTTCTCAATACCAACCGGGAACCTGTTCTCGATCCCATCGGCCCCAAGCCGGGTACGGAAGGAGTTTTGCTGAGCTTTCTTGTAACGGCCTCCGACCCGGACGGTAGCATTCCGGAACTTACGACGTCAACTCTGCCGCCCAACGCATTCTTTACCGACAGCTTGAATGGCGTCGGCCTGTTTGAATTCACGCCGGATTTTGCCCAGGCCGGAGTGCACAATATTACCTTCTATGCCGGCGACGGTACCGATACAGATTCCGAACTGGTGGTAATAACCATTGCTGAAGCCGGAAACCAGGCGCCGATCCTCGACTCGATCGGTCCCAGGTTTGTCATCGAAGGCGAGCTACTCAATTTCATCATTACCGCTTCCGACCCTGATGGAACCATCCCGGGTCTGACGGCGTTGAATCTGCCGACGGGTGCCGATTTTGTTGACAACCTTGACGGAACCGGGACTTTTGATTTTACGCCCGACTTTACCCAGGCCGGAGTTTACGGTGTCACCTTCATTGCCGACGACGGCGTCCTGGCCGACAGCGAACTGGTACTGGTGACGGTGTCCGAACTGGGTAACCTTGCGCCGGTTATGGACTCGATACCGTCGCAGATGATTTATGAGGGCGACACGCTGACCATAAATATCTCGGCTACCGATCCCGACGGGGATTCGATAGTCTTTTCCTATACTTCCAACCAGCCGATGACCGGTATAACACTGGCGGATAATTTCGACGGTACGGCCGTGCTGACATATATGCCTGATTACTTTTCAGCCGGTATTGATACCCTCCGGATATTCGCCACCGATAACGGAACACCGCCGCTTTCTGATGCAGAGGTGGTCGAAGTTACTACATTTGAGATTAATCAGCCTCCGACTATCGATTCGATTGGGCCGTTTGGCACCAAGGTTGGCCGGACGCTGGAGTTTACCGTAACCGCCCATGATTCGACCGACCAGACCGGAGGAAAACTCTATCTGACCGCTTCCGGTTTGCCTGGTAATTCCGATTTTGTCGATTATGGTAATGATACCGGCCTGTTCAGCTTTACGCCGGTTCTCAGCCAGGTCGGTATTTTAACGGTACGGTTCATTGTTGTCGATGAAGGCACGCCGCAGATGTCGGACTGGATCGACGTCGAAATCGAGGTGGTTGCTTCCAATCAGCCGCCGGTTCTCGAATATATCGGACCGAAGATGATACTTGAAGGCGACACCCTGATCTTCACCATTACGGCCACTGATCCCGAAGGAGAAATTCCTGCTCTGGTCGCCAGCGATCTTCCCGACAGCGCATCCTTTGTCGACAATCTTGACGGAACCGGCACTTTTACCTTCAGGCCAACGTTTATAATGTCAGGTCTTTATGGAGTGGTCTTCGAGGCCACGGACGGAATTGACGTTGATAAAGAGACGGTTCTGATACAGGTATTGGAAGCCGGCAACCAGCCTCCGAACCTGTTCTTTATACCCGATCAGGAAGTGCTGGAGACCGAGACTCTGATCTTTACCATCTCCGGCGACGATCCTGACGGTAGTTTGCCTACTTTTGAAACCGACACGATTCCGGACAATGCCGAACTGGTTAACAGCGGCGACGGCACGGCGACCTTTACCTTTACGCCGTATTTCACGCAGCAGGGTGACTATGATATTTACTTCATTGCCACTGACGGTGAATTGGCCGACAGCCAACTGGTTCGGATAACGGTGACTGATATCGGCAACCAGATGCCGGATCTTGACCCGATAAGTAACGTCCATGTTATTGAAACTGACCCGATAGATTTCGACATTAGCGTGGTTGACGTCGATTCGGTAGTGCCGATTCTGACGACTTCGACGCTCCCGGGCACGGCCACTTTCGTGGATAACCTGGATTACACCGGCACATTTGACTGGGCGACCGGCTACGATGACGAAAGCACCGACACTGTCACCTTCTATGCCACCGACGGAACCGATCCATTACTGGTGGACAGTATTACCATAGAAATCATAGTGGAAAACAACAACCGGATGCCGTGGATTATCCCCAATCCGTTCAGCGGCCAAAGCACGGAAGTCAACGAAGGGGATACCCTTGTTTTCCGTGTCGAAGCCGGTGACGATGACGGCATATTGCCGCTTCTGTCGATGAATGAGGAGTATCCAAACTTCACCTTTACCGATTCTTTGGACGGCTTCGGCTACATGGTGGTTACGCCAGATTATACTCAGGCCGGGACTTTTGATGTTCACTTTGTGGCCCACGACGGCGACGCGCGCTACCCGAACGATTCCACGGCCACGCAGAAATGGGTATTCACGGTCTATGACGTTGAGGCGACCCCGGTTCTCGATCCGATCGGTCCCAGGTCGGTTACAGAAGGAGATACGCTGGAATTTGAGGTTAACGCTACCGATCCCGGCGGCGGAACCCCAACTGTCGATGTCTATGACGCACCCGCGAATTCGGTACTGCTGGGTACCGGCGTGCCCAGGACATTCCGGTTCACGCCCGATTATCTGCAAGCCGGCGAATATATCGTGCTGTTTGTGGCCACTAACATTACCAAGTCCGATTCCGAATATGTTACTATAACGGTTGTGGAAGCCGGCAATCAGCCGCCTTATTTCGATCCCCCGCCGCCTGAGAATGAGACGGTCATCCTGGGCGATCCCATACATCAACATATAATTACCGCGGATCCGGAAAAAGACTCGATTATCCTTTCCCTGATCGGCAACCCCACCGGTGTCGTCTTTGTCGATTCCGGGAACGGCGTCGGCGACATGGTCTGGCTGCCCGAAGAATCGCATGTTGGATTTACTTTCAATTTCCAGTATATCGCCACCGATACGGGCGGGGCGGCGGATACGGTCATCAGTCATATCAGCGTCGTGTCGTTGGCGCGCGGCGATGCCAATAATGACCAACAGGTAAATATCGGCGATGTTACCTTCCTTATCGTCTATATTTTCAGAGACGGCGAACCGCCGGTGGTAGATGAAGCGGCCGATGCCAATTTTGACGGCCGAATCAATCTCTCCGATGCCATCTATCTGGTTAACTACATCTTCAAGAGCGGACCGCGGCCATATCAGGGTAAATAATGAAAAGGAGATAAACGAATCGGTTATCGTCAGGGAGGCGAGGTCGGGAGGCGACCCCGGCTCCCCGATACGGAAAAATATCATAAATCAGGAAGGATGCTGGAGGGACATGGCAAGTTCGCGGGCACGAATGACCTCGGTACATGGTGAGGCATCAGGGCTCGCCGGACAGAGCTAAGATGTTTGCACGAATTGCGACCGCTGCATAAGAAAGGAGAACCAAATGACAAGTAAACTTGCAGCCGCGTCCCTCCTCAGCTTCATATTAATCTTCATTGCTTCGCCGCCGGCCCTCGGCGCCGATAAACCGATAAAACCGCTCCCCAACAGAGCAGCTATTCCCGCCCGTCTGGCGCCGATATACGGCTTTGGGGGAGCTGAAGATCTATCGTTGGCCGCGTCAGGCAAAGCTTCCATGGTGTCTTTTTCCACCGTGGCTACCAATGCCGTCGGTCTGCAAATAGGTATCACCAGCTATGACTACCAGCATAACTGCTCGATGGGTCGCCAGGTGGAGCACCGGAATACCGATTTTCTCCATTTTGACTGGATGAAGCAGACCAGTTTTGAATACCCGGGCGACCGGGTTGTGGCATACGAAGCATATGATTTGGAATTATGCAATGTTATTTTCGGTAGCGGCGGCGGAGAGGTTAACAGCGGCTACGGGGGATATGTCTGTGTTGACGTCGATGAGTATTCGCGGGCCGTCCCTGTCGCACATGCCGGTAGTACGTCCGGAGATATGGCCTCGCGAGCCTGGTGGGATTTCGGCACGGGCGGTCCGCAAGGGTTGTTTACCTATAATGATTACCCCGACGATAAGTACGGCTGGTATCAAAATGCCGGTATTGGCCCGACCAATCAGAATCTCTGGCCCAAAATCGACTGGCAAACCGGCACGGAGACGATTCTGCATATGGTTTGCGCCGAATCCGGCGGCTCCGGCGGTGATCCCCAGACAATTTCGTATTATCGCCGGGTTGGGCCTTATGGTGAAGAAACCGGGCCCGGCGGATCAACTGCGCAGTGGTCCGCTCAACGGCTGATTGATACGGTCATGAATATAAACGCTGTCGTGGCTGCGTCGCCGATTAGCGATAAGGTGGCCATCGCCTGGAACGCCCCGGTTGATTATCGCCGGGACCAGAGCGCCGAAATCGAATATAACAATCAGTACGAAAACGATGTCTGGTACGCCGTATCGACCGAACAGGGGGCCGACTGGATTGCCAATATCGGTAACGGTTCCATCGGTCATGAAGTTGATAATGGCCGGCATAATATTACGAAATATGATTCACTGAGCTCCTGGAAGGCGTATTGCGACATGTCGGCCCTGATAAGCGCCGACAATAATCTCCATATCGTCTGGGGATGTCGCAGGTGGGAAGGAACGAGCGTACTTTTTCGCCGGCAATCGGCCATCTTTCACTGGTCGGAAGATATGCCGGTTATTCGTCCGGTCGTCAAGGCGGAATGGGACACCGGAGGTTATTGCTTTGGCCATTCATGGGGAAGCGATGCCGCCAAGATGTCGATTTCCGAATGCGACGGCAAACTATATGTCCTTTATACCCAGTTCGGCAATGCTAACGCTCCATGCTACGACGTTGACGCCGTAAACAGCGTCATCAACGGCGAGCTTTACCTCACAGCGTCAAATAATCAGGGTTTGAACTGGGACAAGCCGCAAAACCTGACCAACACCGTCACCGACAGTTGTGTTCCGGGCGATTGCGAAAGCGATTACTGGGCTTCCATGGCTCGTTACGGAAGGATTGATGAGTCCGGCTGCCAAGGGATAACGCAGGGCACGCCGGTGCTTGATATTATCTATATCAATGACCGCTCCGCCGGAGGCGCCATCCAGGTTGAGTCCGGGGTCTGGACGACCAATCCGGTTATGTGGTTTCCGACCGTTTGCCGTGATATCGTCGCCGAACCGGATTACGAGGACAACGCCCCCGATGCCTATGGCGAATGCTACGGCGAAGAACCGCTCGTGCTTGAACCGGGCCGCGACACCGTGATAACCTTCACCATTGAAAACGAGGGGACGCTGGATAATAACTTTTCCGTCGGCGTCAACTACACCTCCGGTCTGGATTGGATAAACGTGCAACCGGCATCCGGGGTTGTCGAATCGGGCCTCAACAACAGTCGGGAAATAAGCATGGCCATATCGGCTCCGTCCATGGCGCCCGATCCGTCCGTCTGGCTGGCCGAGGTTGTAATCAGTCATTATGCCGAAGGCAGCCCGCGAATTATTCCGATCTGCCTGATGGTCGCTTCCGAGTTTATTCGTCCCGAAGCGTCCGTCCTGGCGACCGCCTGCACCCGTGTAAAAGTCTTCAACACCGGCGAACTGGTTAAAAATACCGCTTATGCTGCGCTGGATTTCGCCGGCGATTGCGATACTTTGAATCAATTTACCAACTCGGCCGTTTATCTGAGTGATGCTTCGCCGGTGATTTGCCGGATAGACGGGAACGGAGACACTCTGCGTTTTATGAGTTTTTCCCGTGAATTTACCGGCAATGACGCTCTGCGTCCGCTCTCCCCGCTTACGCTCGATGAAACCGGAAATCCAGACTACAACTATGCTTCATCCGTGTTTGCCACCGCCGATACCGCCATCGGTTTTATGGCCGAGTATTATCTGCCGGTGGGGGTGGGGGATTGCAGCTTTGTTATTGAAAAGCTGAGTTTCTTCAACATGACCTCGGAGGCCATGCCGGATGTTCTGGTAGGCGAGATTCTCGACTGGGACGTTCCCTCCGACTCCGGCGTCGATAACGGTTCCGGGTATGACATCAGTCGCCAGTTGATTTATCATTTCGGCGCGGAATACGATCAGGATGACGCAACCGAGGTACTATGTCCCCAGGAATCCGATGACCGTTTCGGCGGTATCGCCGCCGGTCCGGGGGCGTCGTTCAAAAACGCCATGACCCTTGAAAACGCGACCTATATCTATAATGGAGGTCCTTACGGCGACGATGCGCCGCTTCCACCCGGCCCGACCTACAGGCTGATGAAAGAAAGCGATGTATTTTCCATTTACCAGTCGCAGAATCCGGATTCCCAATACACCGATATCTCGACGCTGGTGACCTTTGGCGAATATGATCTCGTGCCGGGCGATACCGAATGCGTGGTTAAAATCTTGGCCGCCTCCAGAGATGGTCTGCCGTATCTGACCGACATGATTGACATTGCGCATGATTTCATCGCCGATCATCCGGAAATCGGCTGCCTGGGCGGCGGCGACTGCGACGTTCCCGGTGACGCAAACCATGACGGCGTAAACGACATCGCTGATATGGTCTATATTTTGAACTTCGTCTTCAGTAAAGGGCCGACGCCGGTATATATGGCCGAGGGTGACACTAATGCCGACGGCATGGTCAATATTGGCGATGTGGTTTACCTGATAAATTATTTCATGAAGGGCGGTCCAGAACCGGTCTGCCCGTAAAACTAATAACCGGCCTGACAAAACGGCCGTGAGGGTTATCGTAATTGAAGGTTATGAAGAAATCAGTTGACGGAATGCCGAAAGCGTGTATATTATACATGCCGGCTCACCTCTTGATTAATGTCTCCCGGGGTATTTTATCCTTTGAACATTGCGTACCCGCTTGCCGTCAACAGAATAGGGAACATTGGAAATTAGGGCCGGAGAATTATGATGCGTAGCGCTGCAGTTCCGGTTTTGGCATGTTGTCTGGCGCCGGGAAGAACTTCGTTTGGCGTCGGCGTTTCATCGGATCAGGATCCCGGACTGCGTACGGTAACCCGGGAAATGACCGACCCGAACGGCGTCCATACGGCGGTGCAGAAGTACTGCATTCCGGGTGCCGACGTAAAAAGTTGTTTTTTCTTATTGACGAAGGAGATTTTTTTCGTAACTTGGTACGGCAACGCCCCACTTTTGGTATTCTGCCCTGACGCACGCGAGTCAGAGAAGGCAGACGGTAAAGGAAGAAGATACAAGTAACCTGTGGTAAATATCAATGCATAACGCATGCGGAGGTAAGCTTTATGAAAAGTAAACTATTATTACTCATCGTGCCGTTTCTTTGCTTCGGCCAGGCCGATGCCCAATTGGTCTGCAGAATGGATATCGGCCTCACGGTGGACGGTGTTGTCGATGCTGACACCATTCGGATCGATGATTCGTGCACCTTCGATTTCTACTACGAAAACAGCGACACGCTCGGCGGCTA
>CAZSYD010000057.1:0-13910 GCA_964611355.1 uncultured Ignavibacteriales bacterium | reverse complement strand
GCCTGATCGATATGGTATTCAAAGCGGGGAAGCCGAAAGGTTTCCCCGCTTCTCTATAATCAACCGCAAGCCCACTGTATCGGGGATAAGCGGCTGTTACAAAAGATCCACATTAAGTTTATTTTGATATGGATTAAAGGAATACGATAAATTGTAAAACCATATAATGCTGCCCGGCAGAAAATGACCGAATATTTATCTATAAAAAACTATTGCTATCCCACGGTTTACTCAGTTAATTGTATCCGTTACACGCTGGGAAAGAACATATTTCCATTTTTCGAATATCCGTTGCCTGTTCATGCGTTACATGTACAGGCAGCCTTTAACTGATAATCTAACGGATATTGCACTAACAACCCTGTTATCAGAGAGAGATTTGAGATGACAATCAGCATGAATTTTACGATCGATGCCGATCCTGACAGAAAAATTATCATTGAAAAGATATACGGCACCTGGAATGTTGAAACCGCCCGCGAATACTGCGACGAGTTCAGGAAAGTGGCCAAGCCGCTGACCGGCGGAAAATGGGCCAAGCTTATTGACCTGATTAAATGGAAATCGTCCTACCCCGAAATGGTGAGGATCATCGGCGAACATCTCCGCTGGTGCAGGGAGAACGGTATGGCCCTTTCGGTCAATATCATCGAAAACCGCGTTACCATCAATCAACTGAAAAAAATGTTTGCCATTGGCGGCACTGCCGGAATAAGCCGAATCGTGCGCACCAGGGAAGAGGCCGAAAAGATTTTACTGGAAAATGGCTTCTAATCTTATTTCAGATACCTGTCAAACCACCTGCTAATCCATTCCAGCCGGGCGACGCGCCTGTCCGGACGACCGTGTCGGGAAAGGCCGTGAGGTTCTTCGGGGAAGCGGATCATCTCGACTTTCCTTTTCATTAGCTTAAGCCTTACAAAAAGCTGTTCCGCCTGTTCAATACTGCAGCGAAGGTCCTGTTCGGAATGGATAATCAGCAACGGCGTCCTGATATTTTTTGCGTAAGTCAGCGGCGAGCATCTGTCGTAAACCTCCGGATTAGTCCAGGGATACCCGCCAAAATCGCGCTCAAAATCAAAACCCAAATCCGAAGTGCCCACGAAGGAATTAAGATCAACCACCGATCGCTGAGTTACCGCCGCCTTAAATCGGTTCGTATGGCCAACTATCCAGTTGGTCATATACCCGCCATACGAGCCGCCGGTTACGCCGACACGATTTTTATTCACAAAGGAAAGCTTTTCCAGATAATCGGCCGCCGCCATACAATCCATGTGGTCGATCGAGCCCCAGTCGGCGACAATAGATCCGGCAAAGGTCTCGCCCCGCCCGCCGCCGCCTCGCGGATTGGTATAGAAAACCACATAACCTTTGGAAGCCAGGTAAAACATCTCGTGATAGAACGTAAAGCCATATTGAGCCTGCGGCCCACCGTGGATTTCCAGAATAGCCGGATATTTCTTATTCCGATTGAAATTGGGCGGCGTCACAAGCCATCCCTGAAGGTCAGTGCCATCATAAGCCTTGAACCACATTTCTTTGATTTTGGGAAAATAAATGCCTGAGAAAAGCGCCTTATTTGAAATCGTAAGTACCCTGGATTTTCTGTCACCATCATAAACGGCAGGAATAAGATGCACTTCGCCGGGGGTAGTCAGATCGGAAACAACGGCAGCTATCTGTCTTTTCCGGCCATTCAAGGTATAATTTTTGATATGGCAATTCTTTTCGGTTATCCGCGTCGACCGCCCGCCTTTGGCGGGAACATAAAACAAGTGAGTGCTGCCGGTATCGGAAGCGGCAAAATAGAGACGTTTGCCGTCCGGCGACCATACCGGCGGTTCCACGCCGAATCCTTCGCCCAGATCACCGATAGTCTGATCGAATGCCTGCCGGTCAAATCCGGGAATGAGGTCACGAGCGGCCGGCCGGCCGCCAATCCCCACCGTCCAGACGTGAAAATTGGCTACTCCCCAGACAGCGTTAGGATCGGCATGCCCCAAATAGGCGATTTTTTTGCCGTTCGGAGAAAACGCCGGCGCCATAACCGGACCACCGGGAGTGGGAATCCTTTTTTCTTTTCCACCGCCAAGCGGAATTATATACAGGTCATCTTTCAGGCTGTTAAGCTCCGGCACTTTATTTCTATTGGATACGAAGGCAACCCACTTGCTATCGGGAGAAACGGCCGGATGGAGATCGTCATATTTCCCTTTGGTCAACTGCTGCGCTTTTCCGCTCTCAACGCCGACCTTCCAGATATGGGACCGGTCTTTCGGCAGAAAACCCTCACCGTCGTAACGATAGAGCAGCCTCGTAATATGCCGATACAGGGGGGCTTCCTTTTTTTTCTTTTCCTCTCTTACGGCATGCGAATCGTTGTAGCGAAACTGAAAAACCAGTTCCTCACCGTCGGGCGTCCAGCAAAGCCAATCAAAGCTGCCGTCAGCCTCGTGCAGTTTCCTTTCGGCGCCCCCTTCGGAGGGAATAATATAGACGCCTGATTTCTTGTCGCGAGTAGAGATAAAGGCGATATATTCCCCATCGGGCGACCACACTATACCGCGGTCGTGTACCTCTCCGAAAGTAAACCGGCGCAACTCTCCTGTGCCGATATCGACCAGATAAATATGTGAACGGTACTTCCGTTTATCTTCGGAAACTTGTTCCATAGTGTAGGCAATTTTTTTCTCATCCGGCGAAATGGCAACCGAGGTGATAACATTCAACCGGCAAATATCTTCCGCATTGAAATAACGCTTTTTCGATTTCGATTTTGGTTTCATACGACCCTTCTCCCGCTTCCGTTTTAAATTCATAAACACAAAATTAGGTCTTTTGGGTCAGTTTGTCAATCTCCGATTTTAAGGCCGGATTTAGTCGATCAGGCTTTTTTCAAATGTTACCGAACCGATCACAGAGTCAACATAAAAGTAATGCTCGGGATGAAACGGAACATAAACCAGCCCGACCTGCTCGGGTTGAATTCTGATTGAATCGGCGGTGAGAGCTGGATTCTTGATGACTATTTCACGATAGAGAAGTATTTCTGCCAGGGTTAAAGCTTCGGTCATGCTTATCTCTACCGGCAGAAAGCGCTGATCGTGTTTATCGATCGGTTGCATCGACATCCGGGGACAGCCGCCGGTCATTCTCTGACACAGGCGGCGCATAGCTTCAAAATTCGAAATCCTGAAACCCGGCACCAGCAATTGGTCCTGCGGTTCGGACCCGACATGCATTGAGGTTATTTTTCTAACGTATTCCGAAGAAATCCTGAATGACCAGAAGGGGAATTGATCATCTGTGCAGCGTTTCTCCGGCATCGCCGCCGACATGCCGTCGCCTAAAACCTGGTTTTTATCCAGGGATATAACCGTATGACAATTATGACATATGTAAACCGATGACCGGGTGGCCGGTAAATCGATACCGCAATTGCTGCAGCGGTGGAAATCGACCTTTAATTGCGAAAACCCCGCCAGCGAGTCTGACATTGTTTCGGGGATGTTTTCCGATTCCGGCGCGTACCCGGCGTACACCACCCGGCCGGAGATGCCGTCAACGATAAAGAAGTTTGCTTCTCCGCCGGTATCTGACCGAGCGAAAATATACGGGAAATAAATCAGTGAGCCAACGGGGTGAAACAGCTCCGATTTTGTCCTGCGTCCGGGGCCGGCGTTAAGTCTGGCTTTCAAGGCCACGGATTTGGCCAAATTGGCGCAGACAATATTCCAGGGAATAGTCACCGGCAGATATTCATACTCTTCGTCGCAATTCTCGGCGGAAAAGGGTATGGCTTTGATATATTCGGTTCGAAGACCGAGTGATGCCGGCAGGCCGGTGACATTCGGACCTGCTGTCCGGGTTGCCGCATACGGGGACAACGACACTTTTATCTTTTGTTCCTCGGTTGAAGAGGTATTCGCAGTCAATGCTGATCCTATCGCGGCAGCGCCGATGCCGGGGAACACTAAATCGCCATACGAGACCTTTTGCCTATCCGGCTGTTGTATTTTCTCTTCATAAACTTTCAGGCGAACAGCGTCAATTTTCCAGTAGGGATAATAGATACGCCGGATGGAAAAATCGGATCGGGTTAAAGGGAAAATGTTTGTTTTAAGGTAACGATCAACCTGAAAGCGGACTTCCCGCTTATGCTTCTGCGTGGGGATTAAATAAACAGGCGGAGTGTCCGGCATAAATATCCGCAGCACCGAACCGCAATAAGAGCATTCGAGGGAGAAAAAATTTTCCTGAAGCTCCAACTCTCCCCCGCACCCGGGGCAGGTTACACCGATATAGAAACCGGCTTTGGCCTTTTTAGGATTCATCACCCTCTATTTTCTTGCCGCAATTGCCGCAGAATTTGGAGCCGGGAATAACCTCGGCCGAACAATGAGGGCATTTGGTTCGAGCGTCAAGCTTATGACCACAATGGAAGCAGAAGTTAGCTTCCGTGGGAAGTTCCCTGCCGCAGGACGGGCAAACGTTCTGCTTAACCATAGGATGTCCGCAACGATAACAGAATCGGGACTGCTCCGGCGTATCGGTATGACAGACCGGGCAGGTTACCGTAGCCACCGGCTCGCGACGGAGTTCCTTCTGTTCCGGAGAAAATACTTTATTAAGAAGCCCCGGAACCATCAGGCCCACGCCGGCCGCCATGCCCATTCCTGCTCCGGCGCCGGCAGGTCCGCCCGGTGCGCCGAGTCCTTTGGCCATCTCAAACTTGAGGAATTTATCAAGATCGCCGACAGCCTTCATGCCGGAACGCTGGTCAATCATTTCGGAAACTTCCTCCGGAGGCGTAATGGAGGAAATATAGAAATCGACCAGTTCCAGCCCGTATTTATCGAATTCGTTTTCGACGATGGTTTTGAATTCGCCGGCCAGCTCGGTATACAAAGCGGGAAGCTCGAGGATAGTGTCCAGCTTTTCACCAAGGAGATCGTTCATACGGGCTATAATGACGTCTCTCAGATAATCCTGGATTTCATCGGTAGTATAGCGCGACTGGCGGCCAACGATCGAATTGAGAAACAGAGCCGGCTGCTCGATTCTCATAGTGAAAGCGCCGTGAGTGCGCAGGCGCACGAGGCCAAGCTCCCGGTCTTTGAAAGTAACCGGATGCTTTGTCCCCCACTTTAGATTAGTAAATACTTTCAGATTGGCGAAATACACCTCGGCCCGAAACGGCGAGTTAAACCCGTACGGAAACGCCAGAAGCCGGGTCAGAATCGGCACGTTCAAAGTTGACAGGGTATGACGGCCGGTGGTAAAGGAATCGGCGGCGTGGCCGTTTTTAAAGAAAATCGCCATCTGGCTGTCTCTGACGATCAACTGCGCCCCCAACTTGAAATCTACGGAACCCTCCTGGGGAATCCGATGAATCATCTCTTCGCCGGTCGGATCCATCCATTCGATGATTTCCATTAAAATAGACATAATTTCTCCCGTATTTATACAATACCTTTATATATTTTCGTCAGTTTTTTGGATTTCGTAAGGCATCACCACAACAGGCGGTCAGGCTAATCAATACTGGGTTCACTTTTTGACTTCGGGATTGGAACCGGAGAAAAGATGGCGACATTTATAAGTTTCAGATTTAATGGTCACGTTTGTGGCCCCTGGTAAAACCATGATACTCCGACGGTTAGGGAAAGCCGGCAAAAAATATCCTTAAAATCTCTTGAGCTTCCCCGTTGTTTTCCTTATAGTATTATAAGACTCGGTTCTGTTGCTCTGTATGTTGAGTTTACGCACTGGTCGATACTTTCGACAACCCCCCCGGCAACGGGAGATATTTTAGGCCAATGAATGGTCAGAACCGGCTTGGAAAAGGAGGTCCGTGCCATGGCTAGAGTTCATTATATCAGAGATATTAATAAGATCGAACAACTGCCGGAAAAGGACAGGGAGGCGCTCAAGGAGGTTACCGACAGATTTAAATTTCGCGCCAACGATTATTATCTGTCGCTGATCGACTGGAATAATCCCGATGACCCGATCCGGAGGATAATAATTCCGCAGGTCAGCGAACTTGACGATTTCGGCGAGCTCGATGCTTCGGCCGAGGAAACCAATTACGTGGCTCCCGGCTGTCAGCATAAATATCCTCATACGGCACTTTTACTTTGCAATGAAGTCTGCGGCGGCTATTGCCGTTTCTGTTTCCGGAAACGGATTTTTATGGATGAAAGTGACGAAATCGTCAACGACCTCACTGAAGGGATCGAATATATTCGCAAAAACAAGCAGATTACAAATGTACTTCTGACCGGCGGCGATCCTCTTTTAATGTCAACTCCCAAGCTGGAAAATATTATTCGTCCTCTGCACGAGATTGAGCATATTTCCATCATCCGGATCGGCACCAAGATGCCTGCTTTCAACCCGTATCGGATAATTGACGATCCGGAACTTTCGGCCATGCTGGCGCGGTACAGTCGGCGTGATCGAAGAGTCTACATTATGACTCATTTCAATGTCCCTCAGGAACTGACCGAGACGGCCATTTTGGCCATATACATCCTGCTGAAAACCGGAATAGTACTCTGTAATCAGACTCCAATCCTTAAAGGGATCAACGACGACCCGGGGCTTCTGGCCGACCTGATGCGTAAACTGTCTTTCGTTGGCGTGGCGCCTTATTATTTCTTCCAGGGTCGGCCAACTACCGGTAATATGCCGTATGCCACAACTCTGACCCAATCATATCAGGCCTTTGAGGAAGCTAAAAAGAACGTCAGCGGACTGGCCAAGCGGGCGCGGCTGGTTATGTCGCACGAACGGGGTAAGATTGAAATAATCGGATTGACCGATCAGTATATCTATCTCAAGTTCCACCGGGCGCGCGATGCCGAGGACGAGGGAAAGTTTATGATCTTCCATCGTGACGATGACGCCTACTGGCTGGATGATCTGGTGCCGGTTGAACAGACCCCGCACCCGGTCAGAGAGTTCGGCCATAAGCCAACCCACGCCTTTGGACCCGATTGATCCAATTATGGTAAAAAGCTTATCTTAGTGCGGAATGTAAACGGGTCGCCCGCCGACTGGCACAGGTTTCGACGACATAGTTACCAAGCTTGCCGTACTTCTCGGCCGACTCTGAACAAGCCGGCCTTCGCTTACTTTTGTCAAAATAGCCGGAAAATCTGATTTCCGGTTATTTCTGCCTTGCGGGGCTCTAACCCTTGAGGATGGAATCAACCTCTTCCTTGTCCGTATCCATCACATAACTGATGCCGCTGATGTCAGCCGCCTCGTGAGTAAGAGCGGTCAGGTCGTCACGGGTCATATACTCCAGCGAGAACTTACGGCTTCCGGCCATAAGCTGGCGCAAGCCCTGGGCCAGGCGTTCGTAATAGGTGTACAATCCGAGCGCGCCGGTCGGGACCTTTTCAAACTCCTCGTCGCCAAGTTCCTTGCGCAATTCGGCGGCCGTCACAAATATCTCGTCCTTGGTTGTTCCGAAACGTTCGACGTAGACAGGCAATTGATGTTCATCGATAGTCCGTCCGATAGTTTTGCCGACCATGGCCGCGGCAATCGGGCTGCGGGCCATACCGATCAGTTTCACAAACGGAGCGCCCAGCGCCAGGCCCTTGAATATCTGATCTTCAAAAGTGAATCCTCCTGCCGGCACCAGTGCGGGAACGTGTTCTCCCTGATCGGCCAGGCGTTTGGCATACTCATACATAAGCGAGTGCAATTCGACCGGCGGCACGCCCCACTCGTTCATCATCCGCCAGGGGCTCATGCCCGTTCCGCCGCCCGCGCCGTCAACCGTGAGGACGTCGATTTTATATTTGGAAGCGTATTTCATGGCCTGTGCCAGGGCAGCCGGACGATAGGCGCCGGTTTTAAGCGATATGTATTTGGCCCCGGCATTACGCAACTCTTGTACTCTCGCGGCAAACGATTCCTCAGTAACCATACCGACCCTCGAATGACGTTCGAACTCTTTGAACGCCCCGCGTTCGAAGGCCTTGATTACATCCGGATCAGTGGGATTGGGAAGCACTATGTAACCGCGCTTATACAGCATCTGAGCCTTTTCCAGGCTTCGTATCTTGACTTCGCCGCCTATATTTTTGGCTCCCTGGCCCCATTTGAGTTCAACCCACTCGACACCGAGTTTATCAATAGCATACTCCTGCACGCCAAGGCGGGTATCCTCAATGTTGGCCTGTACGATAATCGCGCCATACCCGTCGCGCTGGTGATCCTTGAAAAGCTTCACCCGGCGCTTCAGGTCAACGGTATCAACCACCCGGCCATTTTTAATGACAGCCTCCGTGTCCATACCGACCACATTTTCGCCGATGGTCAGGCCGGTACCCGCCAGCGCCGTGCCAATAGCCAGTCCTTCCCAGTTGTTTTTTGCGATGTCGGTCGAGCCGATACCGGGGATAATCCAGGGGTAACGAAACTTCAAACCTTTATCATGACCAAAGGCAACTTCAAGATTGACATTAGGAAAAACAGCTTTATCGCTGTCAGCTTCTATTCCTTTGGCGCCGACTACGCCGCTGATTATGCTGAAATGCGAATAGTCGACAGGATAGACTTTCTCGGCCGCTGTCGTGATAACCCCGAACGGCTGCGGATAGATTACTTCGTGTCCGCGGTAAGCGGATTTTCCGATCTCGCACATTCCGATACAGCCGTCCACACAGGTAACACACATGCCGGAAGCGGAAACAATCGAACCCTCGGTTCTGTTTTTCGTAAGAGTCGCAGCCGAGGCATTTACTCGAGAGTATGACATGATCGGTATTCCTCCTTATTCACTTATTCAAAACTTCTCAATCTTTTCTTATTTCGCAGGCAACGCAGGGATCCATATAACACATCATATCGTCAAACTTTTCTTTCTCAAGGCATGGCGGGCTAATATTCGCACACGCGCCGCAGATCGCTTTTTCAGGCTCCGTATAAGTGCACCTGAGCTGGCAGGCGGGACAAATATACATGCATCCTCCGCACAGTCGGCAGACATCCGACTTGATATCGAACGGCGTGCCGATACTTCGGGTTTCACCTCGGCCGCGGAAGCCGATAGCCCCGGCCATCATCTGCTCTTTACACATCCGAACACACAGGCCGCACAGAATACAATCCTCATATTCCTGTTTGAATCGCTGCTGACGCACATCGTACGCGGCGGCGAGATCCTGGATGGTCTTTGACTGCGGGGAGGATGCCAGCAGAAGCTCCAGGATCATTTTACGCGCCCTGATTACGCGCGACGACGCCGTACGCACCTTAAGGCCTTCCTCGGCCGGATAGGTACACGATGAGACCAACCGGCTTTTTGGTTGTTCGCCTATCTCCACCACGCAGAGCCGGCAGGCGCCGTAAGGTGACAACCCGTCCACGTGGCACAGGGTCGGGATGGGGAAACCGAGAAACCGGGCCGCCTCCAGCAGAGTGGTTCCATCCTCTACCGATACCTCAAGGCCATTTATTGTAAGTCTGATCATGCAGATTCTCCTTCGGTCGCTGAACTAATCGTCTCCCCCTCTGTTGATACATCTTCTTTGGGCTGGGTGAATTCCAGATCGCAGCGCAAGCACCGCCTGGCTTCGAAAGTTGCCTCATCAATAGAGAAAGAAACTTCAACTTCGACAAAGTTGCGTTTGCGCCATTCTGCTGGAGCACGCTGTATCTCTATACGATTAGTCGACAACATTTCATCTCCAATCACGTCTGGCGGTTTGACATATACGCTTGGTAGTATCGGTTCCGCTTTCTGCACGAGCGGTTCATTGCGTAAATAGCGATCAATCACCATGGCCGCCTTTTTCCCGTCCGCAATAGCATCAACCACCGTATTGGGCCCACGCACGACATCGCCGCCCGCGAAAACACCGGGACGATTAGTGAGCAAAGTAGCTTCCTCTATCTTAACAGTATTCCATTTGGTCGTTTCAATGCGACTCATACGAGCCGGAGCAATGGCATCAATTCCGGAATCTTCACCGATAGCCACAATTAGAGTATCGAGATCGATTATATGCTCGGTGCCTTTTACCGGTACGGGCCGGCGTCGTCCGCTGGAATCCACCTCACCAAGTTCATTTCGGATACACTCAAGAGATTCAAGACACCCGTCTGAGGCAATCACCTTGATGGGAGCAACCAATGTTTCAATCTTTATACCTTCTTGGTCAGCCGCTTCAATTTCCTCGCTAAAAGCAGGCATTTCATCTTTGGTCCGCCGATAAAAAATAGTCACGCTTTCCACATCTTTTTGACGGATAGCCACGCGCGCGGCATCAATTGCCGAGTTGCCGCCGCCAATGACGCCTACCTTCCCTTTGGCAGGTTGTTCACCTTTTATATTGCATGACTTAAGAAATTTAATGGAAGGATAAACACCGGCGACATCCTCATTTTCAAGACAAAGAGGTTTGCTTTTATGCGCTCCAAGCGCCAAGAATACCGCTTTATAGCCGTCTTCAAACAACTTGTCGATAGTTATATCGCGCCCAAGAGCAGTGTTACATTTAAGAGTAATATTCTCGTTAATGAGAGAATCTATCTCTTTTCTGATTACTTCTTTGGGCAAACGATAAGAAGGAATGGCGCAATAGAGCATTCCTCCCGGTTCGTCTTCGGCCTCGAAGACCGTCACCTTACAACCTTTCAGGGATAAGTAATGAGCAGCGGTAAGACCGGCCGGACCGGACCCGATGATCGCCACGCGCGGGCTCTCGTCACCAGGCCAGGAGTGCCGCTTCGGTTTATATATTGAAGGATCAACACGATCGGTAATAAATCGTTTTAGGGCTCGAATGGCTATGGGATCGCCACCGCTGGTACCCGCGCGGCACCGGGACTCACAAGGATGATGGCAAACACGCCCGCATACCGACGGTAACGGATTGGCTTCACGGATAACCATATAAGCCTGCTCGTACTCGCCCCGAGCAATATGGGCCACATAACGCCAGGCCTCTGTGTCCAGCGGGCAGGCCGACTGACACGGGGCGCCAACCAAATCCTTGCATACAAAAGCGTCACACCGTTTGTCTTTTATATGACGTTCATATTCATGCCTGAAGTAGCGCAGGGTGCTGAGTATCGGGTTTGGTGCCGTCTGTCCCAGGCCGCACATCGTCGTATCTTTAACTACGAGGGCCAATTCCTCTAATAAATCCAAATCCTCCATCCGGGCTTTGCCTTTGGTGATATCGTCAAGGATCTCATACATGCGCTGCGTACCTTTGCGGCACGTAAAACATTTGCCGCACGATTCGCTTTTCAAAAAACCCATGAAATATTTTGCGATATCAACCATGCAGGTGTTTTCGTCCATGACGATCATGCCGCCTGATCCCATAATCGATCCTGCCCTGGTCAAACTATCGTAGTCAATCGGCAGGTCAAACATACGGGCCGGAATACAACCCCCGGATGGTCCGCCTGTTTGGACAGCTTTAATCTTTGCATCACCAACCGGGCCGCCGCCGATGTCGTAGACTACTTCGCTGATTTTCATACCCAAAGGAATCTCAACCAGACCGGTGTTCTTGATTTTCCCGACCAGTGAGAATATTTTTGTTCCGGTGTTACCGGGTACGCCCACTTTGGCATACTCTTTGGCCCCCCGGTTAATAATTACCGGTATATTGGCAAGCGTTTCGACATTATTGATGCAAGTGGGATATCCGCCGATTCCTCTCTCGATGGGATAGGGCGGTCTTTGCCTGGGCTCACCCCTCAGACCTTCGATCGATTTAATTAAAGCCGTCTCCTCGCCGCATACAAACGCTCCGGCCCCGCGGAAGATCTCAACATCGAAATTGATACCGGTGTTAAGGATATTGTCTCCCAAAAGACCCAGTTCCCGGGCCTGACCCAGGCCAATCAGCGCGTGCTTGATGGCCAGCGGGTATTCACTGCGGACATAGATCAAACCTTTGTTGGCGCCGATGGCGACACCGGCAATTATCATCCCTTCAATGATGGCATGCGGATTGCCCTCCAGAAGGCTGCGATCCATGTAGGCTCCGGGGTCGCCTTCATCGGCATTGCAGACAACGTACTTCGGCCCTTTCCCGTTGCCGGAGGCCCGAGCCAGTTCCCATTTTTTCCCGGTGGAAAATCCAGCGCCGCCCCGACCCCTTAAACCAGAATCCTTGACCTCCCGGATAATCCACTCCGGATCATGCTTCAACAAAACCTTCTCCAAAGCGGCATAGCCATGCTGCTCAATATATCCAAATATCCTTATTGGATCGAGCCTCTCGTTACAGCCTAAAATGGTCCGTGTTTGTTTCTTAAAAAACGGAATGTCATTTTGATTATGATATCGTTTCAGCTCGCGGGGATCTTTATAGATTAATCCTTCGTCAACAAATCCACCCACGGCCGCTTCAATCACCCGTGGCACATCCTCCATTTTTAGCAGGGGATACAGGTGCCGACCTGGCTGAACAAGAATAAAAGGATCCATTTCACAGAATCCCTGACAGCCGGTAACCCTGAGAGCCACTTTTTCCCGAAGGTCTTTCTCGATAATGTATCTCTTTATAATTCTGATTATATCGTTTGCGCCGCTGGCCTGGCCGCCGGTCCCGGCACACACTACCAGGGTTGTAATCTCATGCTGTATTTCTTTCTCGCTCAGTATGCGCTGACGAAAATCAACAAGTTCGTCAACTGATGAAAGCTTCCTCATGGAGCAATCTCCCTTACTAACGACATTCGATCAAGCATCAGTCAATTGTAGTCCCACCCAAATCAAGCATATGCCCTTTACACCCGCGACGCGAGCATATCTGCACAACACCGCCTCCCCGGACGATCATAGGTACCATTGGCGCCCCGCACTCGGCGCATTTGGCTCCTCCGATAAGCTGGGCGTGGCAATGAGGACAAAAAATGTTGACGACGGTGTCTTTGGGTATTTCGTGTAAAGACTCAACATTGTAACTGCCATACAGGCTTGACAAGGCCAGCCACCCGTGCTTGTTGCCAAAAGATATAGTGACTCGAATGGCGGGATGGCCATCAATGATGAACTCCGGATCCATCAGGCTGTGGTTACAGTGCGAACAACTAACCTCGACTGGAAATACCCGCTGATCGGTTTCTATTTCTATCGCATCAATGCCGGCTCGGACTCTATCAAGGATGTCCTTGATCATTGATGTTTTCATTTTGGGGAAATAGTGACCATCCACGACAACAACCGGCCCAAGAGCGCATGCCCCAAGACAATTTACTGTTTTCAGGGTGAATTCCCTGTCGGGTGTGGTTTCCCCGGCTTTGATGCCCAGCTGTCGTTCCAGCTGTTCCACAATGGCCGGACCCCCACGTACATGGCAGGCGGTTCCCAGACATGCCGATACCAGATGCTTGCCGCGAGGCTTAAGGCTAAATGCCCCGTAAAACGTAGCCACGCCGTAAATATCGACTAAGGATCGCCCGGTCTTCTCGGCCACGGTTTCCAGCGCCTCCCTGGGAAGATAACTATATATCGCTTGAATCTCCTCAAGGATCGCGATAAGCCCTCCCTGACCGCCTTCGTACTTTCCCAGAATCCTCGAAATGTTACTATCAGCCATTTTTTACCCTTCCCCGTACCGTTTCAGAATTGAAATCGGGACGCCTTGCCCTTTTTGGCAATAGCGCTAATATACAACTTGTGAATTGATTCACAATAAATATTTATCTTTAAATTAGGCTGGAATGTATTTTTTTTGGCTTGGGACATTTGTATATATAACTAAGGCTGCCATATTTAATCAGATTATTGCGAATACAATGTTTGACTATATAGGCAATATTCCCGGAACGTAGTTTTTTCATGATTGCCGATGGCCGCCTTGCGGTAAAAATCTTGATTGACCATTTTGGGCAAATACTTTATAGTGACAGACAGCGAA
>CAZSYD010000056.1:0-14048 GCA_964611355.1 uncultured Ignavibacteriales bacterium | reverse complement strand
GTCGGCATTATTGAAATAGTAACTGCCGGGTTCAAATTTTTCCCACAGCAGGTATCCGGTCATACGGCTGTTGATTTGGAAACTCAATTTTCCGATGAATAGATTGCCGCGGGTTTTTCCGTTGCCGCCCGGAAAGGGTCGGTCGGCGACGGGTTCCCGGGACGCCATAAGATGATGATAATCGAAGCCAAACTTCAACTCCGGCGAAATTACAAACCGGGCTTTTCCATACAGAGAAATGAGGTTGGTCCAATAGGCGACGCCGTTTTCCCGTACCAGGGTGTAGATATAAGACTCGCTCCATTTTGGCCAGCGGCCAAATATCGGTTCCCAGGCTTCCCGGTGGGTCGTGGAAGGATTGTCTCCGCTAAGGCAAACGGCTCCGGCGGTGAAAGACTTCGGGAGATATGAAGTCCAATCGGTTCTATACGTCAAATAAAAATAGCCGCCGAACGCAGACCTGTCAGCGTCGCCGTATTTTCCAAACTGATAAGCGCCTTCGGCGGTGGCCGTCAGATATTCCGCTGCCGGATGCACGATTCGGGCGCCGAAAGTATTGATGCTTGATTCGGTTGGACGAGTATCGGTGTCTTTGATGTTCTTGCGAATGAAATAAATATCAAGATTTGTCCGCTTGAGCTTCCCCGTAAAGTATGCGCCCATGCCTTCTTCCGGTTGCTCAATCAACGGCGCGTCGCAATCATGAATAACCGGCAGTATGTTATCGGTCTCGGGTTGATAGGCATAGAACAGAATCAATTTATCTTTTTGGCTTAATTTCCAATCAAAACGAGCAGCATTAAAGTAAACGGATCGGGAGCCGTCGAGGGGATGGCCATCCATAACGATAAAACCCTCGCCGAGGATAATATTCTGGCGGCCGAGAGTCAGGGTTCCGGGCAGGACGGCCGAATTGTTCCATTTAATATACAACTGGTCGATAATGATTTCGCCAAAGCTGAATTCCCGGTTTTCGGGGACAAAATAGTAACGGAATTCGTTGGTAAGTTTCAGAGCGCATTCAAACCGGCCGTTGGGAAACCACTGCCCGGCAATACCGGTGCGATGCCGCGTAAAAGCATTACCGGCGGCGGCCGAATCGGCGAGACCGACGGCGTTATCCCAGATTACCATTCTGAAACGTTCCGAAAAGCCTATCCTGACCTTTGGATGAATATTGCCTTTTTGCGGCTCCGCCCTCAGCGTTGCCGCGTTAAAGAACACCGACGCGAAAACGATCAACAACAACGTTCTCATTTTCAATTCACCTTATACTTTCGCCCCGTATAATCCCGCTTGCAGTCGCATAATTCACGTACCGCCGGAAGGTTTTAATCAGCGCGCAAAATATCAAATACGTTTGGCGCTGACAAGCGTTTTTCCTCGAATTGCATCTTTTAACGCTTGCGTTTAGCCTTCGGGACGGTTAGTGTACTCCACAAATATGCCATATATAAAATGGAGTGACCGTATCTTGAGAAATTATAGTTCCTGGCGGGGAGGAGAATAAAATGCCGGTAAAGATGCTTGTTATTTCGGCGTTTGCCCTGATGATAGTCGTCATCGGCATAATGGGCATGAGAAAGACCCGTTCCTTTTCGGATTTCTTTCTCGGCGGTCGGAGCATCGGCCCCTGGATGACGGCCTTCACTTACGGAACCGCCTATTTTTCGGCAGTGCTGTTTATCGGTTTTGCCGGAAAGGTCGGCTGGGGCTTTGGGTATTCCGGTTTATGGATCGCCGCGGGAAATGCGCTTGTCGGTGTTCTGGGCGTCTGGTGGCTTTTGGGTCCCAGGATCAAGCGGATGTCGGTTGAATACGATGTCCACACCATGGCCGAATATTTTGAAAAACGATACGACAGCAAGTTCCTGAAATTTTTCGCCGCCGTGTCGATTTTCGTGTTCTTCGTACCGTATTCTGCCGCCGTTTTCATGGGTTTGTCCTATTTATTCGGGTCGAATTTCAATATCGACTATACCCTGGCCCTGGTTTTTATGGGAGGCTTCACCGCTATATACCTTGTTTTGGGCGGATATAAATCAATGACGATGATCGACGTTGTGTTCGGAATGATAATGAGCGTTGGAGTTCTTCTTCTTCTGTGGAGCGTCATGGATAAAGCCGACGGCTTTGCCGCCATGACGGCAAAATTGTCATCCATCAATCCCAAACTGACCGGGTTGATCGGGCCGCCGGGAGCATGGCCTCTTTTTTGCCTAGTTTTTCTCACCAGTGTTGCGCCCTTTGCCATGCCGCAGTTGGTTCAGAAGTTTTATGCGATTAAGGATAGACGGTCTATTAAAATCGGGATGGTTGCTTCAACCGCTTTCGCGGTTCTGGTCGGCGGCATCGCCTACTTTACCGGGGCGGCCACCAGGTTTTTCCTGTCCCCTGAAAGCGCTCCCAACGCTTTTAGTAACGGAAAACCTGTTTTTGACGCCTTGATGCCGGAACTGCTGGCCAACGTGATTCCGGAAACCCTGTCGGTTATAATGCTGCTTCTGATACTGTCGGCTTCCATGTCAACCCTTGCGGCGCTGGTGCTGGTCTCCAGTTCGTCGATCGCCAAGGACCTGTACGCCGGATTCGTAAACAGGAACGTCTCCGACAGGAGGTTAACGTTGCTCATGAGATTATCGAGCGGCTTTTTTATATGCCTGTCCGTCATCATGGCCTATTTCAAACCGGCCACGATTGTCGCCGTGCTGGGTATTTCCTGGGGAGCAATCGGTTCGGTATTTCTGGGTCCATTCATCTGGGGCTTGTTCAGCAGGAGAGCGAACAAATTCGGAGCAATCTCTTCATCCGTACTCGGCCTTGCCGTCTGCCTGATATTATATATCGAAGGAATGCCGTCCCCCCAGGCGGGGACAATCGGCATGATGGTATCATTGGCGGTCAATCCGATATTCAGTCTTTTCCGGCCCGCCGCAGGCGTGATGTCGGATGGTCAATCACGCTTATCGGAGTCGTGATGTGCGGTTTTTTCATCTTATTGACTATTTCTTGATCTGCAGGTTATTTGCCCCAGTGAAAAGAATCTTTCAATGATATCGTTGAAGGATATGGAAGTAACCCAAAAGCTGTTTTGGATCGGACGTCATTGGAGTTTCGAGCCGGTTACGACATATCTCATAATAAGCGTGGTAGCGATGTCTCACAAAACAGTATCGAAAAAGGCTTGATATATGCGTTGGGTTATACTGTCATACGTGACCAACGCGCGTTTCGTAATTCCCCCCTCGGATGAGATAAGACCGGAGATGGTCATAGAGAAAAAGAAAGCCCGTTCCACATATTAAGCGATTTTTGGCGGGAAAAATAAAAACGCCGCCAGGGACGGTATTGATGCCGGTTCGTTCACAGCAGTTTCAATACTTCATCATGCAGGTGGGTTCGGTAGTTAAGGCCTCCGGAGGTGGTTTTATTGCGGATTATTTCCTTGTACTTTACAAAATCATCCAGCGTCGCCAGGGCGACGTCGCGAATCTCATGCGTATCTATCGGTTTCGGTTCACCCGAAAGATACCGCGCGGCAAATACGTGCGATTTCCAGGGGATATGGCCATGGCCGTCGGTAAAGTTCGCATTTACCTGTAAGATATAACGGGTCAGTTCGATCCGGCAGCCGGTTTCCTCGTACGCCTCGCGCAACGCCCCGGCGACAAGCGACTCGCCCGGCTTGATCGCTCCCGACGGCGGGCGATAAAGCCCTTCCGGATAATTATGCTTGGCGATGACAATGATCCGCCGGCCTTTGAAAATGAACATGGTGATATCATGCGAGCGGCCGTAATGCTGGGTGGAACGAATAAATTCGAATTCTTCCGAATCAACCGGCGCAGTCATATGAATGATCGGCGGGTAACCGTACCTGTCGGCGGCTTCCCGTATTTGCCGGTAGGTTACGTACATGACCACTCAATCGCCTGACGTTACTCGAAAAAGAGGATTACCTTTTGCTGTACCGGCCGGGTGGTAATCTCCGGGCCGTCCTGCGTGATTAATACGTCGATTTCCGTTCGCATACCGAAATCATCAAAATATAATCCCGGTTCAATTGAGAAAAGGTGCCCGGGAATAAGTTTCCGGCGGTCTTCGGTTTCAAGATTGTCGATATTCGGCCCGGAACCATGGCTCAATTCGGTGATTGAATGACCGGTTCGATGAGTGAAATAATTACCGAGGTCAACGTGAGAGATGACATTTCGGCAGACGTCGTCAACCTCGTACCCGTAGATGTTCCTTTTGCCCCAGTTTTCCCGAATGAATTTTACGGCGGCGTCGCGAGCCATGCACAGCAATTCAAAATTCTGGGCGTATCGATCCGGCAGGGAACTGCCGGTGTAGGCCATCCACGTGATATCGGCGTAAACCGCTTTTGGCGTTTGCATCTTGGCCCAGAGATCAATCAGCACCAGGTTGTCGCGCGTGATTTCGGCCGAACCGGGATCAACAGGCGTGTAGTGAGGATTGCCGCCGTTGGTGCCGACGGCACAGATCGGAGCATGGTCGGTCACCATGCCGGCCTGATTAAATCGATCAAGAATGTACTGAACCACATCGAATTCGGTTACCGTATCGCCTGATTCCAGCTTGTCCTTAATGAATTGAAACGCATTATCTTTTATCTGGTGCAGGAGGCGGGCCGCTTCGCGGTGAGTTTCAATCTGCTCCGGAGTCAGACAGGCGTCGAATTTGGCCACCAGGTCGGCGGAAGATACGATTTCCACCCCGAAAGACCGTATCAACTCCAGCGTTCCGGCGTCAACTTTGCCGATGTACGGCAGCCTGCCTTTGGGGGAGTACTCCATGGCCAGGCGTTTCATACTACCGACGGTTCGTCCCAATTCCTCCTCAAGAATTCTGTAGGAGGAGTAATAAAACTTGTTCCCCGGCAGCGAATCGAACGGTTTTTTCTCGATTGCATGAACGAAAGCGGTGGGTGTGCCGCTATCCGGAATCAGGTAAAACGACCGCCGGGTGATAATCCCGTGCAGGTCTAAGAAACGAACGGCGATGTCATTGTGCCCGTGAAAATCATAAAGTAACCAGCCATCGATACCCAATCGAGCCAACTCGCCCTGAATCTGTTGAATTCTGACTTTATCCAAGTGGTCATCCTGTCGTTTTAAGGGTTATCACGCCAAAGAAGCCTTCGTCCCGCCTTAGCCTCGTGTTTCGCCGATTTTTCCGGCAGCAATTATCAATATATCTGTTTTTGGGCTTATGACAATGTCAAAATCGGAGGGTAAACCGGTCGTTTTCCATATAAAAATCGGTTGAATTCGGAACAGTTGTGTTTCGGATTTTGTTTAAGATATATAAAGTGGTTGCCGGTACTTTTCAGGAGTCTATTGAACAGTATCCAACCGCTGTTGATTCGCCGGGTAATTTCCCCAGAAAAACGCGGCGGATAGTAACCTCCTTGCCTTAATTGCCCCTGCTAAAGCAGACGGCCGTGCGCAAACCGGCCGTCTGATTTATTACAGGCTGAATTTCCAAGCGCAATAATAAGTGTCCGGATGGTCGTCGGGAGGGCAGCAAATACATTCGGTTTTTATCCGCGGATCGATTGTTTCGGCGAATTTTGAATATTCGACCAGGCCGACCGGTTTGCAGGGAAAATCGGGGCGGTTGTCGCGTTTGCGGGCTGACTGCACCCGGCAATCGTTGATGCGGAATACGAAACTGTTTTCGTTTTCTTCGACAATCTCCTGTACGTTGAGATGGGCGTACAGACGATAGTTGAGAGCTTTTTTCAGGCCTTCCAATCCGCAACCCGGCCTGATGCCGTGCCGTTTCATGATCCGTTTGGCTTCGATAACGGTAAACCGTTCCCAAGCCGTGCGATCGTGCTTTATGGCGGTTTCCATGCCATGGTCAGCTTCTACGGCCAAAAACCAGAGACCATCATGGGCCAGCCAGTTTTTGGCGGCATCCTCAAGCATGCCGATAAGCTTCTCTTTCGATAGCCGGGTCAGTTCCTTCCGCTCGTTTTCATGGTAGTTATTCATGCCGCTATATATAATCCCTATCGAATCGCAGGGCAATATCTATTTGATTTCACCCATTTCTGCCTGCAATATATTCGCATAAAAAAGGCTGCCTGCGTACCCCTCTGACGCAGGCAGCTTCTCCGAGAAAAAAGGACCACAAAGTAGCGCAAAAAGGAGCTAAAAATGACGTTATATTTTTTAGCAAGCGGTATGCCTTGGCCTGTTTCTTTATGTTTGTATTCTCCGTATCTCTCGATATAGCAGTCGATTACAATATATTATACAATTGAAAGGGATGCTGAATTCGTATAGTTTTGCGAATTGCTGACTATCGAAAATGCCATAAGCACGTGCAACGCACGCGCTTATGGCAAATGACGAAAAACGGTGCGGCTTCGTACAAGCTTACGAAACAGACGCCGGGGCCAGATGGTACCGCTTCATTTTCGCCCGAAGAGTTGATTCGTGAATCGCCAGCGAACGGGCGGCTTTCGATTTGTTCCAGTCGGCGCGGCGGAGCGCTTTGAGGATCAATGTCCTCTCAAACTCCTCTATCTGGCTAAAAAGCGATGTCGTTTGGCCATCAATATCGTTCTGAACCAATAAACCGGCCAGATCGCCAAGAGTATCCTCACGGGCCATGGTCGAAAACAACACCAGCTTTTTTACTTCCGATTCAAGCTGACGCACGTTACCGGGCCATGACCGGGAGGTAAACTCCGCAATCATGGCCATATCGACCTGTTGGTCTTCGCCGATTACGCCCTGCCGGCAAAGGAAATGATGCAGAAGGAGAGGTATATCTTCAGGGCGTTCGGCCAGGGGCGGTATCGTGAAAGTTATCCCGCTGAGACGATAATAGAGATCGCGACGGAAGCGTCCCTCTTCAACCATACCGGCCAGGTCGCAGTTGGTGGCCGTGATAATCCTGAGGTCGAGTTTGTCTTCCTTCAGGCCGCCGAGTGGCCGGGATTGACAGGTTTCGATTACGGTCAACAGCTTGGCTTGTGAAGCCGGCGACATCTCACCGATTTCATCGAGAAAGAATGTTCCCCCGTCAGCCCGTTGCAACAGACCATCCTTATCGGTTACCGCGCCCGTAAAGGCTCCTCGCCTATACCCAAACAGCTCCGATTCGAGAAGCGTATCCGGGAAAGCGGCGCAGTTGACCGCCACAAACCGGCCCTGCCTGCCCGACATGGCATGGTAATGCCGCGCCAGGAGATCTTTACCGGTACCGGTTTCGCCTATGAGAAGAACCGGCATTTCGGATTTTGCGGCGTGACCGATGTCGCGCATTATCTTTTTCATTTTTCGGTTGGCGGTAACTATTGTCGTGGCCTGGTTCGAGGAAACCGATTCTTTCGGGGGTACATTGGCGGCCGGGGCTTCAAATTGATTGATAAGTTCCTGGGTTTTTTGATGCTTGGAGCTTATCCCCAGTTTCTGGTAAATATCGGCTGCTCGGAAAAGGTTGACCAGAATACGATGGGAAGAACCCAATCCGGAAACGGCCATCTGGACGAAGGTTTCGGCTTTTTCAAAGCGAGCGTCTATTTCGTCGAAAACCTCCAGCGCTTCGGCGAAGAGATCAGCCGCTTTGGCCGGCGACCGGCCATCATTTTTCCCCTCGGCGAGAGTAGCCTGAGCAAGAATCCTTAACGCTGCGCCTTTTTCTACGAGTTCTCCGATCTTTTTGGTCAGCGCCAGGACCTTGTTGGCCAGCCGCGACGAAGCCGAAGCGTTACCTTCGGCAAGTTCCAGGGCGGCCAGATGCCGCAGAGGGGCGGCCATAAGAGAGGATTCCGGGGCCAGCGAGCGAGCGCCGTCGATTGCCTCGTTCAGGAATCTGCGGGCGGAGGCGTGGTCACCGCACTTGATTTTAAGTTCGCCCAGATAGGTATGATGGATGACCATCTCGCGCCGCATGCCGTTGGCGATTATAATCAGCCGGGCCTGGTCAAAATGAGATTCGGCTTCTTCGTATTGTTCGTTTTGAAGACCGATATAACCGAGTGATAACAGGGCCTTGGCCTTTTCTTTTTCGTCGCCCAGATCGTCCGATATTTCGAGATTAAGCCGGAGCGCTTCTGCGGCCTTTTTGAGATTGCCAAGCAGAGTATATACGCGGCCCAGATTGCCCCAGAGAAAAGCCAGCTTACGCCGGTCGCCCTGCCGGTCGGCCAGCTTTATGGTGTCCAGCAGATACTTGAGGGCGCTTTTGTATTCGGCGCGGGTAAAATAGACCCGTGCCAGTTGGTTGGCCGCGTCTATTCTCTCGGCTACGTTATCGCAACGTCTGAACAGGGAAATGGCGTCGAGAAGCGCCGTTTCCGCTTCCCGATAATTACCCAGACTCACCAGTGCCTTGCCTGATAGCAGATATGCTCGGGCCAGATCTTCGGTTTCCCCGAAGGGGGCCAGAAGCGAAGCTGCCAGTCTTGAGGAGGCGAGGGTTTTCTGGTAATCACCGGAAAGGAAAAACAGCCTGGCTTCAAGACACCGAAACTGTCCGGTCCTCGGATCGTCCCGGTCGGCGATGGTTTTTCCGGCCTTTTCGGCCAGCCGCAAACCGCCGGTGACATCCCCTTGCAGAACCGCCTGCGACAATTGTCGCAACAGTTCGGAACGGATATCCGGTTTCTTTGGCTTTTCCTTTATCATGATTACCTATTCCTCGCTCCTCTGTATGGTTTGACGGAACCCGACATTTTGGTGGTTGACCGGGAAATACGTACCGCCCTTTTATCTGTTGTCGAGGCGCTGAAGTAATTTCCAAAATAGCGAGTGAGTTTCGACCAGGAATGCAGAATAAAGGTTCTCGCCAGGTAGTAGGGAGCGCCGTCAATCTGGGGGATTGAACCGCACGTCTGCGAAACAGAGCCACTAATGGTCGGGGTGCCGCCGTCGTCACCGCTAAAATATTCGCCGCCCCATGGGTGTTCATCACCCGCCGGGTCGACCTGGTAGGGCGAGTCGCCGGCATTAACCGTGCCGGCAAATCCGACGGCCAGAACAAGACATAAGGCCGTCAGAATCGCTATAAAGGTTTTGGGCCACATGGTACTACTCCTTGTTTGAGTGTGAACCTGTATTTTAATACGCTAATCTTTTTGCCAAGGCAGTGGGGGTGGGAGGGGATATGAGGGGTTTGAACGAAAACCACCCCCTCACATTAGAAATATAGCCATTCGGTCAAATTATGTCAACTGATAAATGGAATGGACTTTCCTCAAATAGTTCATTGATTAAACAAGATATCGTCTTCCCCAATAAAAAAAATACGCCATCAGGGACTCGAACCCCGGACCAATTGATTAAGAGTCAACTGCTCTACCAACTGAGCTAATGGCGCATTCTCTATGAGGGTGGAAGGAATCGAACCTTCGACCACCTGCTTAAAAGGCAGATGCTCTACCCCTGAGCTACACCCCCATGATGGTTATTTTTCAGGGTACGCAATATAGCCCAACAGTTCCGATTGTCAACTGTTTTTGGAATCCGGGGTATGGTTGTCTGCCGCCCCTCCGACGGCCTGACAGGCAATAACTCGGGGAACAGCCTTGATTTTTGGCGGTTTTGTTGCATATTGAAATGTTATCAAAAACGGAAAAGGTGATGAAGTACCTGCACGATAATGAAATGATTGAGGTTAAATCCCGATTGCCGGTTCTGCCGATGCGCGACGCGGTGATATTCCCGTACATGATATATCCGTTGCTGATCGGCCGCCAGATGTCGATTAACGCTCTCCAGGAAGCGATGGTTATGGATAAACTTGTCTTTCTGGTGGCGCAGAAGCGGCCGGGCGTCGACAAGCCCACTGCCAAAGACCTTTACGAGGTCGGGGTGGTGGCCCGGGTAATACAGGTTATGAAACTTCCGAACGGCACCCTCAAGGTGCTGGTGGAAGGTTTGCTTCGTGGCCGGATTGGCGCTTTTGTGAGATCATCCGGTTACCTGTTGGCCCGAATAATAATAATCGAGCCGGAGAGACAAACCCGGGATGCCGAAAGCGAAGCGATGGCCCGGCGGGTGCTGGACCTTTTTTCCGATTATGTTCATCACAACCGGCGGATACCAAATGAGGTAATTACGCAACTGGCGACTATCAACGACAACCGCCGCCTGGCCGATACCATTTCTGCCCACCTGTTGCAGAAAAATGATCAGAAACAGGCGGTGCTGGAGAGCGCCACCCTCAAGGATCAGTTTCTCGCACTGGCCGACCTTTTGACCAGCGAAATTGAAATCCTGAAGATTGAACAGCGTATTGACGGCAATGTTCGGGAGTCGCTGACGCGCAGTCAGCGGGAGTATTATCTTCAACAGCAGTTAAAGGCGATTAAAGATGAGTTGAGCCAGTACGACGACACCGCCGGTGAGATCGATGAATTGTACGCCAAACTTGAAGAGGCTGATCCCCCCGAGGAAGTGCGCGCCCGGGGTGAGGAGGAGATAAAAAAGCTTTCCCGGATGCATCCGTATTCGGCCGAATCGGGTGTTTTGCGCGGTTATCTCGAATGGCTTCTGGGGCTGCCATGGAATATTAAAACGAAAGATCGAACCAACTTCAAGGAAGTCCAGAAAATCCTCGACGAGGACCATTACGGTCTGGGGAAACCGAAGAAAAGGATGATGGAGCATCTGGCCGTGCTGCGTACGGCAGGTAAAGTGAAAGGTCCTATCCTGTGCCTGGTGGGGCCTCCCGGAGTCGGGAAGACGTCTCTGGGCCGGTCGGTCGCCCGGGCGCTGGATCGCAAATTCGTCCGAATGTCGCTGGGCGGCATTCATGATGAAGCCGAAATTCGCGGCCATCGCCGGACGTATATAGGCGCTCTACCGGGCCGGATAATTCAGTCGATCAAGAAGGCCGGGTCTTCCAATCCGGTTTTTTTACTCGACGAGGTTGACAAGATCGATTCCGATTTCCGGGGCGATCCCGCATCGGCGCTGCTGGAGGTCCTCGATCCCGAGCAGAACGCCTATTTTTCCGACAATTACCTCGAACTGGACTTTAATCTTTCCGAGGTGCTCTTTTTGACTACCGCCAATACCCTGCATGATATTCCGATTCCGCTTCAGGATAGAATGGAGATTATCCGGTTGCCGGGATATCTTGAGTTCGAAAAGATAAACATCGCCCGGAAGTTTTTGATGCCGAAGATCCGGAAGGAACTGGGTATCAAGCATCTAAACATTAAGATAAACGACAATGCGCTGGTTCGTATAATTCGCGATTATACGCGGGAATCGGGCGTCCGGGAGCTCGAGCGCAAGCTGACTGCCATATATCGAAAGATTACTCTCAGGGAAGTTAACCGCAAAAAGCACAGGTCTTACAAGCTTGACGCTAAAGATATCGCCAAATACCTTGGAGTGCCGACTTACCAGTACACAGAGGTGCCCCGGGTTGCCGATTACGGTTATGCGGTAGGGCTGGCCTGGACGGAGGTCGGCGGCGAAATCCTTCCGGTCGAGGTATCGCTGGTTCCGGGGTCGCACAAGCTGACGATCACCGGAAAAATCGGCGAGGTGATGCAGGAATCGGCCACGGCCGGGCTGACCTGGATTCGGTCGCACGCCCACCGGCTGGGGATCGATTTGAAGAAAATCAGCAACACGGAAATACATATCCATGTACCCGAGGGTGCGGTTCCCAAGGAAGGTCCTTCGGCGGGAATTACCATGGTGGCGGCGATGATTTCAGCGCTGAAAAAGCAGCGGATTTCGACCAGGGTCGCCATGACCGGCGAGATATCGCTGACCGGTTCGATTTTTCCGGTTGGCGGTCTCAACGAAAAACTCCTGGCGGCCAAACGAAGCGGCATTACGGAGATTATCGTACCGCGGAAAAACGCCAAGGAGATATCGGAACTACCCAAAGAGTTGGTCAACGGGCTTAAACTACATAAGGTCAAAAAAGTCGAGGAGGCGTTGAAAATCGTCTTTGGCCCGGAACTGTTCAAAGCCTCGAAAAAGGCCGGGAAATCAGGCCCCGCGGCCGGCCCGAAAAGACCGGCGACAAAGGCCAAAAAAGCCTGAATTTACTTGCCCGGAGTTTTGTACTTCGTTAGCTTAGTCCGGCTCAAACCGGAATAAAATGCGAATTGGAGGTTCCTGTGGGGAGTGGTCCGCTTGCGGCCAGTTATGTTACCTCGGTTTACGACCACAGAAAAGTTCCATCGGATTATAGGCCGGCCGTGGCGATTGGGGGACGGTCGAACGTCGGCAAGTCCACCCTGATAAACGGCATTATACAAGGCAAAAAAATCGCCAAAGTCTCGCGCACGCCCGGAAAAACGCAGGCGTTGAACTTCTTCGTGGCCGATAACCGGTTTTATATCGTCGATTTGCCCGGTTACGGATTCGCCAAAGTTCCGAAGGCGGTCAAAGAATCATGGGGAAAGCTGGTTGAAGGATACCTGGCCGGTGGCCCCAATTTACGCGGGCTGGTTTTTTTGATTGACTGCCGACGCGAAATCCAACCCGATGATATGACTTTGCTGGAATGGGTAATCGATCGCGGCCTGCCGTTTTTGATTGTCCTGACCAAGGCCGATAAACTGAGCCGCAGTCAACTGAACGCGACCGCGCAAAAAATGCAAAGGTTGATTTTTGGGGACGAAAAGACGGGCCGGTTAATCCCCTTTTCCTCCAAAAGCAACCTGGGGAAAAAAGAGGTGCTGCAATGGATTCGCAAAGTAGTCGCCTGAACCGAAAAAACCGGATCGTTATCGGATGCCAGTGGGGCGATGAGGGCAAGGGAAAGGTGGTCGATCTGCTTTCCCGCGAAGCCGACATCGTCGCCCGATTTCAGGGCGGCAACAACGCCGGCCATACAATCATCGTCGACGGCAAACAGTTTATCCTGCACCTGATACCGTCGGGGATAATTCATCCGGGCAAGATTTGCATTATCGGCAACGGCGTCGTGCTCGATCCGTTTGTCTTTATTGAAGAGCTGGAGACAATAAAAAACGCGGGCGTGGAGTACGCCGATCGCATCTATATTTCCGGAGCGACCAACCTGATTATGCCGTATCACTGCGCTATCGACGGCCTCGAAGAAACAACCCGCGGCGGGAGCGGCCTCGGGACCACCCGGCGCGGCATCGGCCCGGCATATCAGGACAAGGTCAAACGAACCGGCATTCGGCTGGCCGATATTTTTGACGATAAGCGGCTCAGAGATAAAATAGACATTCATTGCCGCAATAAAGCGCACCTGCTGGAAAAGCTATCCGAAGACAAGAGAGTCGATTATGGCAAACTTTTTGACGATTTAACGGCTTTGCGCGATGTTTTTCGCCCGATGATGACTGACGTATCGCTGATGCTCGAAGAAGCCCACCAGGGCGGCGCGGTGATTCTTTTCGAAGGCGCGCAGGGGGCGATGCTCGATGTCGATCTGGGAACTTATCCGTTTTGCACTTCGTCAAACACTACCGTCGGCGGCGCGCTGACCGGTTTGGGCGTTGGGCCGCGCATGATTGACGAAGTGGTCGGCATCGTCAAGGCTTATACCACCCGTGTAGGCGCCGGGCCGTTTCCGACCGAACTTAATGATGACACCGGCGATAAGCTGCGTAAACACGGCGGCGAGTACGGCGCCACCACCGGCCGCCCGCGGCGCACCGGCTGGCTTGACCTGGTGATGCTTCGCCATGCCCGCCGGATCAACGGTGTGGACAAACTTGCTCTGACCAAGCTCGACGTGCTCGATCATTTCGAAAAAATCAAAATCGCCACGTGCTATGAACTGGACGGCGAGAGAATCGAAAACCTGCCGGTGGACATTGATCGTATTAAGGACTGCGTTCCGGTTTATAAAACATTCGACGGCTGGAAAAGCTCCACCGACGGTATTGCGACTTATGCGGAACTGCCGCGCAGGGCGCGTGAATTCGTCGGTTTCATCTGCCGCGAGCTGAACGTTGAGCTTCTTCTTCTCTCCACCGGCCCCGCGAGAGAGCAAACAGTGATGGTGTAAAAGACGTGAGTTTTAGGGGCGTGTCATCCTACTTATAAATGGGTAAGGCACCC
>CAZSYD010000055.1:0-14589 GCA_964611355.1 uncultured Ignavibacteriales bacterium | reverse complement strand
TTGTTTTAATGAAGTCACGGAAATAGGTGATATACGGACATGGAGGATAGCCGACGATTAATCCGGTAGCAAGATGTATCGCCTCTGCTCCGTTTTTCTTCATTTCGTCCACAGCATATTCAACATTACCACCGGGACACCCATCGCAAGTGGTATACCCGACAACTTCAACTTCGATGTTCCTGTACCTGCCAAACGCACCTTCTCTGTTCCGCAACGATCTGAAGCATTTTCCTCCCGCACACCTGCGATAGCGGTCACAGATGATTATACCAATTCTCGTTTTTTCTTTCATGTCGCCTCCAACTGTATGTTCCGATTAAATACAGGGCAAACTGTGGGCCACCCGTCAATTAAGAAAAATAAAATATGTGATTGACAATATACTAACTTTACATTGATTTGAAAGCATGAATACGAGTAAAAATCGTGACAAGGCCAATATGCGAATGGGGATCTCTTCGGAAATAATCAGGAGAGCAATACGAGATAGAATAGACTCTAATGGTTTTGTTAATGTGACGGTAGTTCGCAACGCAACAAGAGATATAATTCCATTGGATAAGTTTTTCAAGATATTACGGCAGCTCAAAACCCGAAGACTAATTTGGTGGTCTGGGGATGACATCAATCCTAATACCAAAATCCACTTGGCGGGCTTTTAGCCGCTAATATATTGGAAGACGCGGGCTTTCTGGCGGTTTTATTGACAGTCAGCCTATTATTTTTAGGTTCCAATCCTGATTGAACAAACAAGATTGCTCAGAAGACATCTTTAGCTCCGCAATAATATCTTTTGCATCTGCCGATGAATTTTTCCGTTGGAGGCTAATATACTTTTATCATAAATCGAATACTTTCCCCCGTCAATTCTTGTTACCCGGCCGCCGGCCTCACGTACAATTACAATTCCCGCGGCCGTATCCCACGGATGCAGCTTCAACTCCCAGAAACCGTCGAACCTGCCGCAGGCCATATAACAGATATCCAGTGCCGCCGATCCGCCGCGCCGGATGCCCCGCGCAACCTTGTACATCCGGGCGAAATTATCCAGGTTGTCGATATTGGTTTCGGCGATGTCGTAAGGAAACCCGGTCGCCAGAAGCGAATTGGCCAGCTTTGTTTCTTTCGATACCGTTATCCGCCCGCGATTGAGAAAAGCGCCCTTCCCCTTAATTGCATAAAACAGCTCTTTATGCACCGGATTATAGATGACACCAAGAACCATTTTACGCTCTACCTCAAGGCCGATGGAAACACAAAAAGCAGGATAGCCGTGCACGTAGTTAGTAGTGCCGTCGAGCGGATCGATGATCCAGAGATGCGAAGAACGTTTTTGCGTCTCTCCGCCTTCTTCGGCGAGGATGGAATGATCGGGGAAAACGCGAGAAATCCTGCGGGTAATAAACTTCTCCGACCTGAGATCGATTTCGGTAACCAGGTCAACCCGCCCCTTGAGCTTAACCTCGAGGCGTTGTTTCATTCCCTTGCTGAGTATATCGCCCGCCCCAAGCGCGATCTCTTTGGCAAACCTGAGTTCTTTTTTAAAATCAGCCATCTGTTCCCGTCCGCTTAATCAGGTTTAACTCCAACTCCGGTATCGACAGAGTTTATTGCCACAACACCAAATAAGAAATATCCTGTACGTTTTTCCGGGATGCGGACGGGATAAGGCGACCGCCCGGCTTTATCAGTTGCCATGTCCGAAATTAATCAGGTTAGCCAGCAGATGTATCGCTTCCGGGTCCAGGGCGGCGGCCATCTCCAGAAGCGGCAGCCCGCAGTAAATCAGATAGCCGTCGCCGATTTTTGAGACTTTCAGATAGCTGCCGAGTTCCCCCGCAGAAATAATTTCCGTACCGGCGTTGATAATACCGGGGCAGACAGGTTCGGTCTCAGAAATAAGCCCGCGCAGGCGATCGAATTTAATCCTGTACGGTTTATTAAGAAGTGGATGATCTTTTTTGATAACTTCGGCCGGTTGGGTGGTAACGTTTCTGGAAGTGTAAATCGGGAATTCAAAAATATCATTGGGCCAACCGAACGACTGACCCAGAATAAGTATCTCCCCGCCGTTTTTGACAAACTCGCGCAATCGATCGCTGACCGAACGGAGAATATTGTAATATCCGGCCGCGTCCTGCCCGATTATCAAAAGATCATAGGCCTCCAGCGGGGCTCGGATAAGGCTGTGAGCGGTGAATGGTTGAAACGAAACCCTGGCCATCCGGAGAAAATCCTCCAGCCGACCATCGGCGTCGGGAACAAAGGCGATATCGCGAGTATCCGGAACCGTGCAGGGGATGATTCGAATATCGGCTGATGTCTCGGCTACCATCTGGCCGCCGACTTCAAGCGCGGCCTTAACGGTTTTTCGTCCTTCCCCGACCGAGCGTCCGGCCGCCAGATAGATATTGATATATTTCCGGGTTGTGCCGACCGGCATGCGCACGCTTCTGTCATAACTTCCAACGACAATGCCTTCCGGAGTGCGGATATTGAGTCGTCCCGTTAGTTCGCTGCCGTACGGCTTGCTGATCATTAGCTGCCAGTCAAACGGCTGGGCCAGTGCGGTTATCTGGTCCTGGGTGAAAGGATAAAGGAAAGTGTAACCGGGCAGAAAACGAATGGCGAGGTCTTCCCGGACGTATTCGGTGTAAGGGATATAAAGATCGAGCGGCAATCCCTCGACGACAATTCCTATCGAAAATAAAAGCGAATCGCCCTCCTGGCCGGACAGATCGATGTCGCTCAAATCAACCGGGTACCGACGGTAAAACCTCTGGTGCGGATCGATTATTTTGGAGATGGAATCAACCACGATGGCGGATTTTCCGCAGGGATGAAATTTGAAATAAGAAAGCTCCACCTTTTTGGAACCGACCAGTTCCAGATCGAGAGTCAGCTTCGCTTTTTTTCCGTAGGGGGTTTGCCTGATTTCAAGATTGCCGAACCAGTTGATCCCCAAAGCCTGGTTAACGGTTAGAAGAGCCTTTTTATGAATTCGCCTGGCCCATGCCGGAATCAGTGTTTCGGCCAGATTCCCCGTACCCGATTCGATTGTCTCAATAAGCCATGTAAGCTCGCGGTAAGCGGCTCCAAGCAGTTGCAGTTGTCCCATCTTGCCGCGGCGATACCTTTCAGCCGCCCGCATATATGAACGGTACCGGGCCACGCGATTGAGGATATTCCGGCGTTCCGGGCCCTCGAAGAGCTTTTCGGCTATAAAATCAGGCAGACGAAAGGTATCAAACCCGGAGATAAAATCATGCCTGGCCGCCTGCTTATCATCCTGCGAAGTTATAAGGCAGTAGCGGCGAAATCGTTCCGGCTTATAATTAAGCGGCCCTTCACGGCCAAATAAATTGCCCACCTCTTCGACTTTCTCCGAATACCTGTGGTAAAGCTCATAATCGTTAAGCACCACATTGGCGTCGGAAACATCCCGGCTTCGGACATAAATTCTCTCCAACGGCGCCAACGCCAGAGAATCGGACTTGGAAACCTGCTTTATTCGATTCAGAACCGATGCGAGGAAAGCCGAATCTTCGGTTTTCGGCGCATCAAATATGGCAATGTCGGGATATATGCCGTCAAAAAGCCGGCCGATTATCGAATCGGCCAGCGTGCTGTCGTCCATGCCGACCCCCCGACCGATGTATGAAAGATGAAACTGGCCGTCATCGGTCGATATAGTTTTGCAGCCAAAAAGCGGCGACGGGTGGATCAGACCGACATGAATCTCCGCGCCATAGGTTTGGTTCAGATGCAAAAGCGCCGACCATTGGATATCTTCAGCCTGAACGACCGGGCAAAAGACTTTAATGTCACACTGGGCAGCCCGGATTTTATCTTCGAGATTAGCCCCGTTTATGGCTGTTGAGAAAGTTGCCGTCAAAGACAGCAGAATAATTATCGGGCCTTTTCCAACCATTGGAGGCAGTATATCGGTTTCAAATTTCTATGTCAATTTTGATTTTCCCGGGTCGGAATTTTGTCTTGCCCCGAAATTTTCAACCCGATAGATTTCGGTGATAAATACTGGCGAAAAAAATAAGGAGCGACAATGCCGGACTTTTCGTTTATAACCGGACGTCAGATACTCGATTCCCGCGGCACGCCGACCGTTGAGGTTGACCTCATGCTGGAAGATGGCAGTCTCGGGCGGGCGGCAGTGCCCTCGGGCGCCTCCACCGGCGCGCACGAGGCGGTCGAACTGCGCGACGGCGACGAGAACCGCTATTTCGGTAAAGGCGTCACTAAAGCAGTTCATAATGTTAATAATATCATTGCCCCGGCTATTCTGGAAGCCGATCTCGATCCTTTTGACCAGGTCAGGCTTGACCGATTCCTGATCGCACTCGACGGAACGGAATCAAAATCGAAGCTGGGCGCCAACGCTATCCTCGGCGTTTCGCTGGCCGCCGCCAAAGCCTGCGCCGAATCGTGCGGACGTATGCTTTATGAATATATCGGCGGCAGCAACACCAAGCTCCTGCCCGTACCAATGATGAATATCCTCAACGGCGGCAAACATGCCGACAACAACGTCGATCTGCAGGAATTCATGATTATGCCGGTCGGCGCAAAGAGTTTCTCGGAAGCTCTTCGCATGGGAGCCGAGGTTTTCGGCAGTCTGAAGAAAGTCTTGAAATCAAAAGGGTACAACACCAGCGTCGGCGACGAGGGCGGCTTTGCTCCCGATCTGAAATCGAACGCCGAAGCGCTGGCGGTAATCTCCGAAGCGGTCGATAAATCGGGATACCGGCTTGGTGAGGATGTTCTTTTTGCTCTCGATCCGGCTTCAAGCGAGTTCTATGACGCCGACAAAGGCAAATATATTCTTAAGTCGGAAAACCGACAGCTCAGTTCGGCGGAAATGGTCGATTTCTATGCCGATCTGGTCGATAAGTACCCGATAATTTCCATCGAGGATGGTCTGGCCGAGGATGACTGGGACGGCTGGAAACTGATGACCAAAAAACTTGGCTCAAAAATCCAGATCGTCGGCGACGACATTTTTGTCACTAATCCCATACGGCTGGCCCGGGGCATCAAAGAAGGCTCCGCCAACTCGATTCTGATCAAGCTGAATCAGATCGGGACATTGACCGAAACCCTCGACACTATTGAAATGGCCAAAAAGGCGTCGTATACGGCAGTAATTTCGCATCGTTCCGGTGAGACCGAAGATGCCACCATCGCCGACGTGGTTGTAGCCACGGGCGTCGGGCAGATCAAGACCGGGTCGCTCTGCCGCAGCGACCGGATCGCCAAGTACAATCAGCTTCTGCGCATTGAGGAAATGCTGGGCGATATGGCCGAATATCGGGGCCGCGACGTTTTTTACAATATCAGGTAACAGAGCGGATGGGCGCGACGGATCTGAGGAAAAAAGTAACTCGCCGGCTTCTCAACCGGCTGGCGGAACATGAACGCGGTTTTCGGCAGAAAACCGTTCGTCTAATTATATATCTGGCCGCCTTCTATCTGGTTTACCTGTTTTGCACCGGAGATTACGGACTTTTTCGTATCTATCGCCTGACATGCCGGCGCGAGGCGCTGAAAAACGAATATATTTCCATTGTCGCGGAGGCGGTCGATTGCTCGTACCGCCTCCGTCGATTTGGAACCGATCCGCATTTTGTCGAGTGGCTGGCGAGGACAAAATACGGCTTTTCCCGCCCGAACGAAACGATCTACCACCTGAAACTACCCTCCCGATAAAATGGCGATACATAAAACGGAAGGTATAATTCTGTCCTCGGCCGATTGGTCGGAGTCATCGCAGGCATTGACGGTTTTTACCCCTGACCGGGGCAAACTGACGCTCAATGTGCGAGGTTCCCGCCGCCTTAACGGCAAACGAGGTCGACCACTTCGTTTTGCCCGGCTGGAGTTTTCCTGTTATATCCGTGATGAAAGCGAAAGAGGCTATCTTTCCGACGTCGATCCGGTGGAGGTTTTCCTGTTCGAAAAAGACGGACAACTGGGTCGACTGGCGTTTGCATCCGCAGCCCTCGAGCTCCTGAACAACCTGTTGACTTCACTCGACGCTCAACCGGCCTGCTACCAGATCACTCTCTCTTTCCTGCGGATGACCGATACTATTGAGAAAAAGCGGTTGCCGGGACTATTTGGCGGCTATATATTGCGCCTTATTTCGCTTCTGGGATTTCGACCCAACCTGGCCGGTTGCGTCGGGTGCGGGTCCAAATCATCTCCCGTTGCGGATGGCGAAAAAGGCGAGGTTTTATACCTCTTCAGCGCTCAGCGGGGTGGTATCGTTTGCGACGCCTGCCGCCGGTCGATGGTCGGCGAAAACCAGATGATCGGCCTTCCGGCGCAGCTTCACGGCAAGTTGCTGCGGTTGATGGAATCATCGCTGGAGGAAGCTTCGCAGATTAAGGTCAGCCTTGATGAGTTGAACGTCCTGGTTGACCTGGTAGCGGCGCTTTTGAAATATCACGCGGGAACTTTTCGGGACATAAAGTCATTTGACTTCCTGGATAAACTGGCGCACGCGGTTAAGACGTATGGAGAGTAGGTGGCAAAGAAAGCCAATGCCAAGGATGAACTGATGGACAAGCTGGTCTCGCTCTGTAAGCGGCGCGGGTATGTATTTCCGTCGTCCGAAATCTACGGCGGGATCAACGCCTGTTGGGACTATGGTCCGCTTGGAGCGGAACTGAAACGTAATATCAAAGACTTTTGGTGGCGCGAGATGGTCCACAAGCGGGATGACATCGAAGGCCTTGACGCCGCCATCCTGATGCACCCCGATGTCTGGCAAACCTCCGGCCACATCACCGAGTTCACCGATCCGCTGGTCGATTGCAAAAAGTGCAAGGCACGCTTTCGAGCCGACAAACTGGAGGAGTCACGCTGTCCGCTCAAACCATCCAAAACGCCCCTGGAGTGCGGCGGAGAACTGACAGAAGCGCGGCAGTTTAATCTTATGTTCAAAACGCACATGGGAGCGGTTGAGGATGACTCCTCGGTGGTTTACCTGCGGCCCGAAACGGCCCAGGGTATTTATGTCAATTTCCTGAACGTACAGGGCCCTTCCCGTCAGAAGGTACCGTTCGGGATCGCCCAGATCGGCAAGGCGTTCCGCAACGAAATCACTCCGGGTAATTTCATTTTTCGGACGCGCGAGTTCGAGCAGATGGAGATGCAGTATTTCGTCTATCCTTCCGAGGACGATAAATGGTTTGAATACTGGCGCGAACAGCGCTGGAAACACTATCTTGATCTCGGAATTCGGGAAGAAAAACTGCGCTGGCACGAGCATGGCCCCGACGAACTGGCTCACTACGCCAAAAAAGCCTTTGATATTGAATACAAATTCCCATTCGGCTGGAGTGAGTTGGAAGGAGTACATAACCGCACCGATTTCGACGTCTCCCGCCACGCCGAAGCGACCGGTAAAGACCTCCGTTATTGGGACGAGGAGAAAAAAGAAAAGTATCATCCCTATATCATCGAAACTTCAGCCGGATGTGACCGGACGCTTTTGACCTGCCTGATAGACGGTTACCGCGAGGAGGAAGTCAGGGGAGAAAAACGGGTTTGCCTGAGCCTGTCGCCGAAGATCGCGCCGTTTAAGGCGGCTGTTTTCCCGCTGGTCAAAAAAGAAGGCATGCCGGAGATTGCCCGCAAACTATATGATGAACTGCGCAAAACGTTTAAAGTCTTCTACGACGAAGGCGGCGCCGTCGGGCGGCGGTATCGCCGCATGGACGAAGTCGGCACGCCGTATTGCTTTACCATTGACGGCCAGACGATGGAAGACGAAACGGTCACCGTCCGCGACCGCGACAGCATGGAGCAAACCCGTCACAAACTGGCCGAAATTCCGGATTTATTGGCCAAGAAGATTAACGGGTAAACCGTTAAAAAGATAATCAGGCTTCTAACGGTTCCTTCTGTTCCCGGAGAATCCGGTCGATAACGCCGTTGAGCCGATCAGGTTCGTTGGCGCCGATTCGGTATTTATGTCCGTTGGTCATAATCAGTTCGACCGCGTCCAGCCCGGAGATATTGTAAAGCATCCCGCCGGGGATTATTCTTATTCCCCAGCCGTAATACCATTTGCTGCGGACCGGCCGGCAGGATTGTACGCCGGACAGGCGAATCCGTTTGCGGATGATCCCCGCGCCGAAGATGATTCTGACCGGGTGTTTGTCCACAATCACCGTCAGCGAGAAAAACAGCGTAAGGATAATCAGGAAAAACAGGCACAACGCAAGACAGAAGATATGCGACTCGAAAAAGCCGAAATAACCGGTTGCCAGAATCGCCAGCCCGACCGGTATCACAATAACCCATCCGGCCATCCGGGTATGTCTATATAAGGCCATCTCTCTTCGCCTCCTTATGACCAATACTCACTGAAACGAATCCCATTAATTTAATATCTCATGCCGCGCTTTTAATGTTCAATGCTAAACTGAATATTGAATAAAAGGCCGCTGGCAACCGCCCTGATATGCTCCACATGGTTCAACCGGATACATCAAATGTACCTGATGGTACGCATTCCTTATTTCTGCCCGGGCTGCGCTTTTGCAACTCGTTGTCGTACAAGCGACTGTATCCTTTTTTTCGATCCGGCATATTGTTTGATAAATAAATGAGTAAAGCAAGAGAAAAAAGGCTAACCTTCAATAAGGGAGAAGATGAAATGAGAAATATTCTGCTGATTTTCGGAATCCTTGCGGTGCTCAGCCTGGTAATCGGAGGATGCTCCTCGTCCACCGATCCGGCGGATATCGACGCTGACCTCGAGGATTTCGGCGCTTATAAGGCCACCGATGAGGACCCGTATTTTGGCGATCCCGACGTGGAAGAGGTGGCTTCGGCGGAGGAAGAAGAGGAATACAACGACCCTGTTGCCCTGTCTCCTATCGTGGACAGCGTTGAATGCGCCGAGCGGCCCGATATTTTCTGTCTCCGGATGGTCTGGGGCAATCTGGAACGCGACAGCGGCGTTACCGAGTTAACCGACTGGTCGGGTAAGCTCACTATCAACCGGGGGGCTATTGTCGTTACCCACCTGATCCGGTTTGAACCGGGGCAGGATTATCTTCTGCCTCGATACAATGAAGAGGGGTACTATGTTCCGGAAGAGTTGAGGTGGGTTTCCCAGACTTCATGCCATTACGATGGCATCGCCTCCAAGCTGTTTATTCCACCGTCCGTCACGGACGAAGTTGTCACGGTGACTTACGAATCGGAACAACTCACCATATCGTTCACCATGGGTGAGCTGGAAGAGCTTGATACGCTTATCACCATCGGTTTCGGCAATGCTATCTCCTTCCAGGCGGCCCGTTTTGATCCGACTTCCAAGCTGCATGGTTCGCTGGCCGGTCGCTGGTTTCGTAACGAAAACGGCCAGGGCGTCTTCTACGGCAAGTGGATCAGCGCCGCCGGACGTATCATGGGCACGATCAAAGGCCAGTGGGGCATTGATGAAAACGGCCGCCAGGTTTTTGTCGGCAAATGGATTGACGTTACCGGCAAATTCCAGGGATTCGTCAAGGGATTCTATTCCAGCCATCCTACTCTCAGCAACCTTGCTTACGGCGGTCGTTTCTGGGGCAGGATTTACAACGCCGACAGCGAGCCTATAGGTCTTCTTAAGGGACACTACCGCAGAGGCAATTGCTACAAGGGCGGTTACTTCGCCGGACGGTGGCGCATTGGCTACCGCATACCGGTTATTTCAGCGAACGAAACCTTTTAGGACGCCTCACCTGACTGCCTGAGTCAATCAGGCAATATATAGAGCACGGCCCGGTCGGAAATCTTTTCCTGCCGGGTTTTTATTTGCGTGGGCGGTGTTGTGCCCCCAACGGATGGATTATCCGGGAAAATAAAAAGCCCTGACGTGATATTTAATCCGCCAGCTTATATAAAGGAAGGAATCAACGTTTTTCCTTCATTGCGGATGAGTCTTAACTTTATGCGTTTCTTATAGGTATGAGGAGCCGTTGTGTCAACGGCGATTGTGTCAACCATAAAAGAATCATAACCTTCTAATGGGTATTCCTTGCAAATACCCTTATAAAATTTGGCATCAAACTCCAGAAGCACTGTATCAACTTCACGCGGAATGAAAATAGCAGCGCCGCTGGTAAGGCTGATAAAGGTAAACCAATTTTTTAATCTGGACTCGTTGGAGCCAACATAAAAAGACGAATATCTATACCAAATATGCTTCTGGTCCGTTTCGATGCATGTCATAAACACCGTATCAACGTCAATCCCATAGATCGAATCCGCTTCCTTCGGCCTAGGGTGCATTGCATGTATCTCAAAGGGAAAAACATTTTCCTGGCCGGGTGGTATTCCTTTTTTGATTTTATGCCAATACGCCATTAACACAGGTTTGAACGACCAACCATCTATTTCTTTCGACTTTGATACCTCGTCCAATAAAAACTCTCTCGTTCTGGCCCACGTGCAGGATAACATTTGCGTTACGATTAGGATAGCGGCCATTAGCAGATATGTCTTTATTCGCATAGTAAATACCCTCTTAGTAGATTCTGATTCGATAAAGCTGTGCTAATAAATTTAATCCATTCGTAATTATTTCACAATACTGCGGTAAGCCTTATACACCTATATGATTATTATTCAAACTCTGTGGAATCTTTCGCCATGGCCGAATCAAGCTTACTTAGAATCGAATCTATCCCCAAAAAAGTGGAATCGCGGGCAAACACTTCGCGGTAGGCTTTTATGGCTCCGCTTGTATCAGCCCGGCTGAGCAATACATTTCCCAGCCCCAACCAGCCGGCGATATAATCGGGATTGGAACGCACCAGCTTTCGAAAAGAAATCTCCGCTTCTTCATACTTTCGAACCGAAGTTAGAAAGGTACCAAGGTTGGAAAGGATTTCAATATTGTCCGGGTATTTCCGGTCGAGACGCTCCATTATCATAATGGCGCTGTCCGGTTGACCGGCTCCTGCCAGAGCGTTAGCCAGAAGAAAAAGAACCTTCGTATTGCCGGGATCATATTCCAGAATATCATGACAGGTTTTTATCGTTATACCGTAGTTTTCCAGTTTGAAATTGAGTTCGGCGATTTCGTAATAATACGCTCTCCGGTCATTGACGAAGTATCCCAGTTGACTTGTCGCCCACAGTTGAGATTCATAATCGCCGATTCGCCCGGCGGCTTCATACAACAAGTGATACCCCTCCAGATGCCTGGGGTAAAGATCGGTCAGCTTTTTCGCGTATGATACGGCCGTATCGGCCTGATTCAGTTCAAGGTAAACCCTGCCGGCCATGTAGAGCAGCGTCGAATCGGTCGGCTGCTGTTTTATAAGCGTTCTTATCTCTTTTTCGGCCTCGTGGAGTTTTTCTTCTTCTACCAGCTTACGCAGCCGCACCAACTTCTCTTCAAAAATCAGATCATCATTTCCGCAGTTCATTAAAAGGGAAAGAGATAATAAGACTGCAATAATAAACGGAACCGCTCGCATAGTCTTAATATACGGATATTTAATTATCCGGCAATAATCTAATTTCTTGAGATTGGATTATATGTTTCGTCGCAGAATCAAAATCAGGCTTTTGCCTGTTGCGGCAGAAAAGCGACTGTTGTAGATTGAATCTATGCTTGACCTGAGCAAATATTCGCTGGCGGGCAAGATCCTGTCGCTGAGGATGACCGGGCATGTCGGCCCGCGCACCTTCGAAACGCTCATGTCGCATTTCAAAACGGTTGACAATATCCTGCTGGCCGAAGAAGAAGAGCTTATGGAAGTTGACGGCATCGGCCCCAGCCGGTCGAAAGCGATTTTCGAGGCCGATACCCGTCTGGATCAGGCGCAGACATCGATCGATCATCTCGAAGCCTATGATGCCGAGGTAACCACCTGTCTTGACGAAGACTATCCGGAAATCCTTCGCCAGCTCAACGATCCTCCGCCGCTTCTTTATTACAAAGGCAGGCTTCCCGCCAACGATGAGAAACAGGCAGCGATAATCGGCTCACAGGATGTTTCGGCTGAAGGAATAGGCGATGCGGTGGAGTTGGCGCGGCGATTGTCGAAGGAAGGGATCGCAATTGTTGGCGGGCTGGCCCGGGGAATTGACACCGCCGGTCATATGGGAGCCTTGAAAGCCGACGGCATCACCTACGCTGTCCTGCCGTCCGGCTTTAATCATATCCACCCGTCGGAAAACGAAACGCTTTGCCGGGAAATCGTCGAAAAGGGAGGACTTATAAGCGAATACCTTCCCGACACTCCGGCCAGCGCCGGACGCTTGATGAGCCGCAATCGCCTGATTGTCGGGCTTTCGCAGGCGGTCATTATCGGTGAGGTTTCTCCCGATTCGGTCGGCACCCTTGATGCCGCTCTCTGCTGTCATCAACTGGGCAAACTTCTTTTCACCGTCATCGGGAAAAACAACACTCATTACGAGAAACTGGCCGAGTATGGCGCTATCCCGCTGACCCATATCAATGAGTACAAAATGATCGTCAAGTCGCTGATCTGAAAGGGCCGCCATGTCCAAAGAGATTATCGACAGTTACCTCACTCTCGGATTGCACTGCTCCCATGAAATAAAAATCAAAGGCTCCCGATTCATCGCTCACGGTTACCCGGTTGACGATGCAAAGGCCGCCACGGAGATTCTGGAAGAAATCCGAAAAAAGGAATACGCCGCCACTCATTACTGTTTTGCCCGGGTGGTCGGATTGGAAAAAGAAGATTTCAAATACAGCGATGACGGCGAACCGTCCGGGACGGCCGGAAAACCGATTTACCAGGCTATCGTCGGCCGAAGGCTTAAAAATATAATTGTCATTGTCGTTCGTTATTTCGGCGGCACCAAACTTGGCACCGGCGGACTGGCCAGGGCTTATTCGCGCGCTGCGACCGAAATGCTGGATAAGGCCGATATCGTTGAGCGATTTATTTATGACCACTTGCGTTTTTCCATTTCCTTTTCGCATTATGATCGGTTAAGGCAAATAATCAGCTCCGGCAACCATCAGGTCATATCGCAGGATTTTGCCGACCAGGTCTCACTCGAAGTGGCCGTACGAAAATCAGAAACGGAATTTTTTATATCGCGGCTGACGGAGATGACAGGAGGACGGATTGACATCCGGAAAAACGACTGATCTGCTTGGTCTGGGAATAGCCCCGGTCGATTTTTTCGTTTCGGTCGAAAAATATCCCGTGTGCGGCAGGAAAATCGACGGCGTACACGGCAGTAACCTTATTGCCGGGGGCGGCCCGGTGCCGACTGCGCTGTGTACTTTTTCCGGATTAGGCGGAAAGGCCTCGCTTATCGCCGCCTTCGGTGACGACGACTGGGGGAAATTCGCCCGCCGGGAACTGGATCGATTCGGCGTCGATCACCGCCATTGTATTATCCGCAAGAACTGCGCCAGCGCGCTGGCGTTTGCCTGGGTCGAAATGAGATCGGCCAACCGGACAATTGTGCTTGATTTGAGTCCCCGGCTGTTTATCAAGCCATCCGATATTAAGCTGAATAACCTGCCGATCCCAAAACTGATTCATCTTGACGGCCGTTACGTCGGCGCCTGTCTCAAACTGGCCCGCTGGGGCAAGAATGTCGGCGCAAAAGTGATGCTCGATATCGGTTCGGTGCGTAACCGGGTTGACAGTCTTTTTCCGTTTCTCGATTACCTTGTCTGCGCCGACCAGTACGCTCTTCATTATTTCAAAACCCGGTCCGTTGAAAAGGCGGTGCGCGGTTTCAAGAAAATCGGCATCTCCGAAGTCGTCGTTTCTTCGGGAACAAAAGGCTCGTTGGGAATAGATGCTGAAGGCCATAAGATCAAACAGAAAGCGTTCAAAATCAGAGCTGTTGACGCCACCGGCGCAGGAGACGTCTTTCACGGCGCTTATCTTTTCGGCATCCATAAAGGCTGGAATATGGCGAAAAAGCTGAAATTCGCATCCGCGGCGGCGGCGTTGAAATGCCGCCGGCCCGGAGCGCGTGACGGAATACCGTCGTACCGGCAGACTATTAAATTCATGAAAACCCACAGGTCGTTTTATGCTTGAATGGTTACTTGGAATCGACCGAACCATCTTCCTGTTTATAAATATCAGCCTCGCCAATCCGGCGACGGATTTTTTCATGCCGCTAATCACTAATGATTACTTCCTGCGAATTATTTATGGTCTTGCTCTTGTCTGCCTTCTGTATTTTGGCCGAAAACGGTTTATCTGGGTGGTTGTTTTTTCGGTCGTAGTTGTGGCTCTGACCGATCAGAGTTCCAGCACCTGGCTGAAGCCGTTTTTTGAACGGCTGCGCCCCTGCAAGGTAATGCAGGTGCATCTTCTGGTCGGTTGCGGGTCGGGATACGCTTTTCCATCTTCGCACGCCGCCAACCTTTTCGGACAGGCCTTTTTTTTCGGTTTACTATATCGGAAATATATGATCCACCTGCTCGGCTTCGGTTTCCTGGTGGGAATATCAAGGATATTCGTCGGCGTTCATTTTCCGCTTGATGTCCTTGGCGGAGCCGTGCTTGGAGCGGTTGAAGGAACCGTTGCCGCCTGGTTGATGATAAAGCTTCGC
>CAZSYD010000054.1:0-14800 GCA_964611355.1 uncultured Ignavibacteriales bacterium | reverse complement strand
CCGTCTTCGCCCGGCTCGGCGTAGATCGAATCGGTCCCCAGTTTTTTGGCGACTTCATAGGCTATCAGGACGCCGCCGGTTGTCGGACCGACCACCAGTTCAACCCGGTCGTCCCTGAAAATATCAGCCATCGCCGAGCATAGTTTTTCGACATAAGGCGGCTGGCGCAGAAGCGTAAATTTCTCGAAATAGACGTCGCTGTGCCGCCCCGAGGTTAAAAGAAAATGGCCTTTGAGCATCGCCCCGCAATCATAAAACAGCTTCATTACTTCATTACCGGTCATTTATGCCTCGTCAGTGATTATAGCCGTCGCCAGTGCGAATTTTTTTTCGTGAGAAATGGAAATAAGAACCCTTTTGCCTTCAATGTTTCTTTGCAATCTCTCCGGCAGCCTTACATATGGCATTCCCGATGTCCGGCTGAGAATTTCAATATCGCGAAAAGTCACGCCGCTGTCGAAAAAGATGCCCAAAGATTTCATAACCGCTTCCTTAGCGGCGAATTTCCCGGCCATGGTCGTTACCGCGCCCGGGTTCTTTGACCTTATCAGATCAATTTCATCGGTTGAAAAGAAACGATTCAGGTACCGGTCGCCAAACCGCTTATATCCATTTCGAATACGGCTTATCTCGATCAGATCAATCCCGACTGAATATACCATGACCCTGCCGTTGAACATCTCGCGTATAATCATATATTATAACAGGCTTTCCCTTTCTTTGAAAGCGGAATTTTTTTAATTAAAAATATTAGTTGCCAAAAGATTTTTACATCGTAGATTGAAAGTGAGAGAGAGACATATTTGAAAAACCTCTAACACTTAGCTAATGAAGGTTGTCCCTGTTCGGTTGAGCGTACGCCGTGACCCACTCGCGAGCGAGTGATAGCGAAAGCAAAATACCTGGGTGGCTGTAAAAACCCTTTACCGTGTCAAAACGGGAGCTTTTTCAAATTAGGTCTCTCTCTTTTCTTATCCTGCCAGAATCGGTTTAATTTTTGGGGCGATAATCAGGTAATCGGTTTTTGGTTTCAGCAGGATCAGGTAAAACTCTGCGCCGGTTGAGGCCAGAAGTATCCGGCCGGGTTCCACTTCATAGATGCCTTCTTCCCGTTGACCGTCTGCTCCCGGAAGAGCCGCGAAGACCTCAAGTATCTGGGGAAGTCCCTTTAAGACGTGCCTGAACATTTTCCTGAACTGCCGGGTGGTTTCCCTGTCCCCGATCAGTTTGCCCTCCGGCGTCACTAAATAGACCCGTTCTACTTCCTCCAGTTGCAGGATCTTCGACGATCTTATTTTTCCCTCAGATCGTTTCAGGGTCTTTCCGCCATGGCCCGACAGCCCTTTTTCAGCCACGATTTTCGATACTTCCAGATGCTGGGCCCTGATAATGTCCTCTACCTCGTGCATCCTCTCAAGGCTGTTTACCTCGGACTCGATAGACCTCTCTATTTTATGAAGAACCCGCCCCTGTGTAGAAATGGTGGTGGTAACACGGCAACGGGGATGACGGGCGTATTCCGTCTGGAGCTGGTATTCAACCCCCCCCTTTTCAACCGTTGACGTCCTCCCGGCCGGGATAAACTGCTCCGCCATAATCCCTCGTACGGCCCGACGACGGAAAGGCCGCCTTTTTAGCCTTCCCGACCAAAGGCTATCCTAACATTTGGAGAATCCGCAACTGCGGCAAACGATACAGCCGGATTCATGCTCGACTCGGGCCCCGCAATCAGGACAGAACTCAATAGTCATGTCGAGATCATTCTGTATTTTTTCGCCGTTGCCAAAATATTTATGCAGAACAATGGCGATGGCATCGGGGATCGATGAAATAAGTCCCCCGTTTCCGAAAACCGGCGATGATCCGCCGATACCCTTGAGTTGGTTGACAATGTTGCCGACCGGTATTCCGGAACGAAGCGCCAGCGACACCATCCGGCAGATCGCCTCGGTATCGGCCATGGTAGAATACCCCGATTTGCCGATCTGGGCAAAGACCTCAAACGGTTTACCGTCCATGGTATTTACGGTTACATACAGATTGCCGTATCCGGTTTTGATCTTGACGGTAATCCCATGCAGATATTCCGGCCGATCCTTGATTTTTACCGGCGATGCGCTTTCCCCGCTGTTTTTCTCTTTACCGGCCCGGTCGGATGAGGTTGTATTACCGGTCGAAAGGACCTGTTCGGAGCGGCAGCCGTCTCGATAAACCGTCACTCCCTTGCAGCCCAGCTTAAAGGCCGACAGATAGGCGGCGCGGATATCCCGGACGCTTGCTTCGTACGACAGGTTGATCGTCTTGGAAACGGCGTTGTCGGTATACTTCTGCCAGACCGCCTGCATCCTGACATGATCCTCCGGAGCAATATCATGCGAAGTAATGAATACCTCTTTGACGTCATCAGGGATTTCATCGAACTCCTGTATCGAGCCGACTTCCGCGATACGTTCCATCAGTTCCTGCGAATAGAAACCCTGTTCCCGGGCAACCGTCTCAAAATAAGGATTGACTTCAACCAGCTTGGTCTTGTCCATAACATTGCGGACGTAACTGACGGCGAAAAGCGGTTCGATACTTGATGAACATCCGGCAATGATCGAAATCGTCCCGGTCGGCGCGATGGTGGTTATGGTTGAGTTGCGTATTTTCGGACCGTTCCCGTCCTGATAAAACTCCGATTTCTCCCAGTGCGGGAAATGGCCGCGTTTTTCGGCCAGGTTCATTGAAGCCGCGTGCCCGACATCCATGATACGGGTCATTACCTTGTCAGCCAGATCATAAGCCTGCCGGGAGTTGTAACGGATACCCATCATTATCAACATGTCCGCCCAACCCATAACGCCCAGGCCGATTTTACGATTACTCTTGGTGTTGGCGTCGATTTCCGGCAGCGGATACCGGTTGGCCTCGATAACATTATCCAGAAAATGAACGGCATCTTCGACGGTTTTATCCAGCTTATCCCAGTCAATCTCATAGCGGTACATCGAATGAGTATTATCCGGGTCAACAACCGCTTTAAGCATCGCGGAAAGATTTATCGAACCGAGATTACAACTCTCATACGGCAAAAGCGGCTGTTCGCCGCACGGGTTGGTTGATTCGTAAAGGCCGACCTTTTTAACCGGGTTGCCTTCATTCATCCGGTCGATAAACATCAGCCCCGGTTCGCCGGTGGCGTGAGCGTGTTCAACAACCTGGTCAAACACCTCCCTGGCTTTAAGGCGCACCACGGCGCCGTCCTTAACATACGGTTGCTCGGTGCGGGGATCGATCAGGTCGTAATATTCATCGCTTTCGACCGCCCTCATAAAGGCATCGGTAACGGCCACGGAAATATTGAAATTGGTCAACTCGCTGAGATCATCCTTGCAGGTGATAAAATCGATAATATCGGGATGATCTACCCGGAGGACGCCCATGTTGGCGCCGCGCCGGGTACCGCCCTGTTTGACCGCCTCGGTGGCGGCGTTAATCACCTTCATAAATGATATCGGGCCCGAGGCAACCCCTGAAGTGGAAGCGACCACCGAATTCTTCGGCCGCAGCCGCGAAAATGCAAATCCGGTACCGCCCCCCGATTTATGAATCAAAGCGGTGTTTTTTACGGCCGTAAAAATCGAATCCATGGTGTCGTCAACAGGCAGCACGAAACAGGCTGACAGTTGTCCAAGCGGACGACCGGCGTTCATCAAAGTCGGCGAATTCGGCATGAAATCGAGACCCGCCATCATATCATAAAATATATCTTCGGTAGCCTTGACTTCTTCGGGAGCAGCGCCAAAGGCCTGATCCGGAGCGGCAATCGTCCTGGCCACCCGGCGGAACAACCCTTCCGGCGTTTCAATGACTTTCCCCTTGCTGTCTTTCGTCAGATAACGCCTTTCCAGTACCTTCATGGCGTTTTCGGTCAAAACCGGCTTTTTTATCGAGATATTGTCCATCCATTTCCTCCGATGCTATTCTTCCATGATCTTAATGCAGTTGTTTTCTTCGTCAATTTCAAAATCCCAAAATACTATTGGGACCTCGCGCTTAAGAATCCGCAGCATCTCAAGGCAGATCATCCTTATCTCCCAGTGAGCGCGCGGATGACAGCGGACCGTAAAAATATGGCGATACTCACGCATATTGGCCGAAATAACGATCTCCGAAGTCGTCCCGTTGGGCAGAATATACCTTGCGTCCTCTTTCGGAATATCGGCATCTACCATCTCGGCATATAGCCTTTCCGCTTCCGCCGCCATCGTCAGGTACCGCTCGTAAAAAAGGCCGTTTTTAATCGTCGGCGGCACGACCACGTCGAAATCACGAGTCCGGCCATACTGCACGTATCTTTGAGACTCCTGAGACGGTGACATCAACCGGTGACGAACCATCTCATGCGTAAAGACCCGCGATCCCCCCTTTATCCGAAACGTAGCCAACGCATGTTCAAGAACCGAATGGTGTTTCTTGCGAATTATTTTTTTGATTAACTCTTCGGTCGACGTCGGAGGATCATAACGGTCAAACGACAGGTAGCATGTACGGCAGGCCCTCTCGATAACGTCCTCGGCATTGGGCGTTATAGCCATGAGGCTCACATCGAGCCCGGCCTCCAGTTTGTTGATATCCGCCATACCGACCGCCTCAGTTTCTCTATTCATAATATACCCAATTTCGCGATTTATACCGTCATTTTTCCGTCACATTTTTGCCTGTCGCCGGTTCTTCCCCTCAGCAGACAGCCTTGTCCACCCGACTTTCAAGGTCTTGAAAATGTATCAATTTACTCTTGCCAGACCCCGAATCAAACCTTTCAGCGTTGATCAGGCAGGCGAGAAGGTAAACTCTGTTACACAACGCTGTCAAACAAAAAAATAAAAAATTCCAAAAAAAACGCAATATATTGTATAATAATCCACGCCAGGGCCCTCTATATTGTGGACAGGCTTGTTTACTTTTGGTGGACAGGTTGTTGACAACCCATGCAACTCCTTGTTCGGTAACAGACTAATCTTTCAGCCGGCGAACCTGGCGCAATTTGCGGAAAAGCTCAATATATTCTTTCATCATTATCTCCTCGGCCCGGCTTATTCCTTCCATCATCGGGATACCTATTTTCAACACCGCGCGTACGATATCGGCGGTGGTCCGGTCATACTTTTGGGCCAGCTCGGTCAGCCGCGACTTCAGCTCATGCGAAACAAAAATATTAAGGCAGTGTTCGCCGCGCAGCTTCTTAATTGCATCCATCGGTTTCTCTCCTTTCAAATCATATGATATTTCCTGTGGCCGATCAAACGCTGCGGCATGACGATACTGAGACCATATTTGTCGCGCAGCGTTTTGATAATTCTTTTCCACGTTTCAGCAGCCGTTTTTGTACGTATCAGACGGTCTATCTCCTCTCGCTCGGGGTGATTGCAGAGCGGGCAGTCCGGGTATTTTACGGGAGAAGAAATATCAAACCTGTTTTCCAGGAACCGGCGCAAACGGGTTTTTAATTTTCGAACGGCGCTCTCGTGAAGCGCTTCCAGTCGATAGATTTCACGGTTGGTCTTTTCGCTGATTTCCCGGTACCCCAAGCCCTGGAAATAAAACAACCGGATAAAAGCGGCTTCTTCTTCGGACAGGCTGCTCAGCGCTTTACCGACCGCGGTAATAATAGCCGTATCGTAAGACCCTCCTGACGAGGCGGCCTCCTGCCAGGGCACGGACGGGTCCCGCCCCAGGGCGACAATCCACTCCTGATAAATAATCCGTTCTTTCCCCATATTATCTACTCCGATAAAACGGTCGCGCTAATAATAAATCGAGCGGCCCGGCATGTCTATCATTAGGGAATCGCAAGTAAATCAGTTGCTTTGGGGCTTCGGCCGCAGGATCATAATGACTCACAAATTAAAAGACTGACGGCTGAATAGAATCCGTTGACTATCCGATCAACATAGTATAATTAGTTAGCTGGGATTATCGCCGGGAATCGAATTATCATGAATGAATACGACGCGAAAATTCAACCGACCGAAACCCGCCAACCCGAATCGGAACGGGCGCCGTTACGGGCGGGTACATTTATCCTGCTTGCCTTCCTGGTTTTGGCCTGGCCCGGTTTGAATATTATGTTTTTGCTCCCCGGGGAATACGAGATCAATTTCGACTTGATGGATCCCGTTCTCTACATATACCTCCCGACAATTATAATCGAGTGGCTGATTTTTGCGGCCGTTGCGCTGGTTTTATGGCGCGAAAAGACCGGTTTCCCTTCGGTCGGTCTGGTGCGCCCAAAACTGATCGACCTCCCGCGGGCAGTTCTTTTTATCGTCGCTTCCAACCTTGTTTTGCTCGGCTTACAGGTATTTCTGGCCGGCGTTGGTTTAACCGTTAATAAAAATGTTGATTTGATTGTCGATCAGGCAGGCCAGTCGGTCTGGTGGTGGCTCGCCGTTTCGATCACGGCTGCTGTTTGTGAAGAGACTGCTTTTCGCGGGTTTATTCTGACACGCGTTCAGCGTATTACGCGCGGCGGGTGGTTATTTCCGGTTTTGTTGTCAACCGTTGCTTTTGCCACGGGACATATCTATCAGGGATGGGGCGGGTTTATCCTGATATTCGCTTATGGCATGATGTTCTGCGGATTGTATATTATAACCCGCTCACTCTGGCCCGGGATTTTGGCCCATTTCATTCAGGATTTTTCAGCGATTTTTGTTTATAAGTGGTTTAATTTTTAAATGATACCGGCGCAGGACCGTCTCTAAAAATATAATTTACCAGATAAACGGCATCGCCAAGGTTCACCATCCCGTCCGAATTGGCGTTACCTGAATAGAAGGGAATCGGCGAAGGGCCTTCCTTGAATACATAATTAACCAGATAAACGACGTCGCCAAGGTTTATCTCGCTGTCATGGTTGGCGTCCCCGACAATGTAGTTGGGGGCAAGCATCAGTTCCAACTGCCCATTTCGGTTCATCATTAATACCGTATCCCCTGTTTCGTATCCGACTCGGCTTATTTCTATCGCCTGGCTTCCTCCGCCGACCAGCGGAAGGGAAAAATAGCCCGAAGAATCCGTTGTGTCGCTTATCCCGCCGGAAAGAACGGTTACGACCGATCCTGACGAATCGGGATCGCCATCCCCGCAGAATATATGGCCGGACAGAGAAAAGAAATTGCCCAGGTAAACATCCATCGAGTCAATCGTGGAATTCCCGGCCCTGTCGTACGCCCTGATATAGACGGTGTACGATCCGTTGTGAAAATTGGCCGTCTCCCAACAGTTCGGCCGGTCGCTTGCTTCTATGATCGAATCGCCGTCAGTATTGGTCGCGTTGAAGTAAAATACGCGGGAATTATAATCGCCCCGTGACTGCAATGCGCCGTTCACTTGATAAATGACTTCAACATTGTGGTCATAATCGAGAAGACCGGTGAAGCAAACCGAGTTAGTCCAGGGAACGGCCGAATCTCCGTCGATCATATATTCTATCCGGTGCGGGGTCAATTTCCAGTCATAGTGATTGATATAATCATACACCCGGCATACAATATCCACGCCGCCTTCAAGCAGTTCGCCTTCCTGGAAATAGTCCGCCGATACGTTCCGACAAAAGGCGAATTTCTGATTGCCATAAGCCATCTCAAAGACCGGAGCGTCGGGATCGTCGATAACATTGAGTTCATCCAGAGGATTGTCGATAAATTCCCAGTCCGAGTCCCAGACCAGGCCGGAATGGCGAATCTTGACAAAGTGCAGATGATGGAATCCGGCCACCGGCCATTGAACGAGATCACCGATATACTGGCCTTCTTCAACCCAGTCACCCTCATTGACCGGTATGGTAAGTTTGTCCAGATGAGCATACAACCAGCCGTCACATTCGGCGGCGCCCGCCGAATCGCCGATAGCCACCCGCCAGTGAAGATCAGCATAGATGGTCAAAACCGCTTTGACATAACCGGATTTGATCGCGTACACCGGCGTTCCCGCCGGAGCCATTATATCAATGCCGGGATGCATATAAGGCGAACCGCCATAACACTGGAATTCGCCGTATGAGTTCCCTATAGGGTGAGACTGGTCAGGAGGGTCTATCGGCCAATCAATAGCGGCGAGACCGCCGCCGGTAAAAATTATCAGGCAGACTGTAAGAGTCAGGCGTAAAAGAAGCGCCATAATATATCCGACACGGTCTATTTCATTAAAATCATTTTTCGCGTTTGATTGAAGCCGTCGCTTTCCATTCGATAGAAGTAAACCCCCGAAGCGACTTTTTTGCCGTCGTCGGACGTGCCGTCCCAGGTTATACTGTGACTGCCCGCCGGGCAAACCCCATCAATAACCGTTCGCACCTTCTGCCCCAGCAGGTTAATTACTTCAATTTTGATATGGCCGGTCTTCGGCAACGTGAAATCTATGATCGTCGACGGGTTGAACGGGTTGGGGTAGTTCTGCTTAAGCCCAAATATCGACGGCAGGTGGCCGCTATCATCGTCGGCGGAAGTGGGCGAAAAAAGCAACTGCGAAGCATAAACGTTCAAACCGTTGGAACGGGCATCCGACCAGACAAAGATTCCTCGTCCGAAATTGGCCGCCACAACCGGCGACTGCATATACGGGGCCGCCGAAGCGCAGGCCGGCTGGTTACCCTGGATGGGCAGAAGGGCAGGGTCAAATATCTGGCGAAAAGGCGTTTTCCGCCCGGTGCGACTGTCCAGCCAGGTTATCAACAGATAACCCTGCTGATTGGCGGCAATATCCGGCATATCCGGATCAGCCTGCATGTCGTCGGTAATCGCCTGCGTGATCGACTGAATCGTACCGGAAGAATTAAAGGAAGTCAGGAAAAGATCGGTTTGACCGGCATTAAAAGCGTGCCAGATTATATATATCAAGTCGCCGGACCCGATAGCGGCGTCAAAACCGTCAATCTGGAACCCGGTCCGGTCGGAAGTAAACGTAAAAGCATCGGTAACCAACCCCTCGGCGCTGACCTTTTTGACTTCAACAGTATGGTCGAGCCGATTCAGATAGGCTACGACGAATGACTGCGAGTTATGCACAAGGACAACCGGTGCGCCGCCGATTTTTGCCGGGGCGTCCGGGCCGATCAGGAAATTATCGCCAAGCTTGTCATTGTCGCCGTTAAAAAGCTGTCCGTAGATTTTGGCATTCCCCGACCGGGTATCCGTCCAGACAACCAGCGCAACGCCATCATCATCTATAGCGCAGTCCGATTCGTAATGCGAAACCGAACCGGCATAATCATCATTAACCACAATCTCCGGAGTCAACTCGTAGGTGGGACACGAAAAACGGCAGAAGATATTCTGGCCGCCGATAGTATCGCTGCGATCATCCGTCCAGCCTATGCACAGCTTACCGGCTCCCGCGGCAACGGCCGGCTGCGATTGATATCCGCCGACATCGTCGGCGTTGATACGCCGATTACCGCCGAGCAATTCTCCGCCGACGTAAACCCGCTGAAGCATGATATCACCTGCATCGCGGCGCAGATCGGTAAAGACAATCGACCATTCAAACCGATTAAAACCGGCCACGTCCGCTTCGATAGAAGGACTGCCGGCGGTGTCGTCGTTGACGACAAATGGGAACTGCAAAACGGTTCCGGTGTTGGTATGGAAAGCGCCGAAGATATCTATCGAGCCGGTGATCAAATCGGTCCAGACGACCCCGATATTTCCGGTCCAACCGCCGGCTGCCGCCGGATTAAATCTCCGGTCTTCCACGGCGTCCGAAACAACCTGAGCCGAACCGTCCATAAGAACGCCGGGGGAAAACCGCTGCATCATTATCGAATTATCTGTTCCGTAAAGCGTCCAGATGGCAACCAGGCAACCGAGAGAATTGACCGTCAGATCCAGCTCCCAGTTGGAATGTTGTGAAGTTTCACCGCTCAGGAAAATATTGGCGCCGTTCAATATCCCGGATGCATCAATCCGCTGCAGGTAAAGATTCTGGCCCTCGCGAAGGTCAGTCCAACCGGCTATGTAGCCGTCGATAGAACTATAAGCCAGCGACGGCATATATCGGGCATAGTCACGAGCCGATTCGTCGGAAAGGCGGAACTCAGACGCATAGGCTGCGCCGGAGGAATTGAAAAGCCGGAAATAGATATCGGCGTCGCTGTTGCGGTAATCCTCCCAGACCAGCGCAATATCATTATTTGTACCGACGACGACCTCCGGAGACCAGTGCTGATTAAGAGAACCGTCGCTGTTGGCGGTTATTACGGAAGTAAGAGAGCTTCCGTCAGTATCAAATATCCGAAAAGCTATTTCGCTGCCGATTGTATAGTTTTCCCAGGCGACGACCAGTTTTCCGTCAGGTATACAGGCAGCATCAAACTCGCCCACGTAACTTGAAAAAACGGTATCGGAGATGAAAAATACTTCGGTAAGAGGATCGGCCAGCGAATCAAAACGCGCCGCCTGCAAAAAACCGTTGACATCTTCCCGCCAGACGACATAGAAACTGCCCAAAGTATCAGCGCAGATCACCGGATCGGACAGATTGTAATCCTGGCCAAAAACCAGCGGAGTGTTGGCTCCGATCGGGCCGCCGTTGTTATCAAAAAGCTGCAGGAAAATCGCCACCGCGCCAAACCGGTCGTCTTCCCAGACTGCCGCCATACGGCCGCCTCTCAAACCGGTAATATCCGCCTTGTCCTGGTCAAAATTGGCCGGCCCGACTGTTTCGGATATAAGAAGATCATTAAAGTTCGCCTTGGCGGCCATGGCGATCGCCGAAGGCAAAAGATCAGGAACTACGATTGTTCCGGCCTGAGTCCTGCCGGAGAAATCGGGATGAAGGCTTTTTCTGAATTGACTCGGATCATCCCCCGGCAAAAGACCGCTTCCTTCGGCCACGGAAAAAACCATGACCATCAGGAAAGCGATTGCAAGGCATAGCGATATTTTCCTGCTCATACTGAGTCCCCGGGCTATAATAATTCAAACGCTCTTGGCGCAACTGTTATGCCGAATAACCTCTTCGGCCTGTCATTAACGGTGGGGACTTATAAAATGTCCTTTGTTGTTATAAACCAACAAGTTACCGTACACACAAAAGGGCGGACGGCGTTCTTGAAATCGGATCGATCATCCGCTGAGGCCTGCCTGTGGTAAATCCTCTGCATACCTTGCAATTCCGGTCAGGAATCAACCCTGCATATGTCCGGCGGCGGGTAAACTGATAGCGGCAATAACTTTTTGCCACAGATTGTAATATACTCAATTCGGTTTCATTGTCAAGTTCCCAGATGAAACCAAGGGGGTAAAAAATCGTAAATTATAGTTGTGAACGGCAACGCTTGGGCCGTCTCAGGCGTCCTAAAATAAGAAAAGGCGATTGAAAATGGGTATACGGGAATCAGCTATAGGGGTAAACGGCTCTGAAATTATCGGAGCTTCCGGGCCGAGTTACGCGGAGGATCTTCAGACCGCAAAAGCGATTGCCGCCGGCAATCGGTCTTTATTCAAGGAAGTTTACGATCATAATATCCGCGCCCTGTATAACCTGACCCTCCGGTTAACCGGAGCGGCGGCGGACGCGGAAGATGTCGTTCAGGAAGCTTTTATCCGCGCTTATCAGAAAATCGACCTTTTTGCCGGACGATCAACCCTTTCCAGTTGGCTATATCGCATCTGCATAAATGTCGGTCTGGAACATCTCCGCAGAAAAAAGGGCGCCTTCGAAGATTTGAACGACGGCAACTGCGGCGCAACGGAGCCGGATCAGAAAAAACTGATTCTGAAACGAAAATTGGAAAACGCCATTCAAAAACTTCCGCAAGGTTGCCGGGTTGTTTTCATTCTGCACGAAATCGAAGGTTTCAACCACAAAGAAATCGCCGAGCAACTGAAACTGGCCGAAGGGACTTCCAAGTCCCAACTCTTCAAAGCGAGAGCAATGCTGCGCCGGATACTCACCGGCCGGGAGGTATAAACATGTTCGCATTGGGCGGCAAATGCCGCCGAGTCAAACGGCTTCTATCGGACAGGATTGACGCGCCTTTATCAGCCAAAGACGAAGCCCGGATTCGGGCTCATCTGGCCAAATGTCGAAATTGCCGGGAGGAACTTGCGTTTTACAAACGCTTGAAGAAAAGCTCTCATAAGCTCGAACCGGACACTCCTGCCCCCTGTCTCTGGGAAAGAATCTCGCTGAAACTCGACGAGCATCCATGGGGTGATGAAGGTCTCCCCTCCAATAATCGCGCTTCTTCGGCCTGGAGAATTAATCTGGCCGGCATGTTCACAAGTTGTCTCCTGATAACCTTTTTGTGCCTGCTGCCGGGCGCGAAGGTTGAAAACGACGGTTACCCCACAGGCGAGTTAGCCCGGGCTGAAGAGTTCAACTCAAATATCGAATATTTATCGTTGTATATGATGGCCAATGGTAATATGTTCCCCCCGGAGGTTCGCGATTATTACCTGAACCAGGTACAGGCGCTGAATCAAAAAATAAAAATGATAAAATCGGCCCTCGACCGCTTTCCGGAAAATCGCCGGATAAAAACTCAACTGGCAACGACCTACGCGCATAAAATCGCCATTTATCGTCGTATCGGGACTGTCAACGCCGAAAGACCCGCTTACCGGGCCAGCGGTTCTTCTTTCATTCAAAAAGGCGGCATCTATGATTAACCCGCCTGCCAAAATGAGCGCCATTAAATTCCTGACCGTCTCAATTATTCTCTTCCTGCTTACCCTGGGATCGCCTTTGCTTGCCGCGCCACCGGTGCCGGACAACTACACTGAAGACGAAGAGCAAAACGAAAAACCTGTTGATGAGGCCGCAACAGTTTTCGGAGAAAACCTCGTTGATCTGATAGATGAACTGGAAGCGGTGCTTGATGAGTTCGATATCTTCTTCGAGGAATTCGGGCAGGTGTCCTTATCGGGAATGGCCGACGCTATAAAGGAATTCCGCCAAACGCTGCGCGAGGAATATTCCGAAGAATATCACCAAGAAGTAATGGACCAAATGGAGGAGGTTCTCGACAAGCTCGATGAGATCAAAGGGGAAACGGAAGAAATCGATTCCCGTTCACAGCGCAAATACCTGCGGCGGCTGCGGGCTTTTGAGGACGACCTCAAGGATATAGGGGAAGAGCTTGACGACCAGTTCTCCGACGAAAGATACCGGGAAATCCTCGACGCCGAAACCCTCACCCAAATCATCAATCAAGCCATGCACCAAGCTGAAAAGGCCCTGCAGGAAGCGGAGAAAATCCGTCTCTCTTTAGAAGTACCCGATGTCCCTTCTGTGCCTGCGCTGCCCTATTCGTCTCGGTATGACAGCAAATTCAGCGCCCTGGATCTTGACGCCTCCCTGACGCAATCCAGCGTGGTGACGGTGGACAATGATGACATAATCATAGAGCTGAACAACCACATAGGCGCCGTCGAAGTTGAGACATGGAATCGCTCCAGCGTCGAGACCGAACTGACTGTCAACTATTCCGAAAGCTCGAAAAAAAGCCGTAACCTGGCTGAGGAAATCCGGATGGTCACCAGCCACAAAGACGATTTAATAACCATTGAAGTAATTTACCCGAAAGATAAAGAAAAAACGGCCAATATTATCGCCTCGAAACTGGAGGTTTCCCTGCCGCGCTCAAACCCGGTAGAGATCGAAAATTCATTCGGGCCGGTAAGCATAAGCGATTTACAAAACCGATTAACGATAAAATCTAATTTCGCCTCTATCGATGTCCAGCGAATTGACGGTGATGTAACCATCGGCAATTCCACCGGCCCGATTTATATGGAGGAAGTCAGCGGGGCGCTTCAGGTAAGCAATTCTTTCGCGCCCATCGAGGCGGCAGATATCGACGGCGAAATGAAACTTGCCAACAGTTACGCTCCGATAACCGTGAAAAAATCGTCCGGCTCCCTTCAGATCAGCAATTCCGGAGTCGTTATGATCCATCGTCACAAGGGTGATGCCGAGATTCATTCCAGTAACGGTGAAATCGAAATTTACGATATCGACGGCGAGTTGAATCTGACCAATTCTTTCGGCCAGGTGCGGATTGAAAATGTCACCGGCGACGTTGTTGCCCGAAACGCCAACGCCCAAATGGAGATCACCGGCGTCGGCGGCTGTCTCGAGGTGGCCAACAGCTTCGCCCCGACCTATATTGACGGTGTAAAAAAGGACGTTCAAATAGCCTCGTCTAACGGTCCTATAACAATTGAGAACGCTCAGAGCAAAGTAACGATTGACAACAGCTTCGGCGAGGTTTCTCTGAAAACCGTCGGCGGCCCGGTGCAGATCGATAACAGCAACGCTTCCGTCTCGGTCTCAAATGCCGGAGGCGGCGTCATCGTTTCCAATCAGTTTGGCCCGGTCTATCTCTCCTCCATAAAGGGCGACGTTGTCATCAATAACAAAAACGCCTCGGTGGATTTGGTTGATATTAGCGGCGCTTCGACCGTGCGAACGACTTTCGGCACGATTTCCGGGGAAAATCTCAAAGGCCCCTTCCGGATTAACAATCAGAACGGTTCCGTGGAATTGGTGCGGCTATTCCTGGGGCAGGATGACGACTGCGAGGTTTCGACCACCTTCGGCGATATCACCATAGAGCTGCCCAGGCCGGTAATTTATAACATATCGGCGCAAACCTCGGGCGGCGAGATTGAAAGCGACCTCCCGATGGTCATAACCGTCAGCGGTAATGTCAGCATCGGCGAATACACCGGCGCCAAATCCGCCCCGACAATTATCCTGAATGGACAGAACTCATCGATTGATATATTAATTCAAAAATAATTGCTTC
>CAZSYD010000053.1:0-15143 GCA_964611355.1 uncultured Ignavibacteriales bacterium | reverse complement strand
CAACAGGATATTTCTACTTTGCTTAAATAGGACATTATCACTTTGCGGGAACAGCGTCAAACCTTTTGATTCTATCGGATAATAATCCCATGCCCTTGAGCGAGAGGTTACCCGTCAGCTCCCATATATGTTGTTCGCCGGATGGCGTTGATGTCAGAAATAAACACGAAAAGAAGTGAAGATGAAATCAGGATAACCGCCGAATTCGGAACGAAGCCGCAAAATGGGGCCGTGGCTCCGGTCAATCTCGAAAATCGGACTTTTTCCCAATCCCAGGTAAGCGCCCGCCGACAGATAGATATCCTGAGCGATATTGTATTCGGCCTGCGGGGCCAGAAGAAGCGAGGGGTCGGCAAGATTAATCAACGCTTGGCCGGAAATAATAATCAGCGGAGTTGCCTGATATGAGATTCCGGGCGCCAAGTAATGCTTGCCCAAGAGATAAACATCCGCCGTGGCGGATTTGTAAGTGGCTTCTTCTGATCTCGGCAGGTACTTATTCGGTTCACTTGCCCCTGCCTGATTGAAGTGATACTCAACGAATAAGTAGGTGCCGTCCCTCAGGCTGTAGTCGAGGCCCACGCTGCTGCGGAAATAATCCTTACCGCTGTCGCGCCCTTCGCCGTCAAGGGCATCGACGATGACATAGCCTCCTTCCACCCAGAATCCCGCTCCGCCGATGGAGCGAGTCAAATCAAATCCCATCAGGAGATTTTCCCGAAACCCGACCACAATCAGCGCAATGTCGGTGCGGCGATAATAGAACCTGCTTCGCAGAAACATCGCGCTGTTATCAAATTCGAAATCGTCCCCGAAGATGTAACCTGCGTCGATCTCGCCCATAAAACCGATCGGTACCCGTATCCTGATCGCATCTATTCCGGGGCGGTCTTCCACATCCAGTTCATTGAACGCATAAGGCGTAAAGATATCGGTGGGATTAATTACCCGCGCCGATCCCCAGGCAATTGCCTGTCTTCCAAGGTAAATATCGGCCAAGTTGCAGCTTATAGTAAAATAGGCGCGATCCGTGTTGTGAAAAACGGCAAAGCTGCCGACCGGATCATCCTCGTCGGGATAAAGTCGGGAATCAAGATCGACGGCGCGATAGACCGGCGGGTTGAAGTCCATGGACAGCGGCTGCTCGTCAAAAAGAGAGGCGTCCTGTACTCGGGGAGAAAAATCATAGGCCAGGGTCAGCGACAGCCGCTTACTGGCGCGGCCAAGCAGGTTAAGCCTTAGTCGGTTGTTGACGGCGCCGGTTAGCGGTTGATCCGGCGTATCGGGCAGGTTCTTAATGCTTGGTCTGTCAATGGCCGTAAAGTAGTTCTTGTAATAACCGTTGATGGAAATCTGATCAGAGGCCGAAATGCTCCCCGGCCGGCAGATCATATAAACAACGGCCACCAAAAGGACACTTAACCGCTTCATATTCTTCGATATTTTTTCCTGAGTTACCGGATTCAGCGATTGCATCTCAATTTCTGGTTTCGTCACTATCGATTTTACCGTCCTTGAGAGTTACCAGCCGTCGGGCTCGTTCCATTATCTGTTTATCGTGTGTGGAGAAGATAAAGGTTATTCCGCTTTTTTCGTTCAGTTCGCGCATCATGTCGAGCAGTTCGGCGCCGGCCCGCGAGTCAAGATTGGCGGTTGGCTCATCGGCCAGAATCAGCGAGGGACGGGAAACCATGGCCCGTGCGACGGCAACCCGCTGCTGTTGTCCCCCCGAGAGCTTGGTCGGCAACCGGCCGGTAAAACCCTCAAGGCCTAACTCTGTAAGGATCGTCTCGACTCGTCGATGCCGTTCATCTTTCGGGATACCCTGGAGCAGCATGATATACTCAACATTCTCTTCGACCGTCAATACAGGGATCAGATTGTAGGCCTGGAAGATAAAGCCGATCCGGTCGCGTCGAAAATCCGAGAGTTCCCTGCCGCTCATAGACGACAGCTTTTTGCCGGTCAGCCACACTTCGCCGTCGCTGGGCAGGTCAAGGCCGGAAATTATATTCAGGAACGTGGTCTTGCCCGAACCGGAGGGTCCGACAATAGCGGTAAATTCCCCACACCTGATGGTCAGGTCGATACCCCGTATCGCCTCCACCGGTACGCCGTTATCCCGGTACACTTTCCTTACCGACCGAGTAACGATCAAATCTTCCGTATTGACCTGTGACATCCGCGTATCCTCCTAAAAACTCCGGCGCATCGCTTTGGCCGGCGACATTCTGGCCGCAAAGAGCGCGGGATAAATCCCCATCAGGATGGTAAAGAGGAAAACCGCGCAGGGATAAATGATAAACTGTTTTAGCTCAAGTACCGGGTAAAGCAGTTCCCTGAAAGTTACGCCTACGAACTCAATGCCGGTATAGTCAATTCCGGTCTTCATGGTTATGTAGGTAATCAGGCAACCCAGAACAGCGCCCAGGATAATGCTCAAAGCCGCCAGTGCGCCCGCTTCAAACAGAATCAATCTGACCATGGCCAGCGATCGAGTACCCACCGCTCGCAGCACTCCGAACTCGAACATCCGTTCGTGAAGCGACATAAACAGGGTGTTGATAATCCCCAGCGCCACCACGCCAAAGAGAATCAGGCCGATAATGAAAGTGGAAAACTGTGTCAGTTTGAAAGCCGCCTGCAGTTCGGGCAGAAGTACGGTCCAGCTTACTGCCTCGTTGCCGCCCTGCGAATAGCGCCGCCAGAAAGGGGAACTCCGGTCGCTTCCATGTCCGCTGCCGGTAAAACGCAATGCAATCTCGTGAACTTCGTCGCCGATTCCCAGCATCTGCTGCGCCCGCGGCAAACACACAAAGGCCATGGCCCGATCCATCTCCTTGATGTTAAAATGATAGATTCCCGAGACGCGAAACATTTCCTGCGCCAGATCGCCGCTGTGGGCCTGCGCAACCGTCAACACCACGCGGCTGCCGATATCGACCTCCAGGATTTCGGCAAGTTTGCTGCCGATGATGAGATCGCGCTGATTTTCGCCCGTAAGGTAACCGCCGGCGATTATCGCTTCGTCAATCTGCGACAGATAATGCTCCGATGCAGGATCGATGCCCACCATTGTAACCGAGGAAAGATTGGCGGGAGAAGTAATCATGGCAAAAGACATGGCGCGCCGGGTAAAATGGCTGACTGCGTCTTCCCGTGCGAGTCGATCGAGCACCTCCGCCCGATTGGCGATTGTCTTTTCCACGGCATAGGATTCCCGGAAATCATCAAGATGAATCTGCCCCTCGCCCAGGAATGACTCGGTAGCGGAGGCGATCATATTTTGCTTCATGCCGATTATCAGCGCGTCGGTAAAAATCAGGGCCGCCAAGCCTATACCGATGGCGCTTCCGGCAATAAAGGTCCGCCGCTTGTTGCGGAAGAGATTTCGCACGGCGAGTTTTAGATATAGTCTCACAATTTACCTTGCGTTAATGCATTCGCAATGCCCGCGCCGGTGCGATCCGGGCCGCTTTGGCGGCCGGAAAGATACTTACAATCATCGCCGACAGCGTTACCGTTATGGCCGGTATATAAAAACTGTGAGCGTTCACTTCCGCGTAGTAATGAGTAAACTCCATTCCGCCGTAGGTGAAAGTTAGAGGCATGGGGATGCCGTGGAGCGACAATATATAGTTGATCAGCAGGCTCAAGCCGAAACCGATCACAATACCGATAGAGGCCATCAACGCGACCTCGTAAAGAACCAGTCGAACAATCTGGAGCGGCCGGGTTCCCAGCGCTCGCATAACGCCATACTCGCGAGTTCGTTCCAACACGGTCATCAATACGGTGTTAAGTACGCCGACGGCCACGATGAGGACAATGACAAAGAGCATAATCCAGGCGCCCTCCTTATCGGCCTGCATGGCGACATAGAACGATCTGGCAAACTCCTGCCAGGGAGCAACCTTCAGTTGGGGATCGTTCAGAGTTTGCCGAATCGCTATGGTCGTCTGCGCTACTTGATTAAGATTATCGACAACAACCACTATCTCATGGATAGCGCCTTCAAGCACCAGCAATTCCTGGGCATCCTGCAGGTGGAGATAGAAAGAACTCTGATCAGCGGTGGCATCGCCGCTTTCAATGATACCGACAATAGTATAGAGATCGTTGGCGATAGACCCGTCGGCGCCCTGCGAGACGATCACAATCTCGTCGCCAACTCCGGCTTTGAGTGTTTTGGCCGCGCCCTTTCCCAGGATGGCCTCGTGCGACGGGTCTGGCGAAAAACTCCTTCCTTCAATGACTTTTTTCTCAAACCTGGTCGCCGCCGATTCACGCTCCGGATCGATACCGATAATCCGGACTCCCGAACTTTTCTCCCCGACCGAAGCCAGCCCTGCCGAGTATAGTCGCGGCGCCCAGGCCTCGACGCCCCGGGTCCGCTCGATTACCCTTCCAACCGCCTCGTAGCTGTCGATCTTTTTATAAAGCGACGGCTTATCAAGGTAGCCTTCAGCGTGTACCTGGATATGACCGAGCCTGTTGCGCGTGAACATGTCGATGATTCTGTTATAGGTACCATCCGCCCAGCCGATTGAAATCGCCGACAGGGTAAAGCCTCCGAACATGGTCAACACGGTCAATATCGTCCGTCGTTTCTGCCGGAAGATATTGCGCCAGGCTATCCGGAAAGTCAACATCACCGCGTTTTCTACTTTCCGGCCCGCAGGTTGCGCAATGAAAAGACTTCGTCATCGACCTTCTGATTGAACTCCAGTTTGAGATAACGAATAACCGTCTTGTGCCCCTCTCTGGCCCGGGGAATCATTTCCATGGTGGCGGGGATAGTGCGGTCTCCGAATTTTCTGACGTCGCTGTAATTCAGCACTCGCATCAATTTACCCGCCTCGTCGTAATACTTCTGCCAGACCGGGAGATAGTCCTCTCTTGTGGCGGCAATCACTATATTGCCCCATACCACCGGCAAATCCTCACGGGGAATACAATTAATGTATATGAAATCTTTGCTGGCGTCTTCGACTTCGATCAACTCGTAGTTATAGTCCTCGAACAGGGAGAACTCCTTGACAAGATCGTCATTGGTAAAGTCAGACCCCATCCAGGAGCTCATCATCATTGAGGGCGGTATTTTCATCACTTTATTAGTTTTTGGCAGATAATTCCACATTTCATTTTCTATACGCAACGTGGCGACCCCATTTTCTTTCTTCGGAGACGTAATTCGGATGAAGGTCTTATCCATCCCCAGAGACCAGCCGTTCATCGCCAGGGTGCGCTGCCAGTGCGGCGTTACTATTTCCATCTCCAGCTCGGAATAACTCGACTCGGAACGATACAACCGGTCGATCCGGCGAATGATCTCCCTGACGTCAACCGGCGCCGCGCTTTCCGATGCCGCAGGCTGCGCTAAAAGCGCCGGAAGCATCAGCAGCCGGATTAATTGTCCGAGTCTTTTCATCTCTTTATCCCTTCGGGCATTGCCTGTCCTATACAGCCAGGCAATCTTCTGTCATCAATTTTCATCAATCCGATTATATCGCTCACAGGATATCATAGATCACATTTAAAAACAACTCCTTAATACCGAGTATCATTGCCGCATTCTGTTCCACCGCACTACGAGTTTTTTACGGCATTCGGGATCGTTTGGCACATAGGGATCATATAACATCAGGCCGATTGCCAAAATAAGAAACTTGGCGGTTTCGGCGGGGCAGACGGATGAGAAACATGCAATGACAAAATCATCTCCTCAAATATCGGCAGGAACTGCGTTCGGATAATAATTCGGTGTCCGGCAACGATATATCAACACCGTCAATCCCTTATTTATATATTGCCTGACCGGTTTATATCCCGTCTTTCGACTAATGCCGAATTCCCGGTTATAATGTTGAAAACAATCATTCCCATTCATAAATAAGCAGGTTACCACCTGGGACGTTAGCGGCTCGGTATCGGCAGAGTTCCCTCAGCCCCCCACGGCCTTTTATAAATAACAAAGTATTCGTCTTCATAAACCGGCGTCCATAGTTGAGCAATAACTTGAAAAAGCGGCGCCTCCCAGTCATCGCCGCTGACTATCGCCGTTTCAATGTTATATTTATCCGCGATACTTTCTATAAATTCATAATCAGCGCTGTTTATTACCGCGTGATAATCGTTATCAAGCATTTCTGCGATGCGTGAATTAAGCTGAAAATACTCCAGCGTGCGGTACGCCCCCAAAGAATGGACGGGGAAATGAGTCATTATGTAATAACGATAAACGTCCTTGGTGCAAAATATATATTTGCCCTTTACCAGATGCCGGTTAAGACTTGCCCACAATGCTTTCCCCGACTCTTTAAATGGGGCAAAGGTGGCCTTTTCCTTTTCATAATAGAACGAAATAGAATTGTAATGCCAATAAACGGAAAATATCGTTATTACCAGAACCGGTAATAACAGTATATGCCTATTGATCTTGTAATGTTTGAGACCGGCCAGCACCGTGGCTACAATAAAAATCGAAAGAAACAGGTGAATCCGGATACCGTACTGGGTCGAGAAATGATAAGATGTCAAAAAATACGCCAGCGCCGCTACCGGTATAAACCAATGGGCTTTTCTTTGCCGCACTATTGCCGCTACGGCCAGCAAAAGGAAAAGGATATGTATTGCGGACGGGATACTGAGCCAGACTCCTTTGGTGGGCGAGATGAATTCAAGGCATAATCCTTTCCACCACGCCGCGTCGGGAACGCCCCGCCAGAAGGCGAAAACCGCCGATCCCCAAAGATCCGAAGTATAAATATGGACGGCTTCTATTATATAAGGGGATATCGTAACAAGAAAAGCCGCCGCCATCACCAGAAATCTTTTATATCTGCGGGCAATCAGAAGCTCGTAAAGAAATGTTAAACCCAAAAGGAATACATAGACGGGTGAAATAAAAAAGGTCAATCCCCAGAAAACGGAAGCCATAATAGAGAGTTTCAGCGATTTTTCGGACTTAAGAAACAGCCACAGGCCGCAGAGGTAAAAGGAAATGGAAAAGTAAAATGACGTCGCCAGAAGAATACCGGTATACCCCATATACTCTACAATAAACAGAAGCAACAAAGATGTAAGAAAGGCAATCGCCCGATCATAGACGCACTCAATAATCTTGAATGTAAAAACAAAGAGCAGGGATACATTGAAAATCGTCACAAGCATCAGAATTGTATCCAGCCCCGGGCCGAAAGCCTTGAAAAACCCCAAAAATATATGATAAAGAGGCGGATGGAGGGTATCATAACCGGACACCGGATCGGCAAAGATATCTCCCTCCAGGACATGAAGCACTTTCGCCTTTACATAACATATATCCGGGCTGGAGGTATAAAATGGAGTTCCATAATAAAAAAGCGGCGCAATGACGGCAAGCACGACAAGCGCCAGCAGTATCTTTCTCCAATACCGTCTCATTTGAATCATATGATAATTATATATTTTTTGGCCGATTACCGCAAGCAGGCGTAAATTCTATTTACATATCTTCTTTTTGCATTACATTAAGCCATGGAGAAAAAGTTGAACTTGCGGCGAATAAAGACGTTTAAGATTATTGCCTGCAGGTTTGATTGACCGGGAATGAAGACAGTATCAAGCATAGTCATCGGTCTTTTATTATTTCTAATTATTACGCCGGTTTCATGGGCGGGAATGCTCCTGATCCCGATGGATGAAGTACAAACCGATCATCTCAAGGCTTACGGCATTGTTTATGCCTGCCTGGAACACGAGCAGAAAGCCGAGTGGCTGCTCAATTACCGCGCCGGGTCGTTTCTTATCGAAGACAACGACGCCAACCGAGATATCTGTTTGATTCGAGGCGTGGTCGTTGAACCGGTCGATAACGCCGCTATGGCCGATATCTTCCGTATTATCGAGGTTGAAAACATGGAGCGAGTACATCTGGAGAAAGCCCCTGCCATCGCCGTTTATACGCCCTCCACGCTGCAGCCGTGGGACGACGCCGTCCGTCTGGCTCTGGAATACGCCGAAATCAATTATGAAATTCTCTGGGACGAGGAAGTCCTGAGAGGCGAGCTTGAAAACTACGACTGGCTGCACCTGCATCACGAAGATTTCACCGGGCAATACGGCAAATTCTACTCTGCTTTCCGTAATCAACTCTGGTACCAGCAGGACGTGGCCGCCAACGAAGCGATGGCGCACAAACTCGGCTTCAACAAGGTTTCCGAATGCAAGAAAGCGGTCGCGCGAGCGATTAAGGAATATGTCCTGAGGGGAGGTTTTCTTTTTGCCATGTGCAGCGCCACCGAAACGCTCGATATTGCCCTCACTGCCGGCAACATTGATATCGCCCCGGCCGAATTCGACGGCGATCCGATCGATCCCGACTGCCAGAGTCGTCTTGACTATTCCAAGACCTTAGCCTTTACTGACTTCACCGTCACGCTCGACCCGATGCTTTACCGCCATTCCAATATCGACACCTACCCCGACCGGCTGGAGCATTTCCTGAATCCGGGCGACGATATTTTTTACCTGTTTGAGTTTTCGGCCAAGCTCGACCCGGTCCCGACCATGCTGGTGCAATGTCACTCGCCGGTAGTTAACGGCTTTATGGGCCAGACCACCGGCCTGCGCAAGTCTCTTTTGAAGAAATACGTTATCGTTCTTGGCGAACCGCTGGAATATGATGAGGTCCGATATCTGCACGGCAATCTGGGCCGGGGAACCTTCACCTTTTACTCCGGCCACGACCCGGAAGATTACCAGCATATGGTTCACGATCCGCCGACCGATCTGTCGCTTCACAAAAACTCGCCCGGCTACCGCCTGATTCTCAATAATATCCTTTTCCCGGCCGCCCGGAAAAAGGAACGCAAAACCTGAAGATCACGGCCAGGGCTGACCGCCGTTTTTCATTGGCCTTTATCGTCCTTTTCAAGCGCAGCCGCTTCACCGGAAATCAGCCGTTTGGCTCGCGCCAGCGATTCATGCGTTCCGGCATCCACCCACCAGCAGGAGAGGGTCTGGTGTTTGAGCCGCCCCTGTTCGAGATAGCTGGCCAGAATATCGGTTATTTCATACTCGCCTCGCCACGACGGCGTTACCCGGGCGGCAATTTCAAACAGGTCTTTCGGGAAAAAGTAGATACCGATTATAGCCCAGTGCGAGGCCGGACCGTCCGGCTTTTCTTCTATAACCCTGAGTTGTCCCTCCTTAAGGCGCGCCATGCCGAACGATTTCGAGGACGGCACTCTGGCCAAAAGCGTCAGGGCGGAATTAGGCTTCTCTTCGAATTTCCGACAAAATTCCATAGCCGACTCGCCGATAATGTTATCGGCCAGGACCAGCATATATGGCCCGACGCGCACGTCTTCGGGCATCATCTGGATCGACCCGGCGATGCCCGGCTTTTCGTCGGTCTGAGCGATAAATCGCATGGTCTCGAAACGGCCGTTAAAACGATCCGAAAGAAGCTCTTCAAAGAGGCCGATATGCTGAGGGTTGGAAACCAGGGTGATATCTTTTACTCCGGAGGAAGCCAGGATAGAAAGGGAATAGTATATCATCGGCTTGCCGCAAACGTCAAGCAGATGCTTGTTGGTATGATCGGTCAGCGGTTTCAGGCGCGATCCCTTGCCGCCCGTTAAAATGATTCCCTGCATGGACGGATGCTTTCTTGCAATCGAAGTTTAATATAGCGATTAAAGACTTAAATTCAAAACTAAAAATACCTTCATGCAAACATGCGAGACACGCCGTTAAAATGAACATATCACAAATAGCCCGAACGATGCTTTTTATTAAATAATTGAGCCTTATAGTATTATATGGGGAATTTATTGTTGCCCATAAGCTTGGAGTAATATACTGGACAATTACGCTTATCCGCTATTGTTTCATGCAAGCTAAAACTATTAGGCCAATATGTATAACTATACTTTCTCTACGGATACTCAGCGCACGGTTCGGAGCGTGGCTGGAAGACGTTTGCGTTCACGTTATCTCAGCAACATCATCTTTTTCGTTTCCACGTGGTTATCCATTTGAAAGCGATAGAAGTAAATACCGGTGGCAACATCCAAACCCTTTTCGTTCTTGCCGTCCCATTGGGTTTGATAAATACCGGCGGCCTTGGTTTCGTTGACAAGAGTCCGAACCATCCGTCCAAGTAGATTGTATATGGCGATTTCCACCTGTGCTTTTCGTGGAAGAGTGTACTCGATTGTTGTCACTGGATTGAATGGATTTGGGTAATTTTGTGAAATGGTAAATTTAGAGGGTAAGCCTACATTGTCATGGCGGTCTGCCGTAAGTGGAAGGGAACTATATATTAAATCAGCAACATGTGCATTTTCAATTAGATCAGTGAAATCAAGATGCTCATAAAAAGCCTGAGGATTATCCGGATCGAAGTAGTCCGCGAAATCTGTCGGGTCTACATGAATATCTTCTCCCATTATCAGAGAGTAACCAAATGTAACAGTGGCGGCAGGATTAATATAAAAAGGACCGAAAGATAAAAGAAATCGTGTATCATAACCGTCGGCAATATCAGCGGGCAAAGAAGTTGTTGGCGGTTCCAGAAATCCATCTTCAACATGCGAAATAGCGGTGAAAAGCTGGTCATAGTCCTGCTCCGGATGACTTAGAATATAATACTTATTCCTATCACCAGTTGGGGTTCCCAAATGCTTGCCGAAAGAACGGAACGGGTCTTCTTCAGAACCTGCTAGACGCGGGCCAAAATCAAGTACAGAGTTGCCGTTTGAAACCCACCAGTTAAAATTAGGATAAACAAATGTTTTATCTACGCCATGGAATTTCAAACCCATTACCGAGAGTGGACTTGTATAAGTCCAATATTGCAAAGAAGGATCAGGATCGCCGTCGTTATCTATGATATAGGCCAGGTTTTCTTCCGGGAAAAACCCGGCTATATCATCTCTGGATCCATCAGATTGATGAGATTTATGATATACATCCCCATCCATATAGATACCTATCCAAACGCTTTCGAGTGGATTAGGTCCGATATTTTTTATATTGTAATTGAAAATGACAATATCTTCCAAATACGAGTATGACCAGGCATAACTGGCCCGCACGAGTTCAATGTTAAGAGGAATATGCGGTCTATTGTCAAGTGGATCTATGCCGGTTAAACCCGGGTTCGTAAAAGTATCAGTAAAAACACATATGATATCCTGCTCTGAAATTGCATCCGGATGGTAATTCGCCCTGCTTGGAATATTGGAACGAGTAATAATCTCACCCATAGTCCCCTCGTCGGGGAGAAACTCATTTATGTCGCTAAACCATCCATCTGCGCCCACCGAGACCAACGTATCCGATCCCGCTACAGCGCCAACCCATATAGCTCCAGCAAATAGATATTCTAGGTCAGAGTTGACTGGAAATTCACATGATGGACATATCTCACCATCGCAAACAGGGTTGGAGATAAACCCCGTTCCAACAGTGCCAAAATTCGTAACCGTTAAACCGACCCTTCCAATTCTGTGAGCTTCATATTGTATATTGGGTGAGCCAAGTACTTTGGGAACGAGACAGTTATCCTGCCTCTCAAATCTTGCGGCACTATTGATAGGGCTTGACCAGGTAAGAATTAGCGATAATATCACTATTTCCCTAAAGAGATACACTTTTTTCATTGTTAATTCTCCACAATTGACGTCGTCATTATTAAATGACTAAATTAAAGAAATAATATTAATTTAACTTCCCTTGATATAAATAGCAAGTTTTATTTTGAATTTTCCTATTTCCTGTTTTACTCACCGGCGTATAGAAGACGATATATATCGGTCAATTGTTTAAAGAAAAACGCCGGCTTACCGCTTATACCCGATCTTCTGCATAAGCTCGACGCGGGCCTTTTTATCTTCATCGTTTTCGATACCACGGGGGGAATAACCGTCCACCACGCCGATGATGCCGCGGCCCAGGTCGGTTTGAGTAATCAGAATCTCGACCGGGTTGGCCGTGGCGCAGAAGATACGACAGACCTCGCGGCAGGCTTTCAGTTCCGGCAGGACGTTGATTGGATGTCCTTCACGCATATATATGATAAAACTGTGCCCGGCGGCTATATCATAAGCCGTCTTTTCCGCCTTATCAATTAACTCGGGATCATTGCCGTCGCTGCGAACCAGGCAGGGACCGGAAGCCTCGCAGAAACCGATGCCGAATTTTATCGACGGCGAAGCATTGACCATAACTTCATAAATATCTTCGACTGTCTTGATAAAATGCGACATCCCCAGAATGATATTTTCCCCCTCGGCCGGTTCAATCTTGTGCGTTTTGGTTTTCATCTTCAACCTCTCCGAAATGTTTTGGTACACGGTGCTGATTATGTAATCGGATCAAATTTTTCCAGGCTCGAACTGAATATTCATAAAGCCTTTACCCTACGCCTGCGAAAAAATATAAATCGGGCGGCGCGATCGGTACGGGCCGACAAGCGGTCATTTTTCCCCCGGGTCACCATATTGAATGGTGACATTTTTAATGCTGTCGCCTCGGACAATTTGCTGCACGATGTCCATTCCGGAAATAACCCGGCCGAAGATTGTATATCGAGCGTCAAGATGCGGCTGCGGCGAAAGAGTGATAAAATATTGTGAGCCGCCCGTATCCCTGCCCGACAGGGCCATGCCGACCATGCCGGTTGTGTACGACAGGAGGTTATATTCACACCTGATCGTGTACCCTGGGCCGCCCCAGCCGTCCCCGCGCGGGCATCCGTCCTGAATAACGAAATTGGGAACGACCCGCTGAAAAACGCGGTTATCATAAAATCCCTTCTCAGCGAGTGAGATAAAATTGTTGACCGTTTTGGGGGCATCATCGTAGAGCAGTTCTATGGTAATTGTCCCGCGCGACGTTTCCAGAACGGCGGCCGGATTGGCGTCGTAACGATGAAAGAGATCGTGGTAGTTGCGTTTCTCGATTCCCGTTCGAGCAAGGCCGACCTGCCCCAACCGGTCGATATTATATCTGTCCTGCAATGCGTGAGCCGCCCTTTTCCGAATCAAATATGATTCATCGTTGCAGCCTTCCTCAAGGGCGGCGATTACCACGCTGTCATAGCTCGAATCAGCCGCAAATTTACCCAGGGCGCCGATGATGGCAATTTTTAGATCATCATTGATAGATTCTCTCTGTTCCAGGTATATTCCCGCAATTTCGGGAATCAGATCGATCAGATTATACCGAGCGGCTATGTCAATGGCCGTAATTGCCACCACGTAGTCGTTGTCTTTTAATCCTTTCCCAGCATATTTTTCAGTCGAAACCGAATCTACCCTGCCCAGTGCCTCCAGGGCGGCAACTCTGACAACAGGAATGCTGTCGTTGAATAATTGTCCCAACCTCGCAATTGCTGCCTTCCGGTCGATATTAATCAGGCCCTCGGCAATCTGCACTTTTTGCCGGATAGTCGGCGGCGTGAGCAGTTCGTCAATGATGAAAAGAGCCTTCATTCCGCTTATCTGCAGAAGCGCTTTAGCCGCGGCAGATCGAACATTCTCCCTGCTGTCTGATCGGAAAATCCTTTCAACTACTTTTTCCGATCCCTTATAAGGATTATCGCCGATAGCCTGAATCGCCAGCGTCACCAGCTTTTCGTCGGTCAATTCAGATATTTTACCCCTGATATATTCAGCCCCCGTTTTCCCAAAGTTTTTAAGAGCATAAACTGCGCTGGTTACCACCCTGTTATCGGCGTCGTTGAGGCCGGTGGCGATTAGATCAAGCGAAGCGGTGTCGGCTGAGCGACCAAAGCCCCGGTAGGCCAGCAGGCGGTATTCCGGATCGGGATCGCCCATCAGGCGTCGAAAGAGCGGCCGGCCCTCGATGCGTCCTCCCCGCGACAGGGCATAAAGGGCACCGTATTTAACCTTCCCGTTACTGCCGGACAGGCCGATTTCAACTATCCTGTCGGCCTGTGACCATCCTTTAGAGCGCCATAAGGCCAGCAATGCCTGATAGACTACCAGGGTATCATCATCATTGAGAAATACCGCCAACTCCGCCGCCCGAGAGGAATCGGCCAGCCTTCCAACGGCTTCAATGGCCCTTTCTCGGGCCGGGATATTTTGGGCAGCCAAGGCCAAAAGAGTATCGACAAAGCTGGAATCACCCATCAGACCGGCGGCGAAAAATTTCGCCTCGGCAACCTCAGGAACAGAATCATACAAATACGCCTTTAACCCCCGCCGGTAATACTCATCGCCTATACGAGCGATAGCCATGGCCGCCGCAGTCCTGATCTCCGGGTCGGGGTTGGCAAGTATTTCTGCGCTTGTCAACAGGGTATCAACCCCCCGACAATCCTCAATCTTGGCGATTCTGAAAAGCCTATCCTGCTTTATATACTGCTGCTCCATTTTTTCGCACGAGAGCAGGACAAGAAGCCCGGCAAGAACTGCAACAGTCAACATCCAGGATCGCAACAGGTTTTGTTTTGCGTTAGGCATACCTGAATTCCAACCTCACTTAATACGTGTCTGCAATTAATGAAGTAACGCGATTCATATCAAGGAGAATATTATTGACCGCGATGAATATCAATCTCAAAAAGCCAGGAACTTTATAATTGGGTTTATGTTATTTGGCAACGCCTGGAATACGTGTGGTAATATCAAGAATCGTGCGCAAAAAGGTGTAAGCACATATTTATGGGGCCTTGACCTGCTCCCCGAAATTAGTCCGCAGGTCAGAAGCCTTGCGCTCCTGACTATTTATTAAATATAAATCAAACTCCGATTTACAAAGTGGCTCATCAGGTCATTCACGCGACAGCCGAAAACATAATATATTCGTGGCTGGCAAGCTGGGACAAGTATAGAACTCTGATTATCAAGAGATATATTTGAATAAGCTACGCGACAGCAAAAATGTATATTTATGATACTAAGCGGAGAGGCTGGGATTCTCCAGAGCTTATTATTGCAACCTATTGTGGGGTAATGAATAATACTGCACGCCGTTAAACAAGAGTAGTTTAGGTGTTTTTATTTGTTTTTGTTTGTTTTTGTCTGGTTTTATCTGTTTTGGTATCCTGTCGGCACAGAATGGGCACAAGGGTATACTGCCCCCCATTAGTGACAGTTGGTTATTAAGGTAGTATTTTGCGGCTG
>CAZSYD010000052.1:0-15313 GCA_964611355.1 uncultured Ignavibacteriales bacterium | reverse complement strand
AATGAGCAAAGTATATATTCCATCCAAGAATGCAGAGGAATGGAAGCAGTTTCTTGCTGAGCCTGAGAAACAATGGAAGCGGGGTTACTCCGCAAGAACATTAGCGTATTGCTGGCAAAAGGCGGACGGTATTCCAGACCATGTAAAAAAGGTCCTGTATCAAGCACCGGAACTGGCGGGTTTGGAAGCCCTGATTGTAATTCCTGAGCATCAGGTTCCTTTACCGGGTGGCGCCGGACCATCCCAAAATGATATATGGGTGCTTGGCGGAACGGAAAAAGATCTTGTCTCAATTGCCGTAGAAGGCAAAGTTTCCGAACCATTCGGTCCCACCATCGGCGAATGGGATCCAAATTCGTCCGTCGGCAAGAAGAAAAGGTTCGAATATTTGTGTTCTGTTCTTGGCCTGGATACCAAACCTCCGGAGAATATAAGATATCAATTATTGCACCGAACAGCCTCTGCCATTATTGAAGCCAGGCGTTTCCATGCAAATCAAGCGGTCATGTTGGTTCACTCCTTCAGTTCAAGTAATGAATGCTTCGAAGACTATAAGTGTTTCGTTTCGCTTTTTGGAGCATCAGCAGCCGTTGACAAGACCGTATCAGTCGGAAAGCGTTCAGGAATCAGGCTGCATTTCGCATGGGTAAAAGGCGAAGAGCAGTATCTAAACGCATAGAAGCGCGTGGGCTAACAATAGAATTTCCGGTTGCTTCTTCTTCGCATCGTCTCGATACCTGTTTGCAGGCGATCTCGCAATGAGACCCATTCGGCTTTGTCATCAACCTTAAGGGGCCGGATTAAACCGGCCCCGATATTCAAAATCAGGCGATATTCTACCACGGACAACACGTCGTCACCGGGGCCGGGCCATCATGAAAAACAAGGTTATTGAGATAAACGGCGTCGCCGAGGTTGAGCGAGCCGTCGCCGTTGGCGTCACCCTTGCACGGCGGATCGGGCATCGCGCCGTTGCCAAAGACAATCGTGTTAATGAAAACGGCGTCGCCGAGATTGACCATTTTATCGTCGTTGGCGTCACCGCAGATGATTGAAGTCGGCTCGGTGAATTGCAGCAACTGATTAACCGCCACAACCGCAGTATCCTGAACAATACCGGAAGGCCACGAAATAATAATTGAATCGACCGTTGTCGCCGAACCGAGCCCGAACTCGGCCGTCAATGAATTCTGCGAGCAGAATCCCGAACCTCCCGAGATTTCCCTGATTTGTGATGCGCCGCCGACAACCACCCTGACACGTGCGCCGATTGCAGATTTATTCGAAACCATGCCAACGAGGTCGATATGAAGCCAGTTGTTGGACGAACTCAGCTTGTTTTCGAACAGCTTATTATCATCCACAAACCCGGTATTGGCCTGGTAAATATCTATATCGCCATCGTTGTCATAATCACCCCAGGCGCCGCCCATGCTATAGTGCTGAGCATCGCTTATGGGGCCGGTAGTAGCGTCGGTAAATACTCCCCCGCCGTCATTGCGAAGCAGCCTGTTGCAGCAGTAACTGGCCGTTACATAGAGGTCGAGGTCGCCATCGTTGTCGTAATCACCCCAGGCAACACCGATATCATAGGCCGCATTACCGCCCAGCGGCCCGGCGGTGACATCGGTAAATGTTCCGTTCCCTTCGTTGTGAAAAAGTTTGTTATCCTGACCGTTGTTGACCAGGAAGAGATCGAGGTAGCCGTCATTGTCATAATCGCCCCAGGCCGCTCCGGTACCGTACCCGGCATCCCCCAAAGGTCCACTGGTGGCATCGGTAAAGGTGCCGTTACCTTCATTATGGAATAGTTTGTTAGCTTCTAAATCGCCATTGGCGAGATACAGGTCAAGATACCCGTCATTGTCGTAGTCGCCCCAGGCCGTTCCGCTACCGTGTCCGCCATCACCAAGAGGACTCGAAGTGGCGTCGGTAAAGGACCCGTCGCCGTTGTTCCGAAGCAATTTATTGGCGCTGCCCCAATTGGAGAAATAAAGATCGACCCAGCCGTCATTATCGTAATCTCCCCAGGCCAATCCCTGGCCATTGCCGGCATCACCGAGCGGCCCCGAGGTGGCATCGACAAAAGCCGTGCCGTTATTTCTGAATAGCTTGTTGGCGATGCCGTCGTTGACCAGGTAAAGATCGAGATTCCCGTCGTTATCGTAATCGGCCCAGGCTACGCCTTTGCCGACTCCGGCATCATCCAGAGGACTGGCTGTGGCGTCGGTAAATATTCCGCCGCCGGTATTGCGGAAAAGCTTGTTGGTTCCATTATTGGAGAGGTAAATATCGAGCAATCCATTGTCGTCATAATCTCCCCATGCGACGGCCATACCATGACCGTTATTGTTGGCCAGCGGCCCGCTGGTGGCATCGCCCCATTCGATTTCCTGGAGAATCAGAGTGGAACAGGCCGCCCTGAGATTCGGGCGCGGACCGATATGCCCGGTGACCGAATAATCCTGCGGCGTGCCGGTCCACATAAGAACATCACGCAGCAGGGTTGGAGTCAGCAGGGATTCATTCCAGCCCAGGCCTTTCCAGAATCCGACACAACAGCCGACCGCTCCGGCGACAATCGGCGAAGCGCTGGAGGTACCGGCAAAAATGGCCGTGTACAGGGAGTCCTTTCCACCGGCATTGTATCGATCGCCGTAACCGGTGGTAACGACGTTTTCGCCCCAGCCCTGGAGGTTGAACCGGCCGCCGTAGCTTGAGAAAGAAAGTCTTTGCAGATCGGCATTAGGTCCAAGGCTGGCGCCGCCCGCGCCCACGATAATCGCCCCCGAATTCCCGTACCAGTTCAGATTACCGGTGTTTACATTGCCGTTTCCTCCGACTTCGACAACATGAATACCATTGGCAACGGCGGTCTCAATGGCCGCATAAACTCCATTGCAAGTTTGATCGTTCGGGCTGTAATTCAACCACCATTCGATGGGAACATAAGTTCCGCCGCCATAGTAGTCCCATTGCTGTTACAGAAGGATCACGTCGCCAGCCGACAAAGCGTTAATCGCCATGGTTATTGCATCCGGAACATTCCATGCCGGAGAAGTTCCGTAATAGGTACCACAGGTTTTCAATGATGCTCCATGACTGATACCGGTCGTGCCCCAGCCGTTGCCGTCGGAAACCATCACGCCGATGACGGCTGTGCCGTGATCGTCGGTTTCGCCGGCCGGAAGCGACAATGGATATGGATTAATCTGAGACCCGACCGCCTTGGTGATATCGGCATGATTATAATACCAGCCGTATTCCAGATCGCAAACGGTGACGCCGGTTCCGTTCCCGCCGGTCAATGTCCAGGCGTATTCGGCGTCGATACCGGTCGGCGTGCAACCGGCCGAGTCAAGATACCCCTGCTCCGGTTCATAATCGCCGACCAAAGGTGGCGGCATCGGTTTCGGCACCGGACGGGCAAGGATAATACCGGGCAGAGATTCCAGATCCCGGCTGACCTGCCAGATATCATTACCAACCGGAATACGCAAGCGATAAATATTGTTCAAATTATAAAGCGTTTTCCCGGTATTGGCTTCACCGCTGGCATGAAGTTCATCAAGTCGTTCTTCGGGAAGACTGCAGATACGATTCCACTCAGTCCAATCAAAGCCGCTGAGTATTTCGTTGACACCCGTCATGGCCTTGGTCGCCAGGTCAACCGGTACGCCGTCGCGCAGCCGCACCCTGGAATCGGGTGAGAACATCACCTCGATCAAATCCTCTTCGCAGGGATAAGGCGGGTCAGCGGCCTGAACCGGCAGCTTCATACCGAATAATAACATAAGGCATAAGGCAAAAGCTATCGACATATATCGGCGCATTTTAACAACCTCCCTCTTCGCGGTGAGAAAGGTATCAGATAGGTTATTACCCTGATATCTTTCCCTACCATCGAAGGGTGTAAAATTAATTGAACAACGATCTATATTACAATGTGCAAGTTTCCGAGTTGCAGCTTCTTCAAGATACAACGGCAGGTTTTTCTATAACTTAACACAAGCCTAACATTTTGTCAACTAATAAATTAGGTTGATACAAACAATGGCTATTGCGGAAAATTTACGCGCGCGGCTCCGGATGTTTTTGCCCTGACTTTGATCTGATTATAATAGAAGTCTTTATTTGTGACGATTACCCTTATTCGCTCTCTGGCGAACCGCCTCAAAGAGACAAACTCCCGCCGCGACGGAAACGTTGAGACACTCCACTTTCCCGGCCATCGGTATGCGGGCTAAAAAATCGCATCGTTCACGAGTCAGGCGTCTTATTCCCTTGCCCTCAAAGCCCATAACCAGACCGAGCGGGCCGGTCAGATCGACGTCGTATATTGACTGATCGGCCTGATCGGCGGTACCGACCAGCCAGATGTTGGCCTCCTGCAGTTTCTTCATCGTTCTCACCAGGTTGGTCACCTGAATAAATGGAACGCTTTCCGCTCCACCGCGGGCAATATGGCGGACTGTCTCGGTAATCGATACGGCCCGATCTTTGGGAGCAATCACGGCATGCACTCCGGCGGCGTCGGCGGTCCGCAGGCAGGCACCGAGATTATGCGGATCCTGAATACCATCGAGAATAAGTATCAGCGGATCATCGTCGATGTTTTCAATAATGTCGAATAAATCCTCTTCCGGCCTGACGCCCGGGCCGGATGCCGGATGGGAATCTCTGCGGGAGCGTTTTGATGGTGACTTTGACATCAGCCTTTCTCGTTTTGACCAATCTAAAACAAAGGCCGGAAGATAATCCTCCCGACTTGATGATTTTACTGTTATACCTTAATCGGTTTTAATGTATTTTTCAACAAATTGTCGGATTTTCTTATACCCTTACATTTGGTTATCTTTATTAAGAATACTATGTCTTACGCCAGAGATAAAGTTATCCCAATCGACACTCAACTGCGAAAACAGCGAGGGTCCTTGCCATAGATGCCTTCGCCGGCGGCGAACGCCCGGGAACGGCAACCCCAGCAATAATCCGAGGCCTTGCAGACACGGCATTCTTCCGGCAGGTTTTTGATATCTTTCAGCCTTTTGAAAACGAGATAATCGCGGTGTTGATTTACGATATCGTACAGCCGTCCATCTGTATTTACATTAGGAGGGTTCTCTTCCCTGATAGTGGCGCAGGGAGTGACACCGCCATCGCACAGCACGGCAGCCGTGGCCGAACAATACTGCTTGTTGACGCAGTTCATTGGCAGTATTTCATACCCGTACTGCTTCTTATATCTTTGATAGACTTTGGCCACTTCCTTTTTGGAGGGAACATACTTTTCAAGTTCCCACGGGTCGGCGTCCGGCCGAAGATATGTATGATAAACATTCAAAGAGGTGTTAATGCCGAAGGTTTCTTCAAAATAATCTATTGTGGCAATCATATCATCGGATGATTGAAAGCCGGTGAAAGTTACCGAGTTTAATATTTTTTTGGCCGGATAACCGAGTCCCAGCAGATCTCTGACGGCATTTATGATAATCTCCATATCTTCGACCGGACGTTCCGGATGAAGCAGCTTGTATATCTTTGGGTCAATGGTCGAAGTATGGACGGCGATCAGGCCATTGCCGCATAATTCAGCCGTTTGGCGCAGGATTTCTTTGTCCTCCAGCGGCAGGCCGCCTGTCCACATATTGTTTCTCAGTCCAAGCTCTCGGGCCTCGGTCATGTGATCAAAAATGGATTTTCTCAGAAGCGGCTCCCCGCCCAGCCATTCGACAGCAGTAATACCCAGCTTATGGGAGTCACGCAAAATCTCCGTAATTTTATTATCAGACAACTTGTTTTTTTCCTGCGGCAGAGCGTTCATATAGCAATATGAGCATCCCTGAAAGCAAACGTCGCCGACTTCGAGTTGCAGGGCATATATCCCGTCTTCGTCGTACGCCTTTTCAAGTTTTTCAAAATCGATCATATTGATATCTAATTAAAGGAGCCATATTCCTTCCGACTGCCAATATATAATAAAATACGGGAAACAGGCATTCAACAATAAACCGCAATGATCGTCTTGATTATAAGCATAACAAAAGCGGTTGACTTCGCAGGAATTATTATATAGGCTACTGATATCCGTCATGTGTTGCAAAGGAGGGGTTATGCACAAAGCAATACTTATTCTGAGTTCAATTCTCGGCATTATCGCGATCTGTATTTCATGCACGGACGAAAAGATTATCAAATATGAAGAGCCCACTGTCACCGTCACCGGCAAGGTCTGCGGGTGGCGTTGCGCTGTCCGCGATCCGGTCAACAATTCCGGGAGCGAACACCGCTACAGTGTCTACACTGGTCTGCCGGCCACGGTTAAATTCGTGCGGGAGGATAACTGCTGCACATTTTCCGGCCAGACCGACGATTCATCGGTATTCTCCGTCACGCCCGAAATCGGTGCGTATTTCGCCGTCATCGAAACCCGTCATTGCCATCCCGACACCGCCTACGACATCTCATTAGCTAATGATACCACAATTGATTTTGACATTGTCTATGAATACCTTACCCATGATACGGTTTTCATTGAATATTTTTATCCCGACTCGGCCGAATCGCTCGGGTATGAAACCGAATGGCTGTATGTCTATTCTTTTAACGATTGGGTAGGTGATATGCTCAACCTCGACGGCGCCGAACGCATTTTCGATACAGTCGCATATACTGACTGGTTGTTGGTCACCTATCACATCCCAACCAGGCCGGAATACGCTCCCTGGCAGGTGGATGACAAGGCGATGCGGGCTTTACATAATCAAGGCTTGCCGGAGAGTTTTCACTTTTACGTCGATCACTATTTCTGTATGTGTATGAAATGATATCCCGCTTCCAAAACATATAAATACCGCTACATCAGAATCCTGCCGGAGTTGTTTATTACGCTTCGTTTCACTTACTTCGTTTCACTCAGTACTGCGCACGACTTATCCCTCACTTCGTTCGGGATTTAAGAATCAGTAACTCGCTTCGCTTATAACTGATTCTAAAAACAAACGAGGCAGGATTCGTCGAAGGACTACTGTCCGGAGATCCTGAGGATGCGCGACAGCGCAGACGAAAGAAACCCACTCACCAATCTTTCCTTTGCATCTCTTCGCCACTTCTTGAGTTCATGTTCACGGCTGCGGGCCTTGACTTCATTATCGCACTCCTCAAAATAAACCAGTTCGCAGGGTCGCTTGGAACGCGTATATTTGGCGCCTTTGCCGGAATTGTGGCGGTCCAAACGCTGCCTTATATTAATAGTGACACCAATATAATAAGAGCCGTCTTTGCATTGGAGAATATAAAGATACCACATGACTGACTGCCCGAATATTCCTTATATCTATTATTTCTTAATGTAATTGTTTAATCCTGACAAAATAGTTATATTGGTATATAGGATGTAAATATATTTTAATATTGTTTAATGAGGGATTGAGTGTGCGGCAAGGGTTTTTTTTATTTCTTGTAGTTTCGTTTTTTACATTTTCTTCTGTTCTTGCAGATCCTGCCGATACGGCTACAACGGCAGAATACAATAAAGATGGTTTGACACTTATGTACTTCTTTGTCGATTATGCAAAGTTTTTTGATGATTGGTCGAATCCGGAACCGCCCCTTATTACTAATACTCGTTTGGTAAACCGAGGCGATAGTATTTTTCCAATTGTACTATTTGAAACCGACGCCGTCGATGACTCTGGCAATGCTAATCTGACTTATGATATTACTATCTTGCGGCCGGATGGATCGGAATATGGAAGCTATTCAGATTTGGTTATTTGCGACAATGGCCCTGCCAGTGGTGCATTTTATCTTCTGCAACAGCCGATTGTGATTAGAATCGAGGGAGATGACCCTTTTGGAATTTATAAGGTTGATTTAGTAATTAAGGAAAACAATAAAAATGTCACAGTTCCGTTGAGCCTTAGTTTTAGCGTGGAGGAAGATGATTTTGTATCTTCGGCTCTCGATACTTTATCGCATATAAGTGAACTGTACGATCTGGATCTGTTCATAAGCGAGTATTATATGGCACCAAGGCCCGATTTGGTTTCCGAAGCGCTAATTTTTGCGGCTGATTTGGGGGTTCTGAGTAATTCAAAAACAATTTCGGCAAATTACGGCTTTTTTGCAGTCGTCTTTTCACAAAACGAAGAAGCACTGAAAGAATGGAAGGAAATTGGGAAAAGCCATAAAGCATTGAGCGAGTTTATTAAAAAGGCCGCCAACGCATCAAAAGACCCCAACAAGGTATTTAAAAATGAAGATATCGAACCCGGATTAAATGATCTTTATTGGGGAGCCTATTTTGCCAGCGGCAATATTTATTATATAAAGCAAATCGTTTTGCACCTTGAATACACGGATGAAAGAAAAGATTTAATGAAATACTTAACGGGCGCTACGGCCGAATGGTCGCTTTGCAGCAATGCCGCAGACCGCCCAAGAGTAAAGGGTGGTCTGATATTGCTTGCAAAAGAAGCCGAGCCTGAAATAGCCACTAAAATTAATATTCTGCTAAACTCTGACCCGGCCGATGTGCAGCAAAAAATGGAAGATGTTTGCAACGAGCAGGTGGAAAAGGGGGTGTGGTAATATTCTATCGCCTGACCGAAGGCAGAAAACCAATTTATAAATGGTTTTATCTCTCGCCGGGTGCCCTTGACCACCGGTCAAGGTTTACCGTTGCGCAGGGTCTTGGCGACGCGCCAGCGGCGGTGTGATCTTGCGCCAATAGTCCCTATCGGGCCCCTCCGCGGCAATGCCAAATACGACTTGCCCAGACAAAACCCCCATCAATTCCACTATCAATCCGATAGTGATTCTGTATCCACCCGGTATTACAAGAGTTATCATCGAATTTTTCAAAAAAAGGAAAAGAGGTTTTGGGGCCCCTTTTAAAAATAACAAAACAAACCCATTTCCGCCTATCCGGAAATGCCGTATTCGATTAAACCGAAATTCCAAAACCAGACTCTGATTTACGAGAGACAAACTTGAATAAACCACGCGACAGCAGGAAAGTGCCTTTATGGCACCCTTCGCTGGCGCGCAGCGTTTAAGAGCCGCTAAGTCGCTGATGCTCCAAGCGGCTCTAAAAACGGAGGAGGTAGGATTCGAAATAGGTCATTTCGCGTAACTATTTGCAGCCCCTTGAATTACGCGTAATTCGCTATCCCAACATTGGTTAAGTTACTTCAAGTTGCGTCAAGTTAGTGCAAGTTACTGGGTAGTTAGATGAAGTTCGTGGTTAGAAAATGGTTAGAAAATTTTGAAAATGGAATCTTTCTCGGGTGACCAAATTGAGACCACTTTTTGGTTACGTTTTCTCATCAGAATCTCCTACAGACCTCATCTATTCCAATTAAGCTATCTTCAGGAGGAAATATTTATTGGCGCAGACAGTAACAGATTCCACACCCCGCTTACATCGAGTCAACTTATTTACATTTTGAACAGCCTTCTGATATCCTGTCCTATCAAGTAGAAACTTGGCACCAATCCTAGAGTCAGGAAGGTAGCAAACAATAGCCCATATCCAAGTGCAAGTGCCATGGGGGTCATCATCTCGTCTGAGCCACCGATTCCGTAGGCAAGGGGTAACAGACTTGCAACAGTAGTGAATGTTGTAATCAAAATCGGTCGAAGCCTATCCGTGGTCCCTTCGACAACTATCTGCAGAATATTCGTCTTATGACTTCCTTCTCTGAGTCTGTTGATGTGATTGACGAGTACCAGCGAGTCGTTTACAACAACTCCAGCAAGGCCAATAACACCAAGCATACCTACAAAGCTCGGCACTTGATCATGCAGGACGAATGCTCCGATTACTCCTATAAGGCCAAATGGGATTGCCAGCAGAACCATCAGAGGTTGTGAGAAAGAATTGAATAGCAAGATCAGTAAGAAATATATGCCTATGACTGCGAAGGCAAGCGCCGCCAGGAGGCTAATCATTGAAGAGCCTGACTCTTTTGACTCGCCACCGGTCTTGAGTCGCATCCCAGTCCAGTCTTTCTCGAGGTCTATTTGTCCGAGGATGTTCTTTGTTGCGGCCATTGGCGATGTTATGTCTTGATCTATACTTGCGGAAATCGTTACTGCCCGCTCGCCGTTATAATGGTAGAAGTTCGTTGGTCCCGGGCTAGTCTTGAAACTCGATACTTCTCCTAATGGAATCAACCGACCCTTCTTGTTTGGAATTAACAACTCCGAAAGGTATTCTAAGCTCTTGCGGGCTTTGGCTTGAAGAGAAACACGAAAATCGACATCCTCTTCGCCGTACCTGACCGAGGTTACTATTTGCCCGTCGTATGCAATACGTATATTTTGGGCAATATCCGCTATCGTCAAATCGGCTCTCGCTAGCTTATCACGGTTCGCGACGATCTCAATCTGTTCTTTTCCATATTTATCATCGCGCTCAATATCTCTGACTCCGTCCATAGACGACAATATAGTCTCAAGGGAGTCGGCGAGTTTTCTTCTCATTACATCATCAGAACCAACTACTCTAAGAGATATTGGCTTACCCGCAAGTGCGAATCCTACCGATTTCACTGAATAGGTAATCTTACTGATTCCTGGAATATCGCGTCCCTTTTTTCTAAGCTCTTTTACGATTTCAACACCTGATCTATCACGTTGACTAGGCGGGGTCAATATGAGAGCAATCTGTGCCATATTCTCGACCTCAACACCAGCAAAATCGCCTCCCCGGCCTACTCTGGTAATTGAGGAAACGAGCTCATCCCCTAGAAGTGAATCAATCAATTGCTCCACCTCAGCTGTTTTTTCTGAGGTTACCTGAAGGGGCGTACCAATTGGCATCTCTATCTGAACGCTGAGTTCATCGGCATTACCACTCGGGAATAGGACAAAATCCATGCTTGTTATCGCGTGCCTTGCAGAGAACACAAACAGAATGACAAAAAGGGTAACAAATATGTAACGCAGTTTGAGTACATAGTAGATCACGAACTTGAATAATCTCTGGATTGGCTGAAACCACGCCCGACCACCATTAGTCTTTTCCTTACCTGATATACGCTTCAACCCCACGAGAATGTGAGCTGGAAGAGCGATAGTTACTTCAATCAATGAGACAAACAAAGCCAAACACACAACCAGTGGAATCACATAGATGAACTTTCCCATGCGCCCGGAGATGAAAAACATGGGAATAAAAGCAAGAGCTGTGGTCAGTATAGTTGTGACGACCGGCGCAAATACTTCTCTAATACCCTCGGTGGCAGCCTCCAAGGGATTCTTCCCATTTTCCCGGTGACGGTGGATGTTTTCGGCTATTACAATCGCATCATCGACGATTATCCCCAGCACCAATACCATGGCTGCCAAGGCGATTGAGCTTAAAAGCTCGTTGAATGCTTGTAACAAGAATATCACACCGAGCAATGTGACCGGAATACTGAGGGCTACCCATAAAGCCGTGCGAAATCTCAAAAAGGCCGTCAGCACCAAAATAACCAACACCAACCCCATGGCCGCATTCGAGAGAACAACATCCATTCTACTTCGAACGCGATGCGAAGTATCGTTGGCGTAGTGGACACCGATGCCATCAGGGAATGACTTTTGTTCCTTCAATACTGCCTTCTTGACAGCATCTACGGTTCGGATAATATCAGCGTTTTCCTTCTTGCTTATCAATAAAGACAGGGCTGGCTCGGAGTTCACCATGGACATAACCGTTTCATCCTCAAAATCATCACGGATAATCGCCAGGTCCTTGACCTTGATTTGCAGTCCCTCAAACGTAGAACGAATTATTACATCTCCAACTTCGTACGGATCACGAAACTGGGCCAGCGTAACGACACTCTTTTCGCTAGTATACGATTCGAAAGTACCGGCTGTAGCCCGGATATTCTGCCCTCGCACGGCCGCGATAATTTCGCCCAGTGAGATCTGATAGTTTTCCAGGGCGGACGACTTCACTTCTATTTTTATCTCACGTGCTCGATAACCATACTTCTCCACAGAGGAGACGCCAGGGAGTTCCTCCAGGCGTTTCTCAAGGCGATCGACAATGGACCGCTTTTCCCTATAAGGAATGTCGCCTGTAATTCCGACTTCGAGTACGGGCATGATTGAGGATTTGATATCTTTAACCGAAGGTAAATCGTCAACTTCTGGGGGGAGATCCGTGACTCTACCAACCGCCTCTCGTATCTCCAACTTGATCTCATCCGGATCGCTTGCGTCTGGATCGATATTGACCTGGATAGTCGACATATTCTCCATTGAGAAAGAGACAATGTCATCAATACCCCTCACGCCCTTCAACTGTTCTTCAATCTTGTTAGTTACATTCAACTCAACATCTTCTGACGACGCACCTAGATACCGAGTTGTCACTGTCATTTGGCCAAAGTCCACTTGCGGGCGCCGATCTCGCTGTATATAGGTAAGGGCGTGTAGCCCTAAGAGAATTACTGCAATGGTAAAGAGATTAGCTAACTTATGACGAGCAGCAAAGAATTTGAAGAACGAATACAAAGCATCTCCTTAATCTGAATCAAGTAATTGATCTCGCAAGGCTCGATATTGAAGGACAAGTTTGTGATAAGCGATAGCGTTATTAAGATATGTAAGTCGTGCGTTAGCTTCGTTGTCTTGGCTTTGAATGACAAACGTCATGTCACCGCGACCTTGTTCGTATATTTTCGTTTCTTCGAGTGTTCTCTCTTGAGCGGATTCTATTTGCCCCAGGTTTAACTCTAAGACACTCTCCATCTCATTAATCTGAATTGAAAGAGCCCGTATCGAGGCTTCGAGATCTAGAAAAACACTCTCTTTATCAGTCTTCAGTTGTTGAAGCTCGAATTCAGATTTTCTTATATCGGCCTTGCTGGTATGATTTCCCAAAGGATATGTAAACTGTAGACCTAAGAACAGACTAGGATTGTCCACACCAAATGACCTTCCAAGACTTTCATCATCTTCGATTAGAACGGTGCCGACATTAAGATCAAGTTGAGGCCTTGCCTGATTGAAAAGTCCTTTTGTCCTCAGTGTGATCTGATCTACCAAGACATCCAGTGCCTTTAGTAAGCGAGATTCGCCATTAAGTCTACTGATTACTTCCTCGATGTCGTCAATGGTAACCGAGTTATATATGTCATATTCGGGCTTGGATTCAGCAATCGAAGGTGATTGTGCAAATATCGCTAGTTCGGTCTGTTTAGCTGACGCCTGTGATTGAGACAAAACGACATTCTGTTTGGCGATCCTCAGGGCATCCTCTTGCCTTAAGACGTCGACCTTATCTATCAAATGAGCCTTGTACTTCTCTTTTGATGACTTAAGCTCCTCTTCGGCCAACAGCTGTCGCTCTCTATTGATACGTAGCTGTTCTTCCATGAGAATCCAATCGAGAAAGCTAATACCTGCGTTAAGGAGAAAATCCTCCTGGTTCTCCTGTGATTGGATGTCCGTGAAATTAGTAGTATACACAGCCAATTCAAACTCAAGTCGATCGAGAATGCCACCCTGGTTTTTCAGCAACGGATGAGAATACGTTACAGAAAGCTGCTGCTTGAAAAACTCTGATGGATTTCCTGAAAACAGAGTTCGATAATCCTGATTAGAATAAGCAGAACTATAAGCCATTGATAATCGGCCGCCTGTCTTCCAAACTCTCTTCTGGAGAGAACCGTTTATCTGTACCTGACTGGACTTGTTGTAGGTGATGTTAAACAGCCCGCTCCGATCTTCGTAACTGACATAAGGGGATGACTCAACAAGCCAGTCCTTGTCACCAAGATACCGCGCCTGCGACTCAACACTAATGTTGACGGAAAGAGACTCACCAGCGAAGAACGGATGGTTCTGTTTAACCATCGTCAGATACTCATTCAGGGAGACAGTTTGAGCCTCTCCAAACTGAAAACAGCACAGCACGAGCAAGAGGGCATTAACTGCGATTGCCTTTAGACGAAGTTCTTCGAATATATGCACGTAGTGTCCTTTCAGTCGGTAATACGGTTCACACGATTCTCAAAACAGTAACACTGGTCTCTCCCGTGGGTTCAAGCTACTCCTATTTCGACCGTCCTCGTTTATTCTCTTTTTCGACTTCGCGTCGAATCAGATGATTAACCAGTTGTTGAATCGTGGTGTCCTGCTTAGCAACGAGAATTCGAAGCTGTCTATGAGTTGACCCGTCCAGTCGGATATGAATCATTGGGCCTCTGTAGGCTTCCTTTGAGGATGTCGCCATGTCAGAACTCCAAGACTAATCGAGTGGATACAAATATAGCCATTTTTCAAACTTTCCGTCAAGAACAATCGATTTTTAAATCTTCCTGTTAGCCGACAGGCGAGTAATGATTATCTCGGGAGTTAAACTAACAACCCCCAATAGGAAGAGTTTTTCATCCCATTCGAGAGTTGATAGCTCAATCGCGTTCTATTTCAGTAGAAACCCGTTCGAAAAACTTCGAACCTACGGTGTAAGATATTGTATCACAACATGTTACATATCAAAGCGGAGGAGGTAGGATTCGAACCCACGGTACCTTGCGGTACAACGGTTTTCAAGACCGCCGCTTTCGACCACTCAGCCACTCCTCCATCAAAAGTAATAATCCGTAATCTGCGCGAACCTGTCAAGCGTAAACTAAAAACGGCCCTTCCTTCGGTTTTCGAATCATTCAACTTTTCGCCGCCCTTTTGAGCCGCTTCTTCAGGATCAATTTATACCTGGGATCAAAGCCGTCCTTGGAGCAATTGCCACAGGAGGCCATCCGCAACCGTTTGCGCCGCGGGTATTCGGTAAAGCAACACGGGCAGATGTAAATATACCGGGGCGGAAGTCGCAGGGCCGGATGTTCGTTGGCCCGCACCGACGCTCCTATTCGTCGGGCAACTCTTTTGAAAGCGGCATCATGCTTGAAATGGACAATATGGATCATTTCGTGCTTGAGGGTATCGTACACTTCGTCGGGAAAAACCCGGTGGTATTTCTCCGATATTCTGATCTCCCTCTTCGCCGGATAATACCCGCCCGCCACCAGCATTCGCCGAGAATAAGTTACTTTTACCCTGGGCAGTTTGCCACCGAAATACTGTTGATTGTAAATATGAAACATTCGGTTCAAATCTTCCACATCGGGGAGGTCGCTCACGGACGAACCGGCCGTGCCTGCGGGCTTATCAATATTCTCGAAAAGATCGTAATTCGCCGGCGATGCGTTAACTTTGGACATACAAAACCGCCGCAAATCGCTTCATTTGCAGCTTCTCCCTTGAAGGTTACGGTAGTCCTGCAACAATCAAAAATCAAGTTTTATAT
>CAZSYD010000051.1:0-15808 GCA_964611355.1 uncultured Ignavibacteriales bacterium | reverse complement strand
ATCCGCGAATCCCAAGAATATCCTCCGGCCCCATATCCGAAAACCGCTTGCCACCGGCCCCAAGCTGCCTTTTTCGTTTTTTCCGGTTCTTATATGCAATAATTGCAATGGTAGTAAGAATTGGTATGACAATGGCGGCAATTGCGATTATGTAACCGGTCTCCATAACAAACCCCCGATTTATCAAGAGCTAACAGAGCTGGACTGATTGAAATAAATGGAAAACACCCCAGCCCATAAATATATAATATATTATTCCAATATATTCAAATGGAATATAAGCTTATTCCGGAGCCCAAATGGAGCGTAAGGATTTGTGCGCCGCAGATGTCCACATCTGCTGCGGTTTTAGTTTTTCATCGAGTCGAGGAATTTCTTGTTGGTCTTGCTCTTCTTGATGCGGTCGATTAAAAATTCCGCGCCCTCGATCGGGTTCATTTCGGCAAGGAATTTCCGCAAAATCCAGACCTTGTTCAAAATCTCCGGCGGCTGCAAAAGCTCTTCCTTTCGGGTCGAACTGCGGTTGAGGTCAAGGGCCGGATAAATACGCCGGTCGGCGATACGCCGGTCAAGCACCATCTCCATGTTGCCGGTGCCTTTGAACTCCTCGAAGATAACCTCGTCCATCCGGCTGCCGGTTTCGATAAGCGCCGTGGCGATAATCGTCAGCGATCCACCCTCTTCGATGTTGCGCGCCGCGCCGAAGAACCGTTTCGGTTTGTGCAGAGCGTTGGAATCGACGCCGCCCGAGAGAATCTTGCCCGAATGAGGAATAACGGAATTGTGCGCCCGCGCCAGCCGGGTGATCGAGTCGAGCAGGATAACAACGTCTTGCTTATGTTCCACCAGACGTTTGGCCTTCTCCAGCACCATGGCGGCCACCTGGACGTGACGATCTGCCGGCTCATCGAAAGTCGAAGAGACAACCTCGCCGTTGACCGACCGCTTCATGTCGGTAACCTCTTCAGGCCGCTCATCAATCAGAAGAACGATCAGCCTGACGTCGGGATGGTTGGTTGTAATGGAGTTGGCGATTTTCTGGAGGATGATCGTTTTACCGGCTTTGGGAGGCGAGGTAATCAAAGCGCGCTGGCCCTTGCCGATGGGACACATCAGATCGATTATCCGGGTGGTGATCTCCTCAGGCGTGGTTTCCATGTTGAACGGTTCTTCGGGATAAAGGGGCGTCAGGTTGTCGAAGAGCGTTTTGTGCTTGGTAATTTCCGGATGTTCGGTGTTGATCGCTTCGATTTTCAGCAGGGCGAAATACCTTTCCGAATTCTTGGGAGGCCGAACCTGTCCCGATATGGTGTCGCCGGTGCGCAGATCGAACCGTTTGATCTGGGAAGGCGAGACGTAAATATCGTCGGGGCCGGGCTGGTAGTTGTTGTCGGGGGAACGGAGGAAACCATAGCCTTCGTCCAGGATTTCCAGCACGCCTTCGGCGAAGATCAGGCCGTCCTTGGCCGATTGCGATTCCAGTACCTTGAAGATCAACTCCGATTTTCGAAGACCGGAAACGCCGGGGATATCCAGTTCCTCGGCGACCTTTAGAAGCTCCGCAATCGTGTGGTTTTTGAGTTCTGTGATATCCATCTTACTCCCTCGTTACTAAAAGCTATTTAGAATTTCTATTTCCGATTAATTCGTGTTGCAACGAAATGATGGAGCCGTTTTACCGGCCTGTTTAATTCAGGTTTTCCACAGGGGCGTCGCCCCAGAGTTTTTCCAGCGCATAGAACTGCCGCGCCTTTTCGCTGAACACATGAACGACTACATCAAAGTAGTCCAGCAGTACCCACGTTGCTTCATCGGCGCCCTCCCGGTGGGAGGGGCGAACTCCTTTTTCGCGAAGTCCCCGCTCAATAGCGTCGGCGATGGCTTTGACGTGCACGTTGACTGATCCGGAGCAGATAACGAAGTAGTCGCATACCGAGGAAATATTTTCCAGCTTCAATATCCTGACGTCAAAACCTTTTTTGGAAAGAGCCAGCTTTCCTGCAATGCGGGCCAGGGCGAGAGGTGTCATGTTGATTGGTTTTCTGCTACTCCTTTGGTTGATGATTAATTAATTGACCTTTTCTCCGGCTTCGATACCGAACACCTGGCGGTAATCCCTGCCCAAAACCAGGGTGGCGCCGATATCAAGATAATTATCTTCTATTTCCCGGTATGTAACGGCGTCGTCAAGGCCGAGTTGCCCGGCCAGCAGGTTGGCCGCAGTCAAGTTTTCTTTCCGGGAGATAATAAATGTTTTTTCGACTCCAAAATTATCGAAATTGTCGGTGTCTATAACTCGAACGGCGAGCGGTTTTTCCACCGAAACCTCGATCCTGTTGGCCAGTTTGTTGGCCAGCCCTTTTTCTCCGCATCCGTTTAGAACCTGCAAATTGAGATAATACTCGGTGGCGTCGTTTTCTCCGGAGTATCCCCTGGCGATCTGAACCGTAAATGACGCCGCGTAAACCACGACAATAACAAGGAGAAATAAAATGCCAAGCTCAAGAAAGCGCAGGGGCTTTTTGTTTTTGGCCCGCTTTATGCGGTACGCGGAATCGCCTTTTGGTCTTTTTGATTTCTTAGCCATGGAAATACGATTGCGGGAGGAGAAAGCGGAAGGCGGAATCTGTCAGTTTCATTCGCGCCAGAATCTGTACCTCCCCGGGTTATAATAGTCTGCATTGTAATAAGCCGGGCATCTTTCAATCCCGATCGACATCCGGAAATTATCCGATGGTCTCCAGTCAAGCCGGCCGGACGGCAAAAAAGTGGCCGTATTGCTAAACGACTCGTTACCCCATAGAGCGCTCGGATCGTGCAGAATAGACAGATTTAATGTCAGCGTCAAAGGTCTGGCCAACTGGTAAGTGATCGTGTTGTTATACAGCGCCTGCGTGCCGGAAAATCCTCCGCCGGTGTAAAAACCGATACTGTAAGATTGTGTCATGTTAAGCCGCGATATGTTGATGAAAGGAAGCGACGGCCGCCGGGACAGGCCAAGGTCGTATTTTTCATTGATCTCCCTGACTTCTGCCTGGTCGGCCATCTGCGCCGCGGAAGATAACGGTAAAAACAGGATGATCGCCGCTAGAAACATTTTTCTCAAATTTTTCATATCTGCCACCTTCGCAGGTCACCCAAAGAAATTAGCCGTTGTTAAAACCCGTGTCAACAACTTTGGGCGACCGGGAATACGGGAATACTTCACAATAATATACGCAATTATTTCGCCGACGCTTCATTAAATCCGAACTTTTTGGCAAATTGGGTTTCGAGATCAGCCAGTTGCTCGAACGAATTAACGCCCAAAACCTCGTCCGCGTTGTCGGTCAAATACACGGCCGCCTTGTGACCTTTGTTTCTCAAAACCTCCATTACATCGGTGAGGTAATATTCTTTTTGTATATTGTCCGCTTTTACCTCCCGAAGGGCCTCAAAGAGATATTTCGAGTTGAAACAGAATGTGCCGGTATTGATCTCGCCGATCTTTTTTTCGTCTTCGGTCGCATCCTTATGTTCGACAATTTTATCGACCACGTCCGTTCCCGGTATCCGGACGATTCGGCCGTATCCGGACGCATCCGGCGGAATAGACGAAAGCACCGTCGCTGCCGCCTTTTCCCGGCGGTGAACCTCGACCAGCTTTTGAATCGTCTCGCCTGAAAGGAAAGGAACGTCTCCCGCCAGAACCAGAATATCTCCTGAAAAATCCTTGATTTTATCTTCAGCCGTCAAAACCGCGTGGCCGGTGCCGAGTTGCCTTTCCTGCAGAACGAAGTCCGCTTTGTTATTAAATTTTGAAAGAGCGTCTTTAACCCGGTCAGCCTGATATCCGACCACGATGACTATCTTTTTGACGTTCAGCGTTACCAGGGTGTTTAACAAATGTTCAATCATCGGCCGCCCGAGAACACGGTGCAAAACTTTGGCAAGATCGGATTTCATCCTTTTGCCTTTACCGGCTGCAAGGATGATAACGGCGATGTCTTTCATTAACTGATTACCCTGTTATTATTATCGACACGAACCAGCGTCGGCTTGAACATGCCGGCCTCTTCGGGGGTAAAATGGCCGTAGGCGATAATAATAACTTTGTCCCCTTTTACGCCCAGCCGGGCGGCCGGGCCGTTGAGACAAATGGTTCCGCTATCGGGAGGGCCTTCCAGGATATAGGTCTCCAGCCGGGAACCGTTGTTCAGGTTAAGCACCTGGACTTTCTCAAAAGGATACAGTCCGGCGGCATCCATCAGGGTGCGGTCTATGGTAATCGAGCCTTCGTAATCGAGGTTGGCGTCGGTTATGGCGGCCCTATGAATCTTGGCTCGGCACAGGGTAATCATCATAAGATAATACCTCCCGGGCAATTTCCGCCCTTAACCTATAAATATAATATAGCCCCCAGAAATGGCAATAGGTTTCTGATACTCCCTTTTCTTGGATCATAAGACAGATTGGCGAGTGGATGCTCTCGTAGGCAGGATATGATGTCATAATTCAGACTGTCAGCAAAATCCATATCCGGGTCATTGCGCGGTCGCCGATGCGACCTTGAATGGGGCGATTCGATTTCGTTATCTTTATTCCGGGGCTTCTTTGGTTTTATAAGAATCTAATATCTTCGCAGCCTGATCAGCGGCGGCTGATACTCAAAGCGATAGAGCAACTTAAGATCGTTCGCGGGATATGTGAGATAGATTGGACGAATATCGATATTAGCATCAATATATTCCAGATAGCTGGGTGAAAAATCGTAAGTTTCTCCGGCCGGGAACAACTCGTGAATGGCGATACCGGTTCGGCTTTCTTCGACCAATAAAATATATCCGATAACGTGGAACTGATGCCAGAGGGCAAAGATAATAGCGTTGTCTTCGATTTTTTGCATCACCGACTTGGTGCTGTTGTAAGCCTTGTACGGGTCAGGCTCACCCGGCGGGTGTCCGGCGGCAATAGCGGATACCTGCTCCGAACCATAGAGCATCGGTGTCAATATAATAAGGGCGATTATAATCGCCGTGACCTGACGCGCAAATGCAAATGATATTACCGCCCCCGCTTTTTCGGATAAATACATTATGCAGATTGCCGTCATAACGACGGTGATCATCCAGAGCGGGATGAAATAAACATCGATATCGAATTTCCAGATATCGTAATCGAGATTATAAATCAGGATAGAAAGCGAAAGCACGGCAAAAAATACAGCCTGCTTCCATCGCGAAAAAAATAAAACAATGAAACCTGCCAGACCGAAAATAATCCCCGGTATCCCGAGATTTTCCACGGCAAAAGAAAGTGATTTTACCATGTGCTCCCATATTTCACTCCATCCGATATTGAACATGCTTCCGGAAAACTGGCGGGCAGTCAGAAGGTGGAACATCCGTTCCCAGAAACTGTCAAAATCGGCGGCCGTTTTTCCCCATGATTCGGGGGACATCATCTCAATCGCCCGCATGTGATCGTACGGCGAGGCGGTCGCGTCATGAATGAAATAAAGAAGTATTGCGATAAACAAAGCGATTGCAGGCGGCCATACCAATGCTGCGATGTTGCCAAGAGAGTTGCATCTCGAATCAGTATTACGCTTGATCGCCGACAGGAAGATGATTGGAGGAACCAGCAACAATATCGACAGATGATTGCCCAGCGACAACGCCAAAAGAAACAGCCCGATCTGCAGGTACTTTCGCTCGGAGGATTTTTCCCATTTTAGTACAAGGATTATAATCAGGGCGAAAATGAAATTGTGCAGGGTGTAAACCTCGGCCATTGACGTCTGCGACCAGAAGGTTATACCACAGCCGAATACAATTGCGCCAAGCCATGCGTAAAACCGGTTTTCAACGAGAAACGCAATCAACCAGTAGACCGCCAATACCGTGAGAACGCCGAAAAGTGCCGACATGAAATTAAGATTCAATGCCGGATTGCCGACCGGGGAAAATACAAACGGTTTGGCAAGGGTCAGATATAAAGGATATCCCGTAGTGTGGGCGAGTCCTCCCAGGTAAGCGATAGTCTGGAATTCAGCCGTATCGCCGAACCAGATCGTGGGAAATAACGTTCGCAAATAACAGATGCCGAATAAAACGACAAGAATCGCAGGATATACGACTCGACTGATATTTCTCTTGTTCATTGTTTTGAAATATCCAATGCTGCCGGTGATTGTCAAGTAAAACGATCCCAAAGAGCTTGCCACCGCAATTGACAAAAGCTACATTATAAACCGGATGACTGATAAATTCGGAAATTCCTACTGGATGAAAGTAGCTCTGCAGGAAGCGGAAAAAGCTTTTCGCATCGGTGAAGTTCCGGTCGGGGCGGTAATTGTTCTTAATGGGCAGCTAATAGGGCGGGGTTTTAATCAGATCGAAAAACTTAAAGATCCGACCGCTCACGCCGAGATTCTGGCTATTACTTCCGCCTGCCAGGCCGTCGGAGACTGGCGTCTCGACGACGCGATTTTATACTGTACCCTGGAACCGTGTTCTATGTGTGCCGGAGCGGCGGTCCTGGCCCGGATTAAGAAGATTGTCTTTGGCGTCCCGGATCCGAAATTCGGCGCCTGCGGCTCGATTTTCAACATCCCGGTCGATTCGCGCCTTAATCACAGGATAGAACTGGAAGGTGGCGTTATGGCCGAAGATGCGGCCGAAATAATGCGTGCCTTTTTCCAGAAAGTCCGTCAATTAAAGGGACGGGAAAGTTGAACACAAACGACGCATACATTATCAGAGTATTGACAAAAACTACCTACCTGGGCCTTTTCATGAATGTGGTTATGCCGATAGCGATTTTTATCATCGTTCTGCTTATAACGAACAAGACGGTCTCAACCGAAGTGGGTATTGATTTTGCCGGTCGTCCGAATCTGCAGATTGTTTTTTATGTTCTTCTACTGGCAAGTGCAATTGATTACGCTCTGGTTTATTTTCTTCGCCGCCGCCTGCCTGCCGGAATTCTAATTGGCGAGGGAACCGGAATCGAAGAAAGATTTGAAAAAAGCGCCTTGAAGATATCGATGTTTGTGTATGTCATTAATCTTTCGCACCTGATGTTTGGTATTCTGCTCGTTATTTTGGGGGGGACTATCGAAGTGATGATGTTGTTTGTGGCTTTGACGCTCATCGGGTATCAGCTTTTCCGTCCCCGGAAGAAATTTCTGGAAGGGATGTTTCAAAAATTGAGCAATACGAAGTAAATTTCGGGCAGTTTGCGCGACTGTAAGAAGTGAAAAGCTGAATAAATCACTATCGGAGCGAAGAGATGATAGAAGAAAAGGCCGAAATTTCACGTGCGAAAAAGAGAATCGCCGTTATCGGGCCCGTCTTTGGTTTTGTCGCCCCTGCGTTGTATATTATCGTCGCTTATTTGGTTACACATAACCGAATATCGCCACCGGACACTTCGCCTTCACAGCTGCATATACTATTCTATCTTTTATTAATATTATCGTTTACTGAAATAGCGATTGCCGTGTTTGTCAGAAATCGTCTGCCGGCTTTTATTATCAATTATTCGACAGGGAATAAACCGCAAGGCCCGCAGGGATTGTTTCGTTCGGGCAAAGGCGCGGAACCAGCCGAATTTTCAAAAACGGCCTTCAACATTTCAATAATTATGTTTGCCCTGGTTGAATCCTGCTCCATTTACGGATTGTTGCTGGTTTTACTCGGATTGGAGTTCGACTATATCTGGCTGTTTATCGCTTTGACGGTGATTGGTTATTTGTTGATCCGTCCCGACGAGGATTTTTTGAAACGGTTGCACCGGAAACTCCAAGAGCAGGGAGCAAATACTTGAAATTGGCAGATTCTACTTTACATTGCCGGGAATTCTAATAATATGATTGGATACAAAAAAATCGGCCGCCGGCCGATAGGAAGTCTGTTGGATGGAGAGGTGCCGGAGCGGTTGAACGGGGCGGTCTCGAAAACCGTTGACCCCTTGCGGGGTCCCTGGGTTCGAATCCCAGCCTCTCCGCCATATATTTCCATCCTCACATAAGTTTTTTATTAACAATCTGTTATAATATAGCATATTTATTTTGAAGAGTTGAGTGGGCATATAGTGACCATTGAACAGAGGTTTTTATCATGGGGAGTATATACAAAAGAGGTAGATACTGGTATATTGGGCTTCCCCTGAAAAAGTGGACACCCAGTTAAGTTAGGTTAGCCATCCTTTCAAAGTCAACCGGGCTTTTGAAGCCCAGGCTCGAATGTCGACGCACCCGGTTGTAAAACAATTCAATATACTCAAATATCTTCGCTTTCGCATCTTATCGTGTGACAAATGGTTCATCGTAAATCAGCTCCGTCTTCAAAGTTGCAAAGAACGACTCCATTTGAGTCCGCCTGTGGCGGATCACAAGGGATCTGCCTTGCGGCTCATACCGCAGATCATTTTGTGATCCTTCAACAATTTCTGATAGTCACCAGCCGTACCGCTTCCACTTTGAACGCCCGGTCATAACTGCGACGATTTCCATTCCCCGACATCTGGACACCTCCTGAAAGAATCATAACGCTATCCTTTCTACGTGTCCACTAAACCGGGGGAGGATCATAAACAAACTAACGGGGTCAAACCTGGAAAAGGCGATTTCCCGGATGGTTAGTGATAAATGAGAAACCCAAATAAGTTGGTGGCTCTCTAAAAATGAATCAATACGCTTATTGAAAGAGGAACATTATTAGACATAGAGTTTTTTGGAGTTTTATTACGAGTTTCTCAATCTCGACTTGACATCTCCGATAAATAATATATCATAGTTCGTGAAAATAATAACAAAACGGGGATAGCCATTCCCGACTCGGGGGAAAATATGTTTTCGGCTTTTCTCTTTGTTATTCATAGAGATAATGAGGGATGTTATTACCCGTCGAGAGTTCCGGTCTTTTTTCGGGAAGATTGGTTTTTTGCCAACAGTTTAATATCTGCGAGGGCATCGATATGAACGCTAAGGCTTTTAATCCGTTCCATATGGCTCAGGAGCAGTTCGACCATGTAGCTGATATGCTGGAGCTTGATAGCGCCTCACGAGACCTATTGCGCTTTCCGATGAGAGAATACGCTTTTAATATCCCGGTCCGGATGGATGATGGAAGTGTAAAAATATTTCGTGGTTTTCGAGTACAGCATAACGACGCTCGAGGGCCGTGCAAGGGCGGCATTCGCTTTCACCCTCAGGAGACAATCGATACAGTACGTGCCCTGGCCATGTTGATGACTTGGAAGTGTGCCGTGGTTGATATACCACTGGGCGGCGGAAAGGGTGGAGTTATCTGCGATCCGCACAATCTCAGTGTTCACGAGCAGGAATTTCTATGCCGTGGCTGGGTACGGCAACTGGCCAAAAATGTCGGACCACTCTCCGATGTACCGGCTCCGGATGTTATGACCAGCGCCCAGCATATGCTGTGGATGCTGGATGAGTATGAGGCCATCCGTGGTGAAAAGTATCCAGGCTTCATAACGGGCAAGCCGGTTGGGATGTGTGGATCATTAGGGCGTACAGAGGCAACCGGATTTGGAGTCATCTACACTGTTCGGGAAGCGCTCAAACAGATGGACATTCGTCCGGGGGATACCATTGCCAGTATCCAGGGCTTCGGTCATGTGGCCCAGTATGCCATCAGACTATATAACCAGATCGGTGGCAAAGTGATCTGCGTTTCTTGCTGGGATCAACATGACCAGATATCTTATGCTTATCGGAAGAAGGATGGCATAGATCTGGATGAGCTCCTGACTATTACCGATCGCTTTGGCGGCATCGACAAAGATAAAGCGCGCGACATGGGCTACGAGGTGCTGCCGGGCGATGATTGGTTGACGCAGGAAGTTGATATCCTGATTCCATGTGCGCTGGAAAACCAGGTGACAGGTGATAACGCCGGTCAGATAAGCGGTAGAGTCAAGATGATCGCCGAAGGCGCCAACGGGCCCACCACCCCGGAAGCTGATGAAATCATCAAAAGCCGCGGCATTTTTATGATCCCCGATTTTTTAAGTAATGCCGGAGGTGTGACCTGCAGTTATTTTGAACAGGTTCAGAGCAATATGAACTACTTCTGGGAAAAAGATGAAGTCCTCGGCAAGCTTGATATAAAAATGACATCCGCATTTTTGGCTGTCAGTGAATTGGCTCGTAAGAGAAATGTCTGTATGCGCGATGCTGCCTACATGATTGCCGTCTCTCGTGTTGCGCAGGCATGCCGGGACCGCGGCTGGGTGTAGATTGCCGGCAGTACGTCGATGTCCCTTTTAATAAAGGGAAAGCCGACCCAGTTTCACCTGACTGGGAGGTTTCTCTGGTTGAGCGGTTTTTATTAGAATATCGGAATTATAGTGCTATATTATTCATGTGATTAGGATTTTTGATGTCTCTGCCCGGATGGAAAAACTGCTATGAAAATCGGCAGAATTTCAGTCACAACTGATCAATTACCCGGATTTGATCGTGACTTTTTTGGGTCGGATAAGGTAATCAGTTACATCGGATATGGTTCGATCGGGGGCAAGGCATCGGGGCTGGCGTTTATTAAGGATGTCTTGAAAGAGCATTTTAGTAATCAGGATTTCCCCGGAATTTCCCTCAGAATTCCCCGATTGGTTGTCCTGGCAACCGGTTTTTTTGAGCGTTTCATTGAATATAACAAACTTTATGATGCGTTTGATCCGGAGATATCGGATGACCGTATTGCCCATGCTTTTCAGAAGGCTCAATTTCCCCCTGAATTCGTCGGCGATATACGAGCTTTAATTTCCGGAGTAAAAACACCACTGGCAATCAGGTCTTCCTCACTTCTCGAAGATGCCATGTATAAACCGTTTGCCGGTGTTTATGGAACCAAAATGATTCCCAATAATCAGCCGGATATCGACACCCGTTTTCGAAAGCTGATTGAGGCCATCAAATTCGTCTATGCCTCGGTATTTTTCAAGGGAGCCCGCGATTACATCACCATTACCGGACGGTCATATCAGGAAGAAAAAATGGCGGTGATCATACAGGAAATAGCTGGGCAGAGATATAATGACAGGTTCTATCCTAACATCTCAGGAGTGGCCCGATCTTACAATTTTTATCCGATTGGAAAAGCCAGACCGAAAGACGGAGTGATTGATCTGGCTCTGGGTTTGGGAAAGACGATTGTTGATGGTGGGTTGATTTGGAGTTACAGCCCGGCCTATCCCAAGCTGAGTCCGCCGGTGGGGTCGGCGGGAAAGTTGGTTAAACTGACGCAAGCGGAATTCTGGGCGGTTAATATGGGCCAGCCGCCGGCTTATGATCCGGTGCGGGAAACCGAATACATGATCAAAGGCAATCTTCCGGAGGCTGAATATGACAATACTTTGAAATATATCGCCTCCACTTATCGACCGCAGGATGATCGCCTAGTGCCCGGGATCGGCGCTGACGGCCCACGGGTATTGACCTTTGCCCCGATTCTGCAGGATAGATTGCTGCCGCTGAACAATCTGCTTAAGAAATTACTGAAGGTTTGCAAGGAGGCGATAGGAACGCCAATTGAGATGGAATTCGCCGTCACCCTTGATCCGAAAAATGGTATCCCGGCCCGGTTTGATTTTTTGCAAGTGCGTCCAATGGTAGTATCCGATGAATCGGTGGATGTAAATGTCGATGAAATGATAGGTGAGAATGTTCTGGTAGCATCCGAGCGAACACTTGGCAATGGCATCGTTGACGACTTGGTGGATGTGGTTTATGTTCGGCCGGATAAATTTGAAGCCAGGTATACCGGTCAAATTGCCGGCGAGTTGGAGAAGATAAATAGACAATTGGTGATGGAAGATCGTAAATACCTATTGCTCGGTTTTGGCCGCTGGGGTAGCTCTGATCCCTGGCTTGGGATTCCTGTGGAGTGGAGCCAAATTTCCGGGGCGGGAGCTATTGTCGAGGCTACTCTGCAGGATATGGATATAGAGCTCAGCCAGGGATCGCATTTCTTCCATAACCTAACCAGTTTCGAAATATGTTACCTGGCGGTGCATCATACCGGAGCATACAAAATTGATTGGTCGTGGTTGGCCGGCCAGAATGAGATTGTCGCTACCGAACTGGTCAGCCATGTGCGCCTTAAACGTCCGGTGACCATAAGGGTTGACGGGCAAACCAAGCGGGGAGTGATTTTAAAATGAGCGAAAATAATCACGCCGACAAAAATAACGAAAAAGAAAAAAATAAAAAAGAGAATTCGCTGGGCGATTACTGGGCGCTTGACAGCCTGGTAGATTCTCTCCAGCAACGAGCCAAAGAATTAAACTGTCTTTACAAGATCGAAGAGATACTTCGCGACCCGGACAAGCCCCTCGAATTGATTTGTCCCAAGGTGATCGAAGCAATACCATTAGGTTGGCAGTACCCGGATAAATGCCAGGCCAAAATTGTCATTGAGGATAAGGAATATATATCTCCCGATTTTTCGGAAACAGCCTGGGTACAAACTACCGATATTGCGGTTCAAGACATGGTCTTTGGTGCTATCAGCGTTTATTATACCGAGGAGATGCCGCTGGAGGATGACGGTCCCTTCCTCAAAGAGGAAACACGGTTGATTCGCACCATTGCCGAACGGCTGGGGCATTGGATGATGCATAACCACGTGCGGCAGGTGGTACAGGAACTTGATTCTGTCCGGAAAGATGGAATCTCCGGGGAGCGGAAAGAGTGGCCGGTGGTTATAAAGATGCTCCGCCATACTGACAAGAATCTTTACCTCAATATTTCGCGTAAAATCCTCAATCATCTTTGCTGGAGCGGTGTTCGGGAGGCGGAAAAGCTGGCTCAGGTATTCGGTGCCGATGAGGATTTGATCGAGGAAGAAAAACTGGAGGGATGGAACAAGCCCCATGTACGGCGCGATTTGGGGCTACCGGCTGATTTCAGTACTGCTGTATTCAAAATTGCAGCCAACAATCTAACTGATGATGCGATTATGCGTCTGATCCGGAGATGGATTCTGGAGGATAAACTCAGTTTCCTGGACCAGGTGGTCAACCGCAACTTGTCGCTGGCTGAGGTGGCCGATGCCATCCGCCGTTATCATCATGTGGCCCAGGATGAGCCGACCATTTATTCCCCCAGCAAAATCGGCGTCCATGTCTCGCTAATACGCCGCTTTCTTTCCGATCAGCTTCAGTATATCAACGTGGCCAAGAATTTCGTCGAAGTGGATGATTTTTTCCATCTCCTGCATAATATGATCTTCAGCACTGAAAGTCACGGCAAGCTCGGGGGTAAAAGCGCCGGTCTTTACATGGCCACTCAGATCCTACGAAAAGAAGCGCGCAAAAATGAAAACCTGCAAAATGTAAAAATACCGAAAACCTGGTACGTGACCTCCGATGTCCTGCTCCATTTCATGCACTACAATAATTTCGATGAGGTGGTTGAACAGAAATACAAGGAGATCAACCAAGTGCGGTTGGAATATCCGCATATCATCCAATCTTTTAAGAGCGCCCGTTTCCCGGCTGATATCACCAATGGGCTTTCCATGGCTCTGGATGATTTCGGCGAGCGACCTCTTATTGTTCGAAGCTCCAGCCTCCTTGAGGATCGCGTCGGTGCGGCCTTTTCAGGCAAATACAAAAGCCTTTTTATTGCCAACCAAGGCAGCAAACAAAATCGCCTGGATGCCTTGATAGATGCCATTGCTGAAGTGTATGCCTCCACCTTCGGTCCGGATCCGATTGAATACAGGGCCGAACGCGGTCTGATCGATTTCGGCGAAGAAATGGGTATCATAATCCAGGAAGTGGTCGGTACCCGCGTTGGTAAATATTTTTTACCTTCTTTTGCCGGAGTGGCCTTTTCCAGAAATGAATTCAGATGGTCGCCCCGCATCAAACGGGAGGATGGACTTATCCGATTGGTGCCGGGCCTTGGGACGCGCGCCGTAGACAGACTCAGTGATGATTATCCGATCATGATCGCTCCCGGGCAGCCGGGCCTGCGCGTTAATGTTACTACTGATGAAACGGTAAGGTATTCACCGCGTAAGATTGATGTCATAAATCTGGAGACCAACAATTTTGAGACCATAGATATAAATGGTTTCCTGAAAGAGGTTGGTTTTGATTTGCCCCGAATCAATGATATAGTCTCGATACTGGATGGCGATCATCTGAGAAGAGCGACGGCATCAAATCTTGATTTTGATCATAATGAATTGGTGGCTACGTTTGAAGGACTGGTGACCGGCACTCCATTCGTCCGACAAATCAGGGCGATTCTGGATACCCTGGAGAAAACCCTCGGATATCCGATTGACATTGAATTCGCATCCGACGGGCGCGATTTTTATCTGCTGCAATGCCGGGCTCAAAGTTATTCTCCTGAGAACAGCCCGGTACCGTTGCCCAAAGATGTTCCCCGGGAGCAAGTGGTTTTTACGGCTGATAAATATATTTCAAATGGGTGGGCTGAGGTTACGCATATTGTCTATGTTGACCCTAAAATGTACAGTCAACTGCCGGACCGGCAGATGATAATTGATGTCGGTAAGGCGGTCGGCAAACTCAATAAGATTTTACCCAGGCGCCAGTTTATCCTTATGGGACCCGGACGATGGGGCAGCCGGGGAGATATCAAACTTGGCGTTAGTGTCACCTATTCGGAAATCAACAACACTGCGGCATTGATAGAGATTGCCTTCAAGCGGGGTAGTTATTTGCCGGATGTATCATTTGGAACTCATTTCTTTCAGGATCTGGTGGAAGCCGAAATTAAGTATCTTCCGCTTTATCCTGATGATGAAGGAATTGTTTTCAACGAGCGGATTTTGACCCGGTCGCCAAATCTTCTTCCCGATATTCTGCCGGAATTTGCCTCACTGGCCGACACCATAAAAGTAATCGACGTTCCCAAGATCGCAGATGGGAAAGTTCTACGGTTGCTAATGAATGCCGATCTGGGTGAGGCAATGGGCATGCTGGCAGAACCGATTGCTGCCGATCAGGAAGCAGCCAGTGCCGTGGTGACTCCACAACAGCCGTCCCGTGGAGACTACTGGACCTGGCGCCTGCAGTTTGCCGAGCAAATTGCGACCCGGTTGGATCCCAAACGGTTTGGTGTAGTCGGGATGTATATCTTTGGCAGTACCAAAAATGCCACCGCCGGTCCTGACAGCGATGTCGATCTGCTCGTTCATTTCCGTGGCGACGGTCACCAGTTGGAGGAACTCCGGCTCTGGCTGGAAGGGTGGAGTCTTTGTCTCGGTGAACTAAATTATTTGAGGACAGGTTACAAATCAGACGGATTGCTGGATGTGCATATCATCACCGATGATGATATAGCCCGGAAATCCAGCTATGCTGTCAAGATCGGAGCTACAACCGACCCCGCTCGTCAATTGATGCTGGGCGGCAACGATATCGATTAATCACAATAATTCACGCTCGGCGTGCTCTATATCTTCCAGGGCGAATTTTACCAGGGCCAGTTCCGGCCCATCATGGGCTGCGGAGAGACATGGCGTCCGGCCGATTTTGTCGCGCCAGTTGCCGGTTAATCCGGCTGATTCATGGACGTGACCGTGAAGCGTTAAAAGCGGTTGGCGCTTTTCGATAAATCGCCGGATGGCAATGCTCCCGATATGAACATCGAGCGGAACATGATCGACCATTTTTCCATCCAATGCCGCCCGGTCAAGATTGGTCATATATGGCGGGGAATGAAACAAGAAGACAGCATTTGATAAACTCCTATCGCCTGCAAGGCGATCCAGATCTTTGGCAATAGTCCGATACTTGGCGTCTGAAGCTGATCCGG
>CAZSYD010000050.1:0-17095 GCA_964611355.1 uncultured Ignavibacteriales bacterium | reverse complement strand
AGACCAGTCTCCTTTTTACTTTTTGATCGCCGGTGTAGCGCCCCGCCGACAAAAAGTGAGCATTACCAAAAACGGGGAATAGAATAGGAATGAGTGGGGTAGCAACTCTATACTACCGGTAATGTAATCTTAATCACCGCACCGGCGGCGGGTGAATTGAATGCGCTGATCCGGCCGCCGTAGTCGGTGACAGTCTTATACGCCAAAGCAAGGCCAAGGCCGGAACCGTCGGCCTTTGTCGTAAAATACGGCTGGAAGATTTTCGGTAGCACTTCCGGCGGAAATCCCGGCCCGGTATCGGAGATCATAATTTCAACCGTTTTGTCCTCGGTCGTATTCACCGCAATAATTACGTTACCGCCGCCGGGCATCGCCTGGATACTGTTTTTAAGCAGGTTTATAAATACCTGCTGCATCTTTTCGACGGCTCCGCGAATTTTTATCTCGTCGTGCGTGGGATAATCAATCGAAACGTTATGCCGGGAAGCTTCGTCGGAAACGCTTTCAATGGCTTTCTTTATCGGCTCCGCAAGATCAATCGGCTCGTATTCAGCGGCGCGGGTTTTTGTCAGTTCGAGGAAACGGGTTAAAATATCGTTTAAGCGGGCCGATTCATCGAGGATATTTTTGGCCAGGTGATCGTAATCATTTTTTTCTTCGGTCGGTTCGAATTCATGTTTCAACCTCTGCGCGGCAATAGATATGGCATTGAGCGGATTCCTGATTTCGTGCGCCACGCCGGCGGCCATATCGCCCATCTCCGACAACCTTTCCCGCCGCCGGCTTTCCTCTTCCAATCGTTTCTGATCGGTTATGTCATGAATCAGGATGACCGCTCCGCCGCCGGCCCCTGACGGCAATGATGAAACGCCAAGAAGAACGGTTTTTTGTTCGCCCGACGAAGTAGTAATGTTTCGTTCAAGACCGATTGCCCTTTCTCCGGGTTTGACTCCGGCAGGAAGTTCAAAGGGAAGCTTTCCGGCAATGTCGGTTACTCGCCTGCCTATGGCGCTTGAATCAATATCGCATAACTCCGTGAAGGCCTTGTTGACGGCGATTATTTTGTCCTCGGAATCAAAGGCAAGGACGGCGCCGGAGAAACGGTCGAAAATTGTTTCGGTCATCGACCTCATCCGACGATAGGATTGATCAAGGATAAAGTAATTCTGATTAATCGACACCACGGCCACAAGCAGCAGAGTCAGGAGAAACAGGACGATGGCGATAGTAATAATCTGCGTGTTGTACCCTTTTGATATCTCGCGATACTCATCAAGGTCAATCCCGATTCGATAGACTCCGGGAGGATACTCCACCGATTCGAATCGTTTGGTAATCTCAAGGACTTCTCTGCCTTCGAATTCATGTATCCGCCAGCCGACTGTGTCGGTTTCCATCAGTGAGCCAAGAAACGGGTCGTTCTCGATAGTCAGCACGGGGGCAACGGGCTGAGAGGCAAAGATAATGCCATCCCTGCTCTGCAGAATTATATAGTCTATCCCGGCCTGATCCGATATCCGGCGGATAAGATACCCGATACCAATCCGGCGCGTGATCTGCTCAAGATAAGCCGCCTCGGTCGCCATGACCACCAGGTCGCCCTCCGGGGCAAAAGCATAAACGAAGTATTGTATAAGCGGCTGAAGTGAATCGCCGTAAACCGTCACCGAACGATACCCGCCGCCCATGAGTTGAATATCGTGTATTTCGGCGGCCACTTCCGGAGGATAACGAGGGGCAAACCCACTCGCCCAGCGGTCGGATCCAACAATAGTCAGGTTACTGTCAAGGATATCAATCGACAACAGATTATGTTCGTCACGGAATTGACGAAAGATTTCGGAATCGGTAATACCATGCAGCCGCTGATCGACAACATGAGCCAGATCAGCGAATTTTTCGTCCGCGAGGCTCTCCAGGAGCAGACCGGCCTGAATAGCGTTGTTGGATGACAGAGTCAGGCTCTCAACCAGGGCCTTTCCTTCGTCAACCATGATTTTCAGAAGCGATTGCCGGGCGCTTCGGATACCCATATAGGCTAAAGCGAAAAAGATCAGCCCCAGTATCAATGCGACCAGTAACAGATACCGAATTCGGATGGGAGCCAGAAGCGATGACAGGCGATTTAGGCGCATCGCATATAAGTAGGTTGATAATGCCACGCCTGTCAAGAATTAACTTGACTGGGGGATGCAGCCGTCTCTTCGGCGGGCGTTTTGGATTTGACGGGAAGTTTTATGGTAAAGGTAGTTCCGTCTCCGGGTCGGGATTCATATTCGATACCGCCCCCGTGCCGATCAACAATCCGCTTGACAATCATCAGACCGAACCCGCGGCCGCGGCGTTTGCCGGTATACCGCTGATTGAAAATCACCTTTTCAAGGTCCTCAGGCAAACCGCCGGCATTATCGCCAACCGTGATACGAACAATCTCACCGTTGTCGCCAACGCCGGTCGAAACGCAGATTTCTTTACTATCCGGCTTCTCCTGCAGGGCGCCGGCGGCATTGCTGAGAAGATTGGTCAACATCTGCTGTACCTGACCCCTGTCGATATGCACCAGCGGAAGTTTTTGAGAGAGTTCAAGCCTGAACCGGATACCGTCATAATAGTTCTGGGGTTTGAGAAAGGCCACCAGGTTTTCAATTAATTGATTCAGATCCGCCGGCTCGATGACCGCCTCTTCATTTATGTCTCCGGCCAATCCTTCGGAGAAACGTTGTATCCTGGCTACCGAGTTTTTCAAAACATCAAGCTTTTTTTCCACCTTGTCCATATCGCCCCGCGCCAGAAAAAGCGGCAGAAGCTCCACATTGCCGAGTATGACCGCCAGATAATTATTGATCTCGTGAGCTATCTCACCAGCCATAACGCCCCGGGTGGCCATCCGGTCAATGGATATCATCATTTCCTGAAAGCCTTTTGATTCCGATATATCGCGGATAATGAACAGGCATGCCCGGACCGCCGACGATTCATCTCGAATCGGCACCCGGCATACCAAGGCCGGAAAGCTGTCGCCATTACTCTTGGCGCAGATCATTTCATCCTCAGTAGTTTTGTTGCTCTCTTCGTCGCACGGATAAACCTTCTCCGGTGTAAATGGGAAAAAACGCAGAAAATCTCCACCAAGAGCCTCATCCTGCTTTATATCGAATATCAGCGCGGCCGCTTTGCTGAATATCAGTATCCTATGATCAGGATCGGTGACGATTATGGCAAAAGGAGATTCCTTTACCAGTTCGGAAAGAAAGGCTTCCGACTCAGCCAGCGATTTATTTGCGTACGATAGTTGATCGAGTGTTCTGGTCAGCTCTTTCCGCTTTGTCCACAGAGCGTCAATCATGGAATTGAAGGCGTTCGCTACCCGGCCGATTTCATTGCCGGGAACGCCCTCGATTTTGTAAGAGACCTTTCCTTCCGCCGTCCTTTCCATACCTCTTATGAGGTGCTTCAACGGCTTGATGAATTTTCGAAACAAGAAATTTATAATCAAGAGGGTTATCAATGTGATAATAAGAAACAGAAGGATAAGAGTATAATTATACTGGTAGTCACCGCCTGTGATCTCACCGGGAAGGAAGGTAATCGCCAATACATTTTCCGGGTTGTCGGTCTCCCACGGGATATAAATGGTTTTTAATTCACCGACCTCGCCGTCGACCTTATCGCCGATCTGGATTCCGCGGGATTGAATGATTTCTCGATCGGCTTCGGCGACTATTCGCGCCTGCTCCCCGGGAATAATTTCGTCCATTGAACGGCGATACGAAATATCCCTGATATGGTACGTCCGCGGGTTGTCGGAGGAAACCAGCAGGGAAAGACCGGCCAGACCCTTCATGAACCTGCATGAACGATTAAATAAATCGTCGAATTTTTCACTATTTATTACGGTGGTCTCCCCTATCGCCTGCGCGCCCCTGATATCTTCCAGTTCAGTATGGAAATACCGGCTAATAAAATCAAAACGGTATTCGATCAACCGGTCGATTCTTGCCCTGTTATTATCCATGCTGACCAGAGTAACGGCGGTAAAAATAAAGAGAGAATTCAATATAACCAGAAATGATATACGATAAAATATACCAGGGGGCTTCACTATATACCATCCTTACGGGTAATATCAAACCTATCCTTTATGGTATCGGCAGAGACGCTATTTGACTAAACGCGAATATAAAGATGGGAGTGGTGGAGGGGGGGAAAGCCAAGTTAATGCATATCTTGGTGCATTAATGGCACACCACTCCCATATTCAGCGAGCGTAATGCTTACAAGTTCTAAATATCCGAATTGCAAAATATAGGCCGTTAAGTCTAATAACCGAATCGCTTATTCTCCGAAATTTAGCTATCGGTATAAGCCATTGATTTTCAACACGGAAAGTCTAATATCTCAGAATCATCTTTATATAACCAAAAACGTCATAAATTGGTCGATTTGACTGAAATCCGTAAGGCTGCAATAATATGACAATATTATGTATATTTATGCATATTCGGCTGTGGAAAAATAGCAGACTTCAATGGTTAAGATTATATGATCTTATCCTCCATCTCCTCGATTCGATATACTGCGGCCATGGCGGCCGTGGTACCGTCCCCGACGGCGTTGGTAATTTGCCGGACTAATTGATCACGGATGTCGCCGCAGGCATAAATGCCCGAAATCGACGTCTCCATCTTATAGTTTGTAAGTAGATAGCCGCTTTCGTTCATTTCAATACCATAAGGCAAAATATGAGTGTTGGGGCGAAAACCGATAAAAACGAAGACCGCTCCAACGTCGAGTTCCGATTTTTCTCCAGTCTTTACATTTTTAAGGCTCAAATATCTGACCCTGGAATCGCCGTTGATTTTTTCGACGATCGTATCCCAGACAAATTCGATTTTCGGATTTCTGAAAGCTCGTTCCTGAATAATCTTTTGAGCGCGCAGTTTATCCCGTCGATGGATTATAATTACTTTCGAGCCGAATTTGGTAAGAAATATGGCTTCTTCCACAGCGGCGTCACCGCCGCCAACGACGCTAATAACCTGATTCTTGAAAAAGGCTCCGTCGCAAATTGCGCAATATGAGACCCCTTTTCCGGTAAACTCCTTTTCGCCGGGGGCGTTCAGCAACACCGGCGAGCCTCCGGTACAAAACACCATCGCCTTGCCGATATAAACGTCGCCTCCTGCGCCAACAGCCACCTTACGATAATCGCCCTCGGACCTGACCTCGATAACTTCATCCGATATTATTTCGAGTCCGAATTTTTTGGCATGTTCGGCCATTTTCATGGCCAGTTCAGCGCCGGAAATACGCTCGAAACCGGGGTAATCCTCGACATCCTCGGTATTGGCGATCTGCCCGCCGGGCAGGTATTTTTCAACAACAACCGTTCTCAGGTTGGCGCGGGCACCGTACAGGCCGGCCGTCAGACCGCCGGGGCCCCCGCCGACTATGACAATATCAAATTCCTTTTCCATTTTATTTCCTCAGATATTTCTGCAGTTGCATTTCAAGGGGCGAGAATCTTACTCCAAACTCCTTCTCCACTATGGTATGATCGCAGGTGGAGCCGGCCCGCATCATCTTCAACTGGTCAGCCGTCAGCGGAGCCGGTTGGAAAAGTTTTTCCATTATCGCCGCTGCGCTGCGCGCTACCCACAAGGGAACATGAACCTTCCCTCTTCTGCGCCCAAGTAGCTGTTTGACAATATCGACAATTTCCAGATAAGTCAACTGCTGAGGGCCGCCGATATCATATATCCTGCGGGAGGCAAAACTTTTTTGCGGAGTTATAGCAATAATAGCGCACAATTCCTCGACATAGACCGGTTGCAGCTTGTAAAGCCCGTCGCCGATGACCGGAACCAGCGGCGACAGGCGAATCATTCGCGCGATTCTGTTGATAAACTTATCCTGCGCGCCATAAACCACCGAGGGGCGAAAAATAGTATAATCGAGACCGGAGTTTATTACATGCCGTTCCGCTTCGTACTTGGTTTGATGATATAACGATTCGGCGTTTTCTTTGGTCCCCAGAGCAGACAGGTAGATAATCTTTTCCACGCCTTTGGACTTCGCCACTGCGACCACCTTGGCGGTTCCTTCGGCAACGGTTTTCCGGAACGTTTTATCTCGGGTTTCCGCTATCAGTCCAACCAGATGATAGACTACCTTGCAGCCATCTAAACATTCGGCCAGAGTGATGTCATTTTCAATTGAGCCGTTAAAAATCCTTATCGTGCCTCGCGGGGAAGCGAAGCCAGGGTCGGTTTTATTAACCAGCAGATTTATTCGATGTCCCATCCGGAGAAGATCAAGAACCAGATACGTACCGATAAAGCCGCTCCCCCCCAGGACAGCGACATGAAGAGCACCCTCGTCGCTGCCTTCATTGACTTCTTCCGGCTCAGGCACTAAAAGTCGATCCCCTTTTTGGCCAGTTTTCCTTTTCGAAACGGGTGCTTGATCTCTTTCATCTCGGTGACGAGGTCGGCCGCATCGATTATTTTTTGGTCGGCGCTCCGGCCGGTGAGCACAAGGTCAAGTTCTTTCGGTTTCTCCGAAATCAAAGTCAACAGGTCTTCAACCGGTATCAATTTCAAACTGGTGACGATATTGATTTCGTCCAGAATAACTATATCATAACGGCCCGATTTAACCGCCTCTCTTGCCATATCGAAAGCCCGCCGGGCCGTCTCCCGGTGCTCCTCAATCGGTTTGTCATCACCCATAATACCAACGTAGCCGTCTCCCATAACATCTATTTCGACTTCCGGAGTTAGCTGTTTCAATCCATCCAGTTCGCCATACGGCCAGTTACTCTTGATAAACTGGATTATGCGGATTTTGTTACCGTGCCCGACCGCGCGCACACAAAGACCGAGAGCGGCCGTGGTTTTGCCTTTGCCGTCACCGGTATAGACTATTACCAGTCCTTGATTTTTATCATCATTTTCCATTGATCGGTTTTCCTTCAATCAAATCGGCTACTATCTCGATTGGATGGCAGACGCGAACGTCATCGCCCATCTCTTTTTGTATTTTGCTGATGCAGGCCGGACAACTGCTGACGATAGTCTTGACTTGCATCTGTTGATACTCCTTCTTTTTCGGCGCAAAGATCGCCATACCTTCCTTGTAATGTATATAGCCGAACGATCCGGCCTGACCGCAACAGCGGTCGGCCAGTTCCGGATGCAGGATTTCAATTCCCTCCAATTGAGAAAGCATCCGAAGCGGCTCATTTTCCAACCCGCAGGCGCGAAGATGGCACGGATGGTGATAAGAAAGCCTGATTTCCCCGTGCGATCCGTTTCGCGGCATTTCAACGTCCTGAGTCAGAAGATACTGGCTGATGTCGAAAACCCTATCCTTTAATTCCAAAGCTTTGCGATGATAGGTTGAGCCTTCCTCGAACAGTTCATGATATTCGGCTATCCGGTGCAGACAGGAAGCGCAGGTAAAAACGACCGCTTCGAATTTCCCAAGAGCGTCGATATTGTATTTTGCCTTGTCGATCAGGTTTTGGCGGTGCCCATAGACTTCCATCGGCAGGCCGCAGCATTTCTGTGGCGGCATGGCCAGATCCCATCCATAATACTGCGCTACCTTTATCAGGGCATCGCCCGCGCCGGACACGAAATAATTATCGGCGCATCCGTGAAAAAAGGCTACAGCTCCGGTTTCGCGGCAAAGCTCAGGGTACCTTTTGCGAAGCGTCTTCCCCGCCGGTCGGGGAAATACCGCCTTATCATCCAGGCCGAACCGTCTGTGTCCGGCCAAAGCGGTAAGTTTGCGTCCCGGGGTTGTCCGTGACAGCGGGTAAGAAATCGCCCCTGCCTTGAGAAGCCCGGAGAAAAGCCCTGGCCGGTCGAAAAGTGAAATAACCCGTCCGGCGATTTTGTTCGGGTGAGTCGCCCTGAATTTGAGGATTTCGCCTGAAATGTCAACCCCGGCTGGGCAAACGGTGGTACAGCTTTTGCAATTGAGACAATACTTAGAGAAAGCGTCAAATTCAGCCCTATCGGCATTTCCCTGATGCAGCATTCGCAGCCAGCCGCGCGGCGACATATCTTCACGTCGAAAGACTTCAAACGCCGGACAATACCCGTTGCATTTCCCGCAGGCGGCGCAAGTCAACTCCAGTTTTTTGAAATCAATATCGTCGGTGAGCTTGCGCCCGGATAGCAGGACATCGGGGTTGAAGCGATTATCCGGATCGAGGATTGATTTGACGCGCAAGAATAACCGGTATATTTCATCGCCGTACATCCGGCGCACAACCGGCGCCCGCAAACGGCCGTCGGCATGTTCGGCGGTGCTCGATCCGCCCAGTTCAAAAATCTTGTCGTAAACCTCATCATAAATGGTTTGCGCCAGCTCAAATCCCTTCCCCTTGCTGATATCAAAAAGGGGCCGAATATGAAGATTACCGTCGCCGACATGCCCGTAAAGCCCGAAAATCAGATTCTCTTTGGCCAGCCGCTGTTTTATCCAGGCAATAAATTCGGTAAGCTTCGGCACCGGAAGCGATACATCTTCGATCACGGGAAAAGGACGCCGGGTCGGATGATACCGGTAAAGCATCGGCACAATTGCCCGCCGCGCCGCCCAGAGCGATTCACGCTCCTGTTCGTCAGCCGCTTCTTCGGGCGGGACGGCCAGCTTTAGCTTTCCGGCCAAGTTGCCCAAATATTGCCGGCGTCGTTTCAGGCTGTCATCGTATTCCAAAAGCAACATCGCCTCCACCTTAGGCGGAATGGAATACTCATCGCGGCCGATCAGGTCAAGGGTGACGCCGTCGATTATTTCGAGAGCCGCCGGTCCGGTTTCCATAAGCGGCGCCACCGCGCGCCCGGCATCCTCAAGGCAATCGAAAAAGAGCCTGAATAAGGCCCGTTCGCCTTCCGGTAAAGGAAGAAGACGCAGCTTAACCGATAGAAAAAGCCCCAGCGTTCCCTGAGAACCGACGTAAAGAGCAGGCAAATTAAAGATGCCTTTATCCAGTTCACGCACAACCTGGCGCAAATTATATCCCGAGGAATTTTTCTTGAGTTTCGGCCAGCGGTTTATAATCAGTTCGCGGTTATCCCGGAGAAGACTTAATATCCGCCCGTATTCCGGGTATGCTGAAAGAAAAGATTTGAGTTCGTAGCTTGCGAGTTGATATTTCCTAACCGTTAGAGGCTGCCCCTCCCTGCCGATTATCGTCAACTCTTCAACGTAGTCCGAAGTTAATCCGTACTTGATCGATCTCAATCCGGATGCATTATTGGCCAGCATGCCGCCGATCTGGCAACTGTCGCCGGATGACGGGTTAGGCGGAAAAAAAAGACCGAACGGTTTGAGAGCTATATTCAGATCGTTATATATTATGCCTGACTCGCATATAACCGTCCTTTCACCTTCCGATATTTTCTTGACTTCAGTCAGGCGGGAACAATCAATAATATAACCTTTACCCAGCGCACCTCCGGCCAGACCGGTTCCGGCGCCCCTGGGAGTTACCGGCTTATTTAACAAAAAGGCTTCATTTACAGCGGCCACCGCTTCTGTCTCGGTTTTGGGGCAGATTACTTTTTCGGGCTTTATCCTGTATATTGAACCGTCTGAAGCGTATGCTTCACGAGACACGGCAGAAGCCAGGCGGGATGAACCGAAATACTCAACGATTTTAGTCTTATCTTTCACCGGCGCTAATATACCGAATCCCGACTTTAAGTCAAGTATATGGTAAAACGGCCAAAGACAGCATGCCTTACACAACCCTGATACAGGCCGGTTAGCAGTTGTTGTTTATGATATTACGGGGCTTTCGAGATGCTTTTAGGACAGTTTTTACGGCGCGAATTAGTGAAAAAAAGAACAAATTGGGTTGACTTGACAGGCTAACTGCGTTATCATTTCGACAGACCGAACATATCCAATCATTGGGATAATATAGCAGGTGAGCTATGCAGTTTACCAGGGCGGAAGCATACGGAATCTTCGGCGTTTTATACCTTGCGGATCAACCACTCGGAAGAATAACTCCATTATCTGAAATATCCGAATCTCAGGATGTCCCGGAAAAGTTCCTAGCGAAGATCTTTCAATCGCTTTCCAAATCGGGGTTGGTTCGTTCTCACCGAGGCGTTAATGGCGGCTTTGCACTGGGGCGACCGGCCGATCAGATAAGCATACGGGAAATACTGGAAAGCATCCAGGGACCTTATCTTATCGCCAAGTGCCTGAACACCGGGGGAATATGCGAAAAAAGAGGCTGGTCTATAAAGATGCTCCTGACAAAAGCGCAGGATGCCCTGATAGATGTCTTCGACAGCCATACTCTGGCCGATCTGTTGCGCTGGGAAAAAGAAACCGAAATGGCCGGGAGCGTTTGACATTTAGCAGGTTTTGTCGTACAATTTTTATTTGTTGCCGTAATTACAGTTCATCGACACTAATCCGGAGATACCGCTGATGGCGATCAAATCCGATACATGGATCAAGAGGATGGCCGGAAAGCACGACATGATCCGGCCGTTTTCTCCAAAGCAGGTAAGAAAAGGGATATCTTACGGTCTGTCATCGTACGGATACGATATCAGGATTGCCAATGAGTTCAAAATTCTTACCGGTATCAATTCACAAATTATCGATCCGAAAGACTTCAACAATAAGGCCTTTACAACCGTCAGGGCGACATCGGTTCTGATACCCCCTCACTCAATAGCGCTGGGCCGGACGGTGGAATATTTCAAGATTCCGCGCAACACTATTACTCTTTGCGTGGGGAAGTCAACTTATGCAAGGTGCGGTCTGATCGTCAACGTAACTCCGTTTGAGCCGGAATGGGAAGGATTCGCGACTATGGAATTATCCAACACGGCTCCTCTACCGGTTCGGGTTTACGCCAACGAGGGGATTGCCCAGTTGATTTTTCTGGAGGCGGATCAGGTTTGCGAAGTCTCGTACGCCGATAAAAAAGGTAAATACCAGGCTCAGAAAAGGATTACTCCGGCCAGGGTATAGGATTTGACCGGCCGGTCGATAAATCGATAAAACGGCTTTCTATAGAGACAAAATATAAACATAAGGAATAAAACGGATATAGACAGATTCAGCCAGATGGGAAAAAACAAATTCAACTTGCGTTTGGTTCAAACAGGTTTTAAGTGTTGCTTTTCAGAGGAGAGATGAAATGAAAGGTACAAGTGCAACCGAAGATAAAGATGCGGCGCAGGCGGCAAAGACCAACGAATCGGGAGAAAAGATGGTCACGATCGACGGGAATAGCGCCGTAGCGCACGTGGCCCATGCCATTAACGAGGTAATCGCTATTTATCCGATTACGCCGTCATCGGTGATGGGCGAGGTGGCCGACGCCAAATCAGCCGCCGGCAAAACTAATATCTGGGGTACTATTCCCCACGTGGTGGAAATGCAGTCGGAAGCCGGTGCGGCCGGAGCCGTTCACGGAGCCGTTACCAGCGGATCGTTGTCGACGACGTTCACAGCCTCGCAGGGTTTGCTTTTGATGATCCCGAACATGTTCAAGATCGCCGGTGAATTGACGCCGACCGTTTTTCACGTTTCGGCGCGATCGGTGGCTACCCATGCTCTATCAATCTTCGGCGATCATTCCGACATTATGGCTGTTCGTCCCACCGGTTACGGTATCATGCTTTCCGGTTCAGTCCAGGAGGCCATGGATTTTGCGCTGATATCCCAGGCAGCCTCGATGGAGAGCCGAATACCGACGGTGCATGCCTTTGAGGGATTCCGCACGTCGCATGAAATCGCGAAAGTGGCCGAAGTTCCTTACGAAGTCATGGCCAAAATGATCACCGATGAGATGGTCACCGAGCATCGCCGGAGAGCGCTTAATCCGGACAAGCCCACTATTCGCGGCACATCGCAAAACCCTGATGTCTTCTTCCAGTCGCGCGAAGCGATAAACCGGTATTATACGGCCATGCCGGAAATCGTTCAGAAAGCAATGGACAAATTCGCTTCTCTTACCGGCCGGCAGTACAAACTGTTTGACTACTTCGGTGCTCCCGATGCCGAAAGAGTCATCGTAATCATGGGTTCCGGCGCTGAGTGCGCCAACGAAACGGTAGATTACCTCAACGACCGCGGGGAAAAGGTCGGTTTAATCAAAGTCCGCCTCTACCGGCCTTTCTCGGTCGATACGTTTATCTCAGCTCTTCCCAAAACGGTCAAAGCCATTGCGGTTCTGGACCGAACAAAAGAGCCTGGCGCCCCTGGCGAACCGCTATACCTCGACGTCCAGGGGGCGTTGCGGGAAGCGGAGCAAAACGGCAAACTTGATCCGAACAACATGCCGATTGCCGTCGGCGGGCGTTATGGTCTTAGCTCCAAGGATTTCACTCCGGCGGATGTCAAAGGGACTTTCGACAATCTTAAAGCGGAGACGCCCAAAAACCATTTCACCGTATCCATTGTCGACGACGTTACCTTCACCAGTCTCGACTACGATCGCACATATAACATCGAGTCGGAAGATGTCCACCGGGCGCTGTTCTATGGTTTGGGAGCGGACGGAACCGTCGGCGCCAATAAGAACACCATCAAAATCATCGGCGAGAGCACCGATAATTATGCTCAGGGTTACTTCGTTTACGATTCCAAGAAAGCGGGAGCGGTTACGGTGTCTCACGTCCGCTTCAGCAAAAAGCCGATTCGCAGTCCGTATTTGATTTCAAAAGCCAACCTGATCGCATGTCATAATTTCACGTTCCTGGAAAAATATGATATGCTTTCCAAAGTCGAGCCAAGCGGCACTTTCCTGCTTTGCAGTCCCTACCCGGCTGACGAAGTCTGGAACAAAATCCCGCAGGAAGTACAGCGGCATATCGTTGATAAGAAGCTCAACTTTTACGTTATTGATGCCATCAGGCTGGCCGAGAAGCTCGGACTTGGCGCGCGCATCAACATGATTATGCAAACCGCTTTCTTCCTGATCTCCAAGATCCTGCCGCCGGAACAGTCTATCAAGGAGATCAAGCAGGCTATTAAAAAGACATACGGAATCAAAGGCGATAAAGTCGTCAACATGAACTTCGCCGCTGTGGACGCCGCCAGGGATGCCATCTTCAAGGTGGACTACCCGCAAACATGCGACAGCGCCATTCATATGGCGCCTCCCGTTCCGGAACACGCACCGGAGTTTGTCAAGCGGGTAACGGGGCCGATCATCTCCGGCGACGGCGATAATCTTCCTGTTTCGGTTTTCCCCGAAGACGGCACCTATATGAGCGGCACTACCCAGTACGAGAAACGGAACATCGCGGTCAACATTCCGGTCTGGAACAAAGAACTCTGCATCCAGTGCGGTCAATGCGTTATGATCTGTCCTCATGGAGCCATACGGCAGAAAGCGTATGACCCGCCGTGCCTGAAAGGCGCTCCGGAAACGTTCAAGTCAACGGACGCCAAGGGCCCGAAGTTCAAAGGCATGAAATATACGCTGCAGGTAGCGCCCGAAGACTGCACCGGTTGCGTCGCCTGTGTCAACGTCTGCCCCGCCTGGGAGAAAGACGAAAACAAACAGAAAACCGGCAGGAAAGCGATCAACATGGAGTTCCAGCTCCCGCTGCGGAAAGCCGAAGCGGAAAACTTCAAGTTTTTCCTCGACCTGCCCGAGACCGATCCTTCACTTTACAATATTGCCACGGTCAAAGGAAGCCAGTTCGTCAAGCCGCTGTTTGAGTTCTCGGGCGCCTGCGCCGGGTGCGGCGAGACGCCTTATATCAAGCTCCTCAGCCAGTTGTTCGGCGATCGAGCCCTTATCGGAAACGCCACCGGATGCTCTTCCATCTACGGCGGCAACCTGCCGACAACGCCATTCACGAAACGCGCCGATGGCCGCGGGCCGGCCTGGTCCAATTCGCTTTTTGAGGATTGCGCCGAGTTCGCCATGGGAATGCGGCTGACGGTGGATAAACTCCAGGAATACGCTTTTGAACTTCTCCGGAAAGTCAGCCCGGAGGATTACGACGAAATTAAAAATGCCGACCAGTCCAACCCCGTGGCAATAGAAGAACAACGAGGCAGGGTGCAGAAGCTCAAAGACAAGGTCGCCTCCCGGCATGAGGTCGAGGCCAAACGACTGCTGGAAGTGGCTGATTACCTGGTCAACAAATCGGTCTGGGGCATCGGCGGCGACGGCTGGGCCTATGATATCGGTTACGGAGGGCTGGATCATGTGATCGCCTCCGGCAAAAACGTCAATCTGCTGGTGCTTGATACGGAGGTATATTCCAATACCGGCGGCCAGATGTCCAAGGCAACGCCTCGCGGCGCCATAGCTAAATTCGCCGCCGCCGGAAAGCCGCTGCCCAAGAAAGACCTGGCCATGCTGGCCATGTCGTACGGCAATGTTTATGTTGCCCGGGTTGCAATAGGCGCCAGTCAGAACCAGGCTGTCAAGGCTTTTATCGAAGCCGAGGCATACCCCGGTCCGTCGATAATCGTCGCTTACTGCCACTGCATCGCCCATGGAATTGATATGGCCCATGGCCTTGACGAGCAGGATAAAGCGGTCAAGAGCGGTCACTGGCCGCTGGTGAGGTTCAATCCGGCCCTGATCGAAGAAGGCAAAAATCCGTTGTTGCTTGACTCCAAGCCGCCTTCGATTCCGTATTCCGAATACGCCATGGGCGAAAACCGTTGGAGAAGCCTGAAAGACATCGATCCCGGGCGGGCCGAGAAACTGGCCGAGTTGGCCCAAATGGATGCTTCAATGCGTTACCACGTCTATGAACAACTGGCCAAGCTCAGTTTTGGCAACGGCGACGGGAATAAGGAAAAACAGGCCTGATAACGAAACGTCCTGTTTAAGCCGCCGATTTATTATCGGCGGCTTTTTTTTGGCAACGCCCGGATTAACTCTATCTCCGTTCCGAATACGGGGAAGCAACCACCTGAGTTTTTCGCTCTAATAGCCATCCGAAAGAATCACTTCGCGGTAAATTGTCTCCCGTTTCCCTTAAGATTGACCGTCTCGGTTCCGATAATAAATCAGAACGAAATACCACAGGAGGACCTATGCATTTTAGACAGATTCTTGCTGTTATAGCCCTGTTTTCAATAATCCTGACCGTACCGGCCTATTGCCAAACCGAAGATGAACTGATCGGCAAGTTCCTGAACAAAGCCGAAAAGAAGCACATAAAGAAAGTCGGTTTCGTAATTATCAACGGATCATACGGCAAGCTTGCAAACAACAGCGACTATAACAAATTCGCCGATGGCGTTACTCCCTGGATTGCCAGCCTTGACGGCAGTGATTCCAGAGTCGATGGAATTTATCGCTCCAAGGAGTTTTTCGCCGGATTCGGGGTCATGACCACACCGAAACTGGCTGCCTCGCTCGGATTTGCCTATTGGTTAAAACTCGGCTCCGACAAAACCGGCAACTACAATCTTTCACTGGTTAACGTGGATGACCCGAACGATCATGAAAACTTCAACCTGAAATCCGAAGTACAGGTCTACGGAATACTTGGCGGCGTCGATTACTACCTGATGAATCCGCCCGACAGGGACGGCGCCCTGCCCGGTTTGGCCCTGAAAGTCGGACTCAGCGGCGGTTATTATTTTGCCAGTTGGGATGTATGGAACGGCTTCAGCGGATACAACCTTTACACCGAAACCCAATCGGTAATACAGGGTAACCTGACCGGCAGCGCACCCGGTGGTTCGGTCAGGATCGGGGCTGAGTTTCCAATCAGATTAGCCGGCCTAGTCATAGAGACGTCGGCAAACTACCAGTATTTGAACTTTACCAAGATGAAATGGTATAATTCCTATGACCAGGAGCACGTTGTTATTCATGACGCCGACCTGAGCAGGGTGGAACTTGATCTTTCGGGACCAAGAGCCCAGTTTGGCCTAAAAAGGTATTTCAGTTGGTAAGACTTGCCAATTCTCAATCGCCTTGTTATATTGGCCGCGTTTTGGAAATCCTGCCGAGGAAGGAAGCATAGATATATGATGAAAAACGCAGCCGCACTAAGAATTGGCCTCCTGCTGGTATTATTAACGTTTGTCGGCGCCGCGAACGCCGACACGCAAACCCCACCTGCAACCGTCTCCGAAGATATGGGCAAAATCAAGGTCGGGGCCAGGCCACCCGGCAAAATTGCCTTCATCAGCGACGGCGACGTCTGGATCATGGATACCGACGGCAGAAACCGTCAATTAATAACCAATATCGACAACGCCAAAGGACGGTTGTCATTTTCCCCGGACAATAAAATCATCGCCTTTTCCCGCGAGGGGAAAGATATGAATAATCTTCCCTCCGGCGAAGGCGGTGCGCACCTGCTGCATGATATATTCCTGGCCTACGTCGATTCGGCGGCCACCAGGTCGAACTGGTGGAAACGGCTGACCTTCAGCCTGGGTGCATATCAACCCGACTGGTCATACGACGGCAGTGTCATCTATTACCAGAACGATGTCAACGCCGGCTTTGTCGACTATGTCGTCCCATCCCACCAGATAGCCAAAATAGAAATTGATGGCGGCAACTCATCCTACCTGCGTAAGGACTGGCAAACGACCGTGATCTCGACGATGACGCCGACGGTCTCCGCCGACGGCAAAAAGATCGCCTTTGTCTTACGCTACAGCAAGGATCCGACCAAGTATGACTTCAAATATCACGGCATTAAAATCGTCGATATGGCCAATATCGCGCTGCCGGTGGAAGAGTTAAAGAAGCCGTCTCCCGGACTGGAAAACGGCTTCGCTCCTTCGTGGTCGCCCGATGGGCAATGGCTGGCTTATATTGTCAACGATATTCGCGACCCGGGTATTTATATCATAAAAGCTGATCTCAGTGAAAAGAGGCTGGTTTTTGCACCGACCGTGACCCAGCAGCCAAACGCCAATCCGGTCGGCTGGTCGCCTGATTCAAAGTGGCTGGTATTCGCCGCGACCGACGGGATTATTTACACCATCGATATCAACGGCGACAACCTGACGCCGCTCACCGGACCGGGGACGCATAATAACCCGACCTGGTCGAAATAGACTGTTATACAACTTTACTTAAAAAGCCCGCTTAAAAGGCGGGCTTTTT
>CAZSYD010000049.1:0-17343 GCA_964611355.1 uncultured Ignavibacteriales bacterium | reverse complement strand
CTGTCAATAAATGATATTGCCTGTCAATCGAAGCAGGATAATGATAGTCAAACCGCGAGCTTCTTTTGAATATCAATCAACGCTGCGCCTATAGCAGTGCTGGGTTCGACGTTGAGGTCGATATCTTCGATAACCGCGCCAAGTTGAGCGGGGATTTTGACGAGGGCTTCCCGTTTCATGTTTCGCCCGGCCAGTCTTTCCAACTCGGAAGCGAAATCGATATTAATCACCTTTTCCGCGTCGGCGCCGGATTGCAGAAGCATTAAATCGCGAAAGAGTGTCTGCCACTGAGAAATGACACGGTTCAGGCGAAACCGATCATTCAGCGGCAAAAGGTCGGACGCCTCGGCAATGACCTCAGCGGCATCGGCCTGAAATATCCCCTTGAAAACCAATTTGGCGATTTCACGATCCTGCAGGTTTTCGTCTTCGGCCATGTAAAGCGCCCTGCCGAGCGAACCGCCGGACAGCCGCGCCAGCAGTGCGGATTTTTTTTCGCCCATATCGGCTCGATCCGTCAAATAGCTCCTGATTGACGCTTCGTTCAGATGGGAAAAACGAATCCGGCGACAACGGGATATAATTGTCGGTAAAATCTTTTCCGGCCTGGAACTGGTGATAATTATCACGGTGCGAGACGGCGGTTCCTCGATCAGCTTGAGCAAAGCGTCGGCCGAGGCGGTCAACATTCGATCCATCTGTTCGATTATAACCACCCGTTTTCCATCCACTGGCGGTTTCTGGCTGAGGCTTCGCTTCATGTGGCGAACAGCGGCTACCGGTATGGACATCTGCCGTTTACCGCCGATCAGCGAATAAGGTTCGGCGATTTTGGCATTCAGGATTTCCCAGTAATTTTCACTTTCTTCCTTTTCCGATTTTGATGGCGGCGTGGGAACGGCGATATGCAGGTTCGGAAATTGCAGCTTTTGTATCTGACGACAGGGCGGGCATTTTCCGCAGCTATCTCCATTAGTACGGTCGCGGCAATTAAGATAAGCGGTCAGGGCCAGCGCCGCAGCCCATTTGCCGACCCCTTCAGGCCCGAAAAACAGGAAGCTGTTAGGCAGGTGATCTCGATCAACCGTCTGAACCAGTATTTTTTTGGCGTTTTCCTGTCCGACCAGTGATTTAAAATTCATCGATATCCAGCCAGATTACCGGGTCAAGATGCTCTCTTCCCCTGCGAAGTTCAAAATGAATGTTGCCGCTTCCCCTGAGGCCAAGCCGCTCTCCCGCATTAATCAAATCATCCTGTTCGACGATACCGTGCGACAATCCGGCGTAAGTGGTGTAATATCCGTCATCGTGTTCGAGAATAACAAAGCTTTCATACCCGCGCAGACTACCGACGTAGGCAACCCGGCCGGGAGCGCAGGCGACAATGTATTGTCGATCTTTGAGCGGATTTATATCGATACCGGGCGAGAATGACTTGAGACCGGTGATTCTGTCGGTTTTCCACCCGAATGATTTGACTATTTTTCCCTGAATCGGCGGGGTCAGCGTCCCCTTAAACTGAGTAAAAGGGCCGGAATGAAACCGCGGCCTCGGCCCTTCCGTTTTGCGCCTTTGCCTCTGGGCTTTCTCCAGTTCAGCGATAATCTCTTCCATCTGGCGGGCCACCGCGGACAACGAAACCAACCGGTCCCGCATAAGGTTGGTCTGGCGGCGAACGGTACCGAGGCTGGTCTCCTCTTTGTCCCTGAGTGTCAGGTCAAGGTCGATCCGAGCCTTTTTCTCTTTGCGAAGACGTTTCAGGTCGCTTCCTTCGCGCTCAAGGCTGTCGATGGATTGCGTCAGGAGACTGACTGAATTACCGACCTGAACGATTTCGTGCGTAGTCCGGCCGGAGATCGCAGACAGGTAATGAACTCTTCTGCTCCGGGACAGATGGCTGTCAAAATTCCAGGGGTTAATATCTTCACGCGAATTTCGTTTTCGGTAATAATCAAGCAGAAGATCGGCACAAGCAGCTCGTTTTCTTTGGAGGCGTTCGGCGGTATCGTCGAGCAGCCGGCCGTTATTTGAGAGTTCGGCCCTCACCGATTCAAGCTCGCTCTCCATTCTGCCGACCAGCTTGCGATTACGGCTTACGCGTTCACCATATTTGGCGATTCCTTTTTGCAGATTCTTTTCCAGTTGTTTGAGGCTGTCCACCTTTTGCCGTGCTTCTTCGAGTTGCGTTTTTATGCTGTGAAGTTCCTGTTTGTTTTCCCGCAATTTTCGACTATCGTCGCCGGAAGCGATCCCGCTGAGAAACAAAATCGCAGTCACAAAGGTTATGACAGAAAATATGCGCATCATGAGATTATAAATCTTCTAATACCAAGGTATGCTCCGGCCGTTCCGGTCAAGCCGGCCAGCAGACCGTATATGAGAATGTTATCGAGTCCCGGTAATGTCAATACGAAATCCGCAAACGTCACCTTGTCGGCAACATAAATGACAAACGCCCAGCCCAGAGCAGCGGCAATAAAAGCCGAAAGAAACCCCTCTGCCAGGAAAGGATAAACCAGGTACGACGGGCCGGCCCCGAGAAGCTTCAACTGGAAAAAATCCTGCGATTTACTGCGGGCGGTCAGACGGTTGGTGTTGGCCATAGTTAAAAGAACAACGAACAGAATCAACGCTCCGGCCGCATAGCCGATTATGCGCAGAGTGCGGCCAAAGTTTTCTACTTTTTCCATCCATGGCCGGCCGAATTCAACCGCCTCCACCCCTTCCATTTTCACAAGTCGGCTCTGCAGTGTATCAAGCTCGTTCAAACTGAGTGGACGATTGAAATGAAGAGTAAATGACCGGGGCAGAGGATTATCCTCGAGTTCGTCCAGAATCCCCGGTCCAAGATCATTTTCCAGTATGCGGGCCGCCATTTCTTTAGAAATAAAACTTATCGAATCTACTGTTTCAAGTGAAAGGAGGCTGCTTTTCAGAACCGGCACGAGACTATCCGGTAACGCTTTGGATAGAAACAATTCCATTTTTACTTTTTTCAGAATCTCGTCATACTGGCGCGTTATGTTAATTGACGCTATCCAGAAAATATCGATCAAAATCAAGACTATTGCCAACACCAGGAATGAACCAAGAGAAACCCTTTTCTCGCGCATAATATGGCGACCGATCTGCCTGAAAAAACGCCCCGGACGAATCATTTTACCAGCCTCCCATCCTGAAACCTGAGATATTCATCCGGCCCGGTTTCCGGCCCCGATCCCGTTGTCAGATAAAGTATTGTCACGCCGGCCAGATGCAGCGAGGCCAGACGCTCATTGATAAAGCGGGCTGATTTGGGATCCAAGCCGTCGGTTGGCGAGTCGGCCACAATCAGGTTTTTGCGAGCCGCTTCGGCCCGCGCAATCTGCGCCATCCGCCGCTCCACCTCGGATATCATTCCAGAATAGTGTCCGGCGATATGAATAAGGCGGTATTTACCGCAGGCCTCGAGCGCTTTTTTTCGCGCCGCCCTGGCTGGAAAACCGGCAATCTCCGCCGAGAGAGCGATATTTCCCAGAACCGTCCTGTCGCCAAGAAGAGAATAAACACCGCCAACGCCGCCGATTTTACGGCGGAGGTGAAGTAGCTTTGTATTCGACCCGGCGATATCTTCAATGTATTCACCGTCAATCATAATATCTCCTGCGTCCGGTAACGCTATACCGGTAATCATTTGCACCAGCGTGGTCTTGCCCGATCGGGCCGGACCGGATATGACCATATATCCTGACCGTTCAAGGTGAAAAGTCAGATTTGAAAATATCTTCTGGTTGCCGTAGGAGAAGCCGACATCCTTAAACCGAATCAATTACGCCCTCCCGCCTGAATTTACGGTTATTGCTACCGGATTTGGGTCACAGGTCGATCTTATCCGTATAAGTTTCGATTTCCCGGTCTGTTTTGCGGCGGAAGGCCGGAATCGAATGTAATAGATAATTGACACTTCAGGCTCCTGATTGTAGATTACAGGATGATGTTAATAGAGCCGCGGTTGAATTTCAAGATGAAAATGGGGATACGATGAAATACATGCTTTTAATCCTGACGGTATATTTAACTTCTATTACTTGTGGTTCCGAATTCCAAAAAATCGATCTGCCCACCAAAGCCGATATCAACGAAATCTATTTCGACAATCCCGCCTATGGCTGGGCGGTAACCTCGGACGGCGAACTGTTATCGACCTGGGACGGCGGCAGGACCTGGAAGATAAAAAAGGTCACCTCGCGTAAAATAAACGATATCGAATTTATGGGCAGGCGGGGGTATCTGGCAGGCGACCGCGGTCTCTTAATGAAATCGACCGACAGGGGCGCTACCTGGCAGGATATCTCGATGAATATAAAATACAGGTTTTCTGCCGTAGGCATCGCGAATGACAGTTCGGCGCTTGTCTGCGGAACCGACCAGAACAGCATGGCCAAAACCCGAGGGGTTCTGTATCACAGTTGGAATTACGGCAAATCGTGGAAGAGAGCTCCCAGGTACGGCAACGGTTATGCCGATATCGCCGTTACCCGCCCGAAAAAGACGTATGTTCTGGCCATAAAGAGAGTCAGCCATTCGATTAACGCAGGCATGAATTATTTTCACGGAAAATATGAAGGCAACCGGCTGGCGTTTGATTTCGACTTTATCGAAGACTGGGGATTTATGGTCGGCAGCAAAGGATATTTTGCAAAATCAAACACGCATGGCAAGATATGGGAAGAAATCGAACTCGATATTACCAAAGACCTCTTTGCCGTGGATATGTTTGACAAATCGTCGGGCGTGGCGGTCGGTCAGGACGGCGTTGTTATCTTTTTCTACGAAGACGGTAAACGCATAAACGCCAAGTACTGCGGCTATAATATCGATCTCTACACGGTATTTATTACGAGTAAAAAGATCTTCATGGGCGGCAGAGACGGGACAATGCTGGTTATGGAGAGATAAGCGACAAGCTCCACAAAACTAACTTAAACGATTATGCGAACGAGAAAAGGGAAGTCGATCCGACTTCCCTTTAATTATTGCCCGGACCGAATAACTTGTCCGGCAATAAGGTTTCAACGGGCATGCTGTTTGGTCAGATCCTCGTTCGTGTCCATATCAGTCACCATAAACTCCTGAAGCGAAATAGTCGTATCGCGCACCAGGTTTATATGAAACCGGTATATATTGGACATCCTGGCCACTCGATTTCCTTCCCCGTTGGTAATAAATTCGGCCAGGCCGGGGTTGACAATCAAGTTGAATTTGGAATGTTTTGCGTGGGCTTTGGCGCGCTGAAACCATCTTTCAACCTTGGTTGCCATAGTCTGTTTCGACAAGACCCGCCCCAGTCCATTGCAATGCGGGCATGGCTCCGAAAGGGCCGTCATAAGAGCCGGTCGAATACGTTCACGAGTCATTTCAATCAGGCCGAAATCGGAAACGGGACTGACCGCCCTCTTGGCTCGATCATTCTCCAGCCAATGGCAGAACTCCTCATACAAACGGCGCCGGTTCACTCGACTATACATATCGATGAAATCGATTATGATCAGGCCGCCGATATCACGCACGCGCAACTGCCGCGCTACTTCACGGGCAGCTTCAAGATTGGTTTTCAGAATAGTCGATTCCTGGTCTTTCTTGCCGACATAACGCCCGGTATTGACGTCGATGGTAACCATCGCTTCGGTCTGATCAATAATCAGGTAAGATCCCTTTTTTATCCAGACGCGGCGATCCATCATTTTCTCAATTTCCGATTCGATGTTGTAATTGTCAAAAATCGGGGTTGCTTCGCGGTAATACTTAACTCGCCCTTTCAGGGCCGGAGCGATCTCACGTACAAAGGAAAGCACATCCCGATAAACCGAGCGGTTGTCGACAACCAGGCTTTCGACATCGTCGGAATAGATATCCCGGATCAAACCGGTAACCATCCCCATCTCCTGATGAATCAAAGCCGGCGGTTTAAGCCTGTCGGCTCGTTTTTTCATCTGGTCCCAGTATTTAAGAAGCCTCCTGGCATCCGATTTGAAATCGGATTCGTTGCGCCCTTCGCCTTCCGTCCGTATTATAAACCCGAATCCTTCGGGCCTGAGCCCCCGGATGATATTTCGCAGTCGTTTCTTTTCGCCCCAGTCGGTTATCTTTTTCGAGACCCGGATATGATGATCATCGGGCACAAGAACCAGGTATCGGCCGGCGATAGATACCTCGGTTGATATCCTGGGCCCCTTGGTCGAAATCGGTTCCTTGATAACTTGCACCAAAAGCTCCTGGTCGTCTTTCAGCACATTTTCAATCTTTTCACTCCGCTTTTTGCGGATGATCTCGGCCGGTGCCTCTTCATCCTCATCGGCCTCAAATCGGCTGTCGGCCGATTCCTTACCGATATCGGATGAATGTAAAAAGGCCGCCTTTTCCATGCCGATGTCAACAAACGCCGCTCCCATTCCCGGGAGCACGGTTTTAATTTTTCCCTTGTAGATATTACCGGCCAGCCGACGTTCATCGGCTGCTTTGACCAGAAGCTCCACAAGATGGCCGTCCTCCAATAACGCCGCGCGGGTTTCGTATTCGCTGGAATTTATTAGTATCTCTTTCTTCAATCCGTAATCACCTCCTTTCGCCGATCTTTAAACTTTTGATTCTTGGCAATCCGGTAACCGTTGATAAAGGAAAGAGCATCCATCACCCTTTTTCCTTCCGGCTGGAGGGTGATGATCTTCAGGGGACCGTCGCCTGCGCCGACGAAAAGCTGTTTTCCATGAACATAAAGTTCCCCCGGTTCGAGCGGCGACAAATCCGCCAATTGGCCCATACTTGAACCGAGAATCTTTATTTTCTGATCGTTAAAAAAGCTATACGCCCCCGGCCGTTCCGAGAAAGCCCGGATATGGTTATGTATCCGGTCTTTTCCCATGCGCCAGTCAAGCAGACCATCTTCCGGTCGAATCTTGGGCGCTGGAGTCGCCGCGGAATCATCCTGCCGCTTTGGCGTAAAATCGGGCCAGTCGATCAAATCCAGAGTTTCCAGAAGAAACGGCCCCGCCATTTCCGACAAACGGACCGAAAGAGAGGTAAAGTTTTCGTCAGGGGCGATTGGAGTCGATACCCGGTGAATAATGTTGCCCTGATCGATCTTTTTGGCCAGGAAAAAGGATGTCAGTCCGGTTTCGGTTTCCCCGTTCAGGATGGCGTGATTAATCGGTGCGGCGCCCCGATATTTCGGCAAAAGCGAAGCATGGATATTGACGGCGCCCTTGCGCGGAAGCAAGTAAAGCTCTTTAGGCAGAATTCTAAACGCGATAACGACAAAGACATCCGCCTTCAAAGCAGCCATCTTTTCAATAAAAGAATTATCCCGTAGATTTTGCGGCTGATAAATTGGCAGCGAATGCAATTCGGCTGTCAGTTTGGCCCGGCAGGCTTTTAGTTTTCGCCCCCGACCGGCCGGTTTATCAGGTCCGGTTACTACCGCCAATACTTTATGACGGGACCTGACCAGAGTCTCCAAGGGAGAACAGGCAAACTCCGGCGTCCCCATAAAAACGACATCCATGCGTTTGTCGGCGTGCGAAGAAGCGAAGTTAAGCGGATTTGGCCAGTTTCTTAAGCTTGCGTTCGACAAGGGCTCGACTTATGGCGGAAAAATGATCTATAAAAAGTATTCCGTCAAGATGATCGTGCTCATGCAATATAGCCCGCGCAGCCAGCCCGTCGGCTTCAATAACAAACTCTTTGCCGTCCTCATCGGTAGCTTTGGCTTTGAGCCGCTCCGGCCGGACCAGCCGTTGGTAAATACCCGGAAACGATAAACATCCCTCTTCATACTCTATTGTTCCGTTGGTTTCCAGAATTTCCGGGTTGATAAAAACTTTTGGACTGGCGGTAATATCTATTGCAGACAGATCAACAACGAAAACTCGCAGCGGTACGCCAATTTGTACCGCCGCAAAACCAAGCCCATTGGCTTCCTTTAGCGTGGCCATCATATCGGCCACCAAATCTTTGACTTCGGTGGTGATTTTTTCCACCGGTTTGGAAATTTCCCGCAAAACCGGGTTTCCGTACTTAACTATCGGACTTCTCGCCATTGCCGCTCCATACTTTGCTGTTACTCAACCTTCCCGGCAATGGAAGATTTCAAGAACTCGACTTTGATGTTTTCAGCGACTTTTAAGACAACGATATTTTTCTCATCGTTCAGCGAGGAGATAACCCCGAACATGCCGCTGTTGGTGACAACCCTGTCACCTTTTCTGAGTTCCGACAATAATTTTTGGTGCTGTTTTTGTTTTTTCTGCTGGGGCCGAATCAAAAGCAGCCAGAAGATTACAAGAATCAGTAAAATCGGTACCAGCGAAACCAGCATCGAGCCGGCTCCACCACTTCCTCCGGACGGTTGAGCCGACATCAAAATGATATGGTCCAAACTCTACTCCTTTATATCGACAGGCGACGCGCTTCAATCACACTCCGCCTGTTTTTATTTAACGCCAAAATACGCCAAATGTTTTCAAAAGGCAATCGCTTTCCACCGTTTTTCCGCAAATGCGAAAAGCTCTTATCTCCTTTTCACACAACCAACTACTAATGTCTGCTCGCGGTCGGAACCCGTCTAACCGGATAATTTTCTGAAAATAGTCAGGATATCGTCTCTATAAAGCCTTTTTGGATTCTCCAGGTATTGACCGTCAACGCCATAGATTCGCAGCGTGTCGTCGGCCATTTTCTCGAATCGGGAGTCGTCGGTAATGCCAACGTCGTTAAATGCCAACAGACGTTCTATTGAAGTCAGGAAATTTTTCATCTCGACAATACCTTTTTCAGCCAGATCTTCGTCGCTCTGTCCGTTACGATGGATATCAAAAAGCTCCTCGGCCAGCATGGCGTATTTGTCGGGGCGGGCTTTATAGCTGTATTCCATTATGGCCGGCAAAAGCAGGGCCAGCCCACGCCCGTGGGAAATATCGTAATGTCCGGAAAGCGTATGTTCGAGGGCGTGGATCGGGTATGAACCTCCCCGGCCGGAATTGACCATTCCCGAAAGGGCCACCGCCGACGCCCATGACAGGTTGGCGCGAGCCTCGATATTTTTCGGATTCTCAAGAACCGGCGGCAGGTTTTCCATGACCGTTTTTATGACCGCCACAGCGAATCGATCCTGGATCGGGGAATTATCGGCGCCGGTGAAAAGCTCTTCGATTACGTGGCAGATTATATCGACGCCGCCATCAGCGGTATAATCGGCCGGCACGGTAACGGTCAGTTCAGGATCAACTATTGATATTCGTGGAAACATATGCGGTGAGGAGAGCATCGCCTTTTCGCGCGTTTCCCAGTTGGTAAAAACGCCTCCGGCGTCGGCCTCGGAACCGGTCGCCGCCAGCGTGGGAATTTCCAATATCGGCAGAGCGTGTTTGACCGGCCGGAACGGAGCCTTTCCGTGGGGAATGAAATCCCAGATCGGTTTGGCTTCCAGAGCAGCGATTGCAATTGCCTTGGCCGCATCCATTGGCGAACCGCCTCCCAGTCCGATGACAAAATCGCAGTTATTTTTTCGGGCCAGCCCACCGGCTTCATCTATGGTAGTGGTCCGCGGATTTGGTTCGATCTTATCGAAAACGATTGCTTCAACGTCTTCCCTTTTCAGTAAATTGATCACCTTGTCGGTAATACCGAACCTGGCCGCTGATTTTTTGCCGGTAACAATCATCGCCCGCTTGCCAAGTTGGGCGGCCTCGACGCCGATTTGATTAATAGTCCCGGGCCCAAAAATGATTTTCGTCGGCAGATAAAATATGAAATTAACCATTGTCTTTTCTCCTTACCACACGCTTGAAATTTCAAATATATAAATAACCGTCAGATCACACGAAGGCAACAGGTTTTAATCAATGGCCGCCAGCAGGCCCGAAGATTATCGGCCTCGGAACAAGCAGCCATGACCACCCTGCCGTTTGTTGAGATTCTCAAGGGAACATATTGCTCCCTTTGACTGGTTGACAAATTTCAGAAGGGTTTAGGTTTTATTCGCTGTTACTCGACTAATGGGATCGTTTTGCGGCAGTTTATCAAGCGGCCCGGCAAACAGGTTAAATTTAATAGTGAGTTCGTTGCCGGAAGGAAGCGCTTTTTCAAAAACCAACATAGTGCAATTACCCTGGAACATCTTCTCAAAGCCGCCTTCGGAAAGCGATACGGTATAGATCGGCATCCGCCAGATATTGCCCCGCTGATCCGCCTCAATCCGGATTGCCAGTTGCTGATACTCATCAACGTAGGTAATTTGTGAAGCGTGTTGAGTTTCGTCAATCGCGGCAAGGTGCGGGTATTTGGTGGGGCGGGCGCCGTCGATTAAGGCATATCGATCCATCGCCTCCGGCGCCAGCAGGTTGAAATCAAACTCGACGCCGAAAGTGATCGGCATAATCTCAAGGTCGTTTTGAACAAGCCTGTACTGAATAACAATCAGATTTCCCTTTTTGGGAAAAACGATCTTCTTTTCCATCGTCAGGGGACAGTGAAAGTCACCATGCCAGACATTGCCCCGACGGGTTAGCGCAACTTCGTAACTTTCATCATCTTCGGTGAAACCGGTGGCAAACGGTTCAAGGACGAAATCGCCCAGTTCGTGATACTTGCCCGTCATGAAATCTTTGACGGTGGTTCCTTCCGTCAGAAAATGGTCCGTTAATGGCCGCCTGAGGTACCAATCCTCAGTCAGGATCTTATCCAGCCCTTCTTCCTTGACGGCTACAATATCATGAATCGATTTGGCGGAATCTCTATCGGGCTTACCATGAAGGTTAATCAGCTTGCGATGATATCCTTCCCGGTAACGAGTCAGACAATCGGCCAGATTGATATTTTTCTCGATGCTGGCCAGTTCTACAATCTGTCCCCCCCGCCGGGGACAAATGACCATTGATAAATCCCGGCCGCCCAGGATAATGTCGGTATACCCATCCCTGTCGCGATCCTCAAAGGCGGCATAGATTTCCTGTCCGGAAAGCCGCCTTAGAATCGCCTCCGCCTCGATCAGTTTCCGATAAATCGCCCAGCGGAGATGAGGCAAATACAATCCTCCGAAAACACCATGCCAATAAGCGCAATTGCACTGCCCGGCATATAACAGGTTACGAGCTTTCTCAAGTTTCGAGCGATCAACGTTCGGCAGTTTTAACACCTGTTCATAAAGATCGGAAACGGCCAGCATCTTTTTGTGCATCAGGTTGGCCTCGGGATACTTGGTCAGAAATCCCCGCCAATGCCCCCCGCGGACAAAATGGCCGTATTTCTTGATGAGATCATGAGACTTCAGCTCCTCTTCGAAATCCTCCAGCGCGATATAACTGTCGGGGGGAAGCGCCCAGTGCGACATTTCGCGATAAGACGCCGACGGAAGATAAACCCTGCCCAGCGATTTCGATTTTTCGACGGCCTCGCCGAGCGGTATCACTTCGAGCCAGTCAGTGTTTTCTTCGAGCAGGGTAAAGAACCGCTCCAGCCATCCGTCACCATAACAATGTTTATACGTGTTGGGCCAGACACCGAATTTCTCCCCGTCGTCGGCGTATATCGCCAGACCGCCGGGATGTCGGCCATGCGCCTGTTTCAAAAAATCAATAACCTCTTCCGGGTCGGCGAACGGTATCATGTAACGAAGTTTTTTAATAATCGGCAGCAACGTAACGGCTCTGCCCGCCTCCTCTGTTATATAGGTTCCAAAAAGCTGTTCGCCGTCCAAACCTGCATATTTAAAGTGAGTATCGTCCACGGGCAGAAAATGAAGGCCGCATTCGTTAATAATCCGGGGCAGGTGCGGCTCCCAGACGCGCTCGGCCAGCCACATTCCACGGATATCGGCTTCAAAATGTTTCTTCAGATAGGCACTGAGCAGATTTATCTGGCCGATCTTATCCCGATCGGGAATCGCCGGAAGAATCGGTTCATAAAAAGCGCCTGATAAAAGCTCAACCCGGCCGCCGTCAACCATCCCGCCCACCAGTTCGAAAAAGTCGGAATGATGCTCCTTCTGCCAATCCCAAAGGATACCCGACTGATGCAGCGAGAACCTGATTGCCGGATGCTTTTTGACCAGCTCCAGGAAGGGGAGATAGCATTTGGTGTGGGCTTCCTCGAAGATGGCGGCGAAATTCCCCACAGGCTGATGATTGTGCAACCCAAAAGCCAGCTTGAACTTCATCGTTAGAAAATCTCCACGGTAAAGGTTATGTACTTTTTCGGATTGGCCCTGATATCGCCTACCAGGCTGTCAAGGTTTTTGGCCGCCGTGCGAAGATCATCGTACAACCGTCGATCTTCAAGAAACATGCGTAACGAACCCTCCGACTGCTCTATATCATCGGCGAAATTGTTGAGTTTGTCCGAGGCCCCCTCCATGTTAGCCAGAATCGCAGTCAACCGGTGTGAAGCGGCATCGAAGTTCCTGATGGCCGTATCGACATAAGGCCGGTTGCGGTCCACGCCGTTTTTCAGGTTGCGCGCCAGCATGGCAAAGTCATTTATGGCGCTATCTACCCTGGGAATGTTTTTCCCGGTTGATGATTCCAGTCGCGCGGTTGTTTTTTGCAGGCTGGTAACCGTCGCAGAAAACTTATTCAAAGTAGTCGGTGAAATAACGGTTTGTTCCAAAAGGCTGATAAGATTGTTTATGTTCTCGATTATTTTGCCCATCATACCCATAACCTCGGGTATGCCCGTATCAAAACTACCGCGCGCCGGCATCGCCAGGTCCAGCGGGGCTTCCGACTTTCCGGTTTTTATCGCCACGAACCTTTCACCCATAAGACCGATATTCTTTACCGCGAAGACAGCGTCTTCTTTAAGGACTATATCACTTGCGATCTCCAATTCCACCAGGACGTCGCCTTCGTAAAGGCTGATTTTTTTAACTTTTCCCTTGTTGACGCCCGAAACGGCCGCCGGATCGCCCGGGGCCAGCGCACCGACCTCGGGAAACAAAACCGATACATCGTAGAACTCCTGGCCATAGCGATAACCTTTGGCGAGATAAACGGCAAAAATAAATATTACCGCCCCGACGATAACCAAAAGCCCTACTTTCAGTTCAATATTTCTGGAAGCCATAGATTTCCTTATCTATTATGTCGGCCCTGACTCAGGATTTCTTTGCCGGATTGTACCGGATTCGAATCATAACGACTCATATATTCGGCAATAGTTCTGATATCGCAAAGAGGAAATTTCGCCGTCTGCGACCGCCTGCTTGACGGCGCAGTCCGGTTCATAAATGTGACTGCATCCCGTAAAACGGCAAAGGTCGCGATACGGCTGCATTTCGGGATAATATTCATCAAGCATCTCCCGTTCGGCTTTCCATAAACCGAGTACTTTTATCCCCGGACTGTCAATAACCCAGCCGCCGCCGGGTAATTGGAAAAGCTGCATAAAACTGGTCGCATGACGGCCTTTGCCGGTAACCCGGGATATTTCCTCGGTATGCAACTCAATACCGGGAAGAAACCGGTTAAGAAGCGATGATTTTCCCACGCCCGAATGGCCGGCCATAATCGAGCGGTGGTCTTTCAAAAACCGGCGCAAATCATCAAGGCCCGTGCCGTTAAGCGCCGAGGTAAGAAACAAATCGTAGCCCAGAGACCCATATATTTGCGCGATACCATCAATATCATCATCCTGTTTCAGATCTATCTTGTTTATGACTATGACGGGTCGGAGTTTGCCTATCCGGGAGGCAATCATAAAACGGTCAATCAGGCCGGGCCTCAGGGGAGGGGATTTGACCGAAACGACAATCAGAAGGACATCGATGTTGGCCGCCAGAACATGCTCCCTGTCCTCGCGCCCGACCGTCGGGCGAGAAAGAACTGCGCGACGGTTTTTTACCGATTCAATTACACCTGCCTTATCTCCGGTTACGGCAAAGATCACGTCGTCGCCCACCGCCACCGGCGTTGTCTGTTCGGTCTTAAACTTGACACGACCTCTCAACTGGCAGTCGAAATATTCTCCATCCGAATAAACGATAAAACGGTTCCCGTGCCCGCGGGTGACTATTCCCTCTCGTGTCGCCTGCGACATACTCTCCGGCTTTTTAGCATGTTCCTCCCTGTCAGACAAAAGATTTTTGTATATTTCAACTATCGGCCAAAATGAAAACGAAATATAACCATATACCCATCAAAGGTCAACCATGCGGGCGAATATCCTTCATTAAGGGAAATAGCGCGATAATCCCGTTTTTTCATTTGACAGATATGGCATTAATCATTAGACTTATAGGGTACGGTAGCAGGGGCAAATAATGAATATTTTTCTTGCGCAACAGTTACGTTATCACACAAAATTTTTATATATCTCTATCCGGATATTAGAGCGAAAATATAAACCGCCGCCTGTTTGATTTCGGGCGGCGCTTTTGAATAGAGTCGATAAAAATGTTTGACGATCCGGCTTCGGTATTTAGTCGGATCGGAGGAGTTAATATTATGAAACGGTTAATAACAGGGATACTGCTGGCGGCATTCTGTTGCTTCTTATTCGCCTTACCGGTATCCGCAGACAATCCCGGCCGTTACAGGGACGATATCTACGAAGGCGATGAAAGCGGATGGGTAGATACATACAATTCATCCATTCCCGATAATGGAAACAGCAAGAATTTCGCGCTATTTAGCGTATCAAGCATCAGTCCAATCGCCGGATTTGCCTGGGAATACGTTATTTCAATAATAGTAAATCCTCAGGAAAACAAAGAAGTATCAGATAATGAAAACAACTACCTCACATCGACTACAAGCCGCCGAGGAGCTTCTTCAAAATAAGAAGTTCAAAGACGCGATAGTAAAATTGAGAGAAATCGATTCAAACTCGATTTCTCCCGAAGAAAAGGCATTTGCCAATCTTCTGCTGGCTGAAGCCAATCTTTATCTGGGCAACTATCACATAGAAGATAACCTCAATTACGCGCTTGATTATTACAGAAACAGCCTTGAAAATGATAAGTTCGCCCGCGCCAAGTTCTTACATGGCTTGTTGCTCGTATCATTGGGAAAACTTTTTGAAGCCAAAGAAGTTCTTCTTGAATCATATACCGGATATAAAAGATGCGACAATTACTCGGGACAGGCACGCGCACTAAATCGTCTCAGCTTTATAGCCCATCATATTGGCGACGCTGAATCTGCAATCTCATATTTACAAAAATGTATCGGGCTACACGACCATATCCGGGATGAAAAAGCCAAGTTAATGGTATCAATAAACTTAGCGGTATTATACTATTCACTGGGGAGTTTCAACGAATCATTGGCTATATATAGAAAAATTGAATTCAAGATGGCAAGCTTAAGCGACAAAGACTCATCAATATTCCTTATTATGTCGGCTATTTCCCACGCCCTGAAAGGGGACATCAAAACCGCGCTTCAGACAATCAAAAAGGCTACACTATACCTTGACGGGTACGCTCGCGAGCAGGCGATTTACTACGAAAATCTCGGATGGATTCATCTGCTAAAAGAAGACTACAATAACGCCGAAAAGGCCTTAATAAAAGGCTTGGAATTATCGCTTGAAATCGCTCCGGAATCGGCCTTGGTTTCGCAAATAAAAAGGCGGCTTGGCGACGCCTGCCTGGGACAGGGCGAATTTGGCCGGGCAAAAACGTACGCCGATGAAGCTCTGGCCGTATCTGAAAAAATAAACGAACGGGTCGAGATCGCGGCCTGCTACCGCATTTACGCTCAACTTGAGAATATAAACGGCAACGATAACAAATCTTGTCATTGGTTCAAAAAGGCGATTGAAATTTTCGCCATGATCGGCTCACGATACGAGTTGGCGGCGACCCGGTACCTTGCCGCCGTATCAGGTTTATACCAGAACGGCGAACGGCAGGCTCTTTTATACCTGGCGCGGGAATATTTTGAGAGCGAAGACGTTTTACCGTTTCTCAAAAAGATCGACGCCGAAATGAAGATGACGCGGCGTGGAACCTCCCGTCCGGCTGATTCGCACGGCGAAGAGCCGAAAATCATAACCGCTAATCCGGCCATGAAAAAACTCGTCGATATGGCCGGGCATATAGCCGAATCGGAAATGTCGGTACTCCTCACCGGGCCAACCGGAACCGGCAAGGATTTATTCGCACGCTATATTCATTATCATTCCGGGCGCGTTGGCGGATTTATCCTGGTCAACACCGCCGCCATCCCTGACAACATGATCGAGGCCGAACTGTTCGGGTATAGAAAAGGAGCATACACCGGCGCCGACAGGGATAAAATCGGGCTTATTGAAGAAGCTGACGGCGGAACGCTGTATCTGAACGAGGTCGCTGACGCTTCGCCGGAGTTTCAGGCCAAGCTGCTTGACGTCCTGGAACGAAGAAAAATCCGCAGACTGGGTGAGACAAAAGAACGGCGAGTCGCTTTCCGGCTGATCGCTGCCACCAATCATGATCTTGAAAAGCGTATTCATGAATCAAAGTTTCGCGCCGACCTTTATCACCGCCTGTGCGAGATTCCGATTACGCTGCCGCCGCTTGGCGACCGCCTCGATGATGTTGCGGCCCTGCTTGTATATTTCCTGAACATATCCGATCTGAATACTGCCCGCAATGATTGCACCGGCGCTTTCGACCGCCTGATTAAGGTTCTGTCGGCAGGCGACTGGCCGGGCAATATCCGCCAGTTCAAGGCCGAGGTGCGGCGGCTGGCCCTGCTGTCGAAAGGCAATATCGGCCGCATGGCGGAGGCCGCGTCACGCAACGCCACGTCCGAGCAGAGACAGCTCCTTGATTTGCTCAACCAGACCGACTGGAATCGCCGCGAGGTCGCCCGCCGCCTGGGATTGAGCGAAGGCGCCATTCGCCACCGCATAAATATAAACTCAAGTCCCTCTCGCGTGCGTAACGTTACGCATTCCCCGCGTAATTTTACGCAGCCATAACCCAAGATCATATAATCAGTTACAACGCCGTGCGTAACGCTGCGTAACCTGCTGCGTAAAAACCATTACGGACATACTTAATTAATGCTATCTCGTCCCCTCGGCACACACAGTATATCTGCTTATCACACATTAAGTTAATAAGTTTTATTCATCCTCGTATGCGATCGGCACGGATGTTGTTTCACGATAGGGCATACAGGCTGCCCAACCTCCTGTATATGATGCGAGCGCCAAACGAGAGTTTGGCTTTCTGCGACCCCACGTTTCCCCGAACGGGGGGCCGCAGAAAAACAGCTCCCTTCACGAGCGTGTGTTACCGAATTCCGCCGGGCTGGGGATTGACGTTTGAGGGGGCGTTTGCCATTTCTCCCGCCCGGCGGATTGAAAAGGCCGGCAATTTGC
>CAZSYD010000048.1:0-17579 GCA_964611355.1 uncultured Ignavibacteriales bacterium | reverse complement strand
CAGCCGCAAAATACTACCTTAATAACCAACTGTCACTAATGGGGGGCAGTATAGTTAGCCTTGCTCAAAATTTTAGGAAGCGGTTCAATGATAACTTCCAGATAGTCCGTGAATACTATGACTATCGCAAGGACCGAGTGCAACTAGTGGATTTGCTCCCAGTTCTTCCTGAGCTTGGTGGGATTTAAGATTGACTGGTACCCCACTCCAGAGCGGCAGCGCCGGGTGGGTTTTACTTTGCTGCCTGAGGAGTTGCCTATGAATTGGTGAGCCGTTAGCCCACAATTTATTATCCATTTCTATCCGACAAAATCAATACACAACCAATGGTATTTCATAACCTCTCCCAATTAATAGATAATTATATCAAGGACACAAATATGCCTGTAAGCAAAAAACAACTCATCGCCAACCGGCAAAACGCACAAAAATCCACCGGGCCGACAACAACACAGGGAAAAACCGTCGTCAGCCGGAATGCCGTCAAACACGGCCTTTATGCCGACGATATTATCATCAATTCGCCGTATCTGAAGGAAAACAAAGCCGAATACGACCTCCTTCTTTCCTCGCTGATCGATGAACTCAAACCCATCGGCCGCTTTCAGGAATACCTGGTCTGCAAAATCGCCAACTGCCTTTGGCGATCCCGCCGCGCCATTATCGCCGAGACCGCCCAGATTAACCGCCAGCTCAAAAATGTCAACGCGGACCTCCGCTTGGATTCCATTCTGGATCGACTGCGAGACCGTCCCGATGATACTCCCAAAACGCCAAAAACACCCGAAGACGAATCTCAGGCTCTGTCAAACCTGATCGGTATTAGATCAATACCCAACGAATCATTCAGTTTTAACATTCTTAGGTACGAAATGCGCCTTGATCGCCAGATGACCCGCGCTTATAGACTCCTCAAACACCTTCAGTTTCAACGTCATGCGGAATCACTACAAAACCGATACAACGAAAAGTAAAATATGACGGAACAAACCCATTTCACCCGTAGTAATTATCAGACAACACGATACGAGATATCCGACACGGCGAGTGGGTTTTTGATTTTTAGCCTGAGAGATATTTTCTTATTTCCATAGTTGCCGGACTGAATGAGTTGCCTCGTCTGCCTCCGTCGGTCTGTTGCAAGGAGATTTCACCAATATAAAAAGGCCGGCTGATGACCGGCCTTTTTGTATTTTATTATCTGCCGGTTTTATTGCGGGCATTCCGCGCACGGAACCGGCCCTTCGTGGAAAACAAAGTTCAGAAGATAGACGCCGTCACCGAGGTTTACATTGGTATCGCAGTTACAGTCGCCCGCCTCTTCCGGGTCGGGTGACGGCCCTTCATGGAATACATACGTTGTAAGAAAAACCGCGTCGCCGAGATTAATACTTTCATCGCCGTTGGCGTCGCCGCAGATATATGGATTGCATTCATAGGTGGCTATATAAACGTCATCCACTCCGGCTTCGACTATCTCATCGTCGCCAAGCTCGGAGGCGGCTTCGAATCGGAGTTTCATCTGTGATGTCGGCGTAATGAAATCTTCCACCCAAAAATCGTGTTCGTACCATCCGCCGGAAGATTCTACGACCGGCCCGACAGTCTCGATCAGAGTCCAGTTTTCTCCGTCATCGTCGGATATATAAACGTTCATTACGTTATAGTGCCTTTTTTCGCCGGCATCGTTACAATACCAGCGGGCGTAATGGATTTTGGGGTCGTTACCTGAAGCGTCAAAGGTCGGCGACGTTAGAATAGTCGTGCCGTATTCAATATCCGAGTTCCCGTCCTCGTTGCCGGTCAGGTAGCAGGAGCCGGAGCCGTCGTAATCGGTGGGGGGATCGCCCCTGTCGCCGCCTCCAACCGGAACGCCCAGTTCCCATCGGCCCTCTGAGGCGTTTCCGGATACGGTCCAGCCCTGGTCGGTCTCGAAATCATCGCCCAGAACGGTTATCACGCCGGTGGCCGATACGACCCTTCTTGCCGATTCCGGCTGAGGATCGTAGAATATGCCCATGACGGTTTCCTCGGCGCTGACATAGAACATGAAGTCGTCGCCGCATTCAACCGCCGGAAGGCTTGCTTCGTAATGATCGGTCGAAATCTCGGTCATCGGTACTGTCTGTACCTCACCGCCGTTCAGGGAATAATGAAACTGGCCGCTGCCGGAGACCGGAACGCCTCCGTAAGCGCCGCTGACAACAACTTCGAACGTGGTCGGTTGATCGGGATTGACCGTTGATGGAACTCCATTGGGATAATCAAAGGTGACCGTTTGCGATTCCTTGATGGCTATAGTCGGGTCGCCAAACAGGTTCAGTTCATAATAGCACCATCTCATACAACTTTGATCTATACGGTTGCGAAGATCTTCCTTTGAATCGTGGTTGGCCCGGCCCAGTTCCTTCTTGTTTTCCGATGGATTGAAAACGGCATCCCAGAATTGGCGGTTGAATCGCTGCGAGGGCCCGTCGGTGCTGTTTTGGGTGCCCCAGCCGAATCGGGCGTTGGTAATCATGGCAAAGGCTCCGTCGTCGCCCTTGATGTGCATATATTCGGTCCAGCAGTCGGAAGCGTCAAAACCGCCGGAATTACATGCCTGCGAATAAAAAAAGTAAAGCATGTCGCTGTTATGCAGGTAGCTCTGGATCTGGCTGTAATACATCTTCATGGCGCTGTATGTGGACCCGTGACCGAAGTGATTGAGAATGTGTACCCCGGCATCAATGCGTGTGGTTACTTCCGAGGTCGGCCAGTCATTGTTCCACCAGTCGCGATCGTACAGTTTGTCGACGCTGTACATATCGGAGGGGATGCCGAACGGGTTGCTTCCGTCGATTAACTCATCCAGTGAATTGCCCGCGAATTCGGATACGCCTCCAAAACCAAGATGCTCGCCCACCATCAGGACATTCTGCAGGTAAGGAGTATTGGCATCGAGGTATTGAATAGTCTTATTTACAAACCTGTCTGCCTCGGTTGTGTTGCCGACCGGTGCCCGACCGACATACACTTCGGCAACCAGATCAACGTCGCCGCCGTTCTCGCCGTCGGTCGGTTCGCCCCAGTGGCCGTCGCCGTCATAATTCCAGGTGCCGTCAAGACAGGCAAAATAGAGATCGGACGGCATATCCTCGGAAGTCCTGGCTTCATCCCCCTCCCACGAAACAACATACATATCCTGAGCCGGAATCAAATCGTCATCGGCGCCGATGATTACATACTGGATGCCGTCGCCAAGGTACCTGTCCCGGATATAATTGCGGACGTCGCCGGGATCGGTACTGCCCACGTCGTCGGTGGTATGAATCTCGGTCAATATTCCCGCGACGTCATGGTAATCCTTGAGCGGCTGAAACGAGCCTGCCAGGGCGGGCGTCGTCAGGATCAGCAGATCATAGCTTTTACCGCCGCCTTTTGCGGCGCCGGCATAGGTAGCGGCAACTTCGGGATTATCCACTTTACCGGTCAGTATAGTTTCATCTTCCGGTAATCCCCGAAGAAGATGACAGGCCTTGCCTGCCGTGGTTGTACGCACGATAACCTTCAGATCGGGGTAATAATAAAGCTCTCCGGATAACGGTATATATTCGACCGGATGGAGCCTGAGAGTCAGGATTTGATATCCTCGAAAGCCGTATGTGCCGATGTCGACAAACCTCTTGGCGGGGATCGGAGTGTCCAGAGCATAAATATCCGGATCGGGAACCGGCAAATTTTCCGGGCCGGGGCCCAGCGAAAGCGGGTACGGACGAGCAACCGGTTCTACAAGGTAGTCGCTGCCTATAAGAACTTTCTCGCCCGGTATGATTTCAATACCGTCCACTTTAGTATCGTAAGGCAGAAGAATATCCGCCCCTCTGGCCGGAAGAGCAGGATGGCCGATGTCACCGATATTGGAGGCTTTATCCATGATGACCTGGTGGTAAAGCCGGCCGCCGATGATTACTTCGTTGATCTCCGGGCGCTCGAACAAATACTCGAGCGTTAATGTTTCCGCAACTGTTGTGATGGAAAAAGACGCCGTAATCAGCAAAGTCAGAAAGGCGACAATTCCCCATTCCAAATGGCGGTAATCTTTTTGGCTTGTTTCCCTCATCTCTATACTCCACGTTTAATTACTTATTCGGTAACGTTACCGAATGTAGCTATCCTGCTTCTTATAAATGACGTACCCTGCGAAAAAAGGCAGGTTTTTACCGTTTACCCCCCGTCGAATCCAAAAAGTCCATCTTTCAGGGCCAGTCATTATTCCAAATGAGACGGGGCGGTTCAATGTGAGAGGTATACTTCAACGATTGATTATTGTTTCCGGCGGAAATCAAACGCGATACAAAACCTCCGTCCGATAATAAATATAGGCAAAAATCGAATTTTGTCCACAAAAATCTGGCCCATGAATCTGTTATATTTATTGATGTTAACAGGTTCGGTTTACCCGGCCGAGTAAGCGAAAAACAGATTGAATCGATTTATTTCTCAACGTATATTATTTGTCAGATGGCAGGTGAAAAACAAAGAGATAAGGGTCCGACATCCGGCCGCAGATTGGGTGATGAATGGGCTGACTGGGATGGCCGCATCGAGGAAACTTCAACCGACACCGACAGCCGCGTGTTTATCGGTCTGGCGATTGCGACGATTGCCGCCATTCTGGGGGCAACGGCTCTGTTCGGCTGGCTGATATACCCACGCCTGAATCAAATCAACGAAATATTCGGCACTATTTTCAACGGCCTGTATTTCGCCCTTGCCGGGGTTTTGATCTTCTGGCTGTTGCTTTTCCTCTGGGGAGCGCTCACCAAACGGCCGTTTTTCTCCACGTTTATAGTTATACCCAAGCTGGTCAACCTGCTTTTGGCATTGAGCATCCGTATTGGCCGGATTTTTGGCGTATCGCGCGATCGACTGTTTAATTCATTTCTCAAACTTCATAATTTGATTACATCAAGTGACCCAAAAAAAGTACCGCCGGAAAAGATGCTTGTCCTTATTCCCAGATGCCTGACCAAAGAAATGAATCGCAGTCTTCGGGGAATGAGAGATCGTTTTGGTTTTATGATAGCTTCCGCGGGCGGAGGAGGGGAAGCCCGCCGGAAGATTCACGAACTGCGGCCGGCGCTGATTATCGCCATTGCCTGCGAACGGGACCTGTTGAGCGGTTTTATCGACGTCAATCCGCATATTCCGGTCATCGGTTTTCCCAATATCCGACCCTGCGGGCCGTGCAAGGATACCGAGGTTGATCTGGATGGAATCGAAGCGACCGTAAAGCGTTACTTGAAATAGACTATTTTTTTTCCACGCCTTCGCCCGTCATGGGCACAAATCTGACCGGCAGAACCCTGGTTTCGGTAACTTCCCCGTTTTTCTTTTCCAGCAGGATCAGTTCCTGCCAGGCGATGCCGACCGGGATAATCATCCTGCCGCCTTCGGCAAGTTGATCGATAAGGGGCTGAGGGATTTCGGGAGGGGCACAGGTGACAATAACGGCATCAAAGGGCGCCTTCTCCGGCCAGCCCCGGTAACCGTCGCCGGTCCGTACGATAATATTTTTGTAACCAAGCGATTTCAACCGCTCGCGCGCCCTGCAGGCAAGTGTATCGATAATTTCGATTGTATAGACCTCTTTTGCCAGTTCTGCCAGAATCGCCGCCTGGTAACCCGACCCGGTACCGACTTCGAGAACCCTATCGTTTTCTTCAAGCTCCAGCAACTGGGTCATGATGGCGACGATGTATGGCTGTGAAATGGTCTGGCCTTCGCCGATTGGCAGCGGATGGTCGCCATACGCGTAGGGCAGGTATTTTTTATCGACAAACCGATGCCGTTCCACCTTCTCGAATGCTTTCAATACCCGTTCATCATCAATGCCCCGCGGCTTAAGCTGTGTCTGAACCATATCCCGGCGCGCTTTGGCATAAGAAGTATCGGCATCCGAGGCGGCGGTACAGCCGAGAGCGATACCGGCCAAAATTGCCGGAATTATCAGAGCAACCGTTATTTTCCCGAATGGTATCATTATGTAATTAAGCAAGTCTTTTGTGAGAAATTTGTCAAGGAGATGTTAAGGCTTAGGTCCAATATTACCTTGACACTTTGGGTGAATCTGGATAGAATTAGATAATTCGTCGGCCGGGTGACAGGAAGTAATGGTAAAACTTATAGGCATTTTCAAAACGTTTGTTTACGAAGCTGACCGACTGACTCGTTTTTCGGCCAGGATGATATTTTCGCTGTTCGGAAGACCGATTTATTTGGCGGAAACAATGGAGCAGATGTATTCGATCGGCGTCGGATCGCTTTTTCTTGTGGTGCTGACCGGTACATTCGCCGGGCAGGGGATGGCCCTGCAACTTACAAAGGAAATGGCTGAATTTGGCGCGAATAACTACCTGGGGCGGGCAATGGCTGTTGCCATGATCCGCGAATTGGGGCCGACTCTAACCGGTCTTATGATTGCCGCCAGGGTGGCGTCGGGAATTACGGCCGAAATTGGCGCCATGAAATCAACCAACCAGCTTGACGCCATGCTCGCCTTTGGCGTCGATCCGATCCGAAAACTGGCGGCGCCGCGACTGATTGCGCTAATAGCCATGGTACCGGTGTTGACTATTATCTGTGATATTATTGGAATCCTCGGCGGCTGGATGATTGCCGTTTTTATCGCCCATATAACCAGTACTACTTATATATCCGCCGTTAATGATCGCCTGACCTTTGGCAACGTTTCGATTGGATTGCTCAAACCGTTTATATTTGCTTTTGTGATTGCTTTTGTGTCATGCTATAAGGGATTTACAACTTCCGGCGGCACCAAAGGAGTCGGACGATCGACTACCGAATCGGTAGTGATAACTTCAATAACGATACTGATTGTCAATTTTATTCTGACCAAGATAGTCTTTACTTTTTTAAAGGGGTATTTTTGATTCGGCTGGAAAAAGTCAATTTCGGCTACAACGATAATCAGGTTCTCAAGGATGTCTCTTTTCACATCCTTCCGGGCGAAAGCCAGGTGATTATGGGCCCGTCGGGGTCGGGCAAATCGACCATCCTGCGGCTCATCCTCGCCTTGAATTATCCATGGTCGGGTAAAATATATGTGGACGGACAGGATATCCGAGTCATGAAAATAAAACAACTGCAAAAGCTGCGCAAACGGATAGGAATGGTTTTTCAGGACGGCGCTCTTTTTGATTCCATGACTATCGGTGAAAATGTCGGTTATTACCAGTTTGAGTATTCTACTAAAAGCGAGGCCGAGATCGAACAGGAGGTGCGCCGAATACTGCAGTTTGTCGATCTTGACCCGGAGATAATCGATAAGCTGCCGGAAGAGCTTTCCGGAGGTATGCGGCGGAGAGTAGCCATCGCCCGTGCTCTTTTGTCTACCGATCCGAAGATTATGCTTCTTGATGAGCCGACCACGGGGCTTGACCCCCAGTCGGCCGAAAACGTGCTTAGCCTGATCAGGAAGCTGCGCAAGGTGGAAAATATATCAGTCATCATTGTCACGCATCAGATCGCTGATGCCTTGAAACTGGCCGACAAGTTTGTCGTCATTCAGAAAGGCCGCGTGGTTTTCGATGGCGATTTCAGTCAACTTACCGTAAGCAAGATTCCCGAGGTGGTCGATTTTCTGGGACCGTTTCGGGATTCTGTGGGTGAGATCGTAAAACGAAATTTTGTCTGACGGGATAAGTTATGAAACGAAGCGGAAAAATCAAATGGGGAAATCTTTGGGTCGGGATAATTGTCACTTTTGCCATGGCGGCGCTTTTGTATTCGTCGTTTCGAGGCGGCGGGACATCGATTTTTGAGCGGAAGAACAAATTGGTCGTCTATTTTGGGAATGTCAACGGCCTGGTCAGGGGCGCTCCGGTCTGGCTGGGGGGTGTGGAAGTCGGCAATGTTCGATCGATTAAGTTTGTCAATCTTGACGAAAAACGCCGGATCAAAGCGGTAATATCAGTAAAAAAATCGGTTTGGGAGTCTATAACCGCCGATTCAAGGATCATGCTGGGGACAATTGGCCTCTTGGGCGATAAATATGTCGAGGTTATTCCGGGCACAAAAGGCTTGCCGGTGGTTGAACCGGGTACCGTGCTTCCGACCGTGGAAGAAACCGGCCTGAACGCCGTGTTGACCAAAGCTCCGAAGTTTATCGCCACGATTGACTCGACTCTGACCAACATGAAAGATATTACGATGGCGCTCGCGCATGGCGAAGGAACAGCCGGAAAGTTCATCTTCGATACGGTACTCTATGACCAACTCGTGGCCGTTCTGGAACAGACAACCTCCATTGTGAGCGAAATCAAGAAGAATCAAAAAAGGATTATCGACCGAATTAACACGACTTTTGACAATACTGCCAGCCTGACTTCCCGAATGGAAGCAGGGGAGGGGAACCTGGGAAAGCTTATAAAAGATGAAAGCCTCTATAATAGTCTGGCCTTGTCAGCGGCCCGGATCGATTCAATTCTGGCAAAACTTGATCGCGGCGACGGCTCGGCGGGCGCGCTTCTCAACGACGACCGGCTTCACGAGGAGATTAGCAACCTGGTTGTGCGCATCAATAACCTCGTCGCCGACATTGAGAAAAACCCCCGCAAGTATTTCAAATTCTCGGTGTTTTAGGGAGGAGAACTACGATTATATGCAATTTTATCACATCCACTTATCCCTGATTTTCTCCAGCAGTTTGGCTGTCATGCCTTCCCAGATATAGTCTTGGGCGATTTTGGGGCCTATTCGGCGGGTGGTGCTATGATCGCTTGAACGTTTGTAATGCCGTACCTGTCATGCGAGACGGGCATTTTAAGGCCGCTAATCAATAATTAGATTGACAATTTTATAGAAAATTCTATATTTATCTTAGATTCTATGTACCGATCCCTGCCTGAGGAAAAGATGCTAATCTGCAACTTATTTCCGGGAGGCGATAAATGTTACAATCCGGAGATTTCATTAAAAGCAATCCGTTAACGGCTAATTCGGCAAGATTCTCCCTTTGGATTTTTATTATACTGGCGATAGCGTTATTGCCGGCTAATGCAAATACCTGGGTTTGCGGAGACGCCAATAATGACGGAGGCGTCAGCATAGGCGACGGCGTTTACGTGATGAATCTTGTTTTCCACAACGGTCCCTATCCGGAGATTCCGGCTGCGGCGGACTGCAACAATGACGGCAATGTCAACATTGGTGATGCCGTAGTATTGATCGACTATATTTTTCACAAAGGGTCTTCCCCGATGTGTTTTGCAGACGGGGAACTTGTTGATTACACCGGCTGTAAATCGTTTGCAAAAGCTGCCCCGCCGCCGGATAGCGAATGCGTCGAGTATACTTACGATGGAAACGGCGCCTTGTCGCTCAAACATATCAATACCGGTTTTAACTGCTGTCCGGAAGAGATGATCGTCTTCATTTATATCGAGGACAACAGTATTACCATTAACGAGACCGAGATCGACGGAATATGTGATTGTCTCTGCCTGTTCGACATGGATTATGAGATTCGTGCCCTGACGCCGGGCGAGTACAGGATTGTCTTCGTTTCGCCGCTGTTGCAACCGGATGATGAGCCGCTGGAAATTACCCTTGATCTTTCCGGACCGATTTCGGGCAGCTATTGCGTCTACAGGTCGCATTATCCCTGGGGTTTCGAATGAGATTTGTCGGATCGTTATTACTTTCAGGAGGTTTTTATGCAACGGATTAAGCATTTTCAGCGGGTAAACCATCTTCCGTTCTTTCGTTTGCCGTTTATAATTTTTGTTATGTTGATATTCGCACCGGCCACAGCCTGTGGTTTTGTCTGCGGTGACGCCAACGGTGATGAGACTGCCAATGTCGGCGATGTTGTTTGTCTTACGAATCTGGTTTTCCATGACGGCCCCGAGCCGGTTCCGGTCGAAGCCGGCGATGCCAACGGCGACGGTTCGATAAACATCGGAGACGCTGTCGTCCTTGTCGATTATATCTTCCGCTCTGGCCCGGCGCCGGTTTGCCCGCCTTATATCTTTGTGGGTGATTATGGGGGTTGTAAGAGCTTTGAGAAGGGCGCCAAAGATATAGTCCCTCCGGATCAGGACTGCATCGACTATAATTACGACGGCCAGTCCGTGCTTTCGATAAACCATATCAACGCCGGATTCAACTGCTGTCCCGAAGAGCTTCTGGCGGAGTTTGAAATCGAGAACGGCGTAATTACCATAACCGAGAGCGAAAACCTCGATAACGGAGGATGTTTCTGTCTCTGCCTGTTCGACTTCAATTACGAAATCAGAAATCTTCCCCCCGGCCAGTACACAATAAGGGTAATTGGCATGTGCCTTGGCGACGACGATCCGATTGAATTTACCGTTGACCTTCCTGCGGAGCCATATTCGGGACAATATTGCGTTTACCGGGATCACTATCCGTGGGAAGTGCAGTGAGATAGATCGTTTGTCCATCAGGAAATATGCGATATCGAGAACCATGCAAAGACCTTTTGAGCCAAAGCCGGCAGCGGCTTTGGCTTTTTTTACTTGACAAATAGTGTTATTTACTTTATATTGATTATGTAAGGTGCGCGAAGGGGAACGCATGGTCGGGTTCCCGCCGCCAAGAGTGGCAAGCCAGCGTAACCTTACATAACATATTTACTTATAAACGTTGTAACCCCCCTGACTGGAGTCGGGGGGGTGATTTTTTACAAGGCCGCACACCTTTCCTATTTCACCACAGGCCCTTCGATTCTCTCAGGACAGGCCCTTCGATTCTCTCAGGACAGACCGTTCGATTCTCTCAGGACAGACCGTTCGATTCTCTCAGGACAGGTGCGGATGTACACGGCGCATAAAAATCCTCCCGGTGTTTATCGCCAGAGTAATTAAATCCATATATCATATTGTTACTCAATTACTTATGGCTGGCGAAATGGGTTTGTTTTGTCATATTTTACTTTTCGTTCTATCGGTTTTGTGGTGATTCTGCCTGACGCTGAAGTTGCGGGGATTATTTTTTTGCTTGTAGGTATGTAAAATAATTGACATAGCTACTCATAAATACCGGTGGATTATGAAATAGCGGTGGTTGTGTATTAAAACTGATGATGTTGTATCGTAATATCAAAGCGGGAACCCGTGCCGGCAACGATGGGATGGGCCATCGGTCTGAAAAGCTCTAATGCAGTTGCCTGATTCCCATTTCCGCGACAATCCTTCTATAGACTTCCTCAGCCCCTTCTTTTACGTTGCCTGAGAGGCCCATACCGGTTGAGAATTCCACGCCTTCAATGCCGTAAACTATGAGCGATCGGGGGAGTTTTCCCAGTTCGCGGGCCAGCGCCACCGTCTCGGGGATATTGAATGCATGGGAAGAATATGCCGGAAAAATATCGACCGGAATGGGGTCGGATAAAGCATCAAAGCGAAGTATAGTTCCCGGATCGGTATCCGAGCGGACAGCATCAATTACATACGCCGAATCGGCTTGTTCCCAATGATCTATCAGCGACGTGCCGTCGGAGACTCCTTCGACAACCCTGACGCCCGGCAATTCCTGAGACCTTATCCGGCGCGCCGCATACAGGCCGACTCCATCGTCCCGGCGGTAGTCGTTGCCAAGCCCGATTATGACTACTGAGAAGTCCTTTTCCATGGATTGATCTAAGCTATTCCCGATCAATTTTGAGCTTCAGGAAATGACACGAGCAGGAAATGCAGGGATCATAGTTGCGGACAACCTGTTCGCATTTCCAGGTGAGCTGATCCTTGGGCAAGTCGATATGGCGGCTGACGAAGTCACGCAGATCGCTTTCGACAACCTTCTGGTTCTGCGAAGTAGGCGCGACGATTCTGGCGTCTCGGATGATTCCTTCATCGTCGATTCGGTAACGATGATACAGTATTCCACGAGGTGCTTCCGAAGCGCCGTGTCCGGTGCCTGCGCGCGGCGGTGCCTCGATATATGGTTTTGGCGGCATTTCATAGTTTTTAATGATGCGCAATGCTTCGTGGCAGGCAAAGAGAATCTCGATGCTGCGGACGATAATACTCTTAAACGGATTATTGCAGGTTGGCCCTAACCCGGCTTCTTTGGCCGCGTCCTTTGCGATTTGTGGCAGTCTGTCATAATTATTATTATAGCGGGCCATTGGGCCGGTATAATATTCCCCACGATCTTTAACGACGGCCTGTAGCGAGGTGGAGTGCTTCACGTGCCGTTCCTCGAAGTAGTTGAGGAAATTATCAACAGGAATGTCAATACCTTTACTTGAAACGATGTTCCCTTCATTGAAGGGATATTCGTCGGGATGAGACAGTGAGACAAATTCATAATCGCGCTCGAAATCGGGAAAAGGCAGAGTCGCCGTCCACCGCACGGTTTCCAGCGCCGCCTCCTGAGCCCATTTCAGCGGCTCCACCAGCGTTTCCAGTTCCTCTCTGGTGGGTAACTTATAGAAACCGCCGACCCTGAGATTGATGGGATGAATCTCTCTTCCGCCAAGCAGGATCATGACATCATTGCCGATTTTTTTCAGGCGCAGGCCGCGTTTGACGATATCCGGATAATCCTTTGCCATCTGCAGGGCGTCTTCATAATCGAGGAAATCGGGGGCGTGCAGCATATAGACGTGCAGAGCGTGTGATTCGATCCATTCGCCGCAGTATATCAGCCGTCTGAGTTCACGAAGCTGTCCGCCAACGGTAACTCCGCAAATGTGCTCCATGGCGTGAGAGGAACTCATCTGGTAGGCGACAGGACAGATACCGCAGATACGGGCGGTGATATCGGGAGCTTCCGTGAATCGACGGCCGCGCAGAAAGGCTTCAAAGAAGCGGGGCGGTTCGAATATCCTTAACTCTACGTCAGTGACGGTGTCGTTTTTTATCCTGACCAGCAATCCGCCCTCGCCTTCGACTCGAGCGAGGTAATCGACTTTGATGCTTCTACTTTTCATAAGCCTCGCCGGCTTTCCGAAAAGGTTCCGCACAGGCGTTAAACCCGCGGAAGGCTCTCATGATATCATTCCTGTTGACATTCAGCCGTTTATTCCACCAGTCGCCCAGCGAATCGGTGTTCGGCGTTTCTTTCGGGCCAAAACAACCGTAACAGCCGCGATTGTAGGACGGGCAGAGGGCGCCGCAGCCGGCCTGAGTGACCGGCCCGAGACAGGGCGTACCGGAGGCTACCATCACGCAAACCGTCCCCCGCATTTTGCATTCCACGCAAAGGCTGTAAGAAGGTATATTGGGCTTACGGCTGTTCAGAAAAGCGCTGATGACTTCCACCAACTGGTATTTGTTAATGGGGCATCCGCGAAGTTCGAAATCGACGGGGATATGATCGGCAATTGGGGTTGATTTATTCAATGTCTTAATATATTCCGGGGTGGGGTAAACCAGCGAGACGAATTCATTGATGTCGCCGAAGTTCCGCAGCGCCTGAATGCCACCGGCGGTGGCGCAGGCTCCGATAGTAACCAGGTACTTCGATGATCGTCTTATCTTGTGTATCCGCTCGGCATCGTGAGGGGTTGTGATGGAACCCTCCACCAGGGACAGGTCATACGGTCCCCGGACAATGTTACGGGAAGCCTCGGGGAAATTGGCGATTTCAATAGTTCCGGCTATCTCAAGAAGCTCTTTTTCGCAATCGAGCAGGCTTAACTGGCAGCCGCCGCACGAGGCGAAATTCCAGACGGCGAGCTTTGGCTTTTTGGTACTTTTCATCCTACATTTCCCGCTTTGCAAAGATATCTTTCATTTCATCATAGCGGTAGACCGGGCCGTCTTTGCATACGAAGGATGCACCCAGTTGACAATGGCCGCATAATCCTACGCCGCATTTCATGTTCCGCTCCATGGAGATAAATATCTTCTCATCTGCGACGCCCCGTTTTTGAAGTTCCGGGACCGTGAAGCGCATCATTATTTCCGGACCGCAAACCATCGCCATGGTGTGTGGGGCGTCAAATGAAGCCCCGGGGATCAACGTTGTGACAACGCCGACGTTGCCGCGCCATCTGCCCGTGGCGCGGTCGACGGTGAGACGCGTTTCGATATCGGGCAGGGATTGCCATTTATCCAGATTTTTGAGGTAAAGGAGTTCCTCCGGGCACCGGGAACCATACAGAAGAGCTATTTTTCCGTACTTTTCACGGTGTGTCAGCAGGTGGTAAATTACCGGCCTCAGCGGCGCCAGGCCGATACCTCCGGCGACGATAACGACGTCGTAACCCTCGGCTTCCTTCACCGGCCAGCCTTTCCCGTAGGGACCGCGAACGCCCAGCGTACCCCCAACTCTCAGCTTTTTCATCGCCCCTGTAACAGCGCCCACTTCGCGTGTTGTATGTACCAGCGTCCCGGTTTCGGACGGATCGCCGCTGATTGAGATGGGCACCTCACCGACGCCGTAGACGTAGAGCATATCGAATTGTCCCGGCGTGAAAGAGAAGCTCTTTGTACCCTCACAGGGCGTTAGTTCCATCGAAAAGGTATCATCCGTTTCCCTGATGGTGCGACGAATGCTAAATGGTCTCGCCGTCATCGCATCCGGGTGACTGCCGCCTGCACCGGCGTTATTTTTGTGAATGGCCGCCATAAATATCCATCAATTGCAGCCGGGTTGCTTCCAGCCGCTGAACTATAACCAACGCAAACCGTTTCATTACCTCGTACCCAAGGTCGTGATCTTCCTCGCATTTTTCACGGAGGCATTTGCCGTCTATGGCGATAGCCCTTGTCAACTCAAGGGCGCGGGCGTCGAGATGCCACTTATAGGGTGGGACCAGCCACGACCATCCCAGAACCTCGCCGGCTTCTCTGGTGTGAATGGCAAGAGGCCCCTTTTGGGGGACAAAAGTTTCCGCCTGCACCTTGCCGTGACGGATAAAGTAGAATGAATCAGCCTCTTTGCCTTCCCTTAGTATAAACTCACCCGACTTGAATACGACATTGGAGGCACATCCCGCCAGCAACTTAATATATTTTTCCTCCACGCCTGCTAGAAAAGGATGTTCGGTTAATGCCCGTTCCAGATTTTCCATGGCTTATTCTCCTATACCACTATGTAAAACCGTCAACTCATTCGCTTTCCCGTATAACGCGCGCCTCTTCGGTGATATCAATCCCCACCGGACACCAGGTTATACAGCGGCCGCATCCCACACAGCCAAAGGTCCCGAATTGGTCCGTCCAGTACGCCAGTTTGTGCATCATCCACTGCCGGTAACGCGACATCGCGGTTGCCCGGATACTTCCGCCGTGAATATAGGAAAAGTCGACCGTGAAACAGGTGTCCCATACATTTTGTCGCTGCGCCGTTTCGCCGGAAAGATCTGTAGTATCCTCGATATTGGTGCAGAAGCAGGTAGGACAGACCATGGTGCAATTACCGCAGGTAAGACACCGGGCGGCGACTTTTTCCCAATGAGGATTATCAAAGTTGCGATAGAGAAGCTCCTTGAGGCCTTCCGTTTGCAGTTTTCGACCCATGTGGGAGGCAGCCTCCCGTATTGCCTTTTCAGCCGCCTCTATTTCGGAATCGGAAGCTTTACGGTGTGGTACTTCCCGCAGGATATCGGCTCCCGCCTTTGAGCCGGTTTCAACGATGAAATAATGGTTTTTTGAATTGATTACTTCAGTCAGCGCAAGGTCAAAACCGGTCGTTGCTTTCGGCCCCGTTTTCATCGAGAGACAAAAACAGACGCCGCCGGCGCGGGTGCAGTTAACTGCCACGATAAAAAGATGTTTGCGCCGGAGAGAATAGGAAGAATCAGCATATTGGCCTTCTAATAAGACTTTGTCCTGAATGGCGATGGCCTGCAGTTCACACGGTCGAACACCGATAAAAGCCTGTTTGACCGGTTTCTCACTCGGTTCCGTGGTTTCGTACCCGGCTTCGCCTCGTTTTGTCTCCGAAAGAAGCGTGCTTGGAACGTGAAGGAATCTTTTCCACGAATAGGGACCGACAACATACCCGAAGAGCGTTTGTTTCTTGCCTTTTGTCAATCGATAGGTGCCATTATCCTGTTTGTCAACCCACCCGACGGGAAGATCATCGGCTGATGATATGGCGTCGTAAATAACAGCGTTGTCTTTGAGGGTTGGTCCGATCGTCCGGTAACCCGAACTTTTCAGAGCGCCAAAAAGGGCGTCAAAATCCTCTCTGGCGATGACAAACCTGGAAACGGTATTTGTTGTTGCAGTACTCATTGTGAATACTTTCACAAAGAAAAATATGGTGGTTTCGTATTGATGTCAAGTAATAAAGCAATTGAAAAATCCATAAACCCGTATTTAACGAAATGACGAATACTCAGTTAAGTCCCTATGTGATCTTGACTTCTCGCAAATACCCGGCCGAATCTTCCGGTGACAGGGTATTTATATAAATTCCCGAACCCATTTCAAATCCGGCCGAAGTCGATATCCTTGGAATTATGACCATGTACCAGTGCAGATGCCTTGTGTCTTCGTCACCTATGGGTGATGACCTGACAACATAGTTGTAATCCGGGTTATTCAAACCAAAATATAACCGGCGCAGAACGTCACGAAGTACCAATGACAATTCGTTTATCTCGTCATCATCAGTCAAGACGAAACTGGCCTTGTGTACCTTTGGATAGATTCGGCATTCAAAAGGCGACCGAGCGGCAAACGGGCAGAAGGCGGCGAATTTCTGCGTTTCTATCAGCATTCGCTCGCCCTGATTGATTTCTTCGGCGATCATATCGCAGTAAACGCACCTGCCCAGAGCATCGTAGTGCCTTACCGCTTGCTCCAGCGGATATCTCACGTGCGGCGGAACGATTGGCGTGGCGATTATTTGCGAATGAGGGTGCTCCAGTGACGTTCCGGCACGCCGGCCGTGGTTGCGAAAGATTGTCACCAAATTGATCTTTTCATTCCAACTCATGGCGATCTGGCGTTTGCGGCAGGCGCGCAACACGTTGGCTATCTCGTCGAGCTTCATCAGAGCGATGGTGGTATTATGATTTGGATGCTCTATGACAACTTCGGCGATTCCGAAACCTTTGGCGGCAAGGAAAGAGCCCGTTCTGGTCCGCGTGGTAGCCAGATGGGGTTGCAGGGCGGCGTATTTATTTGGCACCACCCGTACCTGCCAGTCGCCGCTTTCAGGATAGACGTAAGTCGCATCAGCGGTTTGATCTTCGTTGCCGCGGCAGAAAGGACAATCTTCCTTGTGAGACGGAAGCGATTCCTGCGGTTCCGTCTCTTTTATCATGTCCGTCGGCCTCTTGCCTCGTTCGGGAGCGAGAATAACCCACTCCTTGGTAGCCATATTCTGACGAAATTCCGGCATGTCGGCTCCCTGGATTAAACCTGTGATTCGCTGTCTGTCACTATAAAGTATTTGCCCGAAATGGTCAATCAAGATTTTTTACCGTTTTGCATCGGTGGAGGAATTATTATATTCCATATTGGTAACAGGAGGCTGACCTGTCGGCCCCGTTAGAAACCGGCCAGTCTCATGGCTGACGGCTATTCCACATAATCTGATTAAATATGGCAGCCTTAATTGTATATACAAATGTCGCAAGCCAAAAAAAA
>CAZSYD010000047.1:14500-17917 GCA_964611355.1 uncultured Ignavibacteriales bacterium | reverse complement strand
AGTAGGCGTATCGTCGCCATCAACATAGATATATACTAACTCAGGCGCGTCGCTCACGTACGGGAATGCTCCCATGTCGTTTCTTGTTCCATCAGGGTCATTATACTCTGGAGCAGGGTCACCTGCATCAATACAGGGTGATTCAGGTTGTAATGAATAATTATATGCGGCTGGATCAATATACAATGGATCTTCAGAGATATCATTGGCCCCAGCACTTGCAGGACCAGAGTAATCGGGATTATTATTCCATACATCGTTGAAGTCCAACTCGGTAAACGAACCATAGATCCCATACTCAGATGAATTGGTTATGATGTTATTTTTGGCAATCCCCAGACCCGTTATGGTATGAAAGCCCCGAGCATTATTGCCGAATGTGTTGTTGATTATAGTCGCCGTACCACCGCCACTGATCGCTATACAGCTATGACCTCCATTATCATGAAACAAATTATACTTAATAAGCGCGTCCGAGGCTATACGTATTACCACTCCTGTCCCCAAATAATAACGAAGAATATTTTCGCTGATAGTGGGGTTAGCGCCATTGCTTACATGGATCGACTGATCAGCAAAACCCCCAATGACCGTAAAACCGCTAAATTGAGTATTGTTGTTTTCCCCAGAAACTATTTTCACAATCACATTGTTTATATCGGCCGGCTGCAATGTAGTGGTTTCTGGCCCATCAGAAGTTATGACTTTGATACTTTTTCCCGAAAAGTCGATATTTTCAGTGTATGTTCCCGGAGCCACAAAAACGGTGTCCCCATCTTCTGCCCCATTAATTCCAGCTTGAATTGTAGCGGAATCACCCGGTATATGGATGGTATTTGCGAAGCATAAATACGGAACTGAAAGAAGAATGAGTGAAATAATAATAGCACGCATGCTGCCCTCCCTTGAATAGCTATGCGATGTCAAACTCGGATGACGAAGCCTCTATGATCGGATTCCTACAAATAATATATCAAAATAGACGGATTTAACAAGTCTATTCTATGCGAAAATATATCGGGCCGGATAGCCGGCATGGCAAAAATTTAAACCTTGACACAGGGTTGCGGCCAACGTATAAATTAATAGAGCGGGGTCGGATTTCGGTGCCGTCTTCCCCCCCCAACCTGACGGTTACCGACAGACAAATCCTTATATACCGACCCCGCTTTCTTAACAAAGATGCCCGTCATAGCCCGCCCTTCAAATATCAATTCCAAGGCATTATCTCAAGACGACGACCCATAAAACACGGATAGCCAAAATCGGCCGCTTTGCCTATTGCGAGACAATGAGTTATAGACAAGGAAAAGGCAAAAACAAAAGCCACCGTGCGGATTCGAACCGCAGACCTGCTGATTACGAATCAGCTGCTCTACCAACTGAGCTACGGTGGCTAACATGAAAAAAATGCCGCCCCGCAGAATTGAACTGCGGACACACGGATTTTCAGTCCGTTGCTCTACCAACTGAGCTAGGGCGGCATATTCGCTTCAAATTCTTCAATAAATAAAAACCGCGCCTTATGTCAACTCCAAAGTCTATTTATCGGCAGGCTCTACGGTCTCCTCCTCGCCGAGTAAAGCCGCCCCGATAAATCCGGCGGAATTACCCAGTCCGGCCGGCACAACCGCCAGCGTTTCCGTCGCGCAGGCAAGCGCTTCCTCGAAAATCGATCTTTTGACTATATCGACAAATTCACTACCCCCTTCAGCCACGCCTCCGCCAAGGATAACCACTTCGGGATTCAAAACATTGACCAAACCGGCCAGCGCCGTGCCGAGAACCTGTCCGCTAAGTTGAACTATCTCCGGCGCGACCCGGTCGCCTTTTTTAATGGCTCTATACATTTTCTTTATGGTAAGTTTTTCCAGGTCGTCCCCGATAAGCGCCTTAAAGGCGGGAGTGATATTGCCGGACAGCTTTTCCCTTAATCGGGCGACGATCGCCCGCGATGAAACCAGGCTTTCGAGAAACTGCCCTTCTTTACTCATATCAGGATCGCGGACAATCATATGCCCGATCTCGCCCGCAGAATAGTTTATTCCGCGATATAATCGTCCGTTTATAATCAGTCCGCCGCCGATTCCGGTTCCGATGGTCAAACAAATAATATTATCATAACCTCTGCCCGCGCCAAAACGATGCTCCACCAGCGTGGCGCAGTTGGCGTCATTGTCAACCATAACCCGCAGGTTGAGCCGTTCGGATAATCGGTCGCGGAGATGAAACCCGGTCCAGCCGGGGATGTTGGGGCAGGTGCCCTGAATAACGCCGGTCTTGATATTCACCGAACCGGGAGAGCCGACGCCGACATATTCCACTTCCCCGTCCTGTTCGTCGGCTTCAATAAGAAGCTGTTCGCAGCAACGAAGCACGCATTCAAACAGTTTTTGCGCCGGGTTTTTTGGCGTCGTCGTTCGATCCCTGTAGAGTATCCTGCCATCGGCGTCAACCAGTCCATACTTCACGTTGGTGGCGCCGATATCGACTCCTGCATACAGCTTTTTTCTCATCGTCTGCCCTTCTTTGGCCGACTGACGGTTTTCCCGTATGACCATTGCCACCAGATCGCGAGAAGCAACACAACCACACTGATCAGAATATGCAGAAACTGCAGAAGACCAAACGATAGGACACCGTGGAAAAACAAGCTGTACGTCAATATGAAATGAACGACTAAGGCAAATAACCAGAAACGTAGGGTTTTTCTCCGAGCCAGACCGTACCCGATCACCGCGGCCGTACCGATATGAAACATCGTACTGAAAACGCGCTCGGCAAGAACGATTGAAGTCAGCGTCCGATACTGAAAGGCCGGGCCGATAATATGGCAGGCTTCGACAAAGCCAAATCCCGCTCCGATAAACGACCCCAGTGAAATAATCGCGATAGGTTTTGGCTTTACGATTCGCACCAGTACTAACAGCGGGATCAGTTTTAGAGTCTCCTGAACCACAGCGGTAATAATTGACGGGAAAATACCATAAGGGACAACCGATTGCCCCTCACGAATAGCCGGATACAAAACCTTTATGCCGTACAGTTCCTGAATAGGAACCTGCGTCATGTATATAAGCGGATAAACCGCTCCGCCGATGACAAAAAGCACGTACGACCATTTCAGGCGATAGCCGTCCCATCCAGTAAAGATAAGCCAGAAAGCGGCCACGATGAGATAAAGCCCGTAAACCGGCAAGCGGGAGATGTGGTCTGTGAGAAAATCGGATGATTCTTTTTCCCGATCCGCTTGTTCGGCGAACGGGTCACGCACAAGCTCCGCGATTATTCTTTGATCGAAATCGATCAGCTTCACCAGCCGATGGGCCTTATCGACGAACAGGGCCTGTCGGGAGGGTCGAAGCATATTGACCTGCCATACCGAATCGGCATAGAGACCATACTCAACCACTGTCC
>CAZSYD010000047.1:0-14490 GCA_964611355.1 uncultured Ignavibacteriales bacterium | reverse complement strand
TCCTGCCCACTACCTGAAACTCATAATCGGCCAGAAAAAACCGTTGCGCAGACAGCGCCGAAACGACCAGATTTTCTCCCGGAACCAGATCATGCATCGCCAGGATTATTTCCAGTTGATCGATCATATAATTATCGCAGGCAAATACCGGTTGGTCGAGTTCAAGGTTTCTGCCGATCGACCGGTCGGCTTCACCCCAGCGTCCGGATACCATATTTGTCGTTGAATCAAATTCGGCTTTCAACGGCTGGCTCCGGTTATTGACGGTAACCTCAAGCTCGGTTGACAGGAAATGCCCGCGAGCGCCGACCGTCAAATCGCCGGTTACTTTCATATCCTGCCCGGAACCGACGGCGGCAAGATTAAGGTGCAGTTTTCCTCTGATGCGACACGAAACGATGACCCCATTTCTTGCCTTAAAATCATCCATCACCGCTTCGAGCCGTCCGATTTCGGTGGAATCACTCGAGATATAGCGATAGGTTTTCTTCCTGCCTTCCGGCCAGTATTGATCGATCGACTTCACCCGTGAAAGTTTTTGGGCTAATACCGCTGGAGCCAATAAAAAGCAGACGATAATCAAGGCAATCAGTCTTCGCAAACTATATCCTCCGTGCCGCTTGAATACTGGTGTTATTATATTACCGGAGACGACATTCGACAATAACAAAAAAGCCCGGACGGCCCGGGCTTTTCAAAATCATATAACAGTCTTTATAGAGACGGGCGTATCCTTTTGTATGCCGTTAATGCTGAAACGACAGCGACTATCTTTACCAGCGCTCCCGGCAGGAAAGGATAAAGCCCCAGTTCAAGAGCTTTGCCTTCGGGAACATACAATGACACCACCGCCAAACCGCAAAGGTAGATTACAATCGCGCCGCCTGTTAGAACCAAAAACAGGCGACCACAGTTCATTGATTTTATCTTCTCTGAAAAAAGGCCGACAACACAGGCAGCCGCAACAAATCCGACCAGGTAACCGCCGGTGGGACCAGCCAACCTGGCCAGGCCGGCCGAACCGCCTGCGAAAACCGGCAGACCAAAACCGCCCTCAACGAGGTATGCCAGAACGGTCAGAGACCCTCGAATAGGGCCGAGAAACAGGCCGCATGCCAGAACCACCGTGGTTTGGGCCGTCACCGGGACGGGGCTGAACGGCAGGGGGAATTGAATATAGGCCGATACGATCAGCAAAACGTTAAAAGTCAACATATAGGTAATCTGCCGCCCCATCGCCAGTTCGCCCAGATAAAACCTGCCTGCGACCGCTTCATTTACTTTCCGCATATCTCCTCCGAATTATTTCGGCATAACTGATTTTAGTATATTGCGAGCGATGACAATACGCTGTATCTCGGACGTCCCTTCGCCGATTTCGCACAGTTTGATGTCCCGGTACATCCGTTCCGCCGAATAGGGACCGGTCAAATAGCCGACTTCGCCGAGGATTTGAATCGCCTGGTAGCAGACGCGGTTGCCGACCTCGGAAGCGTACAGCTTGGCCATGGCCGATTCCGTTGTGAACCTGACGCCGGCATCCTTCATCATTGAAGCGCCATACACTAAACAACGAGCCGCCTCAATCTCCGTGGCCATGTCGGCCAGTTTCCATTGAATCGACTGCATAGTTCCGATTGGCTTTCCGTTTTCTTTCTTTTCAGCGGCGTACTTGAGGGCGCATTCGTAGGCACCCTGGGCCAGGCCCAGGGCCATGGCGGCGATTGAAATGCGGCCGCCGTCAAGGGTAATCATAAATTGCTTGAACCCTTCGCCTTCAACGCCAAGCTGGTTTTCAAAAGGCACTTTAACGTCGGTGAAATGGAGAGAAGAGGTATCCGACCCGCGCAGTCCCATCTTATTTTCCTTCTTGCCGACTTCGTATCCTTCCCAGTCTTTCTCAAGGATGAACGAAGAGATACCTTTGACGCCGGGGACATCCAACGTCCGCGCGGTGGCGATTGTGGCAAAAGCATGAGAAGCCGAAGTAATGAAGCACTTCGCGCCGTTCATCAGCCAATGGTCGTCCTTTTTAACCGCCGTGGTCTTGGTGGCGCCGGCATCCGACCCGGCCTCAGGCTCGGTGAGGCCGAAAGCAAGAAGCTCCCCTCCACGGGTGCCACGGGGAAGATACTTCTTACTCTGCTCTTCCGTACCGAATTTGAGTATCGGAAAACATCCCAGGCTGTTGTGGGCGGCAATGGTTATTCCGGTCGAACCGCATACCCGAGACAGTTCCTCGACGGCAATGGAATAACAGACAGTGTCAACCGGTGCGCCGCCGTACTCTTCCGGAACCACCATTCCCATCAATCCCATTTCGGCCAGAGGCTTCAGGTATTCGGTTGGGAACCTCTGTTCCAAGTCGAGCTGCGCCGCCTGGGGAGCGATTTTTTCCTCGGCAAAGGCTCGTATTTTTTCGCGATATTCCTGATGTTCTTTTTTTAAAAGCACTGTCAATCCCTGAGTAATTGTCGTGAAATAACCATCTTTTGGGCTTCGGTGGTACCCTCGTATATCTCGGTCACCCGGCCGTCGCGGAAATAACGCTCAACTGCATATTCCTTCATGTAGCCGTAGCCGCCATGAATCTGAACCGCCTCGTTGACCACGTAATTGCATACCTGTGAGCAGAACAGCTTGGCCATCGACGATTCCATAGCTACGTTTTCACCGGCGTCCTTCATAGCCGCGGCCCGCAGAGCCAGAAGCCTTCCGGCGTCAATTTTGGTGGCCATCTCAGCCAGCTTGAACTGGATCGCCTGGAAATTACAGATCAGTTGACCGAACTGTTTTCTTTCTTTGGAATACTTGAGCGCTTCGTCAAAAGCAGCCCGGGCAATACCGATCGATTGGAAAGCAACACCGATGCGGCCGTTGTTGAGTAATATCACCGCCGTTTTGAAACCGGTTCCTTCGTCGCCGATACGGTTAAATTCCGGCACTTCGACATCAACAAACGAAACCTCGCGTGTATCCGAGGCCCTAATGCCCATTTTCCTTTCCTTGGCGCCGATCATAATTCCCGGCGTATCCTTCGGGACGACAAAACAGGAAATACCTTTAGAGCCTTTTTCAGGATCGGTAACGGCAAAAAGGACAATCAGATCGGCCAGACCGGCGTTTGTAACAAACGTTTTCGTGCCGTTGATAATATATTTGCCGCTCTTCTTGACCGCCGAGGTTTTGATCGAACCGGCATCGGTGCCGGCATTCGGCTCGGTCAGGGAATAAGCGCCGATGATTTTGCCGGCCGCCATATCCGGCAGGTATTTCTGCTTGAGTTGATCCGACCCGTAATGATAAATCGCCTCGCAACAGAGGGAGTTATGAACCGAAAGGGTAATCATTAAGCCGGCACAGGCCGCCGACAGTTCCTCCATTGCGCAATTATAAGTAACGGTTGACAGCCCCAGACCGCCGTACTCTTCCGGCAACATCATCCCAAAATAACCCAGCTCGGCCATCTCGTCGAGGATATCCTTCGGAAGAGCTGCCTCTTCATCCCACTTCTCCGCATTGGGTATAATACGTTTGGCGGCCAGTTCGGCAGCCGTTTCTTTAATCATCAGATCATCTTCGGACAGATTGAAATCCATCGCTTAGTCTCCTATTGATATTCATAAAAGCCCCGCCCCGTTTTACGGCCCAGGTACCCGGCCAGCACCATTTTGCGCAGCAGAGGGCAGGGCCGGTACTTGGAATCACTGTACCCTTCATAGAGCACTTCCATAATCGCCAGACAGACATCCAGCCCGATAAAATCAGCCAGCGTCAGCGGCCCCATCGGATGGGCCATGCCCAACTGCATCACGGTGTCAATCGCTTCTTTGCTGCCGACGCCTTCCATCAGGGCGTAAACCGCCTCGTTTATCATCGGCATCAGGATGCGGTTGGAGATAAACCCGGGATAATCGTTGACCCCGACCGGAGTCTTTTTTAGTTTTTCAGAAAGAACCTTAATGGTATTGAAGGTCTCGTCGGACGTGGCTATACCGCGAACCAGTTCGATCAGCTTCATTATCGGCACCGGATTCATAAAGTGCATGCCGATAACCCGGTCAGCTCGTTTGGTAACGCCGCCCAATTGGGTAATCGAAAGCGAGGAAGTGTTGGAAGTTAGAATCGTATCGGACGGGCAGATCCGGTCAAGCTTTCTGAAGAGATCAAGCTTGATATTAAGATCTTCGAAAACGGCTTCAACCACCACCTGCGAATCCCGGGCCACATTCAAATCGGTTCCGGTTGAAATCCGGGCCAGAGCCCGATTCTTCTCATCCTCGGTGATGATTTCTTTTCTAACCTGCCGATCCATATTCCCGGTAATAGCCTTGATTGCTCGATCCAGAATACCCTGATCGGTATCGACTATGTTCACCTTGTAATCGCAGGCGGCGAATTGATGGCAAATACCATTGCCCATCGTGCCGGCCCCCACGACAGTGACTTGTTTTATATCCTCAACGTTCACAGTTTCCTCCCGGATGTCATTTTATACCATTTCCACGGCCAGCGCAACAGCATGGCCGCCGCCCAGGCACAGAGTTGCCAGACCTTTCTTTTTACCACGATCCTGCAGCGCATACAGCAGCGTTGTCAATACACGTGCGCCGGAAGCTCCGATCGGGTGGCCCAGCGCCACGGCTCCCCCGTGCACGTTAACGCGGTCCCAATCCCAGCCCAGTTCCCTGCCGTCGGCCAGACATTGGACCGAAAACGCCTCGTTGGCTTCGATAAGATCAAAATGGTCGACCTTGACGCTCATCTTGTCGCACAGGCTGCGTACGGCGTAGATCGGGGCGTAGAATAATAGCTCCGGCTCGACACCGGCGGTAACGTAATTAACCACACGCGCTATTGGCGTCAGGTTGTTTTCCTTCATGAATTTTTCGGAAACAACAACCAGCGCGGAACTGCCGTCGTTCAAGCCCGGAGAGTTACCGGCAGTAACGGTACCGTCCTTCTGGAACGCTGGACGCAGTCTGGCCAGCAATTCCATGGAGATATTGCCCCGAGGGCCTTCATCCTTCTTGAAGATGATCGGATCGCCTTTGCGCTGGGGAATTTCAATCGGGAAAATCTCTTTATCGAATTTTCCGGCTTCCTGAGCGGCCACTGCCTTCTTATGCGAATTGAACGCGTATTCATCCTGTTCTTCGCGGCTGATGTTTGATTTTTCCGCGGTCAGCTCGGCGGCGCGTCCCATATGCCAGTCCTTGAACGAACACCAGAGTCCGTCAAGTATCATCGAATCCTGCAACTTGCGATCGCCGAACCTGAAGCCCGCTTTGGCGCCATGGATTACATACGGCGTTCCGGACATCGACTCCATGCCACCCGCAATAACACAGTCGGCATCACCCAGACGAATCGCCTGAGTCGCCAGCACAACCGCTTTCAAACTTGACGCACAGACTTTATTAATCGTCATCGTGCCGGCCTTGGCCGGGATGCCTCCGTGTATGGCAGCCTGGCGCGCCGGAGCCTGGCCCACACCGGCCTGAACAACCTCGCCCATAATGACCTCGTCAACCTTGTTCGGGTCAACGCCGGCCCGTTTAACCGCTTCCCTGATCGCAAACGCACCAAGCATCGGAGCGGGGACAGTCGATACCCCCCCCAAAATAACGCCGATAGCGCTCCGACAGGCTGAGACTATATAAACTTCATTTAAATCAGACATCATTATTCCTCCACGAGGTTATGCCCTAAAAAAGACAATTGGTTAGAATTATTAAAATATTAAAAGAGGCCTCCAAGCGCAAGTGAAAAAAATCACAATCACGAGATTGTTTCTGATCAGACGGGATACTATTAGAAGGCGTTCATAATTATTGTTGCGCGGGTATTTGATCTGCGATAGATTTATAATCGCAAATTTCAGGGAGACATAATCTAATAACGGGTCGAAATTGCCGATAATATTAAGAGGCATTTGCTTAATTGATAGCTGAAAGATAGCAATTTCTTAATAAAAGACCAGAGAGGATAAAATGAAGATTTTTATTACGGCGGTTACCGCCATTACCCTGTGCGCAGCACCTGCGGCGGCACAGGTCAGTCTCGGTTTTAATATCTACGGCGGAGGCGGCCTGTCGGTTCCCACAACCGACATGAAAGATATCTGTAAAACCGGCTATCACGGCATGGTCGGTCTGGGTTTCAGCCCGGTTCCGATGCTGGAAACGGTAGCACGATTCGGCTATCATTCGTTTCCATTCAAAGAAAACGACGACGAAACCTTCACCGTCTCCGAATACGGCCTTGATGTCCGGGCCAATCTAGCGGCTCCGGGCCTGAAATTCCGGCCGTATGCGCTGATCGGAGCGGGCGTCGCTAGGTATAACTTTTCGCAGGACATATTTGACATCATAAGCGGCGCGTTGGGCGATTTGGGCGGTCTGGAACCGAAAACAAAATTCTTCTACTGCTTCGGCGGCGGCATAAAGGTCAATGCGCTTCCCAAAATCAATTTCTTCCTCGAAGGCCGGTACTGTAAGATTTCACTCACCGAAGGAAACCTCGATTATATTCCGATAACAGGGGGGTTGAATATTAGCTTGTAATCCAGCCCGCATCCAAAATCTTTTCTATATCGGGTTTCTCTCCGCCTGTGGCGGATCGGAACGCCGACCTGTTCGAACTGTGACTAACTATCCAATTCCAACTCAATAATCGGATTGTCGGTGTCCACCTGCTGGCCGACGGAAAAATTAACGGCGATGACTTTACCCTTGCCCTGAGCGATAATAATATTTTCCATTTTCATCGCTTCGACGATGACCAGATGCTGTTTCGGCTCGACCGTATCGCCCACTCCGACCATGATCTTGACGATCTTCCCCGGCATCGGAGCGAAGACTTTCGATGGGTCTTCGGCCATACCGGCGCCGCCTCCGGCGGCCGATGCATCCTGCGAGGGAAGAGCGAATTCGTAAAGAACGCCGTCGATATCGACAAAGGTCTTGTCGCCGTCAACGGCGGCATAAATCTCCCTGGCCTGCGTACCGTTATGCAGAAACAAGCGGCCGTCCGGCGTATATTCGATTTCAATCGTATTCGAACTATTGGGGAAGGAGGCGAAACGATTATTCTTTAGTTCAACCGCCCTGCTTTCGCCCTTATAGACGAACTCCTGGTTCATTTAATTTTCTCCCCTATCCGCCAGTGGCCCATCGTCAGCCAGGGGTTGTACGATCTTTCGACTTCGCCGTTGCCGCCAAAAACGGCGATTTTCCCGCCTCCATTAGCGTTGATCACAGCGGCGGCGGCAAGGGCAACCTCAAGATTTTCGCCGGTCTTTTCTTTCCAGTCGAAGAAATTGCGATCGATAAAACTTGTATAAGTCTCTCCTGACGCGAATTTGGGATGCGCAATAATATCGGCAAGGTATTTTATCGAATGGCGCAGGCCCAATATCTTGTAATCATTTAAGGCTTTTATCATTCGGGCGCGGGCCATATCACGATTTTCGCCCCAGGCGATCAGCTTGGCTAAGATGGGATCGTAATCGATGCCGACTTCGCTTCCCTGCCTGACGCCGGAATCAACCCGTACGCCGGGGCCGGTCGGTTCCCGATAAAGCAGAATCTTTCCGATACACGGCATAAAATTGTTGGCCGCATCCTCGGCATAAATACGGCATTCGATAGCGTGGCCGCGCTGCCTGAGGTCTTTGAAATGATCCGATAGCGGAAAACCTGAGGCAATGCGAATCTGTTCGGCCACGAGATCAACACCGACCACTTCCTCGGTAACAGGATGCTCCACCTGGATACGGGTATTCATTTCGAGAAAGTAGAACTTGCCGTCGGGATCGAGCAAAAACTCCACCGTACCCGCATTGACGTATCCGGCTGCTTTGGCCACGGCCACGGCCGCTTCGCCCATTTTTTTCCGCAATTCCGGCGTCACCGCCACCGACGGCGTCTCTTCGATGATCTTTTGATGCCGACGCTGGATGGAACATTCGCGTTCGAATAGATGAACGGCATTGCCGTGAGTATCCGCCAGAATCTGAAATTCTATGTGACGGGGATCGACGATATATTTTTCAAGATAAACCGTATCATCACCGAACGCCGATTTCGATTCGCGGCGCGCGCCCTCGACCGCCGTATCAAGTTCGTCGCGATTATTGACGATGCGCATTCCCTTGCCGCCGCCTCCGCCGGCCGCCTTTATCAACACAGGATACCCAGCCTTCTCCGCGGCTATTTTGAATTCTTCAATATCGCCTCCGGCCTTCTCCATACCGGGAATAAGCGGCACGTTTGCATTAGCCATTTCCCGGCGCGATTCAATCTTGTTTCCCATGAGCCGGATCGATTCGGGAGTCGATCCGATAAAAGCCATACCGTTGTTAACGCAGGCCTGCGCAAATTTGGGATTTTCCGCCAGAAAGCCATACCCGGGATGAATCGCCTGCGCTCCCACCCGCTGGGCGACTTCGATAATTTTATCGATATTCAAATACGACTCCAGAGGCGGCGGCGGGCCGATTTCGTATTTTTCGTCGCCCATCAAAGTGTGAACGGCATATTTATCGGCGGTGGAATAGACCGTTGCGGTTTTGATATCGAGCGTCCGACACGCCCGGATTACCCGAACGGCGATTTCTCCTCGATTGGCAATCAGGACTTTATTAAACAGCTTCGGCATGACTACTCGATCACCCAGTTTGGTTTGCGTTTATTGAGAAAAGCGTCCATACCTTCCTGACCTTCATCCGATTTGCGCAGCTTTGCGATCATTTCGGCGGTGTAAGGTTTGAATTTATCCGGAGTCATCAGGGGAACGTTCGATATAAGCTCCTTGGCCATTTTAATAGCATTGGGGCCGGAAGATAGAATTGTCCCGACTAATTTATCGAGTTCCTCGTCGAGTCTGTCGTCCGGATAATAACGGTTGACCAGACCGATGCGATAAGCGTCGGCGGCGGTGAGTCGCTCGCCGGAAATAAAATATTCGCGCGCTTTCCCTTCACCAATTTTTTTGATTACATAGGGTCCGATACAGGCCGGAACGAGCCCGATCTTCACTTCGGAAAACGAAAATCTGGCCGACTCGGCGGCCACGGCAATATCACAAACCGACACAAAGCCGGTTCCGCCCCCTATGGCGGCGCCGTTTATCCGGCCGATAACCGGCAGCGGCATGGTATAAATCAGGTAAAACAGGTCGGCCAGCGCCAGCGATTCTTCAAGGTTTTTCTCGTAACTGTAATCTTTGACCCGACGCATCCAGTTGAGGTCGGCTCCGGCGCAAAATGATTTTCCCTCACCGGTCAGGACAATCACCCTCAAGTCTTTGTCTTCCCTGACGGATTTGAACAGGTCGGTCATTTCATAAATCAGCGTATCATTAAAGGCATTGTGAACTTCAGGCCGACAAAAGATGACCTTCGCCACCAGCCCTTCTTTTTGTATTTTGATCGTTTCGTATGTTTTATCCATAAGTCTACATTCTGAAGACGCCAAAGTTGTGATCGGGGATATCCTTATTCAGCGACATGGCGATACCAAGCGTGAGAGCGTCGCGGGTTTCCGTCATATCGATGATACCGTCGTCCCATAAGCGAGCCGTGGCGAAGTACGGCGACGACTCATGTTCATACCGATCAATGATCGGTCTTTTGACCGCCTCGACTTCCTCTTCCGTAAGAGTCCGGCCTTTGCGCGCCGCCTTGGCGATATTGACATCCGCCAGAACGCCGGCCGCCTGTTCGCCGCCCATTACCGAGATTTTGGCCATCGGCCACATCCACATAAGTCTCGGCTCGTACCCTCGGCCGCACATGGCGTAATTACCGGCGCCGAATGACCCGCCGATGACGACCGTGAATTTGGGAACCTGGGCATTAGCTACAGCATGGACGAATTTGGCCCCGTCGCGCGCGATACCGCCGTGCTCATATTGTTTGCCGACGATAAAGCCGGATATATTCTGCAAAAACACCAGGGGAATTTTTCTCAGGCAGCAGAGTTCGATAAAATGCGAGCCTTTAAGCGATGACTCGCTGAACAGGACACCGTTATTACCAAGTATGCCCACAGGGTAACCGTTAATGCGCGCGAATCCGGTCACCAGCGTCATAGCGTATAGCTCCTTGAATTCCTGAAAACGGGAACCGTCAACCAGCCGGGCGATAACTTCGCGGACATCGTACGTCTGGCGGATATCGTTGGGAACCACGCCAAACAGCTCTTCGGGATCGTAATACGGTTCTTCGGACGAGGCGATATCGAGCGGAAATTTGTGCGGCCGTTCAAGATTCTCGACGATATTGCGAGTGACGGCGATAGCGTGCTCATCGTTTTGCGCGTAGTGATCTGCAACGCCCGAAATACGGCAGTGGACATCGGCTCCGCCCAAATCTTCGGCCGACACTTCTTCGCCGGTAGCCGCCTTGACCAGCGGCGGGCCGCCGATAAAAATCGTCCCCTGCTTGCGAACGATAACAGCTTCATCCGACATGGCCGGAACATAAGCGCCGCCCGCCGTGCACGAGCCCATTACCACCGCGATCTGCGGAATCCTTTTGGCCGAAAGCTGAGCCTGGTTGAAAAAGATATGGCCAAAATGCTCTTTGTCGGCGAACACACCGGCCTGTTCAGGCAGAAAGATACCGCCGGAGTCAACCAGATATACGCACGGCAAATTATTTTCCAGAGCGATATCCTGCGCCCGGATATGTTTTTTGATCGTTTCAGGAACATAAGTTCCGCCCTTGACCGTAGCATCATTGGCGACGATCATCACTTCACGGCCCTGGATGATACCGATACCGGTTATCATCCCCGCCGCGGGCATTTCGCTATTGTACTTGTCGTATGCCGCCAGCGGCGATAATTCCAGAAACGGCGTATTCCTGTCAAGAAGCATCTCGACCCGCTGGCGCGGCAGGATTTTTTTGCGGTCGGTGTGCAGTTTGCGAGCCTTTTCCGGGCCGCCTAACTTGATTTCCTCCAGGCGTTCCTTGTAAATGCGCGACGCTTCCCTGTTGAGCCGGTCGTTTTCCTTGAAAGCAGCCGACTTGGTGTCAACCTTTGATTCTATTCTGAACATGGTTACCCGATATCAAACCCGCATTATCGCCCACTGCGAGCAGGCCGCGGAGGTTAAAATCTGGCTGATTCTCCTCTCTCTATCCTAATACCACTTGGGCACGAACTTATAACCATAGCTGAGGACGCCGTGCGTACCATCTACCTGGATTTTCCGAAATTCCAAACGCAATCTCATACCGATCTTAATCTTGTCGATATCACAGTCGGCGATCTGGCCCATCATCTGCAAGCCGTCGTCAAACTTGATGATTCCGACCGCATACGGAGCCTGATCGGAAAACTGCGACATAGCTACGCGAATGACCGTGAACGTCTCCAGCTTGCCCTCTTCCGGAAGCTTATAAGGCTCGAACTTGCGGCCGCCGCATTCGGCGCATACCAGGCGAGGCGGATAATATCGCTTCCCGCACTTTTTGCATACGGCCGCTTCGAGACGATACCTCTGTGGAAATTGACGCCATATTCTCGCGGGAAACATTATGCCACCTCCATAATATGCACAGCCGCTGACGCGCCGGAACCGCCCATATTCTGGGCCATCCCGACTTTGGGATTGCCCTTAATCTGGCGGCCGTTTTCGGCTTCGCCCCGAAGCTGCTTGACGATTTCAACCACCTGACCGATGCCGGTCGCGCCGACAGGGTGACCTTTGGCCTTCAGACCACCGGAAGTATTGACCGGAATTTTACCGTCCAGCGCCGTCACGCCGTCGGCAGCCGCTTTCGCTCCTTTGCCCGGTTTGAAAAGGCCAAGCGATTCGGTCACGATAATCTCTGCAATCGAGAAACAATCATGCACCTCAATAAGGTCGATGTCGGTGATTTTCCTGCCGGCCATCTTGAGAGCGGCCTTTCCGGCCAGTTCGGTTGATTTTAACCAGGTCAGGCTTTCCCGCTGCGCTAAAGCGATAGTGTCGGTAGCCAGACCGGAACCGGTTACCTTGATAATCGGTTTCTTCAGCTTTTTGGCTATATCAACCGTCGTCAAAATCGCCGCGGCCGCGCCGTCGGTGATCGGCGAACAGTCAAGAATATGCAGCGGATCGGCAATCAGAACGCCCTTTTCAACGTCTTCGAGTTTAATCGGAAACGAGTATTGAGCGTATGGATTTTTTGCGCCGTTCTGGTGATTCTTGTACGGCACCGCCGAAAGCTGTTTGCGTGTCATCTTATATTTTTTCATGTAGGCCCGGGCCATCATTGCATACAGACCCGGGAAGGTAACACCGTGGAAAACCTCCCATTCCTGATCGGCGGCGGTGGCCAGCGCATAGGTCGCGCCGTCGCCGGAAACGTCGGTCATTTTTTCGACGCCGCCCGCCATGACGATGTCGGACATCCCGGAAGCGACTTCCATGAAAGCCTGGCGGAACGCTATGGCTCCGGATGCGCAGGCCGACTCCACGCGGACGGCCGGAATATTTTTCTGACCGATATAATCGGCCATGACCGCACCGACGTGCTCCTGCCCGACAAACAGGCCGCCTGTCATACATCCCACGTAAAGCGAATCTATATGATCGACACCGGCGTCATCGATGGAGTTAAGGGCCGCTTCGGTGAATATATTGCGGAAAGATTTCTCCCAAAGCTCGCCCCATTTCAGGATACCGATGCCAACTACTGCAACTTCCCTCATTTTCATAATCCTCCTACTTGTTCTTCAGAATCTTGTGGCGGTACTTGGCATAGGTACCGTAATCAACGTAAATCTGGTTTTCGTCCAGAAGCTTGGTCGTGTGGACGGCTTTGTCGCGGACTTCGTTAATCCGATCGGTCACCCGCCAGACGAAGGCGTCCGAACCGGCCCCGGAACCGTATGATATCATCAGGATCATATCGCCCGGTTTGGCGATATCGAGAGTCGAGGTCAACCCCAGCGGAGACGAACCGGAATAGGTATTTCCCAGGCGCGGCGTCAACCACCCCGGCTCGATCTGTTTTTTCGTGAAGCCGAGCATTTTGCCCACTCGAAGCGGGAACTTGCCGTTCGGCTGATGGAAGATTACATAATCAAAATCTTTGGCTTTCATTTTGACTTTTTTCAGAATTCCCTCAGCCGCGCCGATTACCGTCCGAAAATAAGCCGGTTCGCCGGTGAATCGTCCCCCGTGCTGAGGATAGAATTCATATTCGCGCCGCCAGAAATCTGGCGTGTCGGTCATAAACGAATAGGTCGCCACGTCTTCGGCTATGAGATTATTTTTACCCATAATAAAGGCCGCCGCACCGGCTGAGGCCGAATATTCGAGCGCGTCGCCGGGAGCGCCCTGCGAGGTGTCGCCGCCGACGGCAAGGGCATATTTCATGGAGCCTGACTTAACCAGTTGCAACGCGACAAACATCGCCTCCGAGCCGGCCTTGCAGGCAAACTCGAAATCGGCGCAGTGGCAGTCCGGCACCGCTCCGATTGCCTCGGCAACTGTCGTTCCCGACGGCTTGACGGCGTACGGATGCGATTCCGAACCGACATAGACAGCGCCTATATCCTTCGGGTTTATCATTGCCCGTTTGAGGGCGTTTTTGGTCGCTTCGACCGAAAGGGTTATGGTATCGACGTCCGGCGTCGGAACCGATTTCTGCTCAAGCATCAACCCTCTCTTATAGCTGGGAGCGTCGGCGCCCCAGACCTTGGCGATTTCCTCGACCTTTATCCGGTGTCGCGGTATATGCGCCCCGTATCCAACTATTCCAACCATGCGGGTACCTCAATCTATTGATTAAACATTTCCTTTTTGTCCAATGACATAAAAGAAAACCATTATAATACCCGATGGCCATCTTGGCAAGGCTTTAGTGGAATAAGAGTTATTGCTGTTCCGTCGGGTCTTGGATGCGACGAAGTCGAGGGTGTGACCCGACGATTACTCATAAGCCATTGTTGCACAGTAGGACTATCAACCGGCAGGTCACACGTTTGCCTTCGGCAACCGCAAGACCTGCCGGAACACGCACTTTTGGGACAACCTCCTTGCGGTGGGTCTTGAATCTTCGAAGCTTGGACATAGTCAAATGTACGGAAAATTTCTTAGAATGTCAAAACCACAGGAGGTTGACCTACTACTACTTGATCTTTTTTTAAGTATTAAATTCGTAGGACAGGTCTCAAAGAGACCTGCCAGTCTGGTAGGTCAAGCCCACTTGGGGCTTGACATTCATTTTGTCACGCCGCGAGTCGGCGTGACCTGCTACTGCATCAATATAGCTGTCGCGAAAGGGTTCGTGACGGCGCATGAAGCGCCGACTGTTGATACCATGGCCCTCTGCCATACGGATAAAATCCCTGCAGGTGAAAAACCTCTCCGTGACGAGTCTCTCAATGGCTAATCCTTCTTGACATTGGAGGATGCAAAACAGTAATTAACTGAGTGAAAACAAGATTGCAACAACTCATGGCCGCACAGTTCTCTGGGAGCGCTCAC
>CAZSYD010000046.1:0-17988 GCA_964611355.1 uncultured Ignavibacteriales bacterium | reverse complement strand
AATGGGGCCCCCGAAATAATGACAAAACGAACCCAAATCACGACCCGTATCCTGTGGCCTGCAATAAGTTCCCGCAGGTTGCGTTTTCAGCGGCACATTGCGGTTTTAATCGGGTACGAAATTTATTTTGGATTCTGCTGCAACTCTATCAATATCCCACCGGTTGATTTGGGATGAATAAAGGCAATCAGCGATCCTCCGGTGCCGGGGCGAGGAGTTTTGTCGATCAGCTTCATACCAACTTTTTCCAGCCGTCTGATTTCGGCTTCTATATCATCCACCTCGAGACAGATATGATGAATACCCGCGCCGCGCTTTTCAATGAATTTGGAAATCGGCGAATCGGGAGATGTGGCTTCCAGAATTTCCAGGCCGCCGCCGTCGAGATCGAATATGGCCGTTCTGACTTTTTGATCAGCTACTTCTTCGTAATTGTCAGGTTCACAGCCGAGAAGATTCGAGAAAACCATGACCGCTTCACCAAGGTCAGCGACGGCGATTCCTATATGTGAAATTCGTCTAATCACGGGCCGGTTTCTTCTTTTTGTTCCTGCCGTGCTTTTTCCCGCTCTTCTATTTCCCTGACCGCATCCCAGTAAACCCGAAGTTCCTCCTCGAATTCTTTCTGCCTTTTAGGATGCGACAGGGTCGGCTTCAGCCACTCACCATCGACCTTGTGCCACCGCATTGCTATACTATGCACGATGAGAGTACTGTCGGAGAGAATATATTCGGTCTGGAGGTGAGCGTAGGCCGTGTCTTCCCATAATGAAATCGAATCTATCTGTACGGCCACCAGAGTATCGGCTCTATATGCCGCGATAGCCGGCAGCGCGATGTATTCCTCGCGATCCCTTTCTTCTCTCATGTAAGGAAATTCATTGTCATAAATAACGCTGTTATCGCCGACCTTTAAGCGAGTATAAAGCTCAATGCAGTTTTCGATAACCTGCTCTCGATCAGGATCGAGCGGCTGTTCTGATTGACACCCCCAGAAAATTACTAAAACCAGCAAAGCGCTGAAAACAACTTTCGATACGGTCCGATTAACTTGCTTCATATTCTCCCCAAACCTTTCGTAATCGATCGGATATCTCTCCCACGGTAACCCGGTTGTCCACCGCTTCCATCACCGGCACGACCATATTATCGGTTGATTGTGCCGCCTTTTCCAGCCTGTCCATACACCTATTGACCCTGTCCCGGTCGCGGGAAGCCTTGATTTCCCGGAGTCGTCTTATCTGTTGCTCCTCCAGCGTCCTGTCAACCTTCAAAATCTCCGGATGTTCTTCCTCATCGGTCTGGAAACGGTTGACGCCGACGACGATTTCTTCGCCGTTTTCCACCTGCTTTTGATATTCATACGCCGCGCTGGCGATTTCGTTCTGGAAATACGACGTTTCAATACATTTCAACGCCCCTCCCCGCCGGTCAATCTCTTCCAGTATGCCAAGAATTCGTCTTTCCAGTTCATCGGTCAGGTACTCGACATAATACGACCCGGCCAGAGGATCGACAGAATCGGCTGCGCCCGATTCGTGGGCAATAATCTGCTGTGTCCGCAGGGCAATATTGACCGACTTCCGGGTCGGCAGAGCCAGCGCTTCGTCGAAAGAATTTGTATGGAGCGACTGGGTCCCGCCCAGTGTCGCCGCCAGGGCCTGAAGGGCGACGCGGACGATATTGTTTTCCGGTTGCTGAGCCGTCAGCATCGACCCGGCTGTCTGGGTATGGAAACGAAACAACATCGACTTCTTGTTTTTTGCATAAAAGCGATTTTTAACAATACCGGCCCAGATACGCCGCGCCGCGCGGAACTTGGCCGCCTCCTCGAAAAGATTGTTGTGCCCGTTGAAGAAAAACGACAGCCGCGGAGCAAAATGGTCGATCTCCAGACCCGCTTCGAGAGCCGCCTCGATATAACAGATGGCATTGGCAAAAGTAAAAGCGATCTCCTGCGCCGCCGTCGATCCGGCTTCGCGGATATGATAGCCGGATATCGATATCGTATTGAAATTCGGAAGGTGATCTTTAGCGTAAGCAAAGACGTCGGTAATCAGGCGCATGGATTGCCGCGGCGGGAATATATACGTTCCCCGGGCTATGAATTCCTTTAGGATATCATTTTGAATCGTTCCCCGAATTTTATCACAGGGCACGCCCTGTCGTCCGGCAACGGTAACATACATCGCCAGAAGGATTATCGCGGTGGAATTAATCGTCATCGACGTGGAAACTTCGCCCAGCGGTATTGAATCGAAGACGACTTCCATGTCGTCGATAGTATCGATAGCGACGCCTGTTTTGCCTACTTCACCGGCCGCCATGAGATGATCCGAGTCGTATCCTATCTGGGTAGGAAGATCAAACGCCACCGACAGGCCGGTCTGGCCTGATTTAAGCAGGTAGCGGTAACGCTCGTTGGTTTGCCTGGCGGAGCCGAAACCGGCGTACTGGCGCATCGTCCAGAACCGCCCACGATACATATCGGGATATATTCCGCGAGTAAAAGGAAATTCGCCGGGCGGGGAATGATCCGCCTGACGCGGCTGCACCGTTACGGGGATATCTATTCCGGAACCGGTTTTTTTCGGTTTAGCCATTATTCGAGTTCCACAAGCGTCTGTCCCTTATCTACATTTTCTCCCGCCGAAACAGAGACCGCTTTGATTTTTCCGGGCACCGGCGACTTAATATCGTTTTCCATCTTCATCGCCTCCATCACCAGCAACGGCTCGCCTTTTTTGATTTTGTCTCCCGGCTTGCAGTTGACTGTTACAATCAGGCCCGGCATCGGCGCGGCGACGATTTTAAGTCTGGCTCTGTCGTCGATACCGGCTTTCTTTTTCATCCGGGCGATTTCATAATCCTCGACTACGTATCGGGCGGAGCGGGAACCGGAAAAGATTATGTATCCATCTGAAGCAAAATCGGCCCCGATTTCATGCGAACGGCCGTTCAGGATCAGCGAATACCGTTTGTTGCCCAGCCTTACCATATCGGCAACGCATTCGGTGCCGTCCCGCTTGATATAAAGCCGATCACCATCCTGCCGAAGTTCGAACCGGAAACTTTTATCCTGTGTGTTAACCTGTACTTTTTTCATCTGCAATCACGCATTTCTCAAACCGGCCAGCCGCCCGGACATCTTCCAGGGATTTTCGGCCTTTTTCTTTTGTTCACCCATCTTCCCCAAACGCGACTGCCTTTTGAAATCTATAATAGCCGCCGCCATAGCGGAAAATTCCATCTCCTCCTCCGATTCCCTGAAGCTGGCGGCAAGATCAGGGAATTCATCCTCAATAAAATGGGTTGACAGTTTCCCATCCTGGAAACTTTGACTTTCCATCACCAGCAGGCCAAATCCGACGGTGGTTTCGACTCCCTGAACGGAGTATTCGGTCAATGCGCGATGCGTCCGTCTTATTGACTGTTGCCGGTCGTTTCCCCAGACAATCAGCTTGGCAATAAGCGGATCATAGAAAACCGGAATGTCGTCGCCGGCCACGAAACCGGAATCAACCCGCACCCCCGGCCCGGACGGTTCAGTATAAGCAGCCAGACGGCCGGTCGAAGGAATAAATCCCGCCTCAGTTTCCTCGGCATAGATACGGCACTCGATAGCGTGACCTTTTTGTTTGACATCTTTCTGTGTAATCGACAGCTTTTCTCCACGCGCAATCCTAAATTGCTCCTGCACCAGGTCAACGCCGGTTACCATCTCGGTCACCGGATGTTCCACCTGCAACCGCGTGTTGACTTCGAGGAAGTAATAGTTCAGGTTTTCGTCAACGAGAAACTCAACCGTTCCGGCTCCAACATAGCCTGATTCACGAATAATGGAAACAGCCGCCCCGCCCATGCGGGAACGAAGGTTTTCATCAACCACCGCCGAGGGAGATTCCTCGATGACTTTCTGATGCCGTCTTTGTATGGAACATTCCCGTTCGCCAAGATGAATGACATTGCCGTGCGTATCGGCCAGTATTTGTATTTCGATATGGCGCGGGCGGGCGATATATTTCTCGACATAGACTCTTTTGTCGCCAAATGCCGAAGATGCTTCCGAAGCCGCCATGCGAAATGCCGCCGCCAGATCGCCGGAGTTTTCCACGATCCGCATCCCTTTGCCGCCGCCGCCCGCCGCCGCCTTGATAAGAATCGGGTAGCCGATATTTTTCGCTTCGGATGCGGCAAGGTCAATATCGTCAATGTCCCGAGTACTGGCCGGAGCCAGCGGCAGACCGGCTTTTGTCGCCGTCCGGCGCGCTTCCAGCTTGTCGCCGAGAAGCTTTATCACTTCCGGCGACGGGCCGATGAAGATTATTTTGTTTTCCCGGCACAGGTCGGCAAACCGGTAATTCTCGGCCAGAAAGCCATAACCTGGATGAATTGCCTGAGCGCCGCATTTTTTTGCAATATCAATAATTTTCCCCTGCACGAGGTACGATTCGGTCGAAGTGATTCCCCCCAGACCATACGCTTCATCGGCCAGCCGGACATGGTAAGCGGTTCGGTCAGGATCGGAATATATAGCCGCTGAAGTTATTCCGGCATCACGGCAGGCTCGCACGATCCGAACGGCGATTTCACCACGGTTGGCGATCAGGATTTTATTTATTTCTGGCATGCTATTTCACTCGTTGGGTTTTTCGCTTCACTTAGAACCCGAACGACCATATCCTCTACAACGGTATATTCCCGTGCTTCTTGGGCGGGTTGGAATCTTTTTTGTTCTCCAGCATCTTCAAAGCATTAATCAAACGCACCCGCGTTCGTTTCGGTTCGATAATATCATCGATATATCCCCGCTCGGCGGCGGCGTACGGGTTGGCAAACTTTTCGGTAAACTCGGCGACTTTTTCGTTAATTGCCTTTTCTTTATCCTCCCCTGCCGCGATTTCTTTCTTGAAAATAATCTCCACCGCCCCTTTCGGTCCCATGACGGCAATCTCAGCCGTCGGCCAGGCGTAATTCATATCGCCCCGGACATGTTTTGAATTCATAACATCGTATGCCCCGCCGTATGCCTTGCGAGTAATAACCGTTATCTTGGGCACGGTCGCTTCACAGTAAGCATACAGCAGTTTGGCGCCATGCTTGATAATGCCGCCATGTTCCTGGTCGGTGCCCGGCAAAAAACCGGGAACGTCTTCAAAAGTAATCAGGGGAATGTTGAAAGCGTCGCAGAAACGGATAAAACGAGCCCCCTTCATCGACGAATTGATATCGAGCACTCCGGCCAGAACCGCCGGTTGGTTGGCGACGACACCGACCGAATACCCACCCAGCCGTGCAAACCCGACGACGATGTTGGCAGCAAAATCGGAATGAATTTCCAGAAAGCGACCCTCGTCAACCACCCGTGTTATTACTTCCTTAATGTCGTACGGTTTGTTTGGGTTGAGCGGCACGATGGAATTAAGGCTTTCCTCTTCGCGGTCGGCGGGGTCATCGGTGGCCACGTAAGGCGGATCTTCCATGTTGTTGAGGGGGATGTAGCTCATCAGTTCCCGCGTAAAACGGAAAGCGTCAGGTTCGTTTTCGGCGGCATAATGGGCCACTCCCGATTTGGTGGCATGCGTTACCGCCCCGCCCAGTTCTTCCGATGTAACCTCTTCGTGCGTTACGGTTTTGACTACATGGGGGCCGGTGACAAACATATGGCTAATGCCTTTAACCATAATGGTAAAATCGGTGATGGCCGGGCTGTAGACTGCGCCTCCCGCGCAGGGGCCGAGAACAAGCGATATCTGGGGGATAACGCCGGAAACCAGCGTATTGCGCAGGAAAATATCCGCATAGCCGCCCAGCGAAACCACCCCTTCCTGAATCCTCGCTCCGCCGGAGTCGTTTAGGCCGATTACAGGCGAGCCGACTTTCGTGGCCATATCCATTATTTTGCAGATCTTTTCGGCGTGGGCTTCCGAAAGCGAACCGCCGAACACGGTAAAATCTTGCGAGAAGACAAACACCTGACGCCCATTGATTGCCCCGACGCCGGTCACGACGCCATCACCAAGGATTTTTTTCTTGTCCAGTCCGAAATCGCGACAGCGATGAGCGACGAACATATCAAATTCTTCGAAGCTGCCTTTATCAAGCAGAAGCTCAATCCTTTCGCGGGCGGTCAGCTTACCCTTGGCATGCTGAGTGTCGATTCTATCCTGTCCGCCCCCGAGACGCGCCTTGGCCCGCCTGGCGTCGCGTTCCTGTAATTTTTTCTCAAGCGACATGGCTAACCTCGAAAAATTATTCATTTATCGGCCGGGTTAATAAGCGCCGCTATATTACCGGCTTGATAACCGTTTTTATCCCTTCCTCAACCGCCATTCCAATCGGTATCTCGACATCATGATCAAAGGCGATATAGATTTCACCCGCCAGCGCCCGTTTAACCAGCGATCTTTTAACCTTCATCGTATCGAGCGGAAAAAGGTCGGCAGACGCCACGTACGGGATTTTAAAATGATGCGATGACGGAATAATATCGGCGTAACAGACAACCGTTTTGCCGCCGGAGGTAAACTCCACACCCATATGTCCGCGCGTATGTCCGCCGGTTTTTATCAGTTTAACGCCCGGCAACAGATCCGCATCTCCGTCAACCAGATCAAGCTGTCCGAACTTCTCGATAACCTCCAGCCGCTCCACAGCATAGACCGCCCCTGTTCTTTCATCCGGATTTGTGGCGTCTTCCCATTCATCCTTCTGGACGATATAGCGGGTCTTTTTGAATCGCGGTACGGCCCGGCCGTTTTCCTCCTTTACTGCCCCGCCGGCGTGGTCGGTATGCAGGTGAGTGAGGATAACATAGTCAATATCGTCCGGCGAAAAGCCGATATCGCGCAAACCGGTTTCGACATTGGAAGGCTCATAGGTGGCATACACTTTTTGCTCTTTTTTAGAAAGCATCGTCCCCAGCCCGGTATCGCAGAGGATTTTCCCCTTTCCGGTGTCAATCAGAAAGAGGTTGGTCTGCATCGGAATCAGGTTGTTCTCGTCGGATTCGATCATTCGGCCCCATATCTTTTTGGGGATAATACCGAACATCGACCCGCCGTCGAGTTTGAATCTCTGTTCCACGAAGTAGTATATGGTAAAATCGCCGAACCTGTACATATCTCCCCTTTGAGAAACGAGGGACCGATATCCGGTCCCTCACAGCCGAATCAAAAAGCCCGATTAACCGCGCAGGTAAGTGCTACCGATAATCAGGCGTTGAATTTCAGAGGTCCCCTCATAGATTTCAATCACGCGCTGATCGCGATACAGTTTCTCAATAATTGAAAATTCGCCGATATACCCGTAGCCGGAATGAATCTGCATGGCGCGGTCAACACAGAAGCCGGCCGTTTCGGAGGCAAACAGCTTGGCCTGGGCCGCTTCGGTTGAAAACCGTACCCCCTGATCCTGCAATTGCGCCGCCTTGTAAGTCATTATCCGAGCCGCTTCCAGCTGCGTGGCCATGTCGGCAATCATCCATTGAATCGCCTGCAATTTGGCAATCGGAGCGCCGAAGGCGATCCGGTTGCAGGCGAATTTAACCGCCTCGTCCAGCGCCCGCTGGCCCAATCCTACAGCCTGCGCAGCCACGCCGATGCGCGCCCCGTCGAGTGTTGTCATAGCGTACTTGAACCCGGACCCTTCCTCGCCAAGTAGGTTAGCTTTCGGGACCTTGACGTTTTCAAGATATATGCGACCCGTGGTGGCGGCTTTCATACCCATCTTGTATTTAAGCGTTTCGCGCTTGAAACCGGGCGTACCGGAATCGACCAGGATGGCTGAAATCTTCAGCCGTTTACCCTCTTCCTGCTTACCGATCTTACAAAATAAAACGGCGAAAGTGCAGACATCACCGTGCATTATAAAATGTTTCTTGCCGTTGATGACGTAGTTATTGCCCTCTTCCATCGCTTTGGTCTTCTGGTTGGCGGCGTCCGACCCGGCGTCTTCTTCGGTCAGCGCAAAAGCGGGTATTATATCACCGGTGGCCGCTTTCGGGATATACTTTTTTTTCTGCTCTTCGTTTCCAAAAGTAAAAATGGGAAAGGAGGCCAACTGTGGAACAGCGGTTAAAAGCGAAGTCGGCGCATCCCACCAGGCCAGCTCCTCAATCATGGTAGCATATTCAAGGGTGGTGCATCCGCCGCCGCCGTACTCTTTCGGCATGCTGTAACCGATAAGTCCCGCGTCGGCCAGCTTTTTATAGTAATCGAAAGGAAATTTCTGCGGCTCCGGTCTCCGATCCAGTTCTATAAAGACCGGCTCGATTTCCTTCTTGCCGAATTCCACTACTCTATCGCGAACTGCCTGCTGGCTTTCATCTACGTTGAACCGTTTCATTCGGTAACCTCCCTATGGTTAAGTCTTCCTGTATTACAAAATCCTTTTATCTTTCTTTCCGGCCGCCACCGCATTTTTCAGCCAGTCGATTATTTCAGTGGACACAGCCCCCGGAGTAAACAGCCTGGCGACGCCCATTTTTTCCAATTCCCCTATTTCCTCGTTGGGAATTATACCCCCGCCGAAAAGGATTATATCCTCGCCGCCTTTTTCACGCAGCAGTTTCAATATGGCCGGAAATAGAGTCATATGCGCTCCGGAAAGAATGGAAACGCCGACCGCATCGACGTCTTCTTGGATGGCGGCGGTGACGATCTGATCCGGCGTCTGCCGAAGGCCGGTGTAGATTACTTCCATACCGGCGTCACGGAGCGCCGCGGCGATAACCTTTACGCCCCGGTCATGGCCGTCCAGTCCTGGCTTCGCCAGAAGCACTCTTATTTTGTTTGCCATATTATCAATTCCGTTTGCTGATTGGTTTTTATTCTTTTTGCTGAATCTATACTGAATCCTTCTTATTCGGTTCAAAACATCGGCGATTCGTGATACTCACCGAAAACCGACCGCATGGCGTCCACAATCTCACCCTCGGTAGCGTAAACCCGAACGCATTCCAGTATCGCCTTCATGGTATTGCCGCTACCACGGGCGCATTCGGTCAACTCATCAAGCGTCCGCCCGACCTTGTCGTTATCGCGATTTTCTTTTACTTTCTTAAGCGACGTTAACTGCTCGCGAGCCGCCGCCTCGTCGATTTTCAACAGCGGGATGGTCAGCTCTTCGTCCATCACGTAATCGTTGATGCCGACGATGATCCGTTCCTTTTTTTCGATCTCCTTCTGGTAGCGATAAGCCGATTTGGCTATTTCTCGCTGGAAGTAACCTTCCTCGATGCACTTTAGAACTCCTCCCCGGCGCTCGATCTCCTCGAAGTATTTTTCCGCTTCCGCCTCTATCTTATCGGTTAAGTGCTCGACGTAATACGAACCCGCCAGCGGATCGATCGTATTGGGAACGCCGGTTTCGTGCATAATAATCTGCTGCGTGCGCAACGCCAGCAGGACGGCCTTCTCCGACGGCAGGGCCAGAGTTTCGTCCATGGAGTTGGTATGCAGCGACTGAGTGCCGCCCAGAACGGCTGAAAGGCCTTCGAAGGCGGTCCGCATCAGGTTGTTTTCCGGCTGTTGGGCGGTCAAGGAACATCCGGCCGTCTGGGTGTGAAAACGAAGCAGCCAGTTACGCTCCTTTTTGGCGCCGTATTTATAGCGCATCCGTTTGGCCCAGATACGGCGGGCCGCGCGATACTTGGCAATTTCTTCAAAGAAATCCTGATGAGCATTAAAGAAAAATGAAAGCCTTGTCGCGAAAACATCAATGTCCTGACCGGCGGCGATGGCGGATTCAACATACTGGAAACCATCAGCCAGCGTAAAGGCCAGTTCCTGCGCCGCTGTCGCTCCCGCCTCGCGAATATGATAACCGGAAATTGAGATCGTATTCCACTGCGGGACGTGGTCGGCGCAAAAGGCCATCATATCGGTTATAAGTCTGATTGACGGTTCCGGTGGGTAAATCCATTCCTTCTGCGCTATATACTCCTTGAGAATATCATTCTGTAACGTCCCACGCAACTTTTCTGATGCAACGCCATGATTTTCCGCAACGGCGATATACATCGCCAGAAGAATCGAGGCCGGAGCGTTAATTGTCATCGAGGTAGAGATTTTCGACAGATCAATGCCATCAAAAATAATTTCCATATCCGCCAGCGAATCGACCGCCACGCCGCATTTGCCGACTTCGCCAAGCGATCGTTCGTGGTCCGAGTCATACCCCATCAGGGTCGGCAGATCAAAAGCGACCGAAAGCCCCGTTTGACCCTCTTTAAGCAGGTAATGATACCGTCGGTTGGTCTGTTTCGGCGTCCCCATGCCTGAAAATTGCCGCATCGTCCACATTCTTCCCCGGTACATTGTATAGTGCACGCCGCGCGTATAGGGAAATTCGCCGGGGAATCCGATTTCTTCGAAATACCCGGATCCGTCCACAGATTCCGGGTCATACAGGACATCTACGTCGTCGCCGGAAACCGTCATAAAGCGGGGCCGGGAATCCTGAGGATATTTATCCTTGGTTTTTTCCCATTTCTCCCGTCTCTTTTTCAATTCCTCCAAAAACGGCTTGTCAAACATCGCAAACTCCGCTTTCTGAGCCCGTAAGCATTCAAAAATAAACAATATATGGTGACGGCGCGAAAAATCAAGAGCCTATTTTGAAGCGTTCGTAGAGCTTTCTCCCGGCTGTATAAGGATCTTCTTCGCCCTGCATAATATTGGCGACTATATCATCCAAAACCGATCCGGACAGGACAGTCGTATCAAGGTCGCGCCGTATAGAGCGCAAAATAATCCCTTCGATCTTTTTCCGAAGTTGAAGCCCTCGCTTTTTGGCCAGGCTTCCGCTGGTTTCGAGATATTTCCTGTGTCCTTCGATACCGGCGGCCAGTTCTTCGATATTCATATTATTGACAGCCTGGGTGGCCACAATCGGAATCGGCCATTCAGACCTTTCCGTTCTTATCTCCAACGCCGACTGCACGTCGTAAACCATCCGGTCGGCGCCCTGGCGATCCGCCTTGTTAATAGCAAATACGTCGGCGATTTCCATCAGGCCCGCCTTGAGAGCCTGGATAGCATCACCCGATTCCGGAACCAGGGTTACTACCACGGTATCGCAGGCGTCGATAATATCGAGTTCCATCTGGCCGACACCGACCGTTTCGATAAAGACGGTATCAAAGCCGAAAGCGTCGAGAGCCACGGTTACATTCGAGGTTGCCGACGCCAGACCGCCGGTTGATCCACGACTGCCCATGGAGCGGATAAAAACACCCTTATCCCGGGGTATATCCTGCATTCGCAGTCGATCGCCCAAAACCGCCCCGCCGGTGAAAGGCGAACTGGGATCAATACAGATTATGGCTATCTTACGGCTCTGCTCCGCAAAAAGAGCAGCCAGGCGATTGACCAGCGATGACTTACCGGCTCCCGGAGGACCGGTCATTCCGATGCGATATATATTGCCGCTTTTTCGGTAGAGACGCGAGAGAACTTCCTGATAGCCGTCGCCCTGATTTTCGATATGACTGATAATCTTGGAAAGGGCGACAACCGATCCTTCGAGAAACTGATCGTAAAGCGGCATGATTACGGCGGGTTTCCTCTCGCGATGGCGCCGGCGTCGAATTTGATGTCTTTGACCCGGAGCTGGATGCGGGTAACGCCGTTCCAGTGGTTGTATTCGATCACATAAGTCATGTCAATAGTGCCGGCCCGCATCGACAGCGGGCGTACCAGGTCGCCGAAGCCAAAACCGATAACATCGAAAACCGTCCCTCCCTTGCGGACCTTTATCTTGAGATGATTTCTGCCCACTTGATACGGCTGGCCGACCACCTCCAGATTGCGAGTGAGAAAAACAGGGCGCATGTTCATCGGTCCGAAGGGGCTGAACATTTCCAGCTTGTCGAGGAAACCATTGTTAATTTGATCCGGTTCGATTTCAGCATCGATAAATAATTTTGAAATCAGATCTTCGGCCGAAAGCGTCCGACCTGATACTTCGATCATCCGCTTCCGGAACTTCTCGATGTTTTCCGATTTGATTGTCAATCCGGCGGCGTACTTATGACCGCCGTATCGAATCAGCGTATCCCTGCATTCCCTTAACGCCTCACATAAATGGAATCCCGGGATGGAACGCGCCGAACCTTTTCCTTCGCCGTTATCGACAGAGATGAGTATCGTAGGAAGGTGGTACTTTTCGACGATGCGCGAAGCGACAATGCCGATTACTCCCAAATGCCATCCTTCAGACGAAAGCACGATTGCCTTGTCATTTTCAAGATCACAAACCTCGTCGATTTGGGCAATCGCTTCTTTGAGAGTCACCTCGTCAATGGTCTTTCGCCGCCTGTTTTCACTATCCAGTTTGCGAGCGATTTTGGCCGCCAGTTGTTCGTCCCTGGTGGTAAGAAGCTTTATGGCCTGCTCGGCATCTCCCAGGCGTCCGATGGCGTTGATTCGCGGCGCGAGGACAAAAATCACCTGCCCCGTGCCGATCTCCTTGCCCATTAACCCTGAGACAAAGGCCAGAGATTTTAACCCCGGCTTGGTGGTTCTCGCTATCTGTCGGAAGCCAAAGTGGGTCAATATCCTGTTTTCTCCCAAAAGAGGCACAATATCGGCTGAGGTCCCCAAGGCTACCAGATCGAGATGTTCTTCCAGTTCGGAAATATCCTGGCCGAGCTTGATGTAAAGCGCCTGAGCCAGCTTGAAGGCCACGCCGACCCCGGAAAGTTCTGCCTTGTCATAAGGACAACCGTCCTGCTTAGGATTGACGATCGCCAACGCTTTCGGGATCCGATCGCCGGTTTCGTGATGATCGGTGATAATACAACCGATGCCATGCGCTCTGGCGAAATCAATTTCATCGACGGCAGTAATACCGGTATCAACCGTAATAATAAGATTGATACCGCGTTGTTCAGCCTCAAGAACTCCCTGCCGGGTAAGACCATATCCTTCGGTCAGGCGATTGGGCAAATAGAAGTCAACCTGCGCGCCCAGCCGGTTGAGCACAAGAAAAAGCAACGATGTGGCGGTTATGCCATCAACATCATAATCGCCGTAGATTAGTATTTTCTCGTTTTCCCGCAAAGCGTCGGTTATCCGCCGAATCGCCTCCGCCATGCCTTTCAGTATGAATGGGTCGGATAAATCCTCAAGTCGCGGTTTACTAAAGGAATTGATCTTTTCGACGGTGTCAATTTTGCGGTTTATCAGGATCCGGATTATCGACCGGGGAAGATCAACCTGTCCGACGATTTCATTAACCAGTTCGTCGGACGGATCAATGGCGAGAACCCATTGCTGGGTTACCAATTTGTCACCCCGGACCATAACTCTGTTTCCTGATTTGTAGCCGAAAGCAGGAAATAAGCCGGATTCTGTCGACCCATATGGGCGAACGATCATCTCTCTGGGAGCATGGTTACCCATACCCTCATGCGGCCTACCCGGAAGTCGAGTGAGGCGAGCCAACCTCATCCTTCCCTATTTGGCCTTGCTCCGGGTGGGGTTTGTCCGGCCGCTTCGTCTCCGAAGCGACCCGTGGTCTCTTACACCGCGTTTTCACCATTGCCGCTGTTCCCTTTCGGGAACAGGTAGGCTGTTGTTTTCTGTGACACTTTCCGTCGGATTACTCCGCGCCCGCGTTACGGGCCACCCCGGCTCTATGGAGCCCGGACTTTCCTCATCTCAGACTAAAGTCATAAGACGCGACCGTTTATCCTGCCTTCTGCTACGGTTATTTATCAACAAACTACTTAGCTTCGACTTTATATCCGCCGCTGATAGTTTGGGGCTTCCTTTGAAATCGCCACTCCGTGAGGGTGCGATTCGGTCACCCCGGCTGCTGTAATAATAATAAATTTCGCCTTTTCGCGCAATTGTTTCAAATCGGCGGCGCCGACTATACCCATTCCGGCTTTTACCCCGCCGGTCAGTTGATGAACCGAATCGGCCAACAGGCCTTTGTATGGCACCCGACCCTCGACCCCCTCCGGTACGAATTTGGTAGCTTCCTCAATCTCTTCCTGAAAGTAGCGATCCCCGGAACCCCGTTTCATGGCTTCGACCGAGCCCATACCGCGATAGACCTTATACGTCCGACCCTCATAAAGCACATTTTCCCCCGGCGATTCGTCGGTTCCGGCAAACAGCGAGCCGATCATCACCGCATCGGCTCCCGCCGCCAGCGCCTTGGTTATATCACCGGAATATCTTACGCCGCCGTCGGCGACGACCGGAACGTTCCTTTTTATAGCTTCCTCAACGCCGTTCATAATGGCTGTAAGTTGCGGGACACCGGCCCCGGTCACCACCCGCGTTGTACAAATCGAACCCGGACCGACGCCTATCTTGACGCAATCGGCACCCGCGCCTATCATTGCCCGAACGCCCTCAATAGTGGCTACATTCCCGGCCATGATCGGAACCGAAGGGTAAAGTTTCTTTATCCTTTTGACTGTTTCCAGAACCCCGGCGGAATGGCCGTGGGAAGAATCGACACAAAGAAGATCAAGGCCGGCCGACGTCAATTTCTCACACCGCTCTTCCAGATCTTTGGCAACCCCGACCGCGGCGCCGACCCGGAGCCTCCCTCGTTTATCCTTGCAGGCATAGGGAAACTGAATCCGCTTGGCAATATCCTTGACCGTGATCATCCCCTTGAGATTGAAATCATCGTCAACCACGGGCAGCTTTTCTATTCGTTTCTCATGTAATATAACTTGAGCCTGATCAAGGTCAGTACCCTCGGGAACCGTTACCAGGTTTTCCCTGGTCATAATCTCCCTTATCGGCCGCGAAAAATCGGTATGGAAACGAAGGTCGCGGTTGGTCAATATCCCTACCAGTTTTCCGTTTTCGGTGATCGGAATTCCCGAGATGGCGAATTTTTTCATAACCTCTAACGCCTCGCCGATTTTTCTGTCAGGGGGCAGCGTTATCGGGTCAACGATCATCCCCGATTCCGATCTTTTGACTTTATCGACTTCAGCCGCCTGAGCGGACGGCGAAAGGTTTTTGTGTATAATGCCTATACCGCCCTGGCGGGCGATAGCAATAGCCATCCTCGATTCGGTAACCGTATCCATGGCCGCCGAAATCATTGGGATATTGAGACTTATTTCGGCTGTAATCCTGGTGGATATATCAACCTCTGCCGGCAGCACTCGGGAATAACCCGGCACCAGCAGGACATCATCAAACGTCAGGCCGTCATTTTCAAGAATTTTGGCCATTAATCCCTGTCAATTCCTCTTAATGCTCACTATTCTCAGTCCAGACGAGCATTCGGCCGCAATTGTCACAGGTAATAATCTGCTCACCCAGTTTTATTTCCTGAATTTTCTGCGGCGGCAATGCCTTGTAACAAGCGCCGCAGGCCCTTTTCCTTACGGCAACCACGGCAGCGCCGCGCTTCCCCCTGCGGATACGCTCATAAGTCGCAATAGCTCGTCTACCAACCTGGGATGCCAGTTCTTTTCGTTCTTTCTCTTTTTCATCTATTTTGACCTCGACCGAATCGATCTGTTCCTGCAGACTGGAGAGTTGCCGACCATTGGTTTTATGGATTCTTTCGGCCTTGTCGGTGATAATTTCAATATCCTTCTCCCCCGTCTCGATAATCTCCATCAGTTCCACGGCCCTGGTTTCGAGGTTGCCAATATCCATTTTAATCTGGTCTATTTCTCTGATAAGAGCGTCGTATTCCTTATTGGTCTTGATGGCCATCATCCGTTCCTGCAATTTCTTGAGCTTTTCTTCCTTTTCCTTGAGATTTAATTCAACGTCTTTTTCCTCCAATCGGGCGTCCGACAACTGCTTTTTGACATTTTCCATCTGGCTTTCGGTTTCGTCTATTTCCCTTCTCAGATTCTCTATCATGTCAGGGACATATTCCTTGGATCTTTCCAGTTCGCCAAGATCGTAATCAACGTTTTGCAGTTTCAGCAACAGTTCCAGATCGCCATTCATTTATATCTCCTTGGGCGGGGAATAGCGCCATGAAAAAGGGCGCCGGTCAATCTCATGACGGGCACCCGTTTTTGGTCGTGTTTCGTTTCGGCGTACAGTTTCATATTTTCGCTGAAATACTGTCCGCCTCGGCAGTTGTAGCAGTTTCGCTTATGCACCAGACCGCCTTCACTTATGGTGGGCAATACTGGATTCGAACCAGTGACCTCTCGGATGTGAACCGAACGCTCTAACCAACTGAGCTAATTGCCCGGCCATACTTTTCATTCATCAAAGATCAACTGGGCCCACCAGGACTCGAACCTGGGACCCGCTGATTATGAGTCAGCTGCTCTAACCAGCTGAGCTATGGGCCCCAAATTTTTTTAAAGCCTTTTATTATACTTATAATATCGGCCACGGTCAACCCCTTTTTGATAATAACTCACCATACTTCTATATTTCGCTCGAATTTAACCCTGCCGGCAACGGCCGGCCGATAATCGCATTCCACGGAGACTGAAGGTCACCTCTTTCTTTGCGGCTCCGGGATATCTTCAGTAATTCCGGCCAGACGGCGGGCCGCTCCCACCTTTTCCTCCAAGCCTGATAGGGCATTTATCATTAACTTGGCGCCGTCGGGCGATCCGCCGCCGTGCATGCATCCGGGCACTCCCGCTCCGATAGTCGTCCATTCTACCAGCCGGGCCGCCCGCGCCCGCGCTTCACCGGAGACGGCCGCTTTCATATACTTTTTGATTAAATGGCCATACTTGCCGGACGTAAAATCCTCGGAAGACGGCATGCAGCCGGTTTCGGCAATTCCCCCGCCGATATCCTGCGCCAGCCGCGAGGTATCATAAGGCAGCGTGGCCACGTGAACTTTATTGACGTTGGCCAGAAGCATATCCGGTTGCCACGCCCCGGAAGCGTGCTTTTTGCCCATTGCCGAGGCGGCGATACCCATTCCAAAAGTAGTTTCGTTGTTGATATACATGCGGATAAGCTTGTCGCGGAACACCCTGGCCGACAAGCCGTTGGCCCGGGCGGTCAAAACCGCGGCACCAACCTTTATATCACCCTGCCCGGCTACACAGCCGCCGATTCCCGACCGATAAGCCGCAATAAAATTGAAAACCGCCGACCGAGTGAACTGGTATTCGCCGCACATGAAAACCCGCTCCTTCGGAATAAAGACATCCTCAAAGAAAAGATAGGCCTGAGTGATTCCGCCGCAGGTATTGGGGATATCAAACCCCTCCTTCCCTTCACGGCCATCGCTGGGATGACGGGCTTCGACGATTGTTATATTCTCAGCATCGCGCGGGATAACAAACGATACGGCGTAATCTTTGTCTTCTTCTCCGTAGGCCGAACCAGGGAGGATAAAAATCTCGTTAGCGGCCGCCACGCCGCAGATCATCACTTTGGCTCCCCTGACGACAATACCGTCATCCCTTTTTTCGACTATATGCAGGTTCATATCGGGATCCTCCTGCTGGGACGGCTTTTTGGTGCGGTCGCCTTTGGGATCGGTCAAAGCTCCGGCAATCGAAATATCGCGCGCTTGGGCGTCCCTGAGCCACTCCAATAGGCGGGAGTGGTAGTCGGTGCCCAGCTCCCGGTCGCAATCATAAGTAGTGATAAACATCGAATTCAGCGACGTCCAGCCGACGCATCGGCCGCCCGTGCAGGTGCCGGTCAGGTTGAATGCAAACCTTTTCATCCGGCAGTTGGCGATCATTTCGTCGGCTGAACGAATGACCGAAAGATACCGGCTTATCGGTTCGCCGGTTAAATGCGACGTGGTTGTTACAATATCCTTCAGCTTTTCGTCATGCTGCGCGCGAAAGAGACTCGCGTGTCCCTCAACGGTGTTTTTGGTGGCCGGGTGGCTGGTAACGTCCTCGATTAACTCGCCAAACTTGTGGATATTGAGACGCATTTGCCTGAGCGACTCTTTATATTCTTCGGCGGTTTTTAATGCCATGTTTCCCTCCGTGGTAACGGTTTGATTTAGTTAAACTCGAACGGTGACAGGACACCGTTAATTATATGATTC
>CAZSYD010000045.1:0-18024 GCA_964611355.1 uncultured Ignavibacteriales bacterium | reverse complement strand
ATAGTCTTAGCCTGCGGGTAAAATTCATAGTTATCATTTCCCTGTTGATTATCACAAGCGGAGCCCTGGTATCTTATTATTTGATTTCAAGGCATATTGAAACCGCCAAGCAGGGTCTCATTAAAAAGGGGTCGGCCCTCATTAAGGTCCTGGCCGCCAACTGCGAGTACGGCGTATCGATTGAGAATGAGGCTATTCTCGACGAGCTTATCGGCACAACCGCGCAGGCCGAAGATATCACCTATATCGTGGTGCAGAATCTTGAGCATAATGTCTTGGCGGCCGAGGCCAAGGAAGGCGTCACGATACCCGAAGAGTTAGCTGAAATGGAGGGAAAAGACTCTCTTTATATCCGTAAAATCTTTGAGTCCGGCGAGGATTTTTATTTCTACGAACTATGTTATCCTGTGGTTACAACTCGAACTATTGTCTCACGCGAAACCCTTGGATTCGTGGGGAAATCCCGCGGCCACGTGGTCACCGAGCTTATCGGCTACGTCAGGATAGGCATGTCGCTTTCGGTTACCATCGCCGATGCCCGTAAAAACATCCGCGCCGCGGTTATTATAATCCTCCTGGTTATTTCAGCCACTATCTTGTTAACCTTCGGGTTTGTGGGAATGGTGGTTAAGCCGATCGAACGCCTGGCGCTGGCTTCCGAGAAAATCGCAAAAGGCGATCTGTCGCTGGAAACCGGCATCAAGCGCAAAGACGAAATCGGCAAGCTGTCCGCCGCCTTTGACAGTATGATCAAATCCCTGAAAGAATCGCGCCGGGAGATTGAAGAATATAATCGGACCCTTGAGGAAAAGATAATCGAGCGGACAAAAGAGCTTGAAGATGCCCAGGCGCAACTGATTCAATCGGAGAAGATGGTTGCCGTCGGTCAACTCTCGGCCGGAGTGGCTCACGAACTAAACAACCCGCTCGGCGGCATCCTGGGATACGCCCAGTACGCCCTTGAGAAAATGAATCGAAATCCGTTCGCCGAAATCACCGAAGAAGAATTTCAGTCTTACAAGAAGTATCTAAAAAATATCGAAAACCAGACCCGCCGGTGTAAGACGATCGTACAGAACCTGTTGCGGTTCTCGCGGTCGTCGTCCAAAATCGAAATGGTTGATATCAATATCAACGAGGTACTGATTGAAACCATCAGCCTTATCGAGCATCAATTGACGATGCACAAAATCGCCCTGACGACCGACCTGCAGGAAAATATTCCCATCATCCGGGCAAACGCCAGCATGTTGCAGCAGGTATTCACCAATATCATCATAAACGCCCTTCATGCCATGTCTTACGGGGGAAATCTTATTATCTCCAACCGCTATTCGCCGGGCCTGGGCGGGTTTATGGGAGCGGTGGAAATCAGCTTCAGCGATGACGGATGCGGCATCCCGGCCGAAATACAGAAAAACATCTTCGAGCCGTTCTTTACCACAAAAGAGGTCGGCCAGGGCACGGGTCTGGGACTTTCGGTCAGTTACGGCATTATTAAGGAGCACGGCGGCGAGATCAAAGTCGAGTCGGTCGAGGATTGCGGCACCACCTTTGTCATTATTCTCCCTCTTGAGAAATCAACCTCTTCGCCCGATACAAGAAAAGAGAAGGGTCAAAGAGCCATGGGAGGGCAGAACCGATGAGTGAGCGGAAGGCTCGTATTCTTGTCGTGGATGACGAGGCTGTCATTCGAGACTTCGTCTCCGAGGTTCTCGACGATTTTAAGGTGACCCATGCCGTAAACGGACAGGACGCCATCGATAAGATCCCAGGTCATCTGCCCGACCTGATTATCACCGATATCAAAATGCCGGTAATGGGAGGAAATGAAGTAATCAAGTTCGCCAAGAGATTTAATTCCAGAATTCCGATTATCGTCATTACCGGATATACCTCGCTGGATATTGCCAGCGAGTGCGCTCGGCTGGGAGTCGACGGCTTTCTCTGCAAGCCTTTTACCATCGTGCAGCTTCTCAGTGAAGTTGACCGATGCCTGGAGGATTACTCTGATGACCGACAAGAAGGATAATCACGAGAGTCGGCGCAAGAAAATACTGGTTATCGATGATTCGCCGATAATCAGGGAAATGCTGAGTGAGATACTAACCGATGAGGGCTTTATCGTGGACGTCGCTGAAAACGGTGAAACCGGCGCGGCCAGAGCACTGAAGGAAGATTACATATTGATCATATGCGACGTTCACATGCCCAGGATGAACGGCATGGAGACCGTCCGGGAAATAATTACCGCCAAGCCGTTTTCCAAAATCGTCCTGACCGATAGCTTTCCGGACAAACTGGCCAAACAGGCCAGAGCGGAAGGCGCGCTCTGCTGTCTCCAAAAGCCGTTTGATGTAAACGAGTTACGCCGATTGATAAGAAAGGTTATTACCCAAGGAGCAGTCCCAATTGGCAGATAATGTTAATCATATCGGCGGCAGTATCCTGGTTGTCGACGATGAACAGATCGTCCTCAGCCTGGTCGAAGATACGCTGACGGACGACGGGTACGACGTTGTTACCACCCTTTCGGCCAACGAGGCCATTGAATTGGTCAAGAGCCGCCAATTCGACTTCATCCTGACCGATATCAGAATGCCGGAAATGAACGGTATTGAACTGGTCAAGGAGATTCATAAAATATCCCCCACCGCCGGCATCATCTTCATGACCGGCTACGCAAACCTTGATACCGCCAAGCAGGCCATTAAAGAGGGCGCCTACGATTACATTATGAAACCATTCGAGCTGTCGGAAATTCGGCAGGCGATATCGCGGGCCATGGAGCAAAAAAAATTCGACAGCGAAGCGACCCTTTCCCGAGAACTAAACAAGATCGCCGACCTGTCAAATATGATGTACGCCTCGGGCGACCTGGCTTCGCTGCTGCAACTGTCACTTTCCTTCGCCATCATCCAGAGTAACGCCGAAGCTGGCACCGTTGTTTATTTCGACCGCCGTAACGAGGAAATGGTCCTTATGCAGTCAACCAAAACCTTTGACGGTACCGACGAGGTTTCCAACTTTGATATTTCCACCGCCGATTGGGATTCGATACAACCGGTCAAATCTCCGATCCTCATCCAGGATGAAACTCAACATCCCCTCTTCGGAACACCAGTTTTTCAGACGAACAGGGACAAAATTCTTCCGGAAAGGTTTTTTGCGTCAAAAGCCGCGGTAATCGTCCCGCTGATCAGGTCGGAAAAGATGCTCGGATTCATTTCCATGTTTCACGCCGTTCCCGATTACAGGTTGAAAAGCTCCGATACCCAGTTTCTTAACTTCATTTCCAGCCAGTTGACCATATCGCTGGAAAACCTGCAACTGCTTGAAGATTCGCGGGAAGCATACCGGCGCTTGGAATATTTACAGGAACAAACCCTGAAAATGGAAAAAATGGCTACCCGCGGCCAGATGTCGACCGAAATCGGCCACGAACTAAACAATTACCTTGGAGTCGTAGTTGCCAACTTTCAACTCATGGATTTGCGGATTCAAAAAGGAGTAACCGAGGGTCTTGAACGATTTACCGAATCAATTAACGATCACCTGGAAAAAATCAGCCGATTTGCGAAAGGGTTGATGGACTACTCCTCTCTCCAGAAGGCCACCTTTAAGACAGTCAACATTAATCTCCTCCTGGAACGAATCGTGGAATTCCTGCGGCCTCAAAAACGCTTTCGTGACTTCGATATAGGGGTTACGTCCGACAGCGATAAACCGGAAGCGGAAATTGATCACGGTTTGATTGAACAGGTGCTGTACAACCTGCTCAATAACGCCGCTGAAGCTTCCGCCAATTCGGAGACCAAAAAGATAGAAATAAAAATATCAGGGCAGACCGATGATATGATCCGGCTGTCGATTAAGGATCATGGCCCGGGAATTGCCGAGTCGAAACTGAAGAAAATATTCCGGGAAAAATTCACGACCAAGGAATCCGGGCACGGGATCGGGCTGGTCGTTTGTAAAAATATCATCGACAAGCATAACGGCCGCATAGCAGTTGATTCGGTTCCGGGTGAGGGAACGACGTTTACGATCGATCTGCCGATTAAACATAAGGTTACCGACGAAGCCGCTGTAGAAACTGCTTAGTTGACATTTCTTATCCTAAGGAACCACTCTGTTTTCAAAAGCCTTTTCTATCGCCTGAGCCAGCTGGCCCGCGCGATAAGGTTTGGGCAAAAGGCCGTCTGCCTTCGCGTCAGCGCTTATGGTCGTTGTAACAATCTCGTGCTGCCCGCTGGAAAGAAGGATAATCACGTTGGGATCGATCGATTTCATATGCGTCATGATCTTACGGCCGTCCATTTCAGGCATAAACAGGTCAATAATGGCCAGATCTATCTCGGAGTGCTTCCGGCTGAAAAGATCCACTGCCTGTTGCCCACTCCCTGCAATTATGACATTATACCCGAGTTTATTCAGAATCCCGGACAGAAGATCACAAATGATTTCTTCATCATCGACAACCAATATGGTTTTTTTATCCATCTTCTTTCCCTTCTCCTGTTATTATATCGGCACCATACCCAGAGGCCATATATTTATGAATAGAAATCACAAAAATCAATAATTCTTAGGCGAAGCCGAAATCGCGTTTCTATGATAACAAAATTTTTGCTAAAAATTCAGGAGACGGCTATCTTAAAGTTGATGGCATTGTTAAAACGTAAGCCTTTGGTCGTTGTATATAGTTAAATGAAAAAAAACGAAAAAAGATCAGTCGCTCTTTATTCCATAGCCGCCTCCATATTAATGATCGCGGGCAAATCCATCATCGGTATTCTAACCGGGTCGCTGGCGATACTCACCGATGCCCTGCATTCGTTTCTGGATATGGGAGCATCCATTATAACCTACTTTGCGGTTAGGATATCCGACCGGCCGGCCGACCGCGACCACCATTTCGGGCACACAAAAGTGGAATCGCTGGCGGCCCTGGTTCAGGTCCTGCTTTTACTGGTCACGTGTGTATGGATCATCCACGAGGCGGTTGGCAGATTGCAGAAACCCTCGTTTGAGTTCAATCCGAATATCTGGGCTTACGCGGTTATTCTTGGGTCGATTGCCATCGACATTTCCCGGGTTCGCGCCCTGAGGCGGGTAGCCGGGAAATATGGCAGCCAGGCGCTGGAAGCCGACGCTTTAAATTTCGCCACCGACATTTTCTCCTCTATGGTGGTTATCTTCGGTCTGGTTGCCGTTAATCTCGGCCTAAGCTGGGCCGATCCCGCAGCCGCTATCGGAGTAACGATATTTATCTTGACGGCCATCGGCCGCATGGCCAAAAAGTCCATCGACATTCTCCTTGATCGGGCGCCGCAGGCAGTGGAAAAAACTATCAGAGACAGACTGTTCGATTTTCCGGAGATTCTGAAAATTAACCGGCTGCGTCTGCGAAGCGACGGTCAGACTATTTTTGCCGATCTGATTGTTGACGTTGACCGGTCGTTGACTTTTGCCGGAGCGAGCGAACTAAAAGAGCGAATCCGGCAAAAGCTTCGAAAAAGCCTGCCCCGGGTTGATATAGCTCTTGCCTTTAAACCCGGTTCCCACGAATCGGAAAAAATCGCCGACGCGGTACGATATGTGGTTTCTTCTTTTGGCTTATCGCTGCATCACCTGATCATCAATCCGGAAAAAGAAGGTTACTTCGTATCGATGCATATCGAAATGCCCGGGGAGATAACTCTCGATGAAGCCCACGACAAAGTAACGGCCATCACCGGAAAACTGCATGAATCGATTGATAGTCTAAAAAAAGTCGTCATTCATCCCGAACCGCTCGAAGAGGAATGCCCCGTCAAAGACGACGCTGCCGTCACGGACATAGAGGTTATCGCTTCAAGAGTCAGGGAGATAGTAGAATCATTTCCGGGGATTGAAGACTGTCACAATATCGTTTTGACGCCGCACTCGAACGGACTGGCATTGTCGGCCGATATACGCCTCGATGGAAGACTGCCTCTTGAGCAGACCCACAAAGCATCCGAGGAGGTCGAGCAAAAGCTGAAAATCGAGATAAAGGAGTTGGTTTCCGTAACCCTGCACCTGGAGCCGTTCAAGTAAGGATGTTGGCTTTTTGGAAATGCTTTGACCTATCGGAAGACTATTTATTAATCGGTCTGCATTTTAGAAATCGCTTGTTCTCTTCGGCAATCTGCCAGGCTCCGGAACCTTCGATTTTTGTTTTTGCCTTTTCGCGGGACTGGTGGCCGTTGTCAATAATTAATACGCCGTCAGGTCTGACTATTCGCCGTAATTCCAGTAGAAACGGTTCCGGCTGCCTGATCTGATGGAACATATCCAGCGCGTAAATAAGATCGGCGGAATCTGATTCGATGTCACACGAATAACCGTTAGCCAATACCGGCACAACATTGGTCAGGTTTTCTTTCTTCGCTGACTTCCGGACTGCTTCCACAGCCAGTTCATGGATATCGACGGTATATACTTTCCCTTTTTCATCGACCAATCCGGACGCCTTTTTGATATACCTTCCCGGGCCGCAACCATAATCGATAACAGTAAAGCCTTTTTCAATCCCGAATTTATTCAGTATCTTATCCGGCTTTCGGAAAAGGTCCATGAGATAAAAAGTCCAGGTCATCATTCTGAAACCGACACCGGGCATTCTTTCCGGCATGTTCTTGTCCTCTATACAAACACGGATTATTTGTACATCACGGAGGTTATATCCCCGTTTCCCGTACGATTATTTTATATTCAAGATAATACGGCACGGATCATAAAACAAGGGCGGTTCATGAACCGCCCCTGCGAAATCAGGAATGCTGTTGTAATCAACCCTTCCCGGCTGAGCCGAAGAGATTGATTTTTTTGCGCATCTGGTCTTTGATCGCTTCCCTGGCGGGGCCCAAAATCTTGCGCGGGTCGAAGACGGTCGGATTGTTGGTCAGAAATTCTCGAACAGCCGTCATAAAGGCCAGCCGCAGATCGGTGTCGATATTGATCTTGTTGATACCGCGCGAGACTGCGTCTTTATATGCCTCGTCCGGCACGCCCATGGCGCCGGGAAGTTTGGCTCCGTATTTGGCCGCCTTGTCGAGCAAATCTTTCGGAACGCCGCTGGCCCCGTGGAGAACCAGCGCGATGCCGGTTCGCTTTTTGATCTCGGTTATTCGATCCATGGCCAGTTCCGGCGTATGTTTGAACTTATATGCTCCGTGGCTGGTACCGACCGCAATAGCAAGAGCGTTACAACCGGTCTCTTTGATAAAACGTTCAGCCTCTTCCGGGTCGGTTAAAAAGGCTTCCTTTTCATCGACGACGACTTCGTCCTCGATACCGCCAAGGCGGCCAAGTTCAGCCTCGACACAGACGCCGCGAGGTTTCGCCATCGCCACGACTTCCCGGGTGATCCGGATGTTTTCATCCATCGGCTTTTTGGATGCGTCAATCATGACCGATGTAAACCCGGCCTCGATGCACATCCTGGCGTCGGCCGGTTCGGCGCCATGATCAAGGTGCATGGCGACCGGTACCGAAACCGCGCTTGCTCCCGCCCTGACCATCCCCATCAGGTAACCGAGACCGGCATATTTGATTGCCGATTTGGAGGCGGCCAGAATAACCGGCGATTTCATCTCTTCCGCAACTTCCATTGCGGCCTGAATAAATTCGAGATTGTTGACGTTAAACTGGGCAATGGCATAGGCTTCCCTGTTGGCCTTTTCGTATATTTCAATAAGCGATACTAACGGCATTTTCTCTCTCCCATATTTACAACCGATCTGCGGTTAAGGTTTTCGTCTGTTTCTCCCCGCATGCCGGTTCTCCTTCCTTTGCCGGCACGCTGATAAGATTTAAGGACTCGCCTTAATAAATACAATACTAAATTGCGTTTTTTTCAAGGCGACAAGATTACCTCAAGTTTATCCGACAAAACAGATTTCTCCTGTCGCAGTTTATCCAACTGCTGCATATAAAGACCCATTTCCATGTTGGGATAAGCGGCCAAGTCGCAGCCCCGAGAATAAGTTAAATAGTAGGCTTCCAGTTCTTCAAATCCGGCCCGGCCCACTCCGCCCGTTGCCCTGATCCGTTCAATACCGTCACGTGCGCAATTATTTATCGCAGCGTTGATCAGGTTGATTCCTTTTTCTTTCAATTCGTCCCGAAACTCCTTAATCCCGGCCGAATGAGATTGAGATTCAGCGTGCGGTCCTTCCGCCGCACCGGCTTCCAATAATTGCCGCCAATTTTCCATCTGCAGGAAAAGCCGTTCGCAGGCTTCGTCCAGGAACTGTTTCTCCAGTATCATAAGGGAAACGATATTCAGGGCTTCGACTCGTTCGTCCCATTGCCGCCTGATTTGATCGGCTGCGCGAATGTTTTCGGCATAATCGGTCGATTTCGCGGCCACATACAAGCCCAACAGAGCCAGGAAAATCAACTGCAGGACAACGGGTAGCTTCATAGTACCCCCTTCAAAGATTATCAATCTATGTATCGGCCAATGATGAAAAATTCGGCGCCGGCACTGATCTTTTTCTCCAAAAATCTATTATTTATTGTATAATATGGATATGATGCTACGGCTTTTTCTTGTTTTCATAACGATTCCGGCTTTTCTATCGACGGCCCATACTCAATCGAATCCGCCGCCGAGAACGGAGTCATTCCGCCTGACATTACGTGGCAATGAAACACCCAGACTAAATCCATATGCGGTATCTGTCGCCCGGCTTCATTACGGAGGTGGCGGCGACTGGTACTGGGGCAATTCCGCAGTCCCCAATCTTCTGAAATTTATAGAAGAGGAGACAGGCTGGCCGATTGATATGGAAGAAAAGCGTGTTAAAATTGAGGACGAGGATTTATTTGCCCACCCGTTTTTATTTGCCACCGGCCACGGTACGATCAAATTCAGCGAGACGGAGAAAGAACGGTTGCGGCAGTACCTGCTGGCCGGCGGTTTTCTCTTTATCAACGATTCATACGGCATGGACAAATCGGTGCGCGGGGCGGTGGCCGATCTTTTCCCGGAATATAAACTGGAGGAAATACCGTTCGATCACCCGATCTACCACTGCTTTTTCGACTTTCCCAACGGCCCGCCGAAAATCCATGAGCACGACAATAAACCGGCCCGCGGGTGGGGAATCAACATCGACGATCGGCTGGTGTTGTATTACGTCCACGAATCGGATATTGGCGACGGCTGGGAAGATTCTCACGTGCACAATGACCCGCCGGAAAAAAGATTAGACGCCCTGAAAATGGGACTCAATATCGTAACATATTCGATGGCGTACTAAACCTATACCCACCCTTTGCCGTAAAAAACATAAAGGTCTTGCCTTTAAGAGGTTTTAAATGAACAAGCTAAGGCAACTGGAAAAAAGACTCAAAAGGGCAGCGCTCAGAAAGCAGGTCATATTGATTGCGGCCGGTATTGTGGCGCTGTTATCGACCGCATTGGGGCTGGCGTTGCTTTTATCCTTGCTGGCGGCCTTGTTTATTATTCCGGTTCCCGTCAAGCTTATGCTTATGGTTATTGGTCTGGCTGGGATGATCTATATTTTTCACCGTTATCTAATCGGCCCGTTCCGCGTGAAGAAAGGAACCATAAAGGCCGCCCTTGAGGTGGAGAAAAAACATCCCGAGCTTAAAGGCCGCCTGGTGGCTGCTCTTCAATTCCGCGACTACGACCTGAGTAAGACGAATTTCTCGTCCGCCCTGATCGATTTGACCGGCAGGCAGGCTTTCAAAATAACCTCGGGGATAAACTTCAACGAAATCGTTTCCGGGTATCCTCTCTTTGTCAAACTCCGCTCCGGTCTGGGTGTGGTCATACTGGCGACTATCCTTGGCTTTCTGGCGCCGGGCATCTTTTCCAATGCCATCGAGGTGTATTCCCAGCCAACCGCCCTGGTAGCGCCTCCACCCGGCTTCAGACTGGAAGTTTTCCCCGGTAATGCTGAAAGGGTGAAATACTCGGATATCGAAATCGGCGGCTCGCTGATCGGAGGCGGATTTCCCGATAACGTCGAAATACTTTATCGCTTTGCAGAAGGCCGCCGGCAATCTGAAAGGCTTGACCTGAAAGGCACGAAAACGACCGTAATCGACAATATAGATTCTCTTATCGGGCGGGAATCGCTCCCATTCAAAATCACGCTTAAACAGGTTCGCCGATCGCTTGATTATTACGTTGTCGCGGGCGGCGTCCGTTCGGAAACATACGCCATAAACGTTGTCGAGCGGCCCCGGATTACCAACCTGAAGGTGACGATAAGCTATCCGTCATACACGAATCTCAAACCGCTGATCCTCGACGAAAACAACGGTTCCTTTGCGGCGCTGGTCGGCAGCCGGGCAGGTATCGAAATCGAAGCCAATCGAGAAATCGACAATGGTTGTCTTGTTATTAATGATTCCTTATCAAAAGATGTCGCCTTCAAAGGATCGCACGGCGAAGCAAGCCTTCTTATCGAAGATGATTTCTCCTACTTTATCAGGTTACATGACAGGGGCGGCGAGGAAAATCCCGATCCGATAGAATATCAGGTTACGGCGGTGCCGGATGAATATCCCGTAATAGATGTTCTGTTCCCCGGATTCGATGTCAATCTCGACGAAAACATGCTGATTCCGTTCCGACTTAATATCTCCGATGATTTCGGGTTCAGTTCGCTGCTTCTCAAATATCAAATTGTATCGGGCGGCCGGAAGGACGGCGAAAACGTGGCCGTCATAAATTATTCGGAAAAAATCAAAACTGAAGGCGAGGTCGGCTTTAACTGGGACCTGGAAGGATTCAACCTGCTGCCGTCCGATTATATTTTGTATCACTTTGAGCTTGCCGATAACGATAGGGTTTCTGGGCCGAAGGTTACCGGCACGCGCGTGTATGCGGCCCGCTTGCCTTCCATAGATGAAATCGTGATGCAGGCGGAGATGGAGCAAGAGGGGCGCGTTCTTGAATCGGAAATGATTCTTCGTCAACAGCAGGAACTGGTCGATAAACTGGAACATATGACCCGCGAGATGCGGAATATGGACAATATTGACTGGCAAAAAAAGAAAGAGCTTGAAAATATCGTCAACCGCCAGCAAAAGATATCCGAGCAACTCGATGAAATGGCCCGCCAAATGAAAGAATCTATCGAAAATATGGAGAAAAACAAGCTCCTGTCCGAGCAGATCTTCAAGAAGCTGACAGAACTGCAAAAACTGTTCAGCGAAGTGGCTACGCCGGAAATGAAAGAAGCGATAAAGAAAATGCAGGAGGCGCTCCGGCAAATGAGCCCGGAAGATCTGGAGCGGGCTATGAAGGATTTCCAGATCAGCCAAGATGAAATGCTTAAGCGTCTGGAACGTTCGGTTGAACTTCTGAAACGGATGCAGGTTCAGCAAAAGATGTCGGCCATGCTGCGCATGGCCGAGGAGACGCTTCTGGAACAGAATCGGATTAATGTCGAAACCGAAGAATCCCGTTCGAAAGACGATCATTCCCGCCTGGCGCAACGCGAACACCAACTCCAAAAGCAGATGGAGGTCCTGAAGAACGAAGCGGATGAACTTACCGACCTGCTAAAGGAATCACCTTATCGCGATTCCGAGGAACACAAGCGTTTTCCCGAAATTGTGAAGGAAAACCAAGCCGAAGATGATATGGCTAAAATGGAACAGGCTCTGAATCAAAATGAAAAAGAGTCCGCTCATGATTACGGGCAGGCTTCATCGGAGAAACTGACCACGATGGTCAACCAAATGCGCAAGATCATAAACGACCTTGCCGAACAGGAAGGAGAAAACCTGGCCAAGTTGATGCGTCAGGCGATTGATGACGCCAATTATCTTTCGCAGGAGCAGGAAGAGTTGCACGGCCAATGCGCGGGGAAAAACCTTCGTTCGTCAACCATGGGTGAGCTGGCGGTCGAGCAGCAGATTCTCAGGGAAGCCGTAAACGGTTTGAGCCAGAGAATAAACGGGCTCGCTAAAAACTCGCCGTTTTTATCGGCGGAAATCCATTCATATCTGGAAGAAAGTAAAAGGCAGATGTCGGGGGCATGCGACAACCTGGGGGAACGCCGGGCGCGAGCTTCGCTTCAGCAGCAACGCGATGCGATATACAATCTCAACCGGGCATCAATAAGACTGCTGGACGGACTTGAAAATCAGAAGCAATGCAATCGGGGCGGTTCCTGCAACAAGATGGGGATGAAACTCCAGTCGATGTGCCAAAAACAGAACCGGATCAATCAGCAGACCAAAGGTTCCTGCCCCAAGCCGGGAGAAAACCCATCCCCCAGCCAGAGAGACGCGCTTAAACGACTGGCCGCCGAACAGGGCTCGGTTCGCAAATCGCTTCAGGAGCTTCAGGCGGAATTCGGCCATCGGCGAGAAATCCTGGGACGGCTGGATGCTCTCAGCAGCAAAATCAGGAATATCGAGGATATGCTCACCGATGGCCAGGCTGGTGAGGAACTGCTCAATCGTCAACTGCGTGTTTACTCCCGAATGCTTGACCTGCAAAAATCACTCACCCGTCGCGATTATACACGCGAACGAAAAGCGGCCACCGCGGAGGATATTTTACGGGCTTCGCCCGGCCCGCTCGAGGATGATGGCGTTCACACAACCGAAACGCTTCAGGAAAGGCTCAACCGTTACCTTCAGGAAGGTTACCCAAGGCAGTATGAACAACATATTAAAGCCTACTTTAAGTCTATATCCAACATGGCACAGGATGTTGAAAACCGGTAACAGATACCTGCTTTTGACCTGCTGTATGTTGCTGATCCTTCCGGTTGTATCGGCAATTGCGGGAGACGCTCCGAAAAAGGAATCCGAAGTCCGTATCGGCAGAACACGCAAACTTGATCGCGCCATGCAACTGATCAAAATGGGCAACTACGCCGCGGCGACCGATCTGCTGGAGCTTCTCCGGAGCACCAGTCAGGACGATCCGGCCCTGAATGATTTATTGGCCGCCTGTTATGAAAAAACCGGCAGCTACGAAAAACTTCTCCTGTTGCTTCAAAACCGGATACGGTCCGAGCCGCCAGACTTTCTTCTGTTTCGGGATATGGGGCGTATTTATTTGCTAAGCGGTCATCCCGACTCGGCGCGCATTTATTTTTTCCAAGCCGTGCATCTTTCGGGCGGCGCCGCAGGCGCGCTCGATTACATGGCCGTGTCTTATGACAAGCTTGGCCACTATGAGCTTGAAGCGGAGTTTATCGATTCGGCAAGAATCATCTTTGACGATCCGTACCTGCTGGCCGGACGGATGGGCGACGCTTTGGCTGCCCAAAAGATGTTCAGCCGGGCGACAATCGAATATCTCAACTATATCGATAGCGACTCGCTGGTTGCCAGAGAAGGCTCCGATAAGATAATCGCCATGATCGAATACCCGGAATCGGTTGATACCGTCATGGCTGTCCTCTCCGAAAAAATCAGGCGGCAGTCAAACAACCCGCAACTACTGAATATGTATGGCCGGATTTTGCTGGAGCAGGATCGATACGACGAAGCCTATGCCTTTTTCCGGGAAAAGGACAGCGTGGAAGACAAAACCGGAGGAGAAATTTTGTTTTTCATGCGGGAATGCAGCCGGAGGAGAAAATACGGTTATGTTCTAAAGGCCGGTAATTACCTTATCGATAGACATCCTGAATCGGGTTTTGAATTGAACGCTCGGTTCAGTATGGCGGAAGCCTGTACGGCCCTGGGAAAATATGACGAGGCACTCAATAACTACAACATCATTCTTGACGGATTCAAAAGGACTTCCGAGAAGGCCGAGGCCCGCCTTAGAATTGGTTTATTATACAAAGACTGCCTTGGCAATTTGGAAAAAGCCAAAAAATATCTAAAAGAAGTAATTCGGGCCGTCGGTCGGTCGCGGTATGGAACGGAAGCCCGATTCGGGCTGGCTGACCTCTATGTGAAAGAACAAAAGTTCGATTCGGCGATAGTTCATTATGATTCTCTTCTCCAGAGGGAAATGCCCGAGGACTTGGCCGAAAAGGCCGAATACCTGCTGGGTCAGGCCTGCCTGTTCAAGCAGAAGTACGAAGAAGCGACCAAACATTTTCGCCGGCTGATAAACAGCCATCCCAGAGGGTTTTATGTGAACGAAGCGATTCAGTATTCGCTGATTATCCGTGAAACATTAGAACTTTCGCCAAAACATATTGATCTCTTTTCGTCGGCGGAATACTTCCGCTATATCGAACGCGGCGATTCGCTTGAGTATTACCTGACAAAAATTTGCCGTATCGGGCTGCCCACGCTGGCTCCAAGATCGTATCTGCATCTAGCCGACCTGTACTGCAATCAGAAACGGTACAACAAAGCCGTGGCCGCCATAGACAGCCTGGCCGCACTGTACCCGGAATCGTACTATTTGCCATTTGGCCTGAAATCCAAGGCGGATATACTATGGTTAAAAGGCGAGACAAAAGAGCGGGCTCTGGCGCTTTATCGCAACCTGCTGGAAAAATACGGCACCTATCCGTTCGCGGCCGAGATCAGGGATCTTCTGCGCGGCGAAAGCGAAATAAACCAGATATGAAAGCCCGACCTGCGCGGCGGCAAATCAGGCCAAAAATGGAAATAGGCGTCAGTAAAGAGATTTTTCCTTAGGCTTGCTCAGCTCAGTGATTTTTCGTTCCAGATCATCCACGCGTTTTAAATAGCCTTCAATTTTCGCCTCTCTCATTTTTGTGGTGGTTCGAATTAGAATCGCGAGCGAAATCAGCAAAAACAGAACGGAATTGATCTGGCGAAATATTTCACCATAGTTAAAAAGGGAATCCATAAAAGCAGCCACGCCCAAGATAAACAGGATGGCACTCCATATTAACATGAAAAACCTCCGGGTATTTTGCACCGTGATGCAAATTCAAGGCAAAAAAGCTTGTGCAATGCCGACGAAACCATATATTTAGGTCTTTACGATGGAAAAAACGTCGACATTATCCGTATAATTTATCGACGAACCGTTTGCCATTCTTTAGGAGGCCGAAGTGGACCAGTCCGCCAGAGGAATTGGCGGTAATTTTGACAAAGTCAACGCCATAATTGCCGCCGTTGTTACTCTGATCAGTTTCATCATCTACAGGGCAACCGTAGCGCCCACGTTAAGTTTCTGGGATTGCGGCGAATTCATAGCCTGCGCTCACAGCCTGGGTGTCCCTCATCCCCCCGGCTCTCCGCTTTTTGTTTTGATCGGTCGGTTCTTCGCTCTGCTCCCAATCGGCAGCGATTTCGCCTACCGGATTAATCTGATATCGGTAGTTTCCTCTGCGTTTGCCGCCCTCTTTGCCTACCTGATAATCGTCCGGCTGGTATCAAGCTGGTACGCTCCCTCGGATAACCACGGCCTATGTCGAATTATCGCTTACGCTTCCGGATTTATCGGCGCTTTGTTTATGGCTTTCAGCCAGACCAACTGGAACAATGCGGTCGAAGCTGAAGTCTATGGCCTTTCAATGATGCTGCTTCTGGCCATTTTCTGGCTGGGACTGAAATGGCATGAACACCGATACTCACCGGCCGGCCAACGGATCGTTCTTTTGGTTTCGTTCCTGGCCATGCTGTCTATCGGCATCCATATGACGGTATTTCTGGTGGTTCCGATTGTCGCCATCTTCTTTAGTTTGAAAGAAACCACAACTAAATTGGAATGGGGCACGGTAGCGGGGTTTTTCATTCTGGAGCTTTTTTTAGTTACTGTCCTGTCCGGTAATTTCGTCCATTATAGGTTTTTCCTGGTTTTGACCTCCATTCTCTTTGCCGTTCTCGTTGTTATCCTGAGGAAAAAGATATACTGGCCGATTCTTCTCTCATTCGCCGCGATATCACCCGTTATGGTCGGCTTTTACCCATTCCTTTTTGCCGTAATCGGCTGGCTTGTTATCGCCTTCCTGATCTGGTTCGTCAAGCGTGAGAACCTCTGGAGGCTGGCCTGGTTGATAGTTCTGGCCGGCATCGCCGGGTATTCCGTTCACACGTATATACCGATCCGTTCGGCCCACCATCCGACACTTGATATGAATTCGCCTTCGCGAAGTTTTACCACCTTTGTAAATTATCTGGACAGGAAACAATACGGCAGCATGTCGATGACCGAACGTATGTTTGTCCGCCGCGGTTCATGGGAAAACCAGTTCGGAGATCATGCCCGAATGGGTTTCTGGCGGTTCTTCAAGGAGCAATATTCGAACGAAAAAATATTTCCGATTTTCCTGATAGCCGGTCTTTTCGGCCTAGCGATTCTGGCCTATAAAAATCCGGCCTGGGGGTTTATTTTTCTAACCTTTGTAATAATCGCCTCCGCGGGTTTGGTTATATATATGAATTTCGCAGACGGCACCCGTTTTGACAAAGTAACCGGAGACGCGTACCAGGAAGTCCGCGACCGCGATTATTTCTTTACACCGGCGTATATCTTATTCGCCATGGCCATCGGAATCGGCATGGGCGGAATAATGGAATTGGTCCGCAAGAGTACCAAAAAGCTCGGTACAAACGCAAATCGATTAGCCGTGGCATTCTCATTGATATTGGTTCTGACTCCCATAATTCCTGCCGGGGCCAATTACTTTGCCAACGATAGATCCCGAAATTACATGCCTTACATATACGCCTATAATCTGCTTGCGTCCTGCGATGAGAACGCGATTTTGTTTACTTCGGGAGATAACGACACTTATCCGGTGTGGTGCGCTCAGGAAATTTACGGTCTTCGCAGGGATGTGCGCGTCGTCAACTTCTCCCTTCTGAACACCGACTGGTATTGCTGGCAGTTGAAGAATTTCCAGGACGTGCCTATCTCTCTGTCCGACGACCAGATTCTCTGGGAACCTTACACCATACCGGACGGACAGGTCATTGCAAAACCGAAAAAACCGTTCTTTGACCGCACACGCAACCGGCAGGCCTGGCTGATCCCGCTGCCGTATGAAGGCAAACTCCTCAAAGTTGCTTCCATGATGCTGGATGAAATTATCCTGACCAACAAATGGAAATACCCTATCTACTTTTCCTCGGCTTCCGGTGAGGTCCGCAATTCTCCGCTCAAGCTGCTGGACAGGTGTTATCGGCAAGGCATGATTCTCAAGCTGAGCCGGGATGAAGCCAGACTATCATATCTCGAAGATATTACCGACAGCCTCTTTTTCAAGGTTTACAGATATGACAACCTGGGCGACACCACGGTAGCCCAGAATGAAAACGCCACCGGCATTGCCCTGTCGTATCCGGAGAAGATGCTTGATTATTGTCAATATCTGCAAAAAAGTGGGGATTCGGCCAGGGCCGATTCGGTTCTTAACAAGGCCAGCGAGGCTGTACCCACCTACTGGCGCACCCGCCTTCACCAGCGCGACGCCGCCCTGCAGCGCGGTGATTCCGCCCGTGCGCGGGAAATCAAAGACGAAATACTGGTTTATCTTCACGGGTTTTTGAATAATAACCCGAGCAATATCTTCTTTCATCAGTTCCTCGGCACGGCTTATTACACTCTCGGTGAAAAGGACAAGGCGCTGGAACATCTGGAAAAAGCCTGGGAAATGAATATTGACAAGGCACAGACTTTTCGGGCGCTGCTGGTTATTTATGCGGAGAAACGAAGCGCCGCCGACATGGTGCGTATCGCCCGCGACTACAAGATGTATCACGACGAGGATCCCGTGGCCAACGACATCATTCGGTCGGCCCAACTCGTGATGCAACAGGAGCTAAATAATCTTAAACAGAACATCCCACCCCAACTTCCGTCCCAACCTCCTCCACACGTTACTCCAACCCCACCCGAAACCGGCTCCGGAGGGAATTGACCCGTAATAGTTATCCACAACTCCAGACGCTGAAAATATCGTGTATCCTGATACCGGTCATGGGGATACGGCAATTTGGGTTCGTTTTGTCATTTTTTTGGGGGCCCCAAGTTATATTCTCCCTGATTCGAGATTGAGACTTGTCTGTCGATATCCCGGTATGTGGAAAGTATAAACATAAATCACCATAAAT
>CAZSYD010000044.1:0-18917 GCA_964611355.1 uncultured Ignavibacteriales bacterium | reverse complement strand
CTCAAAACCTCAAACCGATACTAAGATACAGCCGATACGGTGCGCCTTCGGCTTTGCCGTAGCCGAAATCAAACGGGCCGAGGGGCGTGTCCCAGGCCAGCGTGGCTCCCCAGCCCTTGCGGAAATCCCTGATTTTTATCTCTTCGTAATCGTCAAAGACATTGCCGTAATCATAGTTGCCGATAAGGTAAAACCGATAAGGCAGCTTGATGCGAAACTGCAGGTTGGTCATAAAAAACTTGTCTCCGGCCAGTTGATCGGTGCGATACCCTGAAAAATTATACAACCCGCCGATATTAAACTTTTCGATGTCGGGAAGGTCGGCAGTCGAGATGCCGACGGCCATGCGGGGATGAAAATTCAGATAATTTCCCAGAGGGAAGTACCCCTCGATTGAACCGAACAGTCTGGTATATTCGTCGTATGTTCCGCCCAGCGATTTGCCGCTGAATTCGGCGGCCAGATCATGACGGTGACCTTTATCGGGAAAGGGAAATCTGTTGAAAGTTTCGCCCGATGATTTGAAGGCAAAAACAGAAAGAACCTCGTCGTTTTCCAAATCGGGAATAGTCAATTCGGTTTTTATATCCTCCAGCCGGTACTCGAAATAGACATTTCCAAGTCGTTCGATCTGCTGCCCCAATAATACCGACCATCCGAGACGGTCTTCGATTCGGAAACCGTGAGGAGCCCCGTCGGGCTGAAAAAGACGACGGTGGAGCCGCAAGAAATAGAATTTCGTCTGCCCCATAATAAGCGTTCTCGACAGGCGGTCGGCTTTGAATGATAGGTAATAATTACATCGACGCGATGAAAGCCGGGCATGTGTCAAAACCTGCACTCCGGCCCCGAAGACGTTGTCATCCAGAAGTTCGGCGAACATTTCAGACTGATATTCATCGTCCCAGTGGCCGCCAAGGCGCAACTGGGTAAACTTCTTCTCTTTGACGTTAATGGTCAGGTGAGCGCCGGAGTTGGTCGGTTGAATATCGAGACTGACCCGTTCAAAAAAACCGGTGCCGTAAATCTGGGCCACGCCTCTATCAGATTTGTGGGTGTCGAATGGCGCCCCCGGCCTGAGGGGATAATTGGCTTTAATCATCCAGTCACGGGTGCGTTTATTACCGCGAATATCGACATATTTCAATCGGCCTTCGTCGATGGTAATAGTAACCGTTCCGGCTTCGTGATCGTAGTTGATTGATCTGAGGTGGGACAGATCATATCCGGCCTGATGAAAACGGCTTATGACCGAATCACCGGCGACCTTTACTTCGGCCATCGAAAGAACCGATCCCAATTCGGATGGAAAAAGCGGCAATACCAAAGAATCTGGAACGGAAGCGTTGCCGACCAGCCTGTATTTCACCTTATCGCAGGTGCGGTTCGATTCGCCGTCAAGGCGGATAATGACGTTATTATCACGACGGACTATCTCCGCCTTTAGCAGGTGAAAAGAAAAATCTCGATCAGCGAAAAGCAGGGCTTCCCGCAGTGAATTAGATTCAATAAATTGGCCCGGTTTGAAAGGAAAATAACGTCTCAATTCAATCAATTCGGGCGTGTCTTCGGCAATTTCGATTGCTTGAATCCGTACACGGCCGCCCCGGCGGCTTTCTTTCAATCTCTTGTCAATTTCTTCAAGAACCCTCTTACCGGCCTGATAGCCGAGAGCCACAAGCGAATCATGCAGTTTGAAATCACGATTATCCATACTATTCAGCGGAGGGGTAATAATCAAATCAGCTCCCGATAACTGTTTCTTCAGCGCATCCTGCGACATAATAGCGGTTACCTGCCCGGCGATATCGACCGGGTCGTCGATTTTTTCAACCGGCAGCAAAGGCGAGACCGTATTGACCGCGATGATAAAATCGGCGCCCATCTCCCGGCAAACGGTAACCGGAACGGGAGCTACTATGCCGCCATCCATAAGGTAGTGGCCGTCCAGTTCCACCGGCGTGAAAGCCAGCGGGAAGGCCATCGACGCTCGCATGGCGTTGGCCAGGCTGCCGCGCGAAACCGATACCGGTTCGCCGGCGCCGATATCGGTGGTTGCCGCCCGAAACGGTATCGGCAGGCGATCAAAATCACCGCCGCAACGATAGTTGGCCTCGATAGTCAGGTCGGTTAAAAACGACGTCAATCTTTGTCCGGCGGCCAGCGCCCGGGGAATATATGGCTTCAGACCGTCAAAGCGGACCGACAACAGATACCGGTCGCGTTCAGTGCGCTGAGTGATAAACAGAGACTGCCGCCGAGGCGAATCGGAAAACAGCGAAGTGAAATCGACTTCCCGCACGATTTCTTCAATCTCGGTCGCCGAGTAACCTGACGCATACAGGCCGCCGATAATGCTTCCCATCGAGGTTCCGGCGATAACCGATATGTCAAGCCCGGCTTCATCGAATGCCTTAAGAACGCCTATCTGTGCGATACCCCGCGCCCCTCCGCCCGATAGCGCCAGACCGATTTTCAAAGGAGAGAAATTGTTTTTCCGCCGGAAATCGCGCGGTTCAAAATAATCACGCTCTACTGCGATACTATCAACGGTGGTCGGCGATGCGACGGAATCCACGATATCCGATCCGGCTGATACGCCGGTAGAAATCATAAAAACGATGGACAATATACAGACAGCAGTTTTCACTTGCTACCCGAAAGCAAAAGTAATTCCTTGATATAAATTGGTGATGTACGCTCGGAAAAACAAGGATAATCTGATTTGGCCTTAACCGGACAGGAAATCAAATATCTCCTCTCGTTGCACAACAAGAGAGAACGGGCCGGGAAAAAGCAATTTCTCCTTGAAGGGGTACGCCTGCTGGAAGAAGCGCTGGCGGCCGATTACCTGCCGCGGGCGCTGTTCTACGCGCCATCCGAGACAAGCGATCGCGGCCAAAAACTGATAAGGGGATTTATCGCCCGCGGGATTGAAGCGCAAACGATATCCGCCAGGGAGTGCAAGCGGCTGGCGGACACAAAATCGCCGCAGGGTATTGTGGCCCTGTTTGACGCCAGGGAATCCAACCTTGAGCAACAATTGGCCGCTCGGCCTCGTAGGATACTGGTGTGCGACCGGATCGCCGATCCGGGCAATCTGGGAACGCTTATTCGGTCGGCGGCGGCTTTTGATTTCGATTTTGTTATCACCACTGACGGTTCGGCCGAGGTTACCAACCCGAAAACAATTCGTGCGACTATGGGCGGTTTTTTCAAAATCCCGATGGTAAGCGGCGTTAATGATACTGCTTTATCCAAACGGCTGAAAGAATCCGGCTACAAGATATACAGCGCCGACGTCAATGGAAAATATATCGGCCAATCTGCGCCGAGAGCGGACAAAGCCGCGCTGGTGATCGGATCGGAAGCGGTCGGTTCGGGCCATATACTCACCGTCGGAGCCGATTATCGGATCAAAATCCCGATGTCAAAGAACATGGAATCGCTCAACGCCGCTGTGGCCGGATCGATACTCATGTTCTGGATAAATACCAGGGAAAGGACAAAGAAATGATCAAACGGGCCTTTATTTGCGGCGGCCTGATACTTATCGCCTGGCATGGTTTATCCGCCGAATCAATTACCGGTGGAAAAGGGGGCGTTTTCCTTGGCGAACGATACGAGGAAACAGCGGCGATGCAATCCGGTCAAACATTAATCGTTAATTCCGCCGCAACGCTTTCAGGCAGCCTGAAGATTATTGCCGGTGGCGAGGATTGCCGAATCAGGTACCGAAAACGTCTGAAGGCAACAACCAAAAAAGAAGCCGCCGCGTTTGCGGAGGCCATTTCGGTTGATGTCGAGAAAAATAAGGACGGTATTACCGTCTCGCTTCGCTCACCGAGCAGCGCGCCCTGGTCCGGGACGAAAAATTCCGGACGATTGGATGTTGAGATAACCATTCCCGACAGCAGTTCGGTCCAATTCAACACGGCCTATTTTGACATTGATGCGGTCGGTCCGTTTACGGAATTCATCGTATCGGAGTCGCTCAGTAAAGTTCAGGTGGAAAAAGTTACCGGAGTAACGGAAGTCAGGGTTTCCAGCCGCCCGTTTTCGGCTACCGATATCAGCGGGAGGTTGTTTATTTCGAACGAATACGGCCGGATTAAACTGGAGAATATCGATACCGGCGAAAAAAGCGGAACGATTCGCAACGAGCACGGCGAAGTGACCGTCAGTAATTATCGAGGCCGTCTTGATCTTGGAACCAGCTACGACCGTATCACGGCGCGTAATCTCTTTCTCACCGGTGCTGGAAACAGGGTCAAAAATACCTCCGGTCCGATCATGTTGTCGTTTGATTCGCTTACGACCGGAAAAATTCGAGTAAATAACCGGTATGGCCAAATCTCAATCGACATCGCAGGGCGGGTGGACGCCCGTTTTATCTGTAAAAACGGCAAAAGCAGCCGAATTGTGGCCGAGCATATGACCATGGAGCCGACTATCGTTGATGATAACCGCCTGGAGTTTATCGCCGGTAAGGGAATGGCGGAAGTGCGAATATATACCAATGGCGACGGCGATATTATAATCAACGGACCGGATCGAAATAATGTCAATGGAGGCATCTGATGGCTGGCTTGTGTCGAATGAGATTTCGCCGGATAATCGCTTTTTTTGCCGCGCTGTTTATCCTGACCGGCGCGGCCGGCGGCGTCGAACTTATCCTGCCCAAAAATCTCTTCTTTTATCGGCCGGTTGCCTCGGTTTGGGGGCAAACCGCGGTATGGACTAATCCGGCGGCGCTTTCATACGGCCACACGGGAAACATCATTATTTTTACTAACCGCAATAAACGTATGATCCGCGATTGGGGAACGGCTTCGACGCTGAAAGTCTCCGGTATGGCATACCGCCACATCGACGGCGGCGATGAGCCCGATTTGAACGAGTACGTTTTCGCCCTGGGAGGTGGCCGCAAATTCAGCTATGGGTTCTCGTACCGCTATATCAAGGACGGCCCCGGTTATCTTAACCGAAGACACCTCTGGACGCTCGGTTTCCTGTCAAGAAATAAAGGGAATTTCGCTTATGGTATCCGAATTGAGAATTTGAACCGGGGAAGAATCGACGGCGAACGAAGCGATATTCGCTATGTTTTCGGAACCGCGGCGCGCGTTTATCGTAACATGGTAACGGTCACATTTGACGTTGATATAACTGGCAAAGAGAGCCTCCGTCAGGCTGATTTCCGAACCGGTATCGAAGTCCGGCCGCTGCCCGGTATGTATTTATACCTCGATTTCGACAACCATTCCCAATTCAATTTGGGTTTCCGGCTCAATTTCGGTTCCGGTTATGCCGGGCATTATCATAATTTTGATCGCGACGGCAAGACCATCTTGGGCACTTCGTATATCGGGTCGGTGAAAGGGAAACAACCGTCTCTTATCAAACCTCTTCGGAAAACGCTTCTTATTACCCTCGATGGCGATCTTCCGGAAAATCCGAAAATACCCCACTTTAGAAAAAGGTCGCTCCGTTTTTTCGACTTCATCGACGGCATTTACCGCGCGGCTGACGATGATTCCGTCGATAAAATCTTTCTGCAGATTGGTTCACTGAAATGCGGAATGGGCAAGGTAGAGGAGCTGTCCGACGCCGTCCGCCGTTTCCGAGCCCGGGATAAAAAGGTGATTGCGTATCTGGAGCGGCCAAACAACCTCGGATATCTATTGGCCAGCGCCGCCGACTCGGTCTTTGTTCCTCCTGTTTCGGAACTGTCGCTGGTCGGTTTGCGGGCGGAACTGCAAACTTATAAGGGGCTTCTGGACAAAATCGGCGTCGAAGTTGAAGTGGAGCGGGTCGAGGAATATAAGAACGCGCCCGAACCGTTTATCTTTGACCGGCCTTCGGAACCGTACAGGCAACAGATAAACCGTATTCTTGACGGCCTGTATGCGGAACTTGTAATATCTATCGCAGCCAACCGGGGAATGACGTCCGATTCGGTAAAATCCCTCATTGACAAAGCGCCGCTGATGTCGGTCGAGGCCAAAGAATACGGGCTGGTGGATGATACCTGTTATCTCGATAAAGCACTCAAAGATTATTCCGGATCAGGCGGTCCGTTAAGCCGGCGGCGGGTATCTTTACATGAGTATCTTCACCGGCCTATATGCGACGACCGGTGGGGCGAACCGCCGAAACTGGCCCTGGTGATCGCCGACGGTGAAATAACCGACGGTAAATCCGGAGGCAGGATCGGCGAATATGAAATGCTTTCGGCCATCAAAAAAGCCCGCTGTGACAAAAATATAAATGGGGTGGTATTAAGAGTCAATTCACCCGGCGGGTCAGCCCTGGCGTCAGACCTGATCTGGCACGAGATCGAAAAAACAGCGAAGGTCAAGCCTCTGGTCATATCAATGGGAAACGTGGCCGCCTCAGGCGGCTACTATATCAGTTCGGTCAAAAACAAAATCCTTGTTAACAAAAGTACCATCACCGGCTCCATCGGCGTTTTTGCCGGCAAGGCAAACCTGTCGCGCCTGTTTGACAAAATCGGCATATACTCGGAGTCGCATCTTCGCGGCCGCAACGCCGGAATGTACTCTTTATCGGAACCGTTCACTCCGGAACAAAGAGAAAAGCTGAAAACTCATATCTCCGAGTTTTATCGACATTTTATAGGCAAGGTCGCCGAAGCCCGTTCAATAACCCCGGATTCGGTTAATGCCTTGGGCCGGGGGCAGGTCTGGACCGGCACCGAAGCGGTCGAAAACGGTTTGGCCGACCGGATCGGCGGCTTGCATCAGTCGCTTGAGATTTTGCGGGAAACGTGCCGCCTGAGACCTGAAGACATAGAAATAGTAACATTGCCGGAAAAATATTACTTCTTCGAAAACCCGTTTGACCTCCCGGGCCTCTGGGGAAAAGTTTCGAAAAAGCTTTTCGGGAGCGAAGAAAATTTTGTATCGCTGGAGACTCCCGAAACCGGACTGATTTTTTTCCGTATGCCATATTATATGACAATTGAATAACGGTGAAATCATCAACAAACTTGAAAACCGAAAACCGGCTCTTGTGGTCAAGACGTTTTTTCTTTAGATTGTCAATCCTGATTTGAATCGAGATTTAATACATGGAGGGATACATGATTAAGCGAAGTTTTACTTTTCGGGTCGTGCTCTTACTATTGTGGCTGGCATCAGCCGCCGGGAATCTGTGCGGTTTTGATTTTTCAGCCATCGAGGGCAAAATCAGCGACTTTACGCTGGACAACGGCATGAAGTTTATCGTAATGGAAGATCACAGCGCTCCGGTGGTGTCGTTTGTGATACTGGCCGACGTCGGCAGCGTCGATGACCCCAAGGAATACACCGGCCAGGCTCATTATTGCGAGCATATGGCCTTCAAGGGAACCGACGAAATCGGCACCAATAACCACAAGAAAGAAAAGAAGGCTCTGGAAAAACTTGACGCCATATATCTGGAGATGCGGGCCGAGGAGAAAAAGGGAATTCTGACCGATTCCGCTCGACTGGCTGAACTCAAGGAAACTTTTGAGGCCGTTCAGGAAGAGGCTGAAAAATATGTCAAGGTGAACGAGTTCGGGCAACTTGTTGAAACCGAAGGAGGTATAAATCTCAACGCAGGTACCAGCTACGATTACACAATGTACGTTTACTCTTTTCCTTCCAATAAGCTGGAGCTATGGTTTGCACTGGAATCGTCACGCTTTTTCAAACCGGTATTAAGGCAGTTTTACAAGGAGATGGGCCCGATTAAGGAAGAGCGCCGCATGGGACTTGAGTCTTCGCCCGTAGGTCGATTGATTGAAGAGTTTTTCGCCGCTGCTTTTAGAGCCCATCCGTATGGGATCGAAATAATCGGCCATATGTCTGACATTCATAATATGAATCCTGAAGCTGCGATGGAGTTTTACCGCAAGTATTACGTCGCCTCGAATCTAACTGCAGCTATCGTGGGCGATGTTGACGTGGAACAGGTTAAAAAACTCGCCGACAAATACTTCGCCAAACTGCCACTGGTGCCCAAGCCGGCAAGAATCGCGACGGTGGAACCTGAACAAAACGCAGAGCGGCGGGTGGCCGTCTTTGATAAATCCCAACCTTTCCTCGTAATGGGTTACCACCGCCCGGCTATAACCGACTCCGATGATCCGGTCTTCGACGCCATAGCCGATTATCTGGGCGAAGGACGGACTTCGCTTTTGTATAAAAAGCTGGTTAAGGAAAAAAAGATAGCGACCAATGCTTCAGCCTTTGCAGCCTTCCCGGGGGGCGAGTACCCCACCCTCTTCGGAATTTTCGTTGTTCCATCAAAGGACGTAACCGCCGAGGAATGCGAGAGCGAGGTTCTGGCCGAAATAGAGCTGCTGAAAAGCAAATCGATCCCGGAAGAAGAGCTCGCCAAAATCAAAGCCCGCGCCAAGGCTTCGCTGGTAAATAGCCTGGCCAACCTCTCCGGCTTTGGCGGCATGCCTACACAGCTGGCCGTTTACGAGAATAGTTACGGCGACTGGCGGAAGTTGTTTACCAGCCTTGATGAAATCAATGCCATAACGGCTGATGATATGCAGCGCGTGGCCAAAAAATACCTGACGAGGAATAACCGCACCGTGGCCTATATTGAAACGGTTGAAGAGTAATAAAAGAGGAGAATTCAAAGATGAAACGCATAAATGCGATAACGGTTCTACTGCTGTGTATCCTTGTCGCAGTTTCGGCGGTGCCCGCTTCGGGTAAGAAAATCAAGGATTTGAAATATCCTCCGCTGGGCGGCTTTGAAATACCGCAGCCGGACAGAGTAGATCTCGGTAATGGTATGGCCGTCTATCTGCTCGAGGATCATATGCTTCCCAGGGTCAATATTTCAATAGTCATCAATCGCTGCGGTTCATACCTCGATCCGCCGCATTTGATTGGACTGGCGGGAATAACCGGATCGGTGATGCGCACCGGCGGAACGGCCGGGATGACCGGGGACCGGATAGATGAGGAACTCGAGGGGATCGGCGCTTACGTTGAATCATCTATTGGCACTGTTTCCGGTTATGTCGGCGCCAACGCCCTTTCCGAATACAAGGAGAAAATAATAAGCGTCGCCGCCGATATTTTGCGCAATCCGGTCTTTGACGAAGACAAAATCGAACTTGCCAAAACAAGGCGCAGGACCACCATTTCCCGACGAAACGACGAACCTTTTCAAATCGCCGTTCGTGAGTTCTTTAAACTGATTTATGGACCGGATTCTCCTTACGCTCGCAATATCGAATATGCCACCATCGAGGCCATCACCCGCGATGATATGATTATGTTTCACAAAATGGCCGTGAAACCGAATTGCGTTCAACTGTCCGTTTGGGGCGACTTTAACAAGGATGAAATGCTGGACTTAATAAAGAAATACTTCGCTGACTGGCCTCGCGGCGAAACTGAAATACCGCCTCCGCCCGATTTTGATTATACCTTTCGCCCGACGTTGAACTACGCCGAGAAGACCGACATTAATCAATCCAGCGTTATCATGGGCCATATCGGCGGCCGGATGGGCGATCCCGATTATCCGGCCACGATCGTCATGAATTCGATTTTGGGCACCGGCTTTGGCAGCCGGTTATTCAATAATGTCCGTTCCCGCAAAAGCCTCGCTTATAGCGCCCAGGGGCAGTATATCTTCCGCTTCGACTATCCCGGCTTTTTCTATGCCTATTCGGTCACCAAGTCGGAAAGCACGATCGAAGCGATCCGGGAAATTAAAAAGCAGATAAAATCGATGCAGACTGACCCGGCCACCGAAGAAGAAATGAAGCTGGCCAAAGACGGCTGGCTCAATTCCTTTGTCTTCAAATTCGACACCAAGGGAGAGGTTATCCGCCGGATAATGACCTACGATTACTACGGTCTGCCGGCTGATTATCTCCAGCAATTGAAAAACAAGGTGGAGAAGATAACGCCGCAGGATGTGCTCGATGTCGCCCAGCGTAAATTAAACCCGGAAAACCTGCAGATTCTGGTCGTCGGCAAAGCGGAGGATTTTAAAGAACCGCTGAGCGTATTCGGTGAGGTAAATGAAATCGACATTACCATTCCGGGTCCGACCGAGGGGGAATTCGCCGCCACTGACGAAGAGCTGGCTCTGGGTTTGGAGACGTTAAAAAAAACCGCTAAAGCATGCGGCGGCGCGGTCAATTTCAAAAAAGTTAAAAATATCAGCGCCGGCGCCAAAGTAACCGTTAATATGCCTCAGGGAGCCATGACGCTTGATTTTACAAGCATTCAGGTACTGCCCGATAAGAGCGCCCAGTTTATGAAAACTCCGATGGGAGAACAGGTAATAATCTTTAACGGCGTTGCGGGCTGGACGTCAATGGCGGGCCAGACTCAACCGATGTCTTCCGCCGATCTGGAAGACAAGAAAAAGGAAATAGACCGGGATATGATCCGGTTATTTGCTCACGCTGACAATCCCTACTTCAAGGTCGCTCATAAAGGAGAAGAAGAGTTTAACGGTGTCTCCGCAATCAGACTCGATTTCCTGACCGATACCGGAGTTCAGTTCACTATATACATCAATCCGCAAGATTACCTGCCTCTTGGTCTCCGCTATATGGGACAAACGATGATGGGCCCCGGCAAGATCGTCGAAACCTATTCCGAATTCAAAAAGTACGGCCCGATAATGCAACCTGCCAGAATTATGCAGGATGCGGGCGGAATTGGAATTGAAATTGAAATTGTTAAAATGGAAATCAACGGCGAAATTGACGGCTCCATTTTCGAGAAACCGGAAGGCATCTGAATCGTCAATTGATTCATATTAGCAAAAGACGGCGCCGGGTCAACCGGCGCCGTTTTTCGTTGTTCATTCGAAATACTAAACCGCCTATATGCGGCAAACCTACGGAGGTTGTCCCAAAACCTCATTTTTAATCACGTCAGCTCCCAGGAACGTCATTGCGAGGAGTTCGCCTGTGGCGAACGACGCGACAATCTCTTATCGTGGATACGATTATAGATTTGAGATCGCCACGCTCCCTTCGGTCGCTCGCGATGACGGGGAACTTATGAGACAGCCTCTCCGCATTTACCGCCGGATTATCTTAAAGACTCTTCCGATAAAACCCGGCCGTCATACTTAGAGCGGATTATGGCTTTTCGTGGATTTCTTCGAAAGCTGCCGTTGTTTTCAGATGGTGATAATAGAACGTACCGGAAATCAATCAATTATTTTTGGACATAATAATCGGAGTCTGATAATCATCTCCGGGAGCCAATTTACCGGTCAGCCGATTGAGCACCAGGATAGTAATGCGCCGGTTGCGCGGATCGCGCGGATTGTTTTTGAAGCGCGGTTTGTTGGCGGCGTAACCGCGAACCTGATAGACCTGGCCGGAATTGAGCTTGCCTTCCATCATTGCCCGTCGGGCGGCATTGGCTCGGTCGGCGGATAGTTCCCAATTCGTATAATGCTCGCCTCGGGAAAAATCGGAAGCGTCGGTATGCCCTTCTATAACCAGTTGATTGGGAAGCTTGGCCAATTCCATGGCGATGGTTTTGAGAATCAATTCCCCTTTCAGGCTGAGCATTGGCGAACCCGGTTTGAAAAACGAGACGTCCTCGCTGCCCTCGATCAATTGTATTCGCAGGCCTTCACGGGTGATCTCGATATCAACATGGTCTTTTAATATATTAAGACCCGGCATTTCGTCGATAGCATGCCTTACGCGATCAGCCAGCTCTTCCATTTCTTTGCGCATCTGTTCATCGAGCGACGGAGTCGATTCCGATACATCGCTGATAGAGCTTCCTTCAAGGACTCCCATTCCGCCCTTGAAGACACCCGATATATAATTTTTCTTAAAATTGATCGGATCCTGGAAATATCCCTGAACCGCCTCCTTTATTATCTGCGACTGTGTCACAATCCACAACACCAAAAAGAGGGCCATCATGGCAGTAACAAAATCGGCGTAGGCCACCTTCCAGGCGCCCCCGTGGTGTCCACCATGTTTGCTGCTCTTTTTGATGATTATGATCGGTTGTTCTTTTTTTTCTTCGATCATGGCCTTCTCTATTTGCGGGTATTCCTACAACTCTCTTCAACATCAAGAAATGAAGGACGAACTTCGGTCGGAATCGAACGCCTGCCATATTCAACAGCTATGGAAGGTGGGAACCCTTTGCAAAAGGCCATAAGGCACTGTTTGAGACAGGTTATATAGGACCCGTTGCTGGTGTTCCGGCCACGGAGGCCGTTGGCCAGCGGCCCGACAAAACCATAGCATAAAAGAACGCCCAAAAAGGTTCCTATCAGGGCCGCAGCAACCTTATGACCGATTTCTTCGGCCGGGCCCCCGATAGCACCCATGGTGATCACAACGCCAAGCACAGCCGCTACTATACCAAGCCCGGGTAGCGCGTCGGCCGTGGTGGCAAGTATGGCGGGTGCCCGGTCCGTTTCGTCGTGAAGCGTCTCCAGATCGATATCCAAAAGCGACTCCAGTTCGTGAGGCTGAACCGATCCGGTTATAATCAGGCGCATGGTATCCGACATAAAATTGACCGCTTCGTGGTTTTTCAGAAATGACGGATATTGAGATATAACGTCCGATTCATACGGTTTTTCGATATGCGATTCAAGACCCACCAGCCCTTCGCGCCGGGCGATATTAAAGATCTCGTACTGCATGACCATCAGATCCATATAGTCTTTTTCGATATAGCTCGAACCAAAGGAGGCCATAATTTGCCTGATCATATCCTTGATGACGCTCACAGGCGTGGCCACCAGAATCGAACCCATAGCTGCCCCGGCGATAATAAGAAACTCGGCCGGCTGAAAGAGGACCATCAGATGTCCTCCCTCCCAGACAAATGCGATAATAATAGAGGCGGCAACGATAATGAACCCTACAATAGTAAGCATACCGGGCTTTTATCCCTTTCAGGTGATTCGAGCCAAAACGGAGACCTTTTGACTATTAATCGGCATGTATGCCTAGTCGTTTAACCGGTTTTTACAGGGACATAAATCAATTGACTTATTGAACAAACGGTTTTAATTTTATAACATGCATTAAATCAGGAATGGTAGGTGGAATAATGAAATATATCCCTGTCAAAGCCCCACGGGGCAACAAATTGAGTTGCAAGGGCTGGCACCAGGAAGCTGCCCTGCGCATGCTAAACAACAATCTTGACCCCGAAGTCGCCGAGGACCCGAAAAACCTGATTATCTATGGTGGCTCCGGTAAGGCCGCCCGCAATTGGCCCGCCTATCACGCGATCGTCGATTCGCTCAAAAAGCTGGAAAACGACGAAACCCTCCTGATTCAATCGGGCAAGCCGGTCGGCATTTTCAGGACGCACGAATATGCTCCCCGGGTCTTAATCGCCAACAGCCACCTGGTTCCTCACTGGGCGACCTGGGAGAAGTTTCGCCAACTGGAAAAACTGGGCCTGATTATGTTCGGTCAGATGACCGCCGGAAGCTGGATTTATATCGGCACTCAGGGCATTGTACAGGGTACCTATGAAACCTTCGTCGCCGTTGGCGATAATCATTTTGGCGGTGATCTTTCCGGTCGCTGGATTCTGACCGGCGGCATGGGCGGTATGGGCGGCGCTCAGCCTCTGGCCGGCACCATGAGCGGCGCCACAATTTTGGTGGTGGAGGTTGACGAAGCTCGGATTAACCGCCGGATAAAGACGGGCTATTGCGATGTCAAGGTCAAAACCCTGGATAAGGCCCTCAAACTGATCAAGGAGCATATCACTGCGAAGAACCCGATCTCAATAGGTTTGATCGGTAACTGCGCCGATATCTTCCCCGAAATATTCCGCCGCGGGATGATCCCTGATATCGTTACCGACCAGACGTCGGCTCACGATGAGCTAAATGGCTACATTCCCGAAGGTTTGACCGTTAATGAGGCGGCCAAGTTTCGCAAGAAAAACCCGACCGAATATATGAAGCGCGCTTATGCTTCCATGGTGCGGCATTGCGAGGCCATGATTCGCTTCCAAAAAGCCGGATCAGTCGTTTTTGATTATGGCAATAACTTAAGAGGTCAGGCCAAAAAAGGCGGACTCAAAAACGCTTTCGATTTCCCCGGTTTTGTGCCGGCCTATATCCGCCCGCTTTTCTGCAGCGGAAAAGGGCCTTTTCGCTGGGTAGCCCTCTCCGGCAATCCCAAAGATATCGAACTGACCGATAATGTTATCCTTAAGGAATTCAAATACAATAAATCGCTTGTCCGCTGGATTAAGCTGGCCCGCGAAAAGGTACCGTTCCAGGGTTTACCGGCGCGTATCTGCTGGCTGGGTTATGGCGAACGGGCTCGATTCGGGGATATCATTAACCAGTATGTCAAGTCAGGCAAGATTTCCGGCCCGATCGTCATCGGGCGCGACCATCTCGATTGCGGCTCGGTGGCCAGCCCGTATCGTGAAACCGAGGGAATGCTGGACGGTTCCGATGCCATCGCCGACTGGCCGCTGCTCAACGGTATGCTCAGCATTGCCTCCGGCGCCAGTTGGGTTTCGATTCATCACGGCGGCGGAGTCGGCATAGGCAATGCCATTCACGCAGGCATGGTCATTGTCGCGGACGGCACCAATGAAATGAAAAAGCGTCTCGAACGCGTGCTGACCAACGATCCGGGCATCGGTATCGCCCGGCACGCCGACGCCGGCTACAAAGAAGCCAGGCAGTTTGCCAAGGATAATAACATCAAGATTCCAATGCTGAAGTAGATATATGCCGCCGGGAAATAAAAAAACTACCCTCCTGATAAAAAATATCGGCCAGCTTATTACCATGCAGGGCCAGCTTCCCAGACGGGGACGGGAAATGTCGGAGATCGGATTGATCGATAATGGCGCCGTGGCCGTTTCGGGCGACAAGATTATTGCCGTCGGCAAATCGGACGATGTTGCCGGAAAAGTGGACCTGGCGGAGAATTGTACTGTTATTTCGGCTGAAGATAAAGTGGTCACGCCGGGGCTTATTGATCCTCATACCCACCCGGTATTTGCCGGAACCAGGGAAATCGAGTTTGAAATGCGGCTGGCTGGAAAAAGTTACATGGAAATCGCCCGGGCCGGTGGAGGCATCCGTTCTTCGGTACGCCGCCTGCGCGAAACCAATCCCGACCAGTTGTATGCCCGGGCCAAAAAAACCGTCGATACCCTGATGTCGTATGGCACGACAACGATTGAGGCCAAATCCGGGTACGGCCTGTCGACCGAATCGGAAATCAAATCGCTGGAGGTTATAAAGCGCCTTGATGAGAGCGAGCCGATGGATCTGTATCCTACCTTTTTGGGCGCTCACGAAATTCCCGATGAGTATCGTGATAACCGGGCCGAATATATCGACCTGGTAATCAACGAAATGATCCCGGCCGTGGCCGACAAAAAGCTGGCCCGGTTCTGCGATGTTTTCTGCGAGGAAGGCGTCTTCAGCGTTGATGAATCACGGGCAATTCTGGAAGCCGGGAAAAAGGCCGGGATGCGGCCCAAAATTCATGCCGACGAGTTGAAATCGACCGGAGGGGCGGAACTGGCGGTTGAGATAGGCGCTATATCAGCCGACCACCTGGTCTATATATCGGACAAGGGCATAGATATGCTGGCCGGTTCCAACACGGTGGCCGTGCTTTTGCCCGGAACCTCGTTTGCCCTGGGGCTGGACGAAGCCGCGCCGGCCCGGAAAATGATCGAAAAAGGCGTTGTTGTTTCCCTTTCGACCGATTGCAATCCCGGCTCGTCCATGACTGAATCTATGCCGATGATAATATCGCTGGCCGCCTTGAAATTGAAGATAACCGCCGCGGAATCTCTCTCGGCCGTAACCGTCAACGCCGCCTGCGCCATCGGCATTGGCGATCGGCTAGGCCGTTTGGAAAGCGGCCTTCCGGCGGATATAACCATATGGAATATGAAAGATTACAGGGAACTTCCATATCACTATGGTGTTAACCTTGTGAAGACAGTCGTTAAAAACGGCAAAGTTGCAGTCAAACGATGAAGTCGATAATTCAAATTGGCCTGATAACGATTATGGCGATACTGGCAGGGTGTGGCATTTATTCCTTTTCGCCGGGTGGAAAACCTCCATTCGAATCGGTCAATATCCCGCAATTCGAAAATAAAACGATAGAATATCAGCTCGCTGACCGGCTCACCGACGCCATTGTGGATGCTTTTATCAAGGACAATACCATCAAAGTAAAGGAGTCCTCTAAAGCCGACGCAATTCTTACGGGAACGCTTTCCGGCTATCGCCGCGATCCATATACCTATGATAAGGAAGACGTGGTTACCGAATATGTCGTCAAGGTATCGATCAACGTCAAGGTGGTCAAAGCTAATTCCGAAGATGTTATATGGGAAGAGGATTTTTTTGCCCAGGGGATTTACGACGCTTTCGATGAGACCGAAGAAGTCGGGCAGGATCGAGCGGTCGCCCTTTTAACGTCCGATATAATGGACAGGACCACCAAATCGTGGTAACTTGCAAAAGCAGGTAATCGTGGTACTATACACGGCGTATAATGTCAGGCGCAAGGTCGTCTGAAAACGTCAGAAAACAGGCGGAAATGATGGAAAATAGGAAGAGAAATTTTATGACTTATTTATTGCCTGCCGGATCGCCGGGGCAAAAAATATTTGTTTTGCTGCCGGTGTTGTTGGTTGTCCTGCTGCTGTTTCCCGAAACAGCGGCAACGGGGGGGATACACAAAAAAGCCGGAACGACCGGATTTCCGTTCTTAAAGCTCGGCGTCGGCGCAAGGGCGGTGGCGATGGGCAGCGCCTTTACGGCTGTGGCCGATGATCCCACGACTATATATTATAATCCGGCCGGGACTATGAATCTTGAAGTCAGGCAGTTTCTCGCCGGATACCATAATTATATCCTCGATATCCAGTCCGGTTTTGTGGCCGTCACCATTCCGTTTGCGGAAGAAAAAAGCGCCGGCTTTTTTATAGATTATCTCAACTTTGGTGATTTCGTGGAGACTGATGAATCTGGTGAACAGACCGGTGAATTCTCCGGTGGTGATTTTCTGCTGGGGGCCAATTTCTCGACTCGTATTTATCGGGAGCTTATGGCCGGTATTAACGTCAAGTTCATGAGCGAAACCGCCGCCGGATATTCGGCGGAAGCTCTGGCCGCCGATTTTGGACTATATTACGAATTCAGGGATACCTCAACCACCGTCGGATTTACGGTTTCCAATCTCGGATTTGTCCTGTCCGGATTCTCATCCGGCTCGGCAGGCGAACATAAAGATGACCTGCCGTTTAGTATTCGGGCGGGGGTAGCGCACTCTTTGAGAGAATTACCCGTGGTGGCCGCTCTGGACGCTGTCCTTCCGAACGATAATGACCCCTACCTGAACGTCGGGATGGAAATGTATGAATTCGAGCCGCTCTATCTGCGGCTGGGATATTCCACATTTGGCGAAAACTACAAAACCGGATCAAATGACGGCGCTCTGGGCGGCTTTTCTTTCGGATTCGGTCTCGATCATAAAAATTATCATATAGCGTATGGCTTCATGCCCTATCTTGACCTCGGCGCCAGTCACCGGGTCACAGTCACGGGAGAGTTTTAGATGAAAAGGTTACCGATTTTTCTTTTGCCGGTGTTTTTTCTTCTTTTGCCAGGTTGTAGCTCGAAGGGCGATACCGAACCTAACGCACGCCGCGTGGTCGTTAAGGTGTTAAAAGCGGTGGAAGATAACGACCGCGATGCGCTGTTTCATTATCTCGATTTCGGTTCACTTCTAAGACCGGGGTACCGGGACTACGCTCTCCAGATGGATTCGATTCGGACATTCAAAACTCCCAACGATATTCTGGATGACCTGACCGAGGGCGGCCTCACCCGCGAGCGCTGGCTGTCGATGCAGCGTATAGTCGGCAACGATTCCCTGAGCGGAGACAGCGCCTTTGTTGAAGTTTCTTTTATCAGCAAAGAAACCAACAAGCAGTACTACAACAAGTGGGGCTTACGGAAGGTCAACAACGTCTGGAAGATATTCAGCTTCGGCGTTCTGCGAGAAGGTCAATAAGAAGCTGAGATAAAAAGGCCCGGCCTCATCGTGAGGTCGCCCGCCATATCGTGGGGCCACCGCGGCGATCCTATACTTGTACATTTCCCTGCTGCATCCCAATCGATCCCCATTTCTATGCGCGGCGGGCTTGCGGCAAAGATCATACGGCAAATACGGACATCCGTCGGGCACAGAGTTATCCACAATTCCAGACGTTGAAAATATCGTCTATCCTGATACCGGTCATGCGGATACGGCGAAATGGGTTTGTTTTGTCATATTTATGTTTTGCGGACTACATGTTTGGTGGTGATTGTTGGAGTGGTTCACGTTTTGTCCTTCCTAACATCAGGACTTTGTCCTTCCTTACGTCAGGACAGCATCCATATATATTTGAATAATCTGACATAGTTATCCATAGAAAGCGGGGGTTTTTGAATTAGCGGTGATGATGTTGTGAAACTGTTTTGTGGATGGTGATTCGGTTACTGTCCGGTGACGTCTCAGGACAAATATTATAAACGAACCCGCTGGGTGGGGTACTATTTCGAAAGCCCTATGAGGCAGATTTCTTCATAATCCTCTTTATAAATCTACTTTTCAACCATGCCTTAAAACGTGAACGTAGACCTTTTAGGTTAAATCCATATAATAGACTTGCAAGAGTGGCGACAAATGAAACAACAAACAAAGGATATTTAAAAATACCGAGAAAGGTAAATGTATTTGGAGTTACCATTATACTTAATCCAATCATTAAAAATATTGCACTAGCAGCGAATAAGTATTTTGCAACCTTATTTGAGTATTGTTCTGCCCTATCATTAATATTAACAACAAGATCATATTTTTCCAGTTTTATATTCCTTAATTCCCT
>CAZSYD010000043.1:0-19345 GCA_964611355.1 uncultured Ignavibacteriales bacterium | reverse complement strand
AGACTATATTTTAAGGTTTGAAAGAGATATGCAGACTATTTGACGGGTTAACTATTGCATTATAGCCGAAGAAAATTATACGAGGAAACTTCCACACATTTGGGCGTTTACTGTCGGAAACTGGGTTTTACCCCTAACTTCATGACAGGTGTCTCCCTGGTTTGCGCCATCGGTTCCGGCATCTTCTTCTGGATGGGTGACATGATCCTGGGGGTGGTGTTCATGCTGTTAACCTCCCTGGCCGATGTGCTCGACGGAGCCACCGCCCGGGCGGGAAATATGGGAACGGCTTTCGGCGGCATCCTCGATCATGTTTCCGACCGCTACGGCGAGTTTTTTATCCTGGCCGGAATTGCCGTCTCCGGGTCGGTTCATCCCTTGTGGGCCATTTTTGCTCTCTTCGGAATGCTTATTGCCTCGTATACCCGCGCCGCGGCCGAATCAATCGGCAAATTGCCAACCTGCGCGGTTGGAATGATGGGGCGGCTGGAAAAATTCATTCTAATTATGGCAGGGGCTGTCCTTGAACATTTCTATCCTGATAAAGACTTTTTAACTTACGCCTTGATAGTCGTCGGGGTAAGTTCGGTTATTACATCGATTCAGCGCCTAATTTATGCCAAGAAGGAATTAAAAATCAGACAATAGCATGATTCTCACCCTGGGAAATCCCGTTTACGATTACATCGAAACGAAAAAGGTTAAAACTCCCGGCCGCGTTTTGTCGGGCTGTTCCACCAACGCCGCCCTGACGCTGGCCAGGCTGAATCGCCGGGTAACCCTGATGGGAGCGATCGGTGATGATTTCAAGTCTTCTTTTTCGGATGATATGAAACGACACGGGATCGACGCCGTAACTGTGCCGTCCGGCGAAACCGGCGGGTTTTCGCTGATTTATTATGACGATTTCGGCAACCGCCATCTGGATCTTCTCGGACGGGCCGATCCGATTATAGGAATAAACAATAATCTTTTGGAAAACGCCGAAGCGGTTTTAGTCGGACCGATCCTGAAAGAAATCTCGTTTGACCTGATTAAAGATATCCGCAGGCGATTTCCCGGGCTTTTCTTCTGCGATCCGCAGGGTTTTCTGCGAGGCGCAAATGAAAACGGGCGTATCTACCACGAAAAACCGGATGGTATTGAAGAAATCCTGGCCCTGTTCGATATCGTCAAACCGAATGAACTGGAGGCGAAAGTCCTGACGGGGATCGACTGCCGCCGCGATCCGTTTAAGGCGGCCCGGATTATTAAAAGCTGGGGGCCGAAACTTGTTATTGTAACTTTGGCCGAACTTGGCTCGATTATCTATGACGGTCGCAATTTTATCGAGATACCGCCGTATGAAATTGACCTGGTCGATTCCACCGGCGCGGGCGACACCTACATGGCCGGATTTACTCATGCGTATCTTAACGGCGAATCGCTGCGTGACTGCGGGACTTTCGCCTCGTGTGTCAGTTCGATTATGATTGAACAGGTCGGCCCGGATTTCGAACTGAATGAAAAAACGGTGCGAGAAAGACAGGTATCGTTGAACAGAAAAACAGATTTCAGGCTTCAACTTTGTTCAATGTAGAAGATATACAGACGGCTTGACGACACTCTCGTCAGGCGCGGAGGATGATGACATTTTATCATAAGGAGAATCATTTCATGCGAGTATCAGTTCACATTGACGGGGCTTACCTTGAGCGAATGCTGTCGGAGGAACATAATTCCCCCGCCATTGATTACGCCAAACTGGTCAACAAACTGGTCAACACCGTTATTACCAATTCGGAGACTGACCTTTATCTTTTGCGCGCCTATTACTACCATGCCCTTCCCTGGATCGGCAGAACCCCGACCGACCAGGAAGAGGAGATGTGGGAGAAAAAGAAGGGCTTTTTCACACGGTTGCAGCATCTGCCTCGCTTTGACGTTCACCTGGGACGAACCCAGCGGATACTCAACGAGGACGGATCGGTTACCTTTCAGCAAAAAGGGGTCGATGTCATGCTGGCATCGCACATGGTCGAACTGGCAACCCTAAGGTTTGTTCGGCATATTATTCTTCTGGCTCCCGACGGCGATTATGTGCCGGCGGTGCGTATCGTCAAAGAACATGCCGTAATCGTTCATCTGGCCCACGGCCAGAAACCGCCGCCATCGGCGGAATTGATAAAGATTGCCGACGAACGGATCGAACTCACCGGCGATTTCCTTATCGATTGTATGCGCAACGTTCATTCGTAGACGAGACGATATAGCTTGCGTACAGTAGACATGGAGAGATAGCCGCGCCTTCTGCCGGGATGACAATACCACCTGATCGTATTGGTGCTGTCTTACGTTCCCCGCGAGGCAGTCTCTCCATATCTGCCGCTTAGAAACAAGTCCGGCTCAGAAACTGCGGCAATCCGCTTTTCCTGACCACTTGATCTTATTTCCAAAACTATTTATACTGCCATAACAATCGGAAACATTGTGACTAAAATATATGGAGGATAAAATGGGGAATTATAGAGTTCCGTACCCTAAAAACGAACCGGTCAAATCGTACGCTCCCGGAACGCCCGAAAGGGATGCGCTCAAGAAAACCATGGCCGATCTGAAATCAAACAAGCTGGAAGTCCCGATGATTATCGGGGGGAAAGAAGTCAAAACCGGCGAGACCGTCAAAATGAGCGCGCCGCATGACTATTCCCTTGATTTGGGCTATTATTACAAGGGCAGCGCCAAAGAGGTCGAGATGGCCGTCAAAGCGGCCCTGGCGGCTAAAGATAAGTGGGTCAATCTCCCCTGGCAGCAACGGGCGGCCATCTTTTTGAAAGCGGCCGATCTTCTGGCCGGACCTTACCGGGAAATAGTCAACGCCGCTACCATGCTGGCTCACAGCAAGAACATTTTCCAGGCTGAAATCGACGCTGTCTGCGAACTGGCCGACTTTTTCCGTTTTAATACTTACTACATGCAACAAATCTGCGACATGCAGCCCGATTCGTCTCCGACAGTCTGGAACTATGTTGACTACCGGCCGTTGGAGGGTTTTGTCTTGGCCGTAACGCCGTTTAATTTCGTTTCCATCGCCGGTAATCTGCCCACAGCGCCGGCAATAATGGGCAACGTAGTTATCTGGAAGCCGGCGTCCAGTGCGATTTACACGGCCCACTTCATAATGAAGATTCTCAAAGAGGCTGGTCTTCCAGACGGCGCGATCAACATGGTCACCGCGCGCGGCGCAGACGTAGGCGAGCTGATTATAAAGAACCCGAACCTTGCCGGAATTCATTTCACCGGCTCCACGGCGACTTTCCAGAGCATGTGGAAAACGGTCGGCGAGAATATCGCTTCGTACAAAAGCTATCCCCGGATCGTCGGCGAAACCGGCGGCAAGGACTTTATTTTTGTCCACGGCTCCGCTTCGCCGAAAGAGACGGTTACGGCGCTGATTCGCGGAGCATACGAATATCAGGGACAGAAATGTTCGGCGGCCTCACGCGCTTATATCCCGGCTTCACTCTGGGACGACATCAGGAAACTGCTTCTCAAACAGATCGGCGAACTGAAAATGGGCAGTCCCGATGATTTCACCAACTTCGTCAATGCCGTCATCGACCGCAACGCCTTCAAAGATATCACTTCTTATATCGACTATGCCAAAAAGGCCGACGATTGCGAAATTATCATCGGAGGCGGATACGATAACTCGAAAGGGTTATTTATCGAGCCGACCGTAGTGTTGACTGCCGATCCGCATTGCCGACTGATTGAGGAGGAAATCTTCGGGCCGGTTTTGACCATCTATGTCTATAAGGATAAAGATTTCGAAGAGACCCTGCGTCTGTGCGATGCCACTTCGCCTTATGCGTTGACCGGTTCGATTTTCGCCCGCGACCGGGAAGCGATCGCCCTGGCCGACAAAATCCTGCGCAATGCCGCCGGCAATTTCTATATCAATGACAAACCGACCGGCGCCGTTGTGGGACAACAGCCTTTCGGCGGTTCCCGTGCCTCCGGCACCAACGACAAAGCCGGGTCCCTTCTGAATATGATCCGCTGGACTTCGCCAAGGACGATCAAAGAAACCCTGGCGCCGCCGTCCGATTATCGCTATCCGTTCATGGACAAAGCATAAATCGCCCGTGGTGAGAGTTATATTTCTTAAATCCGGAGGCGGGACTGCCGCTTCCGGGTTTTTTATGCCCTTATTGAGCTATCCAAAAGATTCTGCTCCCACGATAGAAAGGCCGATTTTCTCTATGAAATTTTATGTTAGAAGTCATTTTTTTATTGCGAAAAATTTAAAAAATTAATAATTATCCATTAAGCAGGATATTTTAGAGACAATGCATCAGCAGGGAAAGCCGACAGGCAATATTGTAGTAACTATATTAACTTACTAAAAGGAGTTACAATATGGCAACCGTAAAGAAGCCGGCGACCAGGAAAACCGCCGCTAAAAAGAAGGCTGCCCCCAGAAAGAAGGCGGGCAAAAAGACTATCAGGAAGGTGGCAAGGAAAACCACGCCCAGGAAGAAAACTGCCACAAGAAAGAAAGCTACAACCAGAAAGAAAACTGCCGCCGGAAGGAAACCCGCCGCGAAAAAGAAAGCAACAACCAGGAAAAAAACCATGGCCAAAAAGAAACCCGCCGCCAGGAAAAAACCGGCCAAAAAAGCCGCGCCCAAAAAGAAAACTGTCAAGGCCAAACGGAAACCCAATCCCGCCTTTATGCGTCCGTGGATTCCTTCCGATGCTCTGGCGGCCGTTGTCGGCGATAAGGCTCTGCCGCGGACCGAAGTTACCAAGAAATTATGGGCTTACATCAAGAGGAACGGACTTCAGGATAATATCAACCGGCGAATGATCAACGCCGACGATAAACTGAAGAGAGTTTTCGGCAAACCCAAGGTCAACATGTTTGAAATGACCAAACTGGTAAGTAAGCATCTCAAAAAATAGAGTCTTGGTCTGACAACTGGGTTAGAAACCCGGATGGCTGACAGGGAAAAGTCGGCCATCCGGGATTTTTTTACGTATCGATTACCTGAGCGGGACATGTTTGCGGGAATAATATTTCCGCGTCATCCGCGCGGTTACCCCCGAAAGAGCAATCAGGGCGATCAGGTTGGGGATGGTCATTATCCCCAGGGCGATATCGCCGAACGTCCAGATCACTTCCAACTTGGTAACCGCTCCAACGAAAATCATGATACAAAACAGGTACCGATATGGCCTGACCACGCTGTTGCCGAAAAGATATTGCATCGAGCGATCGCCATAGTATGACCACGTAATCATAGTTGACGTGGCAAACAGAAGCACCGCCAATGTGACGATATACCCTCCGTATCCACCCAGAAAGGCTATTCCCTTAGAAAAAGCATAGGTCGTCATCGGGGAACCATTCAACTGCGCGCCGTCGACAATAACATTCCAGGCGTCGGTAACGACGATACTCAGGCCGGTCAGGGTGCAGATAGTCAGCGTGTCGATATACGGCCCCATCATGGCCACCGTTCCCTCGCGCACCGGTTCATCCGTCCTGGCGGCGGCGTGGGCGATCGGGGCCGAACCCAGCCCCGCTTCGTTGGAAAAGAGTCCCCGTTTGATGCCCCATATGAGCGTGTACATGAAGGTTGACCCTGCAAAACCGCCGATGGCGCCGGGCGGAGTGAAGGCGGAATTTACTATTATTTCGAAAGCTCCGGGAACCTTGTCAGTGTTAAGAATCAGAATGGTCAGACTTCCGGCGACATAAATAACAGTCATAAGGGGGGACAAAATTGCCGTTACCCGGCCGATTCTCTTTATTCCCCCGATAATAACCGAACCGACCAGAAAAGCGATGATTCCGCCGGTCAGCCAGACCGGAATCGAGAAATCACTTCGCAGTTGGTCGGCGACGGTAAAGGCCTGCACCGAGTTTCCCGTCCCCAGGGCGCAAATTGATGCTGCGACGGCAAAGAGCACAGCCAGCCATTTCCAGCCAAGCCCTTTTTCGATGTAATACATCGGGCCGCCCGAGGCGGAACCGTCCGGATTGATTTTGCGGAATTTCATCGACAACGTGCATTCGGCGTATTTAAGAGATGTCCCCAGGATACCGGTCAGCCACATCCAGAACAGCGCCCCTGGCCCGCCGTAATGAATAGCCGTCGCCACACCTGCTATATTGCCAATGCCGATGGTGGCCGACAGCGCCGCCGAGAGAGCCTTGAAATGGGAAATATCGCCTTCATGGCTGGGATCGTCGTATTTTCCACGGGTGATGTCGATGGCATGTTTGACCCTGCGAAGCTGGACCCAACCCATTCTGAACGAGATAAAAACCCCGGTTCCCAGAAGAAGAATTACGATAAACGGAAATATTTCCGGGAATCCCCAAACATAACTGTTGATATTATTGAGAATGTCGGATAAAAAATTCACGCCTCCTCCTGAAGTCGGCTGAGAAACGAGATGATTACTTGAAAGGCCAAATTAAGGCCATCAGACATAATGGGGCAAGGGAAAAGTCATTGAGAAGGGATGTTTGGATTTTAGAAATTGATTCCCGCTGATACTCGGAAGGTTTCATCGAGATCGCTGTGATGCAGGTAAGCAAGATCAATCAGGTAACGACCGACGGCGGCGCCCAGTCCGGCGGTAAAACGGTTCTGGTCATATCCCAACCTGCCAAAGGCGACCTTTTTGTATTCGATTTCAATACCGGCCTGGAAATCGGCCGAGATCTCGCCCTGCCAGAGTTCGGCGGCCTCCCTGCGGCCTTCGAATCGAATTATTGATTGACCCGCCAGAAGGACAGAGAAATCACGGCGCGCAAAACGATACGACAGCCCCGGTTTGATTGCGGGATAAATCGATTCCGTGTTATCATTGGAATATGCCAGAAAAGTCGAAGTCAAATCTGTCACTACAATGGCCGCGGTGATAAGCGTATCCACACGGTAAATAAAACCGGCGTCAAGCCCGAGGCCGTAGGCGGTTTCGGTCGCTATGTCACGATAAAGAATCCTGGCCGTCACGCCATAGGCAATATTCTCTCTATATTTACCGGCCAGGGAAGCTCCCAGCATCAGGTCGAAATGACTTTCTTCGCGGATAACGTATGGCCACTGCGTTTCCGTGTCGAAGCCGGTGATTTTGACCCCTCCTCCGCCGAGATAATACAAATACAGGCCGTAGCTGTTCAGTCCCTGCCGTTTGCCGTTATTGGAGCCGTAACCGATGTAATCGTGATTGAGGAGCGATCCGAAAGTTTCGGCGTGCATGGTTTGAATCTGCCGACCGTGAAGATATGCCAGCCCAGCCGGGTTCCAATAACCGGACGTGGCGTTAAACGGCCCGGCCACTACGGCCCCACCCATGCCAAGCGGCCCGGCGCCGACGCCGAGCGAAAACGGCTCACCGGCATATTTAGCCGCAAATATCGGGGAAGCAAAAAAGAAAATAGCAACAAGCGCGGTAAAACTATTCCGATTCATAATCATCCCAATATAGTCGAACGAGTTAATATCCGCCAACAAAAAAGCTGAAGGTTATCGCCATATTCTGTCAGGCAATGCTTTTTTTCCGACAAGCGATTTTTTCCGTTATTTTGAGCGAAGATGGATTTGAAAAGCTTCCTGAAAGAATATTTTGGCTCCTTTTTCCTGCCGGGGACAAAGCAGGAAATACGGGTTGACAGCCTGAACCCGGAGCTGTGCGTTACCCCTTTGCCGGGACCGTTCAGTTGTGGGCTGGCGCTGGGAAGTTACTCGGAAGATACCCCCCGTCAAAAAACCGATCTGGGTAAGTTAATCTATCTGATGAAATACCGTCATTCGGTCAGGGCGGCTGAAAGACTGGCAGCCTTTCTGATCAATTATCTAAAGATTAATCCTTTTCCCAACCCACCTTATGTCTTGATAACCGTCCCCGATTCAATCACTAATCGTCCCTTCAGTCCGGTCGGGTATCTGGCGGATCAGGTTGCATCTCACTTCGGCTGGATTGCTCGTCACGATATTTTGGCAAGGCTTCGTCTCGAAAAACCCCAAAAGGACCGCGACTTCAAAGAGAAACTGGCGGACAAGCGTCTTCGCTACTTTCTTAAACATCCACGGGCAGTAAAAGGTAAGCATATTCTACTTTTTGATGATATTTATGATACCGGCCGCAGCTTGACCGAGGCGGCTCATTTGATAAACGAACAGTCGCCCGCCTCGTTAACTGCGTTGACACTGGTAAAACTTGGCGGCGATTAATAATATTGCCTGTGCATGGCCGGGGGAGATTTCTGACTTAAGCAGTCAACAGTTTTTCCGTTTCGGAATTGAACAGAACCCATAGAGTATAGATTCCCAGCGCCGTGCCGATCGGGATCCCGGGCAGATTCAGAATCGCCATTATAATCAACACTATCCTCGCCCAACGCTTTCTGTGCCACAGGCCGAATCCGCCGATAACGCTTGGCAGTCCAAACACCAGACAAATCGAAATGACAATGACGGCAGCAAGCCCGGTCGCCAGAATTGCGGTTGTCTCGCCGGAAACGAGCCCGCCGAACGGCAATATCATAAAGGCAATACCGCCGCCAAATAAAGCTATGAAGCCGTTAATAATATTTAGTACTGCCGCGATTTGAAGATGTTTTTCCACCTGCCTTTGTCTCCTTGTCCTTTTCTCTACGAATTATAAATAAAAAAGGTTTCGGTGCAAATTTACGCATGCCCCATAAAGATGAGGCATTGGAATGACAAAATCAAACTCAATCGATAAACCTGATAAAGATAAAATGAATTTGACTTGAAAAAAACGAAGTAGCTGCGTAGTTTGGCGCAATGCAGGCGGAAGATATCAAAACCGTGCTGGTAACCGGCGCAAACGGCTTTATCGGAAGCCGCTTTTGCCGTCTTCTAACCGCTTCCGGATACGCCGTTCGCATCATCTGTCGCGAGACCTCCGACCTGTCGCTTCTGAAAGATATTCCTCATTCCAGGATAACAGCCGACATCACCAACCCCGAATCGCTCATAAAGGCGGTCGAGGGAGTTGACTTTGTCATCCATCTGGCCGGTCTCGTCAAGGCCGACAGCGAAGCCGATTTCATGCGCATCAATCACCAGGGAACGATCAACCTGCTCAACGCCGTCAAAAATCATAATCTCGGTTTGAAAAAGTTCGTTCTAATTTCATCCGCGGCGGCTGCCGGAATATCGTCGGGCAAGCCTCGAAAAGAATCCGACCCGCCGTTACCTCTGACTCCCTACGGCCGATCCAAGCTGGCCGGTGAAGAGGCGGCGGTTTCATATAAAAACCTGTTTCCTATTACGGTTATTCGACCGCCGGCGGTTTATGGCCCCGGCGATAGAGAGACCTTTACTTTTTTTCGCCTTGTCAACCGAGGATTTAAACCATACCCCTGCGGCGCCCGCAACCGTGTCCGGATGATTTATGTCGACGATCTGGCAGCGGCGATCAAACTTACCATGGAAACAGACACAGGCGCCGGTGAAACTTATTATATCGCCGAACCGCGATCATATACTATTCGGGAACTAATGGATATTATAAGCGAACATCTCGGCAAAAAAAGTGTTGGCATTATTATTCCCCGGCGAATTCTGCTAACTCTTGCTTTTTTCTCAGAAACCTTCTGCAAAATAATCGGGCGGGCGCCGATGTTTTCACGCCAGAAGGTAAAAGAACTCACCGGAGATTGGGAACCGGATGTTACCAAAGCCAAAGACCAGCTTGGCTTCGAAGCCGCGGTTGACTTCCGGGCAGGCGCTCGCATGGCTATCGACTGGTATCGGCGGGAAGGATGGTTGAAATGATAAGCGTGAGACTTCTCCTGGCCTGCCTGCTGTGGGCGGGAGCGGCGTTGTTTGTTTTTGAGCTTCTCTGGTATCTGCTGGAGAAGAAGCTCAGGCTTCCGACCATGTTGCCGCCGGAGTTTCTGGAAGAGAGAGGTTCCGGTTATTTTTTCTCCCGGTACCTGATTCAACTGGCTTTCCTGGTTGTCCTTCCGTCCGTAACGTACAGCTGGTTTTATGTTCTGGTTCCTTTTTACGGCGTCAGGGCCGGAGTATCTCTGGCGCTTCTTCTGTTTATGCTGGGCATTATTCCATATGCGGCCACTTTCTTTTTAAGGATCAAGTTGCCGCTCGCTTTTACCCTGTTCCAAATGGCCGGACAACTTCTCAGGCTGCTTCTCATTTACGGCATTATTTCGTATTTATATATCTTGTAGGCTGAAGATTATGATTGATGTCGAGCAAATCCGCAGGCTTTTTCCCCATACGGGAAAGTCGGTCTATTTTAACGTCGCTTCCAACGGCCCGCTGCCTGATCCGGCATTCAAATTACAGGATAAACATTTTCAGCTGGCCAGGATGGCCGGTATCGGTGCTCAGGAAGAACTTTTTGAAGCGCTCGACAATATCCGCCGTAACGGGGCGAAGATATTCGGCTGCCGCAAGTCTGAGATCGGCTTCGGTTTCAACACAACCTTTGGCATCAACCTGGCCGCTTTTGGATTGCCGTTGAAAAAGGGCGACGAAGTCCTGCTTTCCGATATCGAGTTTCCAGCCAACGTCTATCCCTGGCTGGAACTGCGCAACAGGGGCATCAAAGTCAGGTTTCTCAAAAGTAAAGACGGCTTTTTTGATATTGATAATTTATACAAAGCCATTACCAAAAAGACCAGGGCGCTCTCGCTTTCATTCGTCCAGTATTTCAACGGCTACAAAAACGATCTTAAGACGATTGGCGGTATCTGCCGCGATCGAGGTGTCTTTTTTATCGTTGACGCCATCCAGGGAGCCGGGCCGGAACCGATAAACGTCAAAAAATGGAACGTTGATATGGCTTCTGCAGGCGGTCAGAAATGGCTTCTGGGGTCGCAGGGTTCGGGTATATTTTATGTTTCCAATGAAATTAAGAAGCGACTCATACCACCATGGCGAAGCTGGCTTGGGGTTGACTGGAAATGCGACTGGTCAAACCTCCGTGATTTTGACCGCCGGTTTGAACCTTCCGCTCAGCAATATGAAATGGGCACCTATCCGGCCGCGCAGGTTCTGTCACTGGACTGGACGCTTTCGTTTCTGGTTGATCTTGGAATAAAAGAGATACAAAAGCATAACCATTACCTGCTTGACCGGCTGATAGAATATCTTCAATCGGAACCTTTTTATCGAATTACCAGTTCGCTGGAGAAAAAGCATCGCAGTTCGATTCTCAGCTTCACGACCGATAAAGGAGATATCACGCGAGTTTACCGCCTGCTGCTAAAGAAAAAGATTATCCCCGCCCTCCGGGAAGGTTCGATACGTGTGTCGGTTCACCTTTACAATAATCAAAACGATATCGACCGCCTGATCGCCGGCCTGCGCTTTGCTGTCACCAACAGGGACGCCAAAAGCTGATGCTTTTTATAGGTGAACTCGCCGCTCTTGGCACCGCCTTCTGTTGGGCGGGAGGGACAATTCTATTCACCGCCGCCGGACGTTTAATCGGTTCATACAACGTCAACAAGCTGCGAATCCCAATATCTGCAATCTTTCTAACAGTGCTCCTTTTCATCTGTTACGGCAATTTGTTTCCGACCGGATATGACAGCCGCGCTATGCTCTATCTGGCCCTGTCGGGCATAATCGGTCTTGCTATCGGCGACACCTTCTATTTTCGCTGCCTGGTAATCCTCGGCCCGCGGCACGGGGCGTTGATGATGTCGCTGGCGCCGGTTATGACCGCCCTGATCGCCTACTTCATGATCGATGAACGGCTGAGTATGATAGCCATAGCCGGTATTTTCGTCACGCTGGCGGGCGTTACCTGGGTATCGACCGACAGAAAGGATAACAAGATCGACAACCGAGAAGGTTCCAGGCCGGTCGGTATCCTGATGGGTGTCGGCGGGGCGGCCGGGCAGGCATTGGGACTGGTATTGGCCAAAGAAGGTATGGGCGAAACATTTAATCCTATGTCGGCAACATTGATTAGAATGGTTGCCGCCGGGATGGCCATCTGGATAACAGCCGCTGCCAGGCGGGAAATAATCGGCACCATCAAATCACTGATCAATTGGGACGCCGTTCGGGCGCTTTTGGGGGCGTCTTTTTTGGGGCCGACCGTCGGGGTCTGGCTTTCGCTGGTAGCGGTTAAATATACCGAGGCCGGTATTGCCGCAACGCTTATGTCAACTTTCCCGGTGCTGGTAATTCCACTGGTAATGATTATCCACAAGGAACGCCCGACCCGTCGCTCGGTGCTGGGAGCAATTATCGCCGTCTTTGGAGTGGCAATGCTGTTTATCGGATAGAAAATCCGTTCATCGACCGGTGGTGTCCTCGATAGTTTTCATGCTATCGTGTCGGCGGATAAGAAGCTGTTTTGTATATTCAAACCCCAATTGAAGTTTCTTTTCCTCTTTGCGAAGCGTCATCATGATTTTTGTTTTCGGCGTGTTCCATATCGCGAAGTAGAACATATCCCCCGCCAGGAGCGCCTTTTCCGGATTGTCTTTGTTTTCCGAACGGGGGTTGAGCCATTCTATATTATCCGCCGCCGGTTGGCCGTATTTCTCGGTGAAAGCGCTTTTCAGGTACTCAAAGTCGCTGATATATTCTCCCGTTTCCACCCGAGTATGTTCGAACAGACATCTTCCCGCCGTGAGCGAATCGTCTTTGAATACGTATCCGATGATACTTTTAAGCCCCAGGGTTTTCCCTCGATAAACAATAACTTCCTCATTTTCCTGCGTGGGCGGGACAGCCTCGGATTCCCTGACTTCATCCATGGTCATTCCCCACCATGCTTTCCTGAATTGGTACAGGGTATCTTCATCGTTCCAGGGCAGTTCTTCGGACGCGATATCTTTATCGGCGGTCTCCGAGCGGCTGCATCCCACAGCAAATATGATTAGAAGCCCCAAGGTCACCGTTATGATTATCTTTTTCATCTTAAGTCCATTCTCTTTTTCTAAAGCTCCCGACTTTCCAAAGACTGGTCCGTTTGAATCATTTCCATTATCGCAAACATCAGCCTGTCCTTATGCTTTTCAAACAGGCTTCCGTCCGGGCAGGGCAAAACCAGCCACTCTCCGCCCAGCGGCACCAATTCATCGATATACGGATTTACTGCCTTATCGGCGTCTCCGCAGGCGATCGACAGCATACGGCCGGGCTTTTTTTCAACAGCCATGCCGAAACGGTCGCTGATATCGGTATCATCAATCGGAATTTCGTATCCTGATTCTTGTTTCATCCACCACCAGATAACAGGTAGACATAAACTCGGCGCGGAAAGGTTTTTATGTTCAATCACCCGCTTTTGCCAGTCGCGTCCGTTGACAACGGGATTTTCGGCAATCACAAAGTCAATTCTATTTTCCTGCGCCCAGGCGCGAATGGCGGCCGTGGCGCCGTGATCCTCGCCCCAGACGACAACGGGATGTATAAGACGATCTTCCAGATCAAGCCGGGATATTACCGACTGGAGATCATTCGCTTCGAAATAACCGCCGGAACGATACTTGCCGTCGCTTTTCCCATAGCCCCGCTGGTCATAGACTACCGAGTTAAAGCCTTCATCGACGAAAGCCCTGACTTTGGAAAGTTGAGAGGAATTTACCCCAAAAAGGCCGTGAATCAGAACAACCGTTCCCCTGGCACTATCGGCGGCGAAAACCAGGCCGGATAGTTTGAGGTTGTCTTCGGTGGTCACGGTCATCGAATCGGCCGCCAGGCCGTATTCTTCGACACCGGCCGGTTGCAGCTCTTCATCGGCCCGGACGATTATTTTTCCCGCCTGATTAAGCGGGTATATCCAGAGCAGGATAACGGCCAGCACTGCAATAATTATGGCGGCCGTCGTTTTTATTGCTTCTTTTGTTTTTTTGGTCATGATATTTCCAATTAAATCTATACCGGCGAAATTGGCAATAAAAAGTTGCCTGCAGGCGATAATCAATTGCCTCTATCCGTTGATATTGTTACTATAACTATTGTTAAAAGGCGTCGGACTGTTCCGATATAAAGAAATATGAAAAAGATATTGTCGCTTTTTATCCCGGCTCTGTTACCCGTCGTCCTGATGGTCGCCTGCGAAGGAGACTTAACCAGGCCCGGCCAAACAGCAACCTACCGGGTGGAGACGATGCTGGTCAAGAGATTACCGACCGGCGCGGCTCACCTTGACCTGACGTTTATCAGGAACGGGAGTTATTACAAAAAGGCCGATATAACCCTGGCCGGAATCGCTCTGGATACTTCAGTTTGTGGATATTGTAAAGACTTTACTCCGGCTCAGATTGCGGTTGATTCCTGTTATATACTTAATATCAAAGACTCGACCTTCCTGAATATAAATCTGACTATTTCACTCCCCGGCGCGTTCAGCATCGACGGCCCGTCCCTACGTAACTTTATCGGCAACGCTGAGCCGGTCGCATGGACCATTTCCGACGGCACCGACGGCTATATTCTGGCCACCAAACCGCCGGAATCGGCCGGCACCAGTGACGGGTACGAGGATTACGTTTCCGGCATCACCGGCGCCATTCCTCCCGAAACCTTTATCCTCAACATTAACGACCGGATAGTTGGCACGCATATGATTTACGTCGCTTCTTATATTGGAGCGCCGGTAGATTTTCCGTCGCTTCTCTTTGATATTCCGACCGCCAGCAACCCGGCTGATAATGTCTCTTACCCCATTATTACCGGTCGGACAGCCGGTATGGTCATTGCCGCGCCGGATTCAATCATCGTATCCGAATAATGAACGACCGGGAAAAGAAACTGCTCAATCATCTCAAGCGCCTTGGTACGGAACAACCCAACCCCAAAAGCATAAATCTCGACCGGATGACGGCGGTCGAGATTTGCACGATAATAAACGAAGAAGACCAAACTGTTGCTGAGGCGGTCCAAAAGGAAATACCCAATATTGCCCGGGCGGCTGAAAAAGCGGCGGAAGTTCTCAAAAATGGCGGTCGTCTTTTCTATCTCGGCGCCGGGACGTCGGGAAGGCTGGGGGTTCTCGATGCCGCAGAATGTCCGCCCACCTTCGGCGCCGATCCGTCGCAGGTGATCGGCGTAATCGCCGGCGGCCGCGATACCCTGATCCGTTCGGCTGAAGGTATTGAGGATCAGGCCAGGCAAGCGCCGCCTGATTTGCGGAAGTTTAATTTCAACGCCGACGATATGCTGGTCGGGCTGGCGGCCTCGATCAAAACCCCATACACTATCGCCGGTATCAGGTACGCTATTGATATCGGAGCCGCAACAACGCTTGTTGTTTGCAACCGCGTGGGCCAAATTGACTTCAAGCCGGATATTATGATTCAGCTCGAGGTCGGGCCGGAAGTGATTACCGGTTCAACCCGGATGAAATCGGGAACGGCGCAGAAAATGACTCTCAACATGATCTCTACTACTGCTATGGTTCTCCTGGGCAAGTGCTACGGCAACCTGATGGTTGACCTGCGCGCCACCTCGGACAAACTGGTTGCCCGGTCGCGAAAAATCCTGATCGACCTTCTGGATATCGAATATGAGGAAGCCGACCGGCTTTTGAAATCTTCCGACGGCTCGGTCAAGCTGGCGATTGTCATGCACCATTTGGGGATTGATCGCGCCAAAGCCAAAAAGCGGCTGACTGGAACGGATGGTTTCCTATGGAAGTTGCTGGACAAAGAAATTCTTCCGTGACCGTTTCAACCGGCGTTGGCGCTAAAATCGCTTGCCTTTCTGTCGAAAACTATTATATTGGCCGCTGTTTTGGGTTAATAGTAACAGCAATGTCTTATTAGACGGCTGTAGAATAAGGATAGACCGATGAAACCGAAAATTCATCCCGATTATAAACCGGCCAAAATCACCTGCGCCTGTGGAAACGTCATCGAAACCCGGTCGACCGTGGAAAATATCAAGGTTGAAATCTGCTCCAGTTGCCACCCCTTTTTCACCGGCAAGCAGAAACTGGTTGATACGGCGGGTCGGGTGGAACGTTTCCGCCGGAAGTATAAGTTGAATAAAGAAAAATAGGTTTTTATTCCATTGCGGGAGAAAATCCCGCCCGTATATTTTTTGAGAATACCGGGGTTAATTAGCTATCGCTTTTTGACCCGGTTGTTTATTGCGGCAGGTTTGCTAAGTAGTCATTAATTTTTCAGGTGTTTTATGCCGGATTTGGCAGTCGGCGGACAGGCGGTAATTGAAGGCGTTATGATGCGGTCTGATGATCGGATCGCCACGGCCGTGAGAGTGCCTTCGGGCGAGATCAGGGTTAAATCCGACCGATATATCTCTGTAACTAAAAGAAAAAAACTTTTCGGTCTGCCGATCGTCCGCGGCGCGATTTCACTTATTGAGATGATGGTGATCGGTATCCGGTCGCTTAATTTTTCCGCCGATACCGCCGTGACGGAAATTGAAAAAGAAGAAGCGGCCCAAAAAGGCGAAGTCTATACGGAAAAGCGGCGAAAATCAAACGCATTGCTTCTGGCCGGGACGGTTGTCTTTGCCCTTGCGCTCGGCATTGCCATCTTTTTCTTTCTGCCGCTGGCCTTGTCAACTCTGCTTAATGTTAAAAAAGACGCCCTTTTTTTCAATATCGTAGCCGGCATCATCCGGGTTACCCTGTTTATCGGTTATGTCTGGGGAATATCGCTTCTTGGCGATTTCAAGCGGGTTTTCGCCTATCATGGGGCCGAACATAAATCGATCTTTGCCTTCGAATCGGGAGCCGACCTGGTCCCGGAAACCGTCGCCAAGTATTCCCGTCGGCATCCCAGATGCGGTACCAGCTTTATTCTAATCGTCGCCATTTTTGCCATTCTAATTTATTCCGTTTCGGATACGATCTACGCAATGATAACCGGTCATCCGCCGGCGCTGATGACCCGATTTGCAATCCATTTTTCTCTCCTGCCGCTTGTGGCCGGGGTATCGTATGAACTGCTCAAGTTATCGGGCAAAACACGCGAATCGAAATTGACCAAAATCCTTATCTTGCCCGGCCTGTGGATACAGAATATTACCACCAGCGAGCCGACCTACGACCAGTTGGAGGTCGCCATCGTAGCCCTGGAAACAGTGATGGAAATCAAGGAATCCAACCTTTCCGTCAGGCGGGTTCCCGTTTAGCTGCCTTACCATCCGGATTCCGATAACCGATTAGCCTTGCCAGGTTATTCGCTACAGTCTATATTTTGTTAGTACCTGAGGTTGTTATGCTCAAATTGCTGGATAAAATCGATGACCGTTATCGCAACGTTTCGGAAGGATTAGCCGATCCCGGAGTGCTCCACGACCGGAACAAACTTAAATCGCTTTCGCGCGAGCACCGGCGTCTCAGGGAAATCCACGAGGTCGGAAATCAGTACCGCCGGATGCTGGCCCGCATTGAGGAAGCAAAAGAAATTATTAAGGCCGGCGATGATCCCGACCTGGTTGAAATAGCCCGCGCCGAACTGGAAGAGACAGGTCCTGAAATTGAAAAGCTGGAAAAGAAGCTTCGGGTTATGCTCCTGCCGCGCGATCCCAATGACGACAAAGACGTCGTGGTTGAAATCAGGGCCGGTACCGGCGGTGAGGAAGCGGCTCTTTTTGCCGCCGATCTTTTCCGGATGTACAGCCGCTATGCCGAAGATCAGGGTTGGAAGGTGGAGACGCTTTCGAGCAGTCCGACCGGCGTCGGCGGCATAAAGGAAGTAGTCTTCGGTATTACCGGTGACGCCGCCTATTCAAAACTAAAATTCGAATCGGGCGTGCACCGGGTTCAGCGAGTGCCGGCCACCGAAAGCTCCGGGCGCATCCACACCTCGGCCGCCTCGGTGGCTATCCTCCCTGAGGCGGAAGAAATCGATATCGAAATTAAAGATACGGAACTCAAAGTTGACGTTTATCACAGTTCCGGTCCCGGGGGTCAGTCGGTCAACACAACCGATTCGGCCGTCCGTATCACCCACCTGCCGACCGGCCTGGTCGTTACCTGTCAGGATGAAAAATCACAGTTAAAGAACAAAGTCAAGGCGATGAAAGTCCTGCGGGCACGCCTGCTTGACCGGGCGGCGCGCGAACAGCAGAGCAGGATTGCCGCCGAGCGGAAGTCGATGGTCGGCTCCGGCGACCGGTCAGCCAAGATTCGCACTTATAACTTTCCCCAGGGCCGCGTTACCGATCACCGGATTGGCCTGACGCTGCATAAACTGCAGGCGATCCTCAACGGTGATCTGAGGGAGTTAATCGAATCTCTCCGCCGGCACGAGCAGGAAATCCAGCTTGCCGCTGCCGGGGCGGGTGCATAACCGGAGAGGTAGTGCATGATGAGAGGTTTAATCTGTTTTGCGCTGACGGCGGGTCTGCTGCTTTCGGCATGTCAGGAAAAGAAACAAGCAGAGAAAATGCAAGAAATATCGCCAAAAGGAGAAGCGACCATGGCTATTACGGTTACCAGTTCGGCCTTCGAAGAAGGAAAAATGATACCCGGCATTTACACGTGTGACGGAAAAGATATCTCGCCTCCTTTGAAAATCGAGGGCATCCCCGAGGAAACTAAAAGCATAGCCCTGATATCGGATGACCCGGACGCCCCCATGGGCACCTGGGTTCACTGGGTGCTGTATAATCTGCCGCCCGACACGAGAGACTTGCAGGGGAATATTCCACCGGATGAAACGCTGGCCAACGGCGCGCTGCACGGCATTTCTGATTTTGGCCGGTTCGGATACGGCGGGCCCTGTCCCCCGAGCGGCACGCATCGGTATTTCTTCAAGGTTTATGCACTCGATGCGATGCTGGGATTATCGGGCCGGGTGACCAAAAGCGACCTGCTGACGGCCATGGAGGGTCATATCCTGGCCGAAGGCCAATTAATGGGCAGGTACAAGCGCCAATAAGTACCGTTTTGGGAGCCACGCAGATTTCATATTTGATTTAACCGCAACTCGTAACGTGCAGACTCGTATATAAGGACAAGTATGACGAAATTATACCGATCCTCGACCGACAAAAAACTCGGCGGCATTTGCGGAGGCCTGAGTGAGATTTATGATATCGATCCGACCATCGTCAGGCTGGGAGTGATCTTTCTGGGATTTGTAACCGCCTTCCTGCCTATAATTATTACCTATATCGTCGGGTGGGCAATCATCCCGGAAGGCAAACCGCTCAATGATAAGGTTAAAGATCCTCCGCCCGCGCAGTAGTTTCGGCTTTATTTATTATTAAATAGCCGATACCGCGTAGTAGCCTGCCGTCGTCGTCCCTGAAATGGCAAGCCAACTGCGTTGTCATCCGGCTAATTCTATCTTGTTCCCGCAAAGTGATAATGTCCTATTTAAGCAAAGTAGAAATATCCTGTTGAG
>CAZSYD010000042.1:0-19383 GCA_964611355.1 uncultured Ignavibacteriales bacterium | reverse complement strand
GGGAAATAAAATTAAAATTAGCTATTGACATTGCCGGAATAAACCGATATACTTAAATAGTCAAAATTGGTTTCCGTCGGTGCTTTTATCAAGGCTTTGTATATTCTGTCAAATCTCTGAAAAAGCTGAATATGGGAACTGACGCGCAATAGTGCGCTTTAATGAGTTTATCTCGACGAATGCAATTCCTTCGGGAGAGATTTGATTGGGGATAAACAAAACCGGAGTGTAGAATGAATATCTACGTTGGTAACCTGTCGTTTGACACGACAGAAGATCAGTTGCACCAGGCCTTTGAAGGCTTTGGAGAAGTCACGGGCGTCAACATTATTACGGACAGAGACAGCGGCAGACCAAGAGGGTTTGGCTTTGTCGAGATGTCCGCCCAGGAGGCGGCCACTTCCGCAATCGAGGGGTTGAATGGCCAGGAGCTGAACGGACGCACGTTGAATGTCAACGAAGCGCGCCCGCGCAACGACTCTCAAGGCGGCAATCGCCGCCGGAGCTGGTAAGAGACATACGGGCCTCTTATAGGCGAATACGACAACATTGTGTATGTGAAGGAGACTGGGACAGACCAGTCTCCTTTTTACTTTTTGATCGCCGGTGTAGCGCCCCGCCGACAAAAAATGAGCATTACCAAAAATGGGGAATAGAATAGGCGGGAGCACGGAGCCCCTGCCCTAGTTTTACTATAGCCATCGGAGGTAAAAACATGAAGCTGCTGATCACCGGAGGGGCGGGCTTTCTCGGTTATCACGCCGCGAACATCATACACGGGAAGGGCCACCAGGTTGAACTTCTCGATATAGCAAACTATCCGGAAGCCGACTATCCCCTGGAAGTCGTAAAACACCATTGCGACATTCGAAACAGAGACACCTTAGAAAAACTCATCAGGGAAAACAACTATAATGCGGTAGTGCACGGTGCAGCCGCACTCCCGTTATGGAAGAAAAAGGACATTGTTGATACCAACGTAGACGGCACACGCAACGTCATCGAATTCTCCAGGAAATACGGAGTCGAACGAGTTGTCTACATTTCCAGCACGGCTGTCTATGGCGTGCCGACAAGACACCCGGTTTATGAACATGACCCCATGATAGGCGTCGGGACCTATGGTGAAAGCAAGATCAAGGCGGAGGAAGTCTGTAACCAGTTCCGAGAAAAAGGGTACTTCGTACCTGTAATCCGACCGAAGACGTTCATCGGAACAGGCCGGCTCGGCGTGTTTCAGATTCTCTATGACTGGGTCGAGAGTGGGAAACGCATCCCGGTTATCGGCAACGGCCAGAACCGCTACCAACTCCTTGAGGTAGATGATCTCGTTGATGCCATATACCTCTGTCTGATTGCACCGCGTGAAAAGGCTAATGATACTTTCAATGTTGGTGCAACGGATTTCAATAGTGTGGAAAAGGACGTCAACGCGCTGTGCGAGCACGCAGGCACCGGCGCACGGGTTATGAGAACACCGGCAGCCCCCATCAAGGCCGCTCTCGCCTTCTTGGAGTTCCTCAGGCTGTCCCCACTCTACAAGTGGATATACGGCACCGCTGACAAGGACTCTTACGTGTCAATCGAAAAAATAGAAAAGAAGCTCGGGTGGAAGCCGAAGATATCCAATTCGCAGGCACTCATCAAAAGTTATGACTGGTATCTCAAGAATAAGGATCAGGTAAGCCGTACGGGAACAGGCGTAACCCACCGCGTTGCGTGGAAACAGGGGATTCTCTCGCTGTTCAAGAAAATAATGTAGAAAGTCGAGCAATGATCATCGTAACTGGAGGAGCAGGGTTCATTGGAAGCGCTATCGTGTGGGCACTTAATGCAAGGGGCAGGACCGATATCATCGTTGTGGATGAACTCGAGAATTCCGAGAAGTGGAAGAATCTGGCGGGATTATACTTTACGGATTACCTGGAAAAAGGTGATTTTCTGAACGCCGTGCTTGCCGGAAAGTTCAGGAAAGGAACAGAGGCAATCTTCCACATGGGCGCCTGCTCGAGCACAACCGAAACCGATGCCATGTTTCTCGTTAAGAACAACTTTGAATACACAAAATATGTCGCAGAGTTCGCAGCCAGGGAGGCCATACGTTTCATCTACGCCTCCAGCGCGGCCACCTACGGTGACGGTTCAAAAGGATACAGCGACGAAGTGAAAGACCCGTCGGTGTTTGTGCCGCTTAACATGTATGCCATGAGCAAGCGAATGTTCGACGTTTGGGCCCATAGAAACAAATTGCTCGACAAGATCACGGGCCTGAAATATTTCAATGTCTTTGGTCCGAATGAGTACCACAAGGGGGATATGCGTAGTCTTGTCTGCAAGGGATATGAGAAGATAAAAGAAACCGGCAGACTGTGCCTTTTCAAATCATATCGCAGGGAATACGCTGATGGTGAGCAGCTCCGCGACTTCATCTACATCAAAGATGCAGTTGAGATGACTCTTTTTTTCTTCGATAACCCGGAGATATGCGGCATTTTCAACGTAGGGTCCGGCACGGCAAGTTCGTGGAATACGGTCGGAACTGCCATCTTTGACGCCATGGGCTTGAAAGAAAACATAGAGTACGTGGAAATGCCGAAAGCACTTCGCGAGAAATACCAGTATCACACGAAGGCGGAAATGGGCAAACTCCAGCAGGCAGGTTATGAGAAGTCCGTCACTCCCCTTCCGGACGCGGTACGCGACTACGTGCAAAACTACCTCCAGCAGCGCCTGTATCTTGCAGACATTTGACTTTGAGGGCGGGCAACCATCCGCGTAACCGCCCCTACGAAATGTTTTCAGGTTTTAGGCAAACCTGCGCCATCAATACAAGAAAAATCCCATAAGCGGCGCACGAAAAGTAAATCGAATGAAACAAAAGAAGCAAAAGAAGCAGAAGAAGCAAAAGAAACATCAATCGTCGGTATCTTTGATTCCGTATTCGTTCAGTTTGTTGCGCAGGGTGCGGGGGTTGATGCCCAGTATATCGGCGGCGCGGGTGCGGTTGCCGTCCTGAGTTTCAAGAGTGCGCAAAATCAAAAGCTTTTCGGCGTCGTGCACGCTCATGCCGACCTGGAAATCGCCGCCGTTATCCTCGATTTTGCCCAAAACCAGCGATTGCGGAAAATCTTTGGCGCTCAAGACGTCGTTCTGAGATATCACAACCGCCCGTTCGACGAAATTCTCCAGTTCGCGGACGTTGCCCGGCCAGTGATATTTCATAAAAAGACGCATCGCCGAATCATCCAAACCCTTGATATTTTTGCCGGTCTCCGCACAGTACTTTCCCATGAAATAATCGAGCAGAAGCGGGATATCATCCAGCCTTTCCCGAAGCGGCGGGACATCTATCGGGATAACATTAAGACGATAGAATAAATCCTCGCGGAAATTGCCGTCGGCGATTTCCTTTTTGATATTCCGGTTGGTGGTGGCGATGATGCGAACATCAACCTGAATCGTATGACCGGAACCGACCCGCTCAAATTCGCGCTCCTGAAGCACGCGCAGGAGCTTGCCCTGCAGGGTAATCGGAATCTCGGAAATTTCGTCCAATAGAAGCGTACCGCCGTCGGCCAGTTCGAATCGGCCCCGCGTCTGGCGGGCCGCGCCGGTAAAAGCTCCCTTTTCGTGCCCGAACAGTTCCGACTCCACCAGCCCTTCCGGTAAAGCGGGACAGTTGAGTTTTATAAACGGCTGATCGGCCCGACCGGAATTGAAATGAATGGCGCGGGCAATCAGTTCTTTGCCGGTTCCCGATTCGCCGCTGATCATAATCGTTGAACGGCTGGGAGCGACATTCTTGATAAGCTCAATAATATCGGTCATCTTCCTGGATGCGCCGACCAGGCTTTTGTACTTCTCGTTGACTTCAGCGCGGAGCCGGCGGTTCTCGGACCGAAGCGATATATACTCACCCGCCCTGTTGACGACCAGCTCGATCTCGTCGGGCGAAAACGGCTTGACCAGATAATCAAAGGCGCCCAGTTTCATCGCCTCGACGGCGTTTTGCACCGTGCCGTAGGCGGTCATCATAATAACTTCGGTGTCGGGATGATTGGTCTTGACGTATTTGAGTATGTCCATTCCGGAGACCTTCTGCATTTTGATGTCGGTGAGAACAACATCAAAAGCCGACTGCTCCAGGATTTTTCCGGCTTCCTCTCCCGAATAGGCGATGGTAGTATTATGACGCACGCGCCGGAGCGTTTCGCCGATAAACTCATTGACCAGCTTGTCGTCATCCACGAGAAGTATATTGAGTCTCATATTTTGCCCGCCGGTTTTTACAGGTTGAGAGGTAGAAATATTTTGAAAACCGAGCCTTTGCCCTCCTCGGAGGAAGCGGTCACTTCGCCTCCGTGAGCCTGTACGGTTTTCCAGACCGAGGCCAGGCCCAAACCGGAACCCTTGTTCCCGCGTTTGGTTGAGAAAAACGGTTGAAATATCCTGTTTTGAATCCGTTTACTGATACCGATTCCCGTATCCTCCACTTCGATCCAGACAGCCGGAAACGGCACGGGGCAATCGTTGCTTTCCGTGACCTTATCAGCCAGGATGGTTATTCGTCCGCCGTCAGGCATCGCTTCGCGGCTGTTGCGGAGAAGATTCAGCAGTACCTGGCGCATAAGATGAGGATCGCATTTGAGCTTCAGATTCCTGTCGCCGACGAGGACTTCCATTTTAACGTCAGGCTGTCTGCCGCCTTCCTTTGGGTTGTCCCGATCGGCCTGTTCATATTCAACGCTTTCCTGAATTAATGTCTCCAGCGAAACCTCGCGCAGATTCAACTGATCCCTTCTGGTGTAGTCGAGAAGTGAAACGACCGTTTGATTAAGGGTATTCACGCCGGTGATTATTTTATCCGCCAGCCGGATTTTATCTTCGTCTCCTTCGAGTTCACGCTTAAGAAGCGCAGCAAAACCGCCGATGCCGCCCAGCGGATTACGCACCTCGTGAGCCACTGTCGCCGCCATCTCCCCCAGCGCGGCCAGCGTTTTTACCCGACTGACTTCTTCTTCCAGTTTCCTGATCTTGGTCATATCGAAAAAAATCTCAACGGCGCCGTAATGATTGCCGTCCTCGTCGCGCAAAAGCGACGTGGATACCGAAACCGGTATCTCTTCGCCCATTTTATTGATGATGACCTTTTCTTCGGATTCGAACTCGATTCCCGACATAACGGTATCGAAGGCTGAAAAACGTCCGCCGCTTTTGGCCGAAATAACCTCGTCATACTTGCGGCCCAGGGCCCGCGCCGTGGAGACTTCGGTAATTCGCTCCGCAGCCGGATTGAAATGAGAGATAACTCCGGCCTGATCGACAGCTACCACGCCGGAAGTCAGCGACGTCAATATCGAATTCAGAAAGGAAGTAACCGACCGGTTGGCGGCAATCGTATGGCGGAGTTGCTGGTTGATCTCTTCGAGTTTGCGGCCCTGCTCGCGGTATTCATTCTCCAGCGTCAGGTACTGCCGTTGCAGGTTGTTGATTATATTGCTGAATGTTTCGAACGACTCTTTGAATTGGAGCAGTTCGATTTCCGGCTTTCCTTCTTCGGTTATTGATTCCGTGCCTTCCATAGCGTTACTAAACTGAAGCTCCGCCGTTTCGAAATCAACAAAAAAACGGGCCCAATGCCCGATAAAGATTAGCCGAATAAACGAAGCCCGAATAATCTTCTACAATAACCGCCTAAAAATAGCTGACAATATCGGAAGCAATCCGGTCTATTGGAGAGACGCGGTCGGTAATGCGAGCTTCAACGGCCGCACGCGGCATACCGTACACGACGCAGGTTTCCTCATTCTGGGCGATAACAACGCCGCCGGCCTTCTTTATTTTCTTTAATGCTTCCACGCCGTCATGTCCCATGCCGGTCATAATGACGCCCATTGTGGTTCCGACAAAATGGTCGGCTACCGAATCCATCATGATATCGACCGACGGCCTGTAAAGTACACCCGCCGGTTCATCGGAAAGTCTGATGAAATTTTCGACGCCCGTCCTGGTAAGGGTCATATGCTTGTCACCGGGAGCAATGTATACGATTCCCTTCTCCGCCAGTTCTCCATTTTCGGCTTCCTTCACCTGCAAGGGCGATAGTCCGTTCAGTCGATTAGCCAGAGACTTGGTAAAGGTGGGCGGCATATGCTGCACAACCAGAACCGGAACGGAGAAGCCTTTCGGCAGATTGGGGATGACCGCCTGAAGGGCGGGGGGACCGCCGGTCGAGGTGCCGATAGCGACAACCCGCAGATTCATTTTCCGCCTTGAAGGCCGCCGTGACGGCGCGACCGGTTGGGCTGGCGCTTCCTGTCTTCGGGCAGCGGCTTTTGCTCTACTTATCTGTCCGGCCCTGCGGTTACGGAAGCCGGCCATAAGCAGGTGTTTCCTATTGCTGATATACTTTACTTTTTCAACCAGTTCCTTTTTAATTTTAACAATGTCGAGAGAAACATATGACAGTTGTTTGGGAATAAAATCAACGGCCCCCAGTTCGAGAGCATCGAGAGTCGCCTGCGCGCCTTCGGACGTCAGGGAAGAAACCATCATCACCGGGGTCGGTTTCTCCTCCATTATTTTACGCAGGGCGGTCAGTCCGTCCATGCGCGGCATCTCGATATCCATCGTGACCAAATCAGGCGACAGTTCATGAACTTTCTGCAGCCCTTCTTCCCCGTTGATGGCCGTACCAACGACTTCGATCTGCGGATCATCACCGATCATCATACTTATGGCTTTACGCATGAAAGCGGAATCATCCACCACCAGAACTCTGATTTTCCTACTTTCGGACATATACTCCCCAGGGCCGGTTGGGATTTAACCGCCGGCCAGTTCAAACAGGCCGATAAGATCAACAATCAATCTCACCCGGCCGTCTCCCAGAATTGTGGCGCCGGCCACACCTTTGGTAACACCAAGCATTTCGCCCATTGATTTGATGACGACTTCCTCCTGACCGAGGACTTCATCGACAATCAACCCAAGCCGTTTTTCCGCAAGGCCGACTACGACCACGTATGGTTTTTCATTTTCGCGACTGCCCCTCCGGTTACCTTTCAGAATATAGTTCAGGTCGACAATCGGCAATACTCCCTCGCGCAGCGTTATAACGTCGCATCTATTGACCGAATCAATATCCTCCCTGGAAATCCGAATCATCTCAAGGACAGATCCCAGAGGAATGATATATACCTCTCCCCGACTGACCACTAAAAGCCCCTGGATTATAGCCAGCGTCAGGGGAAGTTTTACACTGATCTTGCTGCCGACGCCGAACGTTGATTCAACTTCAATGATTCCCTTGAGCTTCTCGATATTTGTTTTTACCACGTCCATTCCGACGCCCCGCCCGGAAACGTTGGTGACTTTCTTGGCCGTGGAAAAACCCGGCCGGAATATGAAACGAAAAACTTCCTGATTCGAGAGTTTTTCGGCCGCTTTTTCGGTAATCAGACCTCTCTCGACAGCTTTTTTCTTAATCGCTTCGACATCCATCCCCTTACCGTCATCTTCAATGGTAACGACGATGCTGGAACCTTCCTGTGCGGCCCCCAGGCGAATAGTGCCGGTTTCCGGTTTACCCGCAGCAATTCTTTCTTCGGGAGATTCAACACCATGGTCACACGAATTGCGGATCAGATGTACAAGCGGATCTCCTATTTCCTCGATGACCGATTTGTCCAGTTCAGTCTCCTCGCCATAAATCTCGAGGCTGATTTTCTTGTTTTTCTCGCGCGCCAGATCACGAACCATGCGCGGGAACTTGCCAAACACCTTGCCGATCGGCAGCATCCGCATCTTCATAACCGCCGTCTGGATTTCGGTGGTGATGAAGTTTATCTGGGCGCCGGCCCGGGCCAGATCGTCGATACCATCCAGATCCTCATGCTTTTTGACGAAGCGATTGCTGGTTTGCATCAGCGCATTCCGCCCAAGAACAAGTTCGCCCATGAGGTTCATCAGGCTGTCAAGACGGTTAACGTCGACGCGGATAGTCTGATCCACGCCTTTTTGGGTGGGTTCCTTTTTTCCCGTCGCCCTTTTTGCTTTCTCCGGCTCGACATCCTTCAGCGCCGTTTCGGCCGGCGGTTCTTTCGGCTCGGGAGGTTTCGCTTCCTCAGCCGGGACATCGGACGATGATCCGCCCTCAACAATTGCAATCAGCTTTGTCCTGACGGCTTCAATATCGAGGTCGCTCTCTCTTCCCTGAGAAACATCTTCAAGCAGGATTTTGAGTATATCGACCGATTCGAGGACGACGTCCATTATGCCGCTGGTGACCTTGAGTTCCTCCTTGCGGAGTTTGTTAAGTACGTCCTCCATCTCATGGGTCAGCGACGTAATCTTATCCAGCCCCAGAAAACCGGACGTACCTTTTATGGTATGTGCGGCGCGAAATATCTCATTGAGCAACTCCAGATCATTCGGCTTTTCCTCCAGCGTAACCAGATTATTGTCAAGGGAATTTACTAACTCTTCCGCTTCAACCAGGAAATCGTTTATAATTTCCCGCATCTCATCTTGTTCAGCGTCAACCGTCGACATAACAACTCCACACCTTTAGATTATTTAGCGCCGGTGGTCTGAGAAATAATGTCGTCCACTTCCTTCTGATCCCGCCCTTCGAAAAGGTCGGCGCCCGGATCATACGCGCGTTCCTTTTTTGAAGACGGCATGTTTTTGAGTTCCGAAACGTCCTTGCCGTCAAACACGCCCAACAGATTTTGCAGGCGGCTTTCAATATCCTCCAGCAACGAAGAGGCATGATTTACCTGCTGGGCGGTAATATCTTGAAACTGGAGAGCATCCATAATCATAAAGGCGTTATTTTGCGATGTCGCGGCCATTTCATTGATGCGCTTGACATTGTCGCGGTAAACGTCTCTGTCCCTGGCGCGCGACCTCCTGAGGAATCCGGTCAAATCATCCGAAAGTTGGACGACCTTTTCCTGATGATCTATGATCTGCTCGACCAAATCGAGCATTTTATTGGCGGCCTTTTCAGTCTGAGCCGAAACTTTGTCGAGCTGGGCATTGGCCTGCGGGAGTTGTTCCCGGGATTCCAGGATCGGGTTCTGCATTTTCCTCATATTGTTCATTATGGTGTTGATGGAGTCGGTTAATTTTTCCAACTCGCTGCGCACCTTCGCCGGGAAAAAATTACCAACATCTCGTGCTTGTTCTTCTGACATGGCTGACTCCTTTACACATTGGCCAGAATTTCGTTAATTTTATCTTTCAGGGTATCGGGAGTAAACGGCTTGACGATATAGCTGCTAATTCCGGCCTTAATCGCCTCAACAATATCATCCTGCACGGACCGCGTGGTCACCATCAGAACCGGAATACTCTTGAATTCCGGGTTCTTTCTCAGGGTGGTCACGAATTCCATGCCGTCCATCTCCGGCATATTCCAGTCGGTGATGATAAAGTTGAATGAGCTCACCTTCATTTTGGCCAAAGCATCCTTGCCGTCGGTTGCTTCGGTTATGTCCGAATACCCCGCCCTCTTTAGGGTATTGGTTATGATTCTCCGCATGGTTGGAGAATCATCCACCGCAAGAATCTTCAGATCAGCCAAAGCGGCCTCCTTTTATATTCAAATCACTTGTCATTCAGTTCAAATACTTGGAAACTTCGTGAAGCAAAACGGATGATTTAAACGGTTTTACCAGGTATGACGATGCACCTGATTCCCTTCCCTTCCGCTTGTCGGCCTCCTCTTCTTCGGACGACAGAATAATAATGGGAATATTCTCGTATTTGCTGTTGCGTCTCAGGGTGGAAATAAACTCGTATCCGTCGACATTGGGCATATTCAGGTCGGTGATAATAAGATCGACCGAAGCGGAATGATTCGATATCTTTTCGATGGCGTCCATCCCATCGCAGGCGGTCAGGACGTTGAATCCCCGATTCCGTAAAGAGAAAGAGACAAATTTGACTACCGTCGGGGAATCGTCAACCACCAATATTGTCTGTTGCATGGTCGTCACCTCTATTCTAAAATCGCTTTTCTTCACTTCACCGTCATCGGCTGGATCTGTTTCAGCAGATCTATGGCTCTACTGACGCCCTGTTGCGAGGCGGCCCCGGCGGCCACGTCGAAGCCGGCTCTTTTGGCCTCTTTATGGTACACAAGAGCGTTCTTGAAATAAACCAGTTTGAAAGCTTTGGATATACCGTGAAGCGATTCGCTGTGGCCGATATATAAATAACCCCCGGGCTTCAGAGCATTATAAAAGCCGCGGACGATTCGCTTTTTTACCTCGTCCGAGAAATAAATCATTACATTTCGACAGAAAATAAAATCCATGCCGGAATACATGGATAGTTTCCGGGAATCGTTCAGGTTAAGATGTCCGAAGCGGACCAGCTTCTTCACCTCCGGAATTATATGGTACTTGCCGTCATTTTCGGTGAAATACCTTTCTTTTATATCGGGCGGAGTGGTCCGCAAAGTAATCTCGTGATACACCCCCCGTCTGGCCGCCGCCAGGACGCTTTCTGAGATATCACAGGCGATGATCTCAACACTCCAGCCGATCGTTGACTTCAAATGTTCAAGCACGAGAATGGCCAATGTATACGGTTCCTCACCCGTGGAGCAGCCGGCTGACCATATTTTGAGTGTTTTCGTTCCCTTGCCGCTCAACTTTTCCTGCACTACTTGAGAAAGAGCCTCGTCCGAAAACGATTTCAATTGAGGAGGATTGCGAAAAAAGCTGGTTTCGTTGGTGGTCACCAGATTCATTAACTGATTGAATTCTTTCATGGCAACATCATATTTGACCCGGTAGAAATAATCCTTGTAGCTTTTGATGCCGATATCCCGCATTCTTTTGGCCAGGCGGTTTTTCAATAAATACATTTTATTGTCGGTAAAATAAATACCCGCCTTCTCATGGATAAACTCGCGAAAGAGATCGAATTCCTCTTTACTTAATTCCGGGTCCTGACTGAATGCGTACATCTCGTTCGCCCCTTTATTATCAATTGATGCCGAAATACAATTCCGATCGGCATCAATCGGCCTTCGTTAGCAACCCCCACCATCGGGATATATTACTGTCACGTTATCTCCGGACAAATCCGGCGTCTGATTTCTATTACTTGATCAACTCGTCAGGTCCGCTTCCGGGAAAAGCTCCTCCATGTCAATTCCTACTCCGTATCGTGGGCTTCGTTTTTACGCCCTGATTCGACGGCTTTTTTGACAACCTTGAATAACTGATTGATGTTAAACGGCTTGATGATGTAATCATCGACTTTATGCCTGAGAGCTTCAAGCGCCGAATCAAGAGAAGGGTATCCTGTCATAATAACAACCGGCAGGTCGCCGTACAGATTACGTATTCGACCGGTCAGATCCATACCGTCGATATCCGGCATTTTGAGATCGGTCAGGACGATGTCAAATTGGCGGTTTTTCAGACAGTCTATAGCCTTTTGACCATTCTCAGCGACGGTTATATCCCAGTCCTGAGTAATAAAAAAGTCGTAAAGCAGATCGCGAATCAAAAGCTCGTCGTCAACTACAAGAATTCGGTGTTTATCCATTGCTGGTCCCCATTAATGCCCTGGTGGTCTCCTCGACAGCAGTTGCCAGATCCTTATTGGCTTCGGTGGCAAGTTGCTTAAGATGTCCCAAACATGATTGATCGCCCAGAGAGGCCAGAGCCTTCACCGCCGCAATCTTGACAATATCCTGCTCATCGCTGAGGTGCGGCACTATCAGACGAGCGTATCGGGAATCGCCAAGACCGCCCAGGGCATCAATGGTATGATATCTGACCCACATATCATCGTCGGTCAAAAGGATTTTGATATCATCAACCGCCTTCGAACCGATAAGATTGATGAGCGCCGAAACTGCCGTTTTTCGCACCACCGGGTCCTCATCGCTTAAGGCCAGCCTGATTTCATCCACATCATCGAGATTCCCGATTCGCGAAAGCGATTCGACGGCGGAGCGTCGAACGGTTGGATCGGAATGCGACAGGGCCCGGATAAGCGGCTCCCGTGTTTCGTCTTCACCGATCATTCCAAGGGCAACTGCAGCCAGACGCTGCCGGTCAGGGGATTCGTGTTGCAGATCATCGGTAAAAATCCGAATCACCTTACTCCCGCCGATAAGTATCATGGCTCCCATGGCGGCTTCACGGACATCCGGAAAGCGATCATCAAGATATTCGGCAAGCATGCCAACATCTTCCTCAATGCCAAGCCAGCCAATCGATTTAATCGCCGCCGATCTGACGTGGCCGACGGAATCCCTGCCGAGCTTTTTGAGAAATCCGATCGCTTCGCGCGCGTTACATTTCCCAAGAGTAACGGCCGCCGCCTCGCGAATATCAGGGTTGTCCGAATCGGCCTGTTCCGTCACCTTTGGCAAGCTGCCTGAATCGCCTATTCCGGCCAGCGCATTTAGAATCCTGATTTTTTCTTCATCGGTTGCCGTGTTAAGCGAGTCGGCAAGCGAATCTACCGCCGATTCCCCCGCCGACTTGATTACTTCGGCAATCTGTGCAAGCAGATCGTCTTCCGACTTCTTGAGAAGGCTGATCAATTCCTCAATAACATCAGGCGCATCCCAGTGATGCAGTTCATCCAGAGCAAACCGGACTATCGAATGATCGTCCGATTTAAGACTGTCGAAGAGAAATTTCTTAAACTTATCCTGCGGCAGGTCCTTGTACGCCAACCGGTCGGTGCCCTGAGTGGTTCTAATGACGGCAGCCGTAGCGGCGTCGGCGATCGTCTGCTCGGGATGATCCAGATACGGCGACAGCGTCTTAATCCCGGCCGGATGTTTCAGGTACCCCAAGGCTTCGATAACGGAAAAAAGGACTACCGGATCATCGGTATTCAGGCGCTTCCTCAACCCTTCAAAGGCGGCTTTATCGCCAATACGACCCAGCGCCTCGGCCGCCTGAGGCTGGAGGAAATCATATTTCTCGAACGCATTCAAAAGCGGCTCCACTGATTCGGAACTACCGATCAACCCAAGGGCCTCGGCCGCCGAACAGGCGACATTTTCGTTAGGATCATCCAGCATCCGATGAATCTTCGAAGTAATCGACTTATCCCGGATCATACCCAGAGTATCAAGAGCAAATTTGCGGATGTCATGATCAGGGTTTTCCAACGCTTCGGCGAGAGCGGGAACGGCGTCAGACCCGATTTTGACAAGGATTTCAGCAGCCAGGTTCCTGACCGAAATATCCTCACGTCCCAGAAACATGGCCAGCAATTTCGAGGAAATACTTCCGCCGATCTTGACCAGATTCTCGGCTGCCAGCTCCCGAATACCACGATCCTCGTCTTCGAGAGCCATAACAAGGCCGGCGACCGCCTCATCCTCCCTTATTTGGGCCAGTTCCTTAACCGCCTCCTCGCGCTCAAAAAAGTCAGGGCTCGACAGCTGATTAAGCAGGTCTCCTACCAATAATTCTACATTCGGCATAATACTCCCTTCGACGCGGTGATTCAGGCTGTCGGCACTGCATCAAAACTGGCCACCGCCTCGTCAACGTTCCGAAAGATCTCAAAAACATGCGATAGTTGGGTAATTTCAAATATTTCATTGACATAGGGTGCCAGATCAGACAGCGTCAGCCGCCCCTTGTGTATCCGCACCTCTTTCAATAAGGAAACCAGTGCGCCCAGCCCGGAACTGTTGATAAAGTCAACTCCTTTCATATCAAGGTGGATAAGGTTTTTCTGGGCATTGAGAAGCTCTTTGACCTGATCCTTAAGTTTGGCCGCATTGGCCAGGTCCAGTTTACCGCTTAAGGCCAGGATATTGATTCTCGCCTTTTCAGATACTTTGATGTCCATCGTTTCCTCCATCCAAGCGAATTAAGTTTTTTTCCAGATATTTCACGATCCTGACACCCAACCCGCCATGAGGCATCACCCTGATATCCACCTCATCTGCCAGCCGATTGATTAAGCCGAGTCCCCTGCCGGATTCCGCCGACGGATCATATTTCAGGTCCCGATTTTCAATCGCATCAAGTCCGCGACATTCACCCTCGTCCACTATATCGGCCGTTATTCCTGAATGGTTTAGCTCAACTGAGAGACGAACTTTCTTGGAACTATCTCCTTTGTGCCCATGCACCATAGCATTGGTAACGGCCTCGGAAACGGCCACCCTGAATGGGTTGGCAATCCCGGGACGAATATTATTTTCAATAAATATCGAGTTCAAATCGTCGTGCATTTTTTCAAGGGTCTTTTGGTGAGAGGCGTATGTAAACTCATATTTCCGCAGGTCTTCCTCATCAATAAAATCAATTACCATGGTGGTCAAATCGTCAACGCCTTCGGAACCGGCTCCCTGTCCGAAGCGGTCGATCTCCTCTTTTACTACCCGGCTGAACCTTTTTGTATCAAGCAGAATGCCTGCTTTGAAAAACTCTTCGGCGCGGGCCATACCATAAAGCTCGCCACGGCGGTTTTCAGCCTCGATCAATCCGTCCGTATAACAGAAAATCCGGTCTCCTTTGCTGACTCGCACCCGTGTGGCCCGATATGGCAGCCCGGCAAACTGACCGACCAGCGGTCCCCCGGGCTTAAGATGAATAGTTTCTCCGGATGAGGCTCGATAATATAGCGCCGGCGGGTGACCGCCGTTGCAGTATTCCATAATTCCCGTCTCCATATCGATATAGCCCATAAAAAGCGTGATAAACATATCGCGCCCTTTGATAATATCGTTACAAAGCAGGTCGTTCAGATGGGAAATGGTTTTTTTGACGTCAACAGGTTGACCCGAAGTCACGTGGGCGCGGATGATTGAATAAACCGAAGTCATTACCAGGGCCGCCGGTGCGCCTTTGCTGGTCACATCTCCAACCAGGAAAAAAAGCTTGTCTTTCGAAATCGGAATCAAATCATAGTAATCGCCGCTGACCTGCCGGGCAGGGATATAATTGGAAGCAACCCTGAGACCCTTGATCTTAACCTCCTCCGGCAGGAAAGTCGTTTGCACCTGCCGGGCCAGTTCAAGCTCCTGTTCGATTTTCTGCTTCTCTAAGTATTCCTTCAGAAGATTCGCGTTTTCAAGCGCCACAGAAGCAAACTTGCAGATCATTTCCAGACTGCGGCAATCCAGATCGGCGAATTCCTCCTGGTTCTCCTTATTGAGAATCACTATCACGCCAATAGCGTTTTCCTTGGAAAGAATTGGAGAAGCTATAAAACTTCTGATAGAAAAATCCCCCGGGAACAGGCTCTCACAATCGTTTTCATATAAAGATGATTTGCTTTGAAGACAATATCGAGCGATATCGACGTCATCCTTATACTTGAGGTTATCAAGCATGGCGGCGTCAACTCCCCACGAGATTCTAGCCGTTAGGTCACCTCTGTCAAGAAGCAGAATCGCTCCCACTTCTCCGGAGACCTGCCGGATGCTGATTTCCATGGTTATGGCAAGAACCGATTCTATATCCAGAATCGAGGTAATAACTGAAGCAATATTAGCAAGGTCGCGAGTTTCCTGTTTCTTCGCTTCCAGTTCGTTTTCAAGCTCGAATATCTTTTCTTCGAGATCGTATATTTTTTCCTGGTACACCGGCCCGCTTTCCGATAAGTGGCTCTATATATGCAACTTATCGACCAGTTTTAAATAAGGTTTATTCTATCGTCAGGTATTCCGGCGAAAAAATGATATAATCAGCCTTTGAACGTTAACCTGGAATTACAGGCTTTATAAAAAAGTGTCCAGTATATTTACACTGCCATCCTTTACGCCTTTTCAATTGTCGCCATTTGGGATACATCTTTATTTAGTTGATTAACTTGGAGATACGATCCGCCAACTAATTACCGATTGAAAAAATCAGCCTCGACAATAATACGATGACGTTAAAACCGTCGGAAATCCGGACATATTCTATCAATCATTTCTTCAGTAATTTATCGTTTTTGCCGGCGAGAAACTGTGCCAATGACTATATTTACTTGAACCTAAATGGGTTAGGGCTCTCATTTAAATAATCAGGTTAAATGGCAATAATTGGCATGCGAGTTGCGACCCATAATTGCAACAAATAGTAAAATTGGCGAAGGAGCCCAATAATGAAAAATACACTCTTATTAATTATCCCTGTGATCTTGCTGATTATGGTTGTTCAACCGGCCTCTGCTTTTATAGGTACTATCTCGACACCGGAAGGTATTACCGGATCAGAACCCTGGGCCAGCGAAATGAGTCTTACCTGGGATATTACTCAAATGGCCGGTGGTATCTGGCACTATGAGTATACCTTCGCTTATGGAGAATTTTCCCAAAGAAAAGGAATCAGCCATTTTAGCGTGGCCATTTCCGCCGTTGCCGCGATTGATGATTTCTGGAAAACCGAAGGTAATACGAACGACAAAACCGGCCTTGAAGTCGGCTTTTTCGAGGATAACGGCAGTTCTTCTAACCCCGGCCTGCCTTCCGAGTTCTATGCCTTAAAAATCGATGCCGACGATATTGGCAATGACGTTTACTTCGACTTCTACTCATTTAAAGATCCGGTTTGGGGTAATTTCTACGTCAAAGATGGCGTTTATGGAGATAATCATGATCCGGTGTACGCCTATAACACCGACTGGTGGGATCCGGATCCGACCGCTCCTCCCGAGGACGGCTTACTTCAAGATGCCACAGGAGCCCCAATTTACAAAATCCTCCGTCCGGATTCAACGCCAATCCCGGAACCTTCCACCCTTCTTCTTCTTGGTTCGGCACTTGGCTTAGCTGGCGGGATCAGGCGATTTCGTAAGAAATAGACCTCCCGTCGAATAAACAGAAAACGATAAAAAGGCTGCCTATGGCGGCCTTTTTTATTGGCAATCGCGGTTATGAATCTTTGCGGGGCTTGAGCTTTATACTGACAGGTACGCCTTCAAAACCGAACTTTTCCCGGAGCCTGTTGGTCAGGTACCGAAAATACGGCTCCTGAATCAGTTTAGGATAATTACAGAAAATGACAAAGTCAGGCGGAGCGATGCAAGGCTGGGTTATATATAACAGCTTGATCCACTTTCCCTGAACCGCCGGCGGAGGTTGGCGCCTGACCGCCTCTTCCAGAAATCGGTTTAATTCCGGTGTCGGGATGCGTTTGATAAATTCAGAATAAACGCCTTCGACCAGTTTCAGGGTTTTGACTACTCTTTTCCCCTTCAAGGCCGAGACAAAAATAATCGGCAGGTAAGCATAGGTGGGCATCGCCTCGCGTATCTGGCGCGCGTAGATATCGGCGGAATGCTGATCCTTTTCGAAAATATCCCATTTATTGACCGCCAGAACCATCCCCCGTTTCGCTTCGGCTACCTCTTCGATAATTTTTAATTCCTGAAAATTTAATCCTTCGTTGGCGTCAAGAAGGATAACGGCGACATCACAACGCTGAATGGCGCGGACAGTCCGCAGGGTGGTATAATATTCGACGCTTTCCCTGATTTTGCTTCGCCGACGCAACCCGGCGGTATCGATCAGGATATAGTCTTTCCCGTCAATTACTATCGGCGAATCAATCGAATCGCGGGTTGTCCCGGGAATATCGGAAACGATATGCCTTTCCTCCCCCAGCAGGCAATTGACAAACAATGATTTGCCGACGTTTGGCCGCCCGACAACGGCTACCCGCACGGCGCCTTCAGGCGGAGGCTCTTTTAATTCTTCCGGCATCCGCTCGACGATCTCATCCAGCAGATCTCCGACGCCCCGGCCGTTGGCGGCCGAAATCGGAAAAAGCCTGTCAAACCCCAGGCTGTAGAAACCTCCGGTTTCTATTTCAAGCTGCTCATTATCGGCTTTGTTGGCACCAAGAAGAACCGGTTTTTCCGTCCGATGCAACAGGCGGGCGATCCGTTCATCGATATCCGTAATACCGGTTCGACAATCGACCAGGAAAAGTACAAGGTCAGCTTCATCCATTGCGATACGGGCCTGTTCCAGTATCAGCCGCTCCATGGCATCGTCGGCGCCGGGCACCATACCGCCGGTATCGACCAGATAGAATATCCGGCCGTTCCATTCACACTGCGAAAAATTGCGATCGCGGGTAACGCCCGAACTGGCGTCAATAACAGCCAGCCTTTTTTTTATCATCCGGTTAAAAAGGGACGATTTCCCCACGTTGGGCCGACCTATTATGGAAACAACCGGCAACGACATCAATTCTCCCGGAGTCTGATCGCCCGCCGAACCAGCCCGGCGATATCGTAAGTCCCGGTCAACACCCGCCGCCCCGTTCGCGCGGTGAACTGATCCAGCGAAATATCGTCAAGAAACAGATTGTCCACATTCAGACAATTCGGAGGCAAAATAACCATATCGCTTTCCGAGCCTTTTACGGCGTCAAGAATATCTTTTCCGGTCAAAAGACCGGTAACAGTAACCATCCTCCCCCAGAATCTATTATCAACCACGGTTAATTTCAAATGAAGATTTTTAATTTTCTCAAGAGAAGGGACAATTGTTTCTTGAATAAACGGTTTCGCCAAACGACCCGTAATCAGCTCAAGCCTGAGAGGTCGCCTTACTTTTTTCGGAAGAAATCGTTTTCGTCGGTTGAAATCGACGATAAACCGGCGCGACATGCCTACGCCGTTTTCAAACTGTGGCATTTCCTCGTAGGAACCGAGACTTGACAGTTTCCTGCCTGCCGTAAGGTAAAATTCATCTGCCGGCCAGACGAATCGCGTCCCCAGTTCAGGGAAAAACCCGCGCTGATATTTTTCGACCATATCAATTATCCGACCTGCTTCTTTGCCCGTTGAAAGCCGGAGCCGGGGCAGCCGTTTTCTATATTTTGTCAGGCCGACCGGCACCACCGCCAGCGAAGCCACGCCGGGTGATAAGGCGGCCAGATCGGCGATAGTTTTTTTTAAATGGTCTCCATCGTTGATATTGGGACAGACCACAACCTGCGTATGCAATATAATGCCGTTTTCGATTAACTTTCGCATACCGGGCAGGACAGATTCGAGCTTCTCGTTTTGGAAAATATAACGACGCAGAGTATCATCGGTAGTATGAACCGAAATATAGAGCGGCGACAAACGCTGGTTTATTATTCTTTCGTAGTCCGCGTCCTTCATATCCGACAGGGATATATAATTGCCGTGCATGAACGAATAACGATAATCGTCATCTTTGACATACAGGCTGCGCCGCATTCCCTTTGGCTGCTGGTGAACGAAGCAGAATATGCAGTTATTATTGCATACTTTAATTTTGGCCTGTTCAAACGTAAGACCAAGACTGTCAAAGAAGGGGTCACGGAGGCGAAACGATTTCAGTCGTCCGTTATCGGATATTTTCAATTCCAGCGTACTTTCGGTATTGTAGAACTGAAAGTCGATTTCGTC
>CAZSYD010000041.1:0-20338 GCA_964611355.1 uncultured Ignavibacteriales bacterium | reverse complement strand
AGTGTATAATTCTATTGACGAAACCGGACATTTGCGTACCTTAGTACAGAGGACAACCGGGCGATGTTGCCTTCGGACTAATTATGAGACGTCTTATATTATCTATTATTTTAACTGCTTTCTGCCTCGGCTCAATGGCCGCTGCCCAGAACAACCCGCCGGTACTTGATTCTATCAGGGCGAAAGAGGTCGTCGAGGGAGAAAACCTCAACTTCATTGTCACCGCCAGCGATCCCGACGCGACCATACCGCTTCTTGAAACCAGCGAACTGCCCGATAACGCCACTTTTACGGATAATGGCGACGGTACCGGCGTTTTTGATTTCACCCCCAGCTTTGTTCAGGCGTGGACGTACTATGTGACGTTTTATGCGTCCGATGATATCGACACCGACTCGGAAGTTGTCACCATCACGGTGACGGAATCGGGCAATCATCCGCCGGTTCTGGATTCGATCGGCTCCAAACAGACCATGGAAGGGGTCGAACTGAGATTTAATGTTACCGCAAACGATCCGGACGGCACCATTCCCGTGTTGACTTCCACGGTGCAACAAACCGGAAACCCCTATTTTGTTGATAAAGGTTTGGGAACCGGCGAATTTGTCTTCCTTCCGGATGAAAGCCATATCGGCGACCATATTATTACGTTTTATGCCACCGATGATTTCTCCGTAGTCGATTCTGAAGTGATAACTGTCACGGTCGTGGCTAATTTCCCGCCGGTACTTGATCCGATCGGGCCGAAATCGCTGGTGGAAGGCGATGCCTTAACTCTGGAAATCACTGCCACCGATCCGAACGAAGGCACGGTCTTTGAGATGACGGTGACCCCCCTTCCGGAGAATGCCACCTGGGATCCACGAACCGATGGAACGGCAACGTTTGAATTTATGCCCAGCTATATTCAGGCAGCCTCATATGAGCTAACCTTTTCGGTAACCGACGGCAAGTATATCGATTCCGAGGTAGTCGCCATTGAGGTGACTGAAGCCGGCAACCGGTTGCCGGTTCTCGATTCTATCGGCCCGAAAACGATTCTTGAAGGTGAACTACTGAGTTTTGATGTTACTGCTGGCGATCTCGATGATTCGATTCTGACGCTGTCTGTCAGCCAGTTGCCGGGAAATGCGAGCTTTACCGACAATGAAGACGGCACGGGACAGTTTGACTTCACGCCCGATTGTAAACAACAAGGTATTCAATATATCACTTTTTACGTTACCGACGAACAACTGGCGACCGATTCCGAGGTGGTGCAAATAACCGTTGAGGACGCCGGTAACTGGGCGCCGGAAATTGATTCGATCGGTTCCCGCGCCACCAGCGAAGGCCGGGTTCTGGAGGTTAATGTCACCGCTTACGATTGCGAAGGGGAGATCGATTCGATCTGGATCGATCCGCCGGTCGATGACACTGTTTACAAAGGCCGTCTGGAATTCGAGGATTTTGGCGACGGGACCGCCTTGTTCGAGTTTTCCCCCGGATACGATCAGGTAGAGGTAAGTCATAAGATTATTCCGGTCATGTTTTATACCACCGATGGCATTGATTACGATTCGGAAGAAGTAGTCATAACCGTGTATGACGTTGGGTGCCATGATCAGGACCCGGGCGAAGCGGATACGCTGGTTTTGGAAAGTCGCGAGTGGGACGGTCAGGGCGAACTGGCCGTAACCTGCTATATCTGGAACGATTCGGCTATTTCCACGGCCATAACCGGGTTCAGATGGTTTGACAGTTCTCTGGTATGCGACTCGGTAATCCTCGACGAGACGGTTGACACTTCCTATTTTAATGCGGCTCGGATTTATAATGACAGCCTGATTTTTAGCGTCGAATTTATTTTCTACTACAACTTTTATCTTGATACCGGCAAGGGCGAATACTTCACGGCCTATTTTCATTACAAGGCTGGAGCCGCGTGGGAACCAGGCTCAAGAATCCGCTTTGATACAACCAGGGTTGGAAACATGGGAAGGTTCTTTTTCTACTCGGAGCTAAATGGCAATCCGCCTGCCAAGGCATCCGAAGAACGCATGATTTTTGATCCAAACGACGCTTTTATCTACCAACCTCTTATCCTGTTAGGCAAGGTTAGCTCTTCGATAACAACAGACGCGGATAATGACGGGCCGCCGGCGGTTGCTGCGAAATACGGCTTAAGGCAGAACTATCCCAACCCTTTCAACCCGACGACCACGATAAACTTCAGTCTGCCCCGGCGCGGACGAGTCGTCGTAAGAGTGTACAATATCCTCGGCCAGATTGTGACCGTATTGACCGATCGTGAATACGAGGCCGGAGATCATTCGGTAATCTGGGATGGTCGGGATAAATACGGCAATCAGGCCGCCTCGGGCATATATTTATATCATATGATTTCGGAAGGACTTATCCGGACAAAGAAAATGATACTGCTCCGTTGACCGCCTATTCCGTAAATCCGCGGGAGATATTCCAATAACCCACTGCATTACAATAAGTTATGAAGATTTATAAGGATTCACATTTTAGGGGTTGTCATTGAAGACCGCCCGTTTCGCCGGTTCAACGTGCTCGCTCTCTGTATTATACGCGAAACCCTTTGATCTGCAACGGGTTGGATGGGTCGGAGAGGTTTGAATTGCGATTTTGGTTGACATTCCGATCATAATTTGTTAGAATTATCGGGTGGCGATATGTTTCTTGTTTCGTAACTTATTAGGTTTCAGGGAGTTATATGCTTGGCGTTGATCAGAACCGACTGACGATAGGGAAAGATATCTACTACCCATTTTCGGTCGAAATGCATTATTTCCGCGTGAATAAACGGTACTGGTCGGTTTGTTTTGAGAGAATAAAAAGAGCCGGTTTTCGCATTATTTCTACCGCCGTTCCGTGGAACCTTCATCAGGATAAAAACAAGGAAATCGATTTCAATGGATTTCAGGATTCTCGCAAAGACTTGGTCGTATTTCTGGAACTGGCTCGTGAGTTCGGCTTCAAAGTTATTTTACGCCCTGGTCCCTGGATTTCCGGTCAGTGGCCTAACGGCGGTATTCCTGATTTTATCTTGGAAGATAAGACTCTTCTGGCCCGCGATGCCGAGGGGAATACGGTTCCGCTTGATGAAATTGCAGGGGTGCCGGGTGGTAAACTGGTTAGTTATCTTCATCCCCATTTCCAGCATTTTTTGAAAAACTACCTCAAGAACCTGATTGAGACGACCAGAAATTATATTCATCCGCGCGGGCCGATATTTATGGTAGAGTTTGATTTTGAAACGTCATTTGGGCATAAGACCAGGCCCGGTGATGCGGATTATAATGAATATGTAATCGGCACTTTGTATCCTCTTTTCCTTGAGAAAAAATATGGTGAGGTCAAGCATCTCAACGCAGTCTATCGCGAAAGGAACAGGAGTTTTTCCGATGTGGAGCCGCCCCGGGATTTTTCCGGGGTTGATTTGAAGCATCTGCCCGGGGTTTTTGACTGGTTCCGATTCAAGGAGTGGTACCTGTCGGAGTTCCTCACCGGTTTGGAAGAGTTGTTCAAATCATATACGGTCCTGCCGTTTTTCTTCCGTTCGCTATATTTCGATAAGGACCGGCCTCTCCCGGCCTTTATGTTGCGGACACAGGATGAGGAGGAACATCTGGTTGGAGCCTCGGTGTTTCCGGACGGTACCGCTTTTGATCTGATGCAGAAGGCGCGGTATATGCGTATGATGACCGATTTCGCCTGGTCGCCGGCATTTGTCTCCGGCAGTATGACCACAAATCGAACCGATTCGGAAGCCGTCTTTCCGATAACGGATGGACACAGGCGGTTCTTTATTGCGTCGGGGCTGGCGGGCGGCTTTAAGGGTTTCAACCATTACATGTTTGTCAATCGGGATCATTGGTACGGCGCGCCGGTAGATCAGGACGGTACTATCGGGACCGGTTTCGAGATAATCAAACGACTCAATATCGCCATTCCCAGGATGCAAGTCAGCAGCCTCGAATCGAACAAATCACTGGCTGCCGCCTTTTACCGACCCTACCAATGGATGTGCGATTTGCCTGATCCAAAGAAGTTCGGATACATAAGCCGCTTGACGTACGCCTCCTTCAATGGGATATGCCGAGATTTCAGCCGACTTCGTTTTGACTTCGGTGTCGGTGATATTGATTATCCCGAAAAACTGATGAAGTTCAAGACGGTTATGGTAGCCGTCGCCGAGGTGATGTCGCCGAAAGCACAGGAAAATATTATCGGGCTTATTGAAAAGGGCATCAACGTTATCCTGATTGGTCTTTTGCCGCGCTATGATGAAAACGGCCGGGACACGGCCATTCTGTCCAGGGTGCTGCATATGAAAACCAATCAGGGCGAGGGTATCGGCGAGGTCGAGTGCGACCGCAAATCGAGATTCGCATCGTATCTTTATGGCACGATACGAACCGTTGACTCAAAGGTCAAAAGATTAGCCACCGTCAAAGGCAGACTCGTCGGCGCGGTTTCGAATCGATTTAAGGGTAAGGTCTTCCTTTTTACCTTTGACCTAGCTTCAGGAGGTGATTTCAGGAAACTGTTATATTTGGAATCGGTTCTGGCGGAAACCAAGTCAACTCCGGCAGTATATGTTTCCGACATCAACGTTGAGGTTATCATTCAGAAAACCGAAAAGGTCTTTGTTATTTTTCTTCTGGCGCCTCCGCCGGGAGAGTTAAGCGACACCACTGATATCCGTACAAAGCAGATTCTGTTGAAGGTTGACCTGAGGAAACTCGGCTTTAAGGGGACCAGGATAAAGCTGGTCAATCAATTTGCCGACGAGGAAGCCGAGCCGATCAAAACATCCGTGGACGAGTTGAAAAACGGTATTTTGATCGATGTTGAATTCCCGGACGGCAAGATATTACTCGTGGAGAAAAAGTAGGCGTAAACGGTTTTGAATATCAGCCGCACGCATTGTTTTTTCGGACGGACGCATAAAACGTTTGGTATGGCTTTTAATAATCAATGAAGCTTGGCAAGACCCTAGGTTTCAGCGAATTAATAATCCCTTTTTTGATCAATCTGCTCCGAGTGCATAATTGTATGGCAGGCCCTGGCGATTATTATGTAGTCGGCAGTGTTGTCTTTTAGGCGGGGGTATTGGCTATGCGTTACATATTCAAAACGTCTGTTGTAGTATCGTTTCTGTTGCTTTCGTTATCTTGTGATATAACCGACCGGGAAAAAGTGTACCGGAGCGGAGCCGTGGTTTCTTCCGATCGGATTGCTTCCGAGACTGGCCTGCGGATTCTAAGAGAAGGCGGCAATGCAATTGACGCCGCCTGCGCCACGGCGCTGGTTCTGGCGGTAACTTATCCGAAGGCAGGCAATATCGGCGGCGGCGGGTTTGCTCTGATTTACTCGGCTGATTCGCAAAAAGTGTTTTATCTTGATTTCCGGGAAACGGCCCCGGCCGGGGCAACAGCGGAGCTTTATCTCAATGGGAACGGCGACGTTGATCGCGACAAGGCGTTATACGGTCCGTCCGCTTCAGGAACGCCTGGGACAGTGGCCGGGCTGTTTGAGATGCACCGGAAATTCGGCAAAAAACAGTGGCGGGACTTGGTACATCTCGCCCGGATGCTGGCCGACACCGGTTTTATCGTCGATGAAAATCTGGCCGCATCGCTGGCCGAGCATACCGAGTGTTTGGGGAAATTCCCTGCGACCGAGGCTGTCTTTTTCCCTGACGGGAAAAACCCAAAAGCGGGTGATCGGCTGGTTCAGACTGACCTGGGAGGTACGCTGACGGCTGTCGAAGTTCACGGCCGCAATGGTTTCTATCGCGGAGAGACGGCGCAAAAGATCGCCGATTACTGTGCCGACAACCACGGTCTGATTACCATGAAAGACCTCGAGGAGTATGAACCGATCTGGCGGGATCCGGTCAGTTTCAGGTTCCGCCGGCTTGATATATACTGCGCGGGATTACCATCTTCCGGCGGTATTGTCGCAGGTCAGATACTGGGGATGCTGGAGCCTTTTGAACTGGAAAAATACACTGCCGATTCTCCTGAATATATGCACCTGTTTATCGAAGCTGCGCGGCGCTCTTATGCCGATCGGGCTGAGTATCTGGGCGATCCGGCCTTTACGCCCGACCTGACCGAGACGCTGCTGGAAGAAAGTTATATTACTAACCGGTGCAAATCAGTCGATGCAAATCGAGCCTCGTCATCGGAGGATGTCCTTCCCGGCATGCCGAAAGGACGGCGCGAATCGGATCAGACTACCCACCTGGTTACAGCCGACAGCAGCGGCAATATCGTGTCACTGACATATACTATTAATCTCTCTTATGGCTGCGGGGCGGTAGTGCCGGGATGCGGTTTTTTGCTTAATAACGAAATGGACGATTTTGCCGTCAAGGCGGGCGAGCCGAATGTTTTCGGCCTGGTGGGAGGCGAAGCGAATAAAATCGAACCGGGCAAGCGGATGCTTTCGTCGATGACACCCACGATTATATTCGATTCGGGGCAGCCTTATATGGCTCTTGGTTCGCCGGGGGGATCGAAGATTATTACCGCCGTGGCGCAGACAATTATCAACCGTCGCGTTTACGGTATGACCGTCGCCGAAGCGGTGAGCGCGCCTCGTTTTCATCATCAGTGGCTGCCGGACAAGGTTTTCCTGGAGCGGAACGGGTATGACATAAACATCATCAGGAAATTGATCAATATGGGGCATTTAGTCGAAGAGCGAACGCCTTACTGTGAGGTGATGGCGCTTGGATTTTCGCAGGGCGGCGTGTTTATCACCGGCGTGGCCGACCCCCGCGGCCCGGGATACGTGGCGGGGTTTTAATGTATGACAGGGCGGAGGATGTATTTTTCGGCATGTTTACGGTAGTCGAGCCGTTTTATCTGCTGTTGGCCGGCCGCATCAACTCCGGATGATTTTTCTGCATCCATCTATATACCATATCGCGCAATTCCTCGGCGATTTCGATGGTCTCAATGACCTCCTGTTCCGATATGGTTCCGGCGGCATCGTAGCTGGTGAAATGCCGTTTCTTTCTGAAGGCGTGAAGAGCGATGAGCATTTCTTTTTCAATACCCATAGTGAACTGCAACGAATCGATCGTTAATATATGATTGCCGCCTCCGGGAGGGATACGGTACCCGGTGGCGCGCAAAGCAGCCGTGGCGCAACCGAGGGTTGCGTTATAGGCTATCACCAAACGCCAGTCGAGGGTGATATCGGACTTTTTCGATTCGGCAATGTCGCGATCAATTTTGCCGAAAATTGCGGCGATTTCCTCCCGACTGGTCTTTTGCCGCCGGATACGATCTCTTTTAAGCCAGTTCTTCAGCGGCATCCTTCGAACCTATCAGGTAGATCGTTTTCGAGCTCAGCACCGATTTAATAAAATGATTGTTGGCGGCCAACTCCTTGGCAAACTGTTCAACCGAATAAAGGGTAGGATTAACAGGGCGGTTCAGGCTCCCTTCAACGTCGCTCAGAATCAGCGACAACTCCCGAAAAGAGAGATTACCGACCACCAGCAGGTCGATATCGCTTTTGGCCGTATCTTCACCGGTGGCAACGGAACCATAAATCATGGCTATTCTTATTCTATCCTCGTGAGCCTTGAGGGTCTCTGCGAGAACATTGGCAATTCCAAAAGTCTTCTGGACAATACCACGCAATTCCGAAAAAATCGGGCAGTCGCGGTTGGCCTTGTAAAACTTCTGAATGCCGACAGGCTCAACTTCGAGTATACCAGCCTTGGTTAAGGTTCTCAACTCTCTGAGGACCGGCCCCGGCGTGGAACCGATAAGTCTTATCACTTCCCGGTAGTAGAACCGTTTATCCGGATGCAGGAAGAAAAGAGTCAGTATCTTCCTTTTGCCTTTAGGGAAAAGGGCATCCGCAATGGCAGAAGTAGAACCTATAATAGGTTCGCCTGACTTATTATTTAGTTCGTTAAAATCCATTATTAATTTTATCGGACTACTTACGAGTTCTCTTGAATCATCATTTAGTTCAAAAAAAGTATTTCTATTTCGATTGTCAAGCGGAAAATCGAATCATACGGGATGAATCCCACGATTGGAGTTCGTCAGAGTTAAAAAATAATAGAATTGTATCTATTATGTTGGTTGTGGTTCAGATTGTGGCATTGCCGTTCGCAATTTGCGGTAGCCCATGATAATGGCTCCAAAACCGAAAAAGATAACGCCAAAGTATATAATCCAGCCGATTACCGGGATCGTAAAAAGCAATGTCAGAATAATCAGGCCCAGGATAAGCGACCAGCCTTGTTTAGGCTCAACCCCTTTGCGGAACGCGCGAACGATCAGGCGGCCAAGGGCGATGCTGACATAAACCTTGGCGATATAAAAGAAAATAGCAAAGACAAAAAGTAGAATTATAGCCGCCGGTATGCCGATGACGGTCAGCGTAAGGATAGTTATGAGAAACGGGGAAACGCAAAAGGCGACAAATCCAAGCCCGAGAGCAACAAGTGGTTTTTCGGCAATCTGCCCGGCGGCGGCCCTGGTATGTTGATTGAATAGAGGGATGATAATCAGGCCGGTTATCAGGGCGCAGAGAAACAGGATTATCCGAAATGGCCAACTTGTTCCTGCCTCTTCTTTGTCTTCTTTCGGAGTTATTTTTTTCCAGTTAACAATGCCGTGAATTACTACGCCATCATCGATTTTTATTTCTCTGGAGCTTTTATATTCTACGTCACCCAGGATTTCAGCCGGAGCAACGATTGACATTTTTCCGCCCTTTATATTCAGATCGCCGCCGATTTTGCCTGAAATGACGACATGATCGCCGTCGATGTTAAGGTTTCTGCCGACCTCGCCCGTTACTGATATTTCCGCGCCCGCAAGGAAAGCGTCTTTACCGATCCGGCTGCCGCGCGAAAGCTCGATTTTATAAGCGAAAGCCGTCAGATTGTTTTCGACTTGACCGTCAACGGTGAGTTTATAGGCGAAAATATTGGCCGTATTTCCGATAATGCCGCGGATAGCTGCGTTCTGGGAGAAAGAATTGAGACTGCCGTTGACCTCGCCGGAGACAGTATATTCCCGTGAGCCTATGTATAAGTCATTGGTGATAACTCCATTGATAACACCTTCACCGGTAAATAAAGCAACATCATCATTAATGGTATCACCGGCAGGAACGAAATACCGGCCGCTCTTCTTGAAAACGGAAGCATGAGCGGTGCTGGACAAGAAGGCAAGGGCCAGCAGCAACAGTGAAAAAATTATCTTCCGGGTGTATTTGACTGCCATTTATTCTCTCCTGTACGTTCGCATATACAATACGTCGTAAAAAAGATCATGTTTCACGTTTTCTCGACTCTCTTGTGTGCAAGCGTCAAAATGGCTATATTGGTCGCAATTGGCAAATAAAATATTCGTCGTTGAGATACGCTCGACATGAATATACTTTTTCCTTTTATTGCAGCGTTCGCCGCACTCTGGCTGGGGTACAGGTTTTACGGCCGGTTTATCGGCCGCCGGATGGGTGAAGATAACGCCCGCTTGACTCCGGCCAGCGTAAAATTTGACAACAAGGATTTTATCCCGACCAAAACCCATGTTCTCTTTGCCCATCATTTTTCGACTATTGCGGGGGCTGGCCCGATAATCGGCCCGACGCTTGGTATTTTGTACGGTTTTGCGCCGGCCTGGATATGGGTTATCCTGGGGAGTATCTTTTTCGGGGCAGTCCACGATTATTCGGCGCTGTTTGCCTCGATCCGTGAAGGAGGCAAATCTATCGGCGAGATTGCCGAAAAATCGTTAGGGCGAACCGGTATGTTCCTCTTCCTGCTATTTACTCTTTTGATGATTTTTCTGGTAACCTCGGCCTTTCTCAATATGACCGCCATCTCACTGACTTCGATGTGGCCGCTGGGCAAGTTGTCGCTTGAACCGGGACAGACGCTTCTTAAAACGGTCGTGGTGGATGGGCAACGAATGGGAATCATCGGGGGAATCTCCTCCACTTCAGTAATAATTATTACCCTCTTTGCGCCGATATTGGGATATTTAATCTATCGTAAAAGAATAAAAACCATCTATGGCTACCTGCTGGCTACTGTGATTTGCGCCTTTTCGGTAATAATGGGTTTTCATTACCCGGTAAGTCTCTCGCCGCCGCCTTGGATGATAATTATTTCCATCTATGTTATTTTTGCCGCCGGAACGCCGGTCTGGGTGATTTTACAACCGCGCGATTTTACCAATGTGTAGATATTATATGGTGGAATGGCTGTCCTGCTGACATCAATATTCATCGGCGGTTTCTCCGGCCTGACCATATCATTTCCAACCTTTTCATTTGCCGCGGGAATGGAGCACCTTGGTATGGTATGGCCGATGTTGATAATTACCATCGCCTGCGGAGCGATCTCCGGGTTTCATTCGCTGGTGGCCTCGGGAACATCGAGTAAACAGGTCAACAGCGAATTGTCGGCTCGCCGGGTCGGGTATGGCGGCATGATCCTTGAGGGTGCGCTGGCCATGCTGGTGCTGTTGACGATCGCCTCATCGCTTCAATATAATGATTATCTTACTATCGTCTGGCCGGATAAGGGATCGAACCCGGTTCTTGCGTTTGCTCTGGCCGTAGGGGGGCTAATCCAGGGCAGCCTGGGGATTCCGATTTCGATTGGAGTGATATTCGGTATTTTGCTGATAGAAGATTTTGTCGTTACCACGCTTGATTCGGCGGTGCGGCTTAACCGTTATCTGTTTGAGGAATTCTGGTCTCTTTTGTTTAAACGCATGCCGCCGATTATGAAAAAATTCTGGTTTAATTCCGGGTTATCGGTCGTAATCATGTTTCTCATGGCCCATTTTAACGCCTTCAAGCTGATCTGGCCGCTTTTCGGTTCGTCTAACCAACTAATGGCGGCGCTTGCGCTGATTGCTGTTTCGGTCTGGCTTTACCGTCGGGGACGCAGGAACTGGTATACGCTCATTCCGGCGGTTTTTATGGTAATAACAACGATCGCCTCGCTTATTTACCTGTTGGTCAATATCTATATTCCGGCCGGCAAAGTAATTCTGATCACGGCCGACCTTCTTCTTCTCTGCCTGTCGTTGGGGATTATTATCTTGTCTCTCAAGGCTATAATCCAAACCCGGCGCTTACTTCGCCGGGCTTAAGCGAACCCGTTAACTCTCATTCAGTCAATCTATTATTCCTGATAATTTATTACAGGTTAAGGGGTTAAGATTATGTGGCCCTTGGCCGATAACAGTATGAAGACCACCGGGATGGGAGTTTATGAAGCTTCTCCACAGAGATTCGCAATCGATATTGCCACGGGTGGAAACGTTTTTTCTATTAGCCCGATTGGCGAGGGCGATGGGAATAGCGGCATATCTGGTTCTCAATTTCCAGCGCGATGCCTTCCGGATATCAAATCCAATTATGGTAATCCTGGCCGGTGAAGTGGCCATTTTGGCCGGCACTTGGATTCTTTTCCGCCACCGGCGTCAGAGGAACTCGCATTTTTATCTTATACTGTACATTTGTGATCTTATCCTCGTCACGGTGCTGACGCGGATTACCGGGGGAATGGCCTCCGACTTTTTTCTATTTTATTATGTCTGCGTTACTCTGAGCGCATACATTATGCCTTTGACGACAACCGTTATTTATGCCGCTTTGATATCTTTTTCCTATGTGCTGGCGAATCTGGACACGATCAATTTAATAAACCCCCTGGATTTATCCTTAAGAATCGCCATTATCTGGTTTTTTGCCGTATTGATCAATTATGTGGCCGAATTCATCCGGCGTTCGGAAACCAGGTTGCTGAATCTGTTTAATACTCTTAATAAAAGAACCAGCGAATTGGAGAAAATTCATGCACAGCTTGAAATGGTCTATGATAACAGCCGTATCCTGGCCGGAATCCTCGATTTTGACCAAATCATAGATGAGGTTCTCAAAATCGGCGAACACGTTCTCGATTATCCGGCCTTGGCTATTATTCTGGTCGGTCCGGGAAACAGCCTGATCTATCGGGGGAGATTGGTCGGCGGCGAGAAGAATACCAGATTGAGGGCGGTACCATCGACCTTGATGAATTTGGCTTATCGGGTGATTCAGTATGAGGAACCGGCCAGAGTGGTCGATCTGTCGGGCCGAACCGATTATCAGCCGCTTTTGAAATCAGCCAGGTCGGCCATGCTGGTGCCGATGATGACTTACGGTAAGACCACCGGGCTTCTTGTCGCGGAATCACCACGAAAAGGAGCATTCGAAGAGCACGATGAGAAATTTCTGTCAGTTCTGGCTCGTTCGGCTGCCATGGCGATGGAGAATGCCATCCTGCACAGGAAAACGGAAGAACTGACGATTATTGACGAGCTGACCGGCATATTTAATTACCGCTACTTCTCGGAAAAGATTAAAGAAGAGGAAAAGCGTGCCATAAGATATAATCAGCCGTTGTCGCTTATCATGCTCGATATCGACTGGTTCAAGAGATTCAACGACAATTATGGTCACGAGGTCGGCAACCGCGTCTTGGTCGGGCTGGTGGGCGTTACCGGGCGATGTGTCCGGGACGTTGATGTTCTTTGCCGTTACGGCGGCGAAGAGTTTATAATTATTCTTCCCAATACTGCTGAGCGGGAGGCATACAAGATCGCCGAGCGGATACGCGCCGAGATAGAATGGGCGGAGTTCGGCGGCGGCGAAGGGATTCCCAAACTCAAGGTAACTGTCTCGATCGGCGTCAGCAGCTACCCGGAAAATAACTTCCATCAGGACGAGCTAATAAACGCCGTTGACCAGGCCATGTACCGGGCCAAAGGTTCGGGCAAAAATACCGTCTGTACCGTTTGATTGCCATTTTCATTTTGGTATATTTGGCGGCATGACAGCCGTTCCCGATGAGATTGGAAGGTTTTTTGTCGTTTCTTTTCCGGAGTCCGTACCCGATGACGACACCCTGTATTTTATCGAGGATAACCGGATCGGGGGTATTATTCTGTTTGCCGGTCATTGCCGTGATCAGGATAACCTGAAAAGCTGGCTGGGGGATTTCAAAAAGTCGATTGACTATAATATCATTGTAGCCGTCGATCAGGAGGGCGGCAGGGTGCGACGCTTTACGGGCCGTTTTCCGATGCTGGAAAGCCCCCGTTATTACGGCGAAGGCGGAAAATTAAAGCGGTATAAGAGCGATCTCTCGCGGGTATGCGAAAAACTGCGTGAAATCGGCGTTAATATGAATTTCTCTCCGACCGTTGACCTGTTCGACGCCGGGGAAGGCCATGTTCTGGATAGCCGGACATTTTCGGACGATCCTGAAGTAGTCTCCAAATTCGCCCGCGCAACAATCGAGGTCCATCATGAACAGGGGCTTTTGGCGTGTGGCAAGCATTTCCCCGGATTGGGACGTAGCCGGGGCGATCCGCACGCCGTTTTGGCGGAAAGCGATCTGTCCGAAGAAGATTTCTTTGAGCTGGAGTTAAAGCCATTCTCCGATATTATCGAATTCGGAGTCGATTCGGTTATGGTAACGCATCTTTCAGCATCGAAAGTGGATGATAATCCGGCTATTGTTTCGCGCGAAATTATCTCCGGCTGGCTGAAGGATAAGCTGGGCTTCTCCGGCCCGGTTATAACCGACGATCTGCTGATGGAGGGAGCTTGCACCATCCTGCCGCTGCCCCAGCTATCCGTCAGAAGTTTTGAAGCGGGCGCCGATCTTTTGCTCTTCGGGCAGGATCTGAAAAAGACCAGAGAGGCATTTGACCGCTTTGGTGAATATTGGCATTCATCGGGCTTTGATCGACTGCGGATTGATGATTCCCGGAAAAGGATAAATACCCTGACAGCCGGAATTAAAGTGTAATCTCATTTGCGGTAAAAACATTTTAAGAATATCTTTGATGTTCTGAAGCCGGCGACAACGTTGAGGAAGGTTTTACTATGAACTGTTGTGGATGGAACCAAAGGTGAAAAAGATAGATTTTAAGAAAGAGCTCGGACATCTCTACGAGCCGTCATTGGAAGAGGTCTCGATTATTGATGTGCCGCCAATGAATTTTTTGATGATCGACGGTCGGGGCGATCCCGATAGGGTTGTTGCTTTCAAAAACGCGATCGAAGCGCTTTTTATCGTTTCGTATATCCTTAAAATTGCCGTCAAAAAAGGCGAACCGGGAATTGACTATGGCGTAATGCCTCTGGAGGGTTTGTGGTGGAGCGACGACATGAACGCTTTTGACCGCGACCGGAAAGATGAGTGGCAGTGGACGCTGATGATCATGCAACCGGAATACGTCAACGCGGAACTTGTTGCCGCGGCCGTCCGGGAAGCCGAGCGCCAGAAAAACCCTCCGGCTCTTCCGGAAGTCAGGTTTGACTCCTTCTTTGAAGGGCCGGCGGCCCAGATTATGCATCACGGTCTTTTTTCGGAGGAAGGTCCGACTATCGAGAAAGTGCATGGTTTTATTAAAGATAACGGCTGCGTGTTTAACGGCAGGCATCATGAAGTGTGCCTGAGCGATGTTCGTCGCGCCGCTCCGGAAAGATGGCGGACGATTGTCAGGCAGCCGATAAAGAAAGAATAAAGACCATAAAAACCAGATATTATTTAAGCTGGTAGATTTGTCATGCTTAAGAAACTCTCGTCAAAAAGAACTCTGACTATCCTCGGGATGAATTCAGGAACCTCGGCCGACGGCATCGATCTGGCGTTGATTCAATTCGTCCCGGGAAGAAAAACTCCAAAGATTACCTGTATCGATGGTAAGATGCTGCCTTATTCCCGGAAGATCAGGGAGGAGTTGGAAAAAATGATCGGAGTCTCGGATAAAGATTTTGAAGGTGCGGCTCGACTTGATGTCGCCTACGGACATTATCTTGGCCGGAGCGCGAAAAATTTCCTATCGCGGAAAAGGTGCAGAGCTGATCTAATCACTTCGCACGGGCAGACTGTCGGGCATTATCCGAAGAAAGAAAGTATTCTCGGCATCAGGACCGGGGCGACGATGCAGTTGGGCGAGGGTCAGGCCATCGCGGCCGAAACCGGCCTGCCGGTGGTTTCCGACTTCCGCCAAGTTGATATTGTCCTTGGAGGCGAAGGAGCGCCGCTGACGCCGTTTGTCAATCAAATGCTTTTTGGCGATCGTAAGAAAAGCAGAATTATTGTCAATATCGGGGGAATTGCCAATTACAGTTATCATCCTGCCGGAGGCGATTTTGACTCCATCCGGGGCGGCGATTGTGGGCCGGGCAATATCCTCGCCGATCTGGCCGGTCAGCTTCTGTTCAGACGTAAATTCGATAAGGATGGAGCCATCGCGCGTAAGGGAAAGATAATCGGTGAAATAATCAAAGCCATTGATAAAGCTAATCGCAGGCGCGGTGTTTCAGTAGGCCGCGAGCAGTTCGACGAGCTTTTACTGGCCAGGCTGGTGCATATATCCAGAAAAACGAAAGCCGATCGATACGATCTTATGGCGTCGATTACTGCTGCGACGGCGAAATTGATACACAACTCGATCAGGAGTTATTTGAAAGATAAACGACTGGAAGGGGTGTACCTGTCCGGGGGCGGGCGAAGGAATATCTTCCTGGTTGAGTGTTTGCAAAAGCATCTGAAAACTGTACAGGTCCGGCCGATTGAAGCGCTCGGTTACGACGGCGATTTGCTGGAGGCGGTCAGCTTCGCCGTGTTGGGAGGCTGTTTTGTTTATGGTATTCCTTCAACCCTGCCGCATGTAACCGGAGCGAAGGCGGGGGGCGTGGCCGGCAACTTGTCTCTGCCGCCCGAATAGTATTTGGATTCTGATGGTTGTCAACAAGTTCGGTAAATGACCGATAAGAAGAGAAGTATGAAACTATTACGCCTGAAATCAGTCCTGGCCAAATTCTCAACCGCGGCGCTGCTTATTATCGTTGTCTGGGGCTGCGGCCGCGTGCCGCAACTGACTGACGTCGAGCAACCGTTAAGCCGCCTGCCGTTTGTCAAAGTTCTGCTCGATAACAGCGCGCGAGAGCATACCGTTTCACCCGTCGGCCGCGATGAGATCGCCATCGACTGTTACAAGAACGGTAAAAGATTTTCGTATTACTCGCGCAGCCCTGTCGTTGTCCGGAGCGAACGGCAAAAACTGGAACTGTTTGCTCACGAAGGGAATAACCTTGACCGTGATATCGATCGCATGGTTATATCGTCGCGTGGGAAAAAGCGGCGACTGACCTGTGACGATACGCAGTACCGCGGGCTGTTTGAGCTTTACTCGTCTTCGGGGCAGATAAAGTTGATTAACATCGTGTACACGGAGGATTACCTCAAGGGTGTTGCGCCTCTGGAAATCGGGCCCACTCCTGAAAATGAGATCGAGGCGATCAAGGCGCAGGCGGTGGCGGCGCGCACTTACGCCATGTCTCATTTTGGGCAGTACGGGGCCGAAGCCGGGTATGATCTCAAAGCCGACATTACCGATCAGTTATATAAAGGTATGGAGGCCGAAGAAAAGCTGGCCAGCCGCGCGGTTGACGCGACTCGCGGAGAAGTTGCCGTTTATAAAGGCAAAATGATTAACGCTTATTATCATTCGACCTGCGGGGGAGCCACCGACGATATCGAGGACGTGTGGGACAAAGAGCCGCAGCCTTACCTGGTGATGGTTGAAGACGAAGGTGCCTGCAGGCAGTCCAAATATTATACATGGCAGGAACGGTTCACGGTCGATCAGGTGGCCCTTCGCCTGGGGCAATACCTGTCGCAGGAGCACGGCGAACGAGTGAAAATCGGCAAATTGACCGATATTCGTATTACCAACCGCACGCCGGGCGGCCGCGTCGCTTCGATTACCTTTGAAACCACATCCGGACATTACGTTTTCAACAAGGAGAAAGTCCGCTGGGTGATGCGCCGAAGCGACGATACCGAAGCTATACTCAGATCATCAAAGTTCACGCTCGATATTAAACGTAACAGCAGGGGCGATATTACCGAGGTAATCTTTAACGGCCATGGTTACGGCCACGGGGTCGGTATGTGCCAGATGGGAGCGAGGGGCATGGCCGCCAAAGGCGTGACTTATGATTCGATCCTTTCCCGTTATTATCAGGGGACTGAGTTAAAGAAATTGTATTGATTGTTGCATTGCGCCCTGCTCATTTATGAGTCGGAATTTTAACTATACGTCCCCATCCCCAAAACGGATCAGACACCGGTTTATAAATATAATGTAATGCCAAAGATGAACTTTGTGCATCCCGTCATTTACGTAATCCATCATGGGTTTTTATTCTCTTCGAATTGTTCTACCTGTTTTGTTATACAATGGCAGAAGCCATGAAAAATCGCGCATATACCCCCCATCATGGAAAAGATTCCCCAGAAAAGGGGACGCCCAAAAATATGAGCTATAGTCGGCCTGGATACCGGCAGAAGCAAAATTCCCCAGGTAATCATGTATGCTCCGATAACGATGCAAGTATGGCCAAAAACGAGGGTGGCGATGCGGCCTCCTCCGAAGGCAAGATACAACAGGGCGCCTCCGATAAGAACGGGTATTATAACCGCCACTTTGAGATTCATGAACAGCATGAATACTCCCAAACCGATTAGAATAACCCCCAGAAATGCTGTAATCGTACTGGGTCTCATTTGAACCTCCAATGATTGCTTCATGGGTTTATGCACGATATCCCCGGCGCAATTGTATGTCAAATTAAAATAATTGTTTTGTGCATATTCACAATCGTGAAACATTTCTATAGCTTCCGTCAATAGTTGTGTAAATTGTATTTTCAAGCAGCATGCTTCTCGGCTTGGCCCCAGGTGAAAATATCTCATATCGTATGGCGCCTGATGCAATTGGGGGAAAATGGGTTTGTTCCGTCATATTTTACTTTTGGTACTACCGGTTTTGTAGTGATTCTTGTATGACGTTGAAACTGAACGAGTTTGATGAGTCTATAGACGCGGCGGGATCGCCAAAGCCATTTGGCGATGAGTTGTTTTTTGCTTATGGATATATTTATATCCCCGGTATAATTATCCATTAATAGGGGGAAGGTTATGAAATACCATTGGTTGTATGTTGATTATGTCAGATAGAAACGCACAATAAATTATGGGCCAACCGGCTCATCATTTTATGGTCAACTCCTCAGGCGGCAAAGCAAAACCCACCCTTCACTTCTTTCAGGATACACCTGCCGCCGGCGCTTTGAGTGGGGTACCAGGTAACATAGCAAGCGCAAATCTGGACATCCTCCGCACACAAAATTACACGTCATCCTTCAAGGCGTCAAGCAAACGCTGAAACTTTTTCGCCATATCTGGTACGCCAATTTCAAGAAACAAACGCTTCGCTTTTTTCCAGTATTCCTCTGCCTTGTCCAAATCGCCTCGCGTCTGGTAAAGGATACCCAGGTTGCCGTAGTCAGACGCTATTCCCTTCAGCCGCCCGAGCTTGTCATTTATCTCAAGAGATTTGCGGTACATCTCCTCCGCTTTGTCCAAATCGCCTCGCGTCTGGTAAACGATGCCCAGGTTACCGTAGTCAGACGCCATCCCCTCCAGCCGCCCGAGCTTTTCCTCAATCTCAAGCGACTTGCGGTGCATCTCCTCCGCCTTGTCCAGGTCGCCTCGCGTCTTGTAAACGTTGCCCAGGTTGCCGTAGTTAGACGCCATCCCCTCCAGCCGCCCGAGCTTTTCATTTATCTCAAGCGACTTGCTGTACATCTCCTCGGCCTTGCCCAGGTCGCCTCGCGTCTTGTAAACGTTGCCCAGGTTGCCGTATGAGGCGGCTTGCCATTCTTGATTCTCCACAAGATCAGCCAATTCCAGAACTCTCTCAAACATCACGGTTGCTTGCGACAACCGGCCTATCCTAATAAGAAACAGGCCGTATTCATTTACTGCAGCAGGGTTATTTCCCCTAATTGCGGCGCGAGCGAAATACTCTTCAGCCTCCAGCAGTTTTCCTTTGTCCGCATAATCCCACGCCTTCCCGATCATCTCTTTCTCTGCCGAGGAAAGGTATTCTTTACCTATGGGTTCCGCCTCTGCTTGGGTCGGTGCAGGGGGTGAGGGAACTTCACCGATCAGTTTTCCTGAGTCACCCTTATCATGATCCCGCAGCCACTTGGCCAAATGGCATCTCAAAATTACAACAAACTTAGTAACATCGTCAAAATCGTGATAATAAATCTCTTGTCCATCTCGCAGGTCTTTCTTGAAACTGAGAACCTTCTGCAATTGAGGGCCCGGGTCAGCAAGCCTCTCCGGGGAAACCGCTTTGAAAAACGGAACTACCTGCCTCATGGGTCTGTCAGGATGGCGGTAGCACTCGCGGGCGACGTGGAACTCTTCCTCGGTGCCTGATGTGAATTTGTCATCCTTTCCAGGTGGACTTCCCCAGCGTTCGTGTAAAACCAGGACCAAGTAGTCGCATTCGCGTACCAGTTGATTTATTTCCGATTGGGGGTTTTTTATTCCGCCAAGCGTAATTTCCCAGCCCACGGGATAAAAGTGCGCGCCTCGGGCATACGCATCGGAAATATTATATTCTTCCAGATTATCTTTGAACGCTTTTCGTTCTTGTTCCAGGCCCGACGGCGAAGCAATAAATACACGGTAACCTTTGATGTTTAATGGCATTCCACGCCTTTCTATCGAGTGTGCCGTGTGCCCCACTCATTCATAAGTTGGCTTTAAGCGTCTTCCAGCAACAAAGACCATTAATTTGATAAATTCGCAAATGGCCTCTTGCCATATATTTTTTGAAATCCCAATATTAAATTTTTCTCTATATCTCTTGGATCTTGATCAGTTGTTTTCCAACAGATAAGAAGATCGCGATAGTTCTCAATCTGCCAAATATACCTACCACCCCAATGGGGGACATTTTCACCCTGACCAAATTTCATATATTGTCTTATTCTTTTTCTAAGGGTTTGATTACTCTTTCCGCCGCCAGCTTGACCAATATAAATAACAACATTCTTGTCAACCCAATTAGATTCAAGTTTTTGCCTTGATGTATTAGGATCTCTTTCTTTGAAACAACCACCGACACCCGGCATAATGAATTCTGGTTTATCTTTTGCTTTATGAACAACTAAATATACACCTTTGCCATTAGGAATATGCGATTGATCTTCAATTAGATCGCCTATTTTCTTAAAACCAGTAAACCCTTCATCTTTCAAGTGATCGACGCTATCGAATTTCACAATATTCCCCCTTAAAAATTGTTTTGCCGCGTGCCTACTAATCTATGAGTGCGCAGACGCGCAATCTATTTCGAAAAAACAAGCTCGATGCGGCGGTTTTTGGCGCGGCCTTTGGCGG
>CAZSYD010000040.1:11990-20481 GCA_964611355.1 uncultured Ignavibacteriales bacterium | reverse complement strand
CCCCCACCTCCAATATATTGGGTCTATGATTCCTATATTATACATGACCAGACGTGGCCGTTGTTAACCGAGCTTGAGGCTCGCAAGAAAAATATATAGCCTCATCAGTCATGACGATGTAAGGGGCAGGACATGACATCCCGCCCCAACTGTATCAACATCGCCAACGACTACTTCCAACCCAGGGCTTTCTTGACACCCGCAGCATAGGCCTTGTCGGCTTTAGCAGAATGCGCGAGCTGTCGTTCAATAATCTCTTTCGGGACCCCGGACATCGCACCTGCGATAGCCTTATGTAGCCGATTTCGTTCCTCGACCGGCATCAAACGATAGAGATTCCCTGCTTGAGTGTAATCGTCATTTCCGTCACGGTGATTGTATCTATCGGCGTCTCCGGAGATATTCAGCGGAGGTTCCTTGAAGCGCGCATCTTCGGTCGGGCCGCCAGAACTATTCGGCTCGTAGTTGACATCGCCACCATAGTTGCCATCAAAACGCATGGATCCGTCACGGTGGTACGTGTTGACTTCACACCGTGGACGATTGACCGGCAGGCTCTCGTAGTTTACGCCCAGACGATGGCGGTGGGCATCGGCATATGAGAAGATGCGAAATTGAAGCATCTTATCGGGGCTGTGACTGATCCCGGGTACCACATTTGCCGGTGAAAAGGCTGACTGCTCCACTTCCGCAAAGTAGTTTTCGGGATTGCGATTCAATTCCAAGATGCCGACATCGATCAATGGGAATTCACCATGAGGCCACACCTTGGTCAAGTCGAATGGATTGAAGGAAGTCTTCTCGGCCTGCTTTTCCGTCATCACTTGAATCTTCATGTTCCATTTGGGGAATTTTCGCTTTTCAATTGCTTCGAAGAGATCCCGTTGATGGCTTTCCCGATCCTTGGCGATGATTGCCTCTGATTCTTCAGCTGTCAGACACTGTATGCCCTGTGCTGTTTTGAAGTGAAATTTGATCCAAAATCGCTCGTTCTTCTTGTTGATTAAACTGTAGGTGTGGCTGCCGTAACCGTTCATATGCCGGTAACTGCACGGTAGCCCGCGATCGGAGAAAAGAATCGTGACCTGATGCAGACTTTCTGGAGACAGCGACCAGAAGTCCCATTGGATAGTGTTGCTTCTCAAATTGGTCTTCGGGTCACGTTTCTGCGTGTGGATGAAGTCTGGGAACTTGTATGGGTCCCTGACGAAAAATACAGGGGTGTTGTTCCCGACCAGATCCCAGTTTCCTTCCTCCGTGTAGAATTTCATCGCAAACCCTCGAACATCCCGCTCTGCATCCGCCGCGCCCCTCTCACCAGCAACGGTTGAGAAGCGTAGAAGGCATTCTGTTTTCTTTCCCACGGCTGAGAAGATATTGGCTTTGGTGTACTTCGTGATGTCATTGGTAATGGTCAGAGTGCCGTAGGCGCCCGAGCCTTTGGCGTGCACGACTCGCTCGGGAATGCGCTCACGATTAAAGTGAGCATGTTTCTCAAAAAGTTGCCAGTCCTGTACCAGCAAGGGACCACGTGGTCCCGCAGTCAACGCGTTCTGGTTGTCACCGATCGGTATTCCAACCGCGGTGGTCAATTGCTTCTTCTTTGCCATCTTTTATCCTCCTGTTCTGAATGATTGGTCAATTGCATCTTATCTTGGACCTGGTCTACTGCCGATCTGAGAAGAAACCTGGGTCCACTTCTTCTTCCCTCGCAGAATAACCTGAAACTCACGGACTTGAAAGTCCTTCAGAGATTTCTCACCTGTCACCTTGAGGGCGTTCCATGGAACATCGTATATGCTCCCCGTATCCTCATCAATGAAGTGATGATGTCGTTTGATATTGGAATCAAATACCACCGTTCCTTCCTTAAGAATCTGCGCTTTTGGCAGCCCTTTCTCGACCAGAAGATTCGGCGTATTATAGGCGGTCGCGCGAGAAATGGTAGGACACTGTCGCCGAACTCGTTCCAACATCTGGTCAGCCGACGGATGAACTTCGCTTTCGAGGACATACTCCACGACAGCTATTCTTTGCGGCGTTGGTTAAATCCCACATTCCCGGAGGATGGCGATAACGTTCTCCATTGAAGTAGGATAAAGTCTTAGTTTAGACAATGTCAAGAACATTCCTGATATGCGGGAGAGCACATTGGCATTTCGCCCAGGTTAGAGCCACTGCAGATTCCCGCGCCACCATGAGGAGATTGGAGTTCAAGAGTGAGTGGGAGAGCAGGACTGGGGCTAACAAAAAAGCGTCACAATTTGGTCACCTATGACCCGTAAATTCTTGTGCCACAACGCGAGGCGGGGGTTCGATTCCCCCCACCTCCAGTAATATTATGGCTTGAAATAGCCTTGATACTTGATTAATGCCTATGTTCTGAGATGTTTATTGATGTATTGGGGCCAACCTTGAAATGGATCATGTTGTCAATAAGTGCAAGAATACACGTAGAGATTTCTATGAACATTTCAATAAGTTATTTGATACTTTTGGTGGCGGGAATTTCAGCACCATACTTGCTCTTCCGTAATAGATCCACCGATTCGGTGATTCATGATGCTACCGGCTATGTAAATCGCATATTTCAAAATAGTGCTATTTTTTTAATTTCCCTGCTTCTTCCGGTATTTTCGGAACGCGGCCATATAACAGGCTGTTTTCTTTTCGCGTCCCCTGTCGGTGGGATGGTAAAACTGCCGATCTTTGATATTCTCCGGCAAAAAGGTTTGGTTAACAAACGGCGTGTCGCAATTGGGCGGATAAATATAGCCTTCGCCGTAGCCCACCGCCTTCATCAGGCCGGTCGGGGCGTTACGGATATGCATCGGCACCGGCAGGTTCTCGGATTTTTCCACCTCGTTCATTGCATCGCCGAACGCCTTGTAAGCCGCGACTGATTTGGGAGCCGTAGCAAGGTAGATGACAGCCTCGGCGATAGCTAACTCGCCTTCGGGCGAACCCAGAAACCGGTACGATTCGACAGCCGATATGCAAAAGGTCAGGGCAAACGGGTCGGCCAGGCCGATATCTTCGGAAGCCATGCGTACCAGGCGGCGCAATATATACAGCGGGTCTTCGCCCCCTTTAAGCATTCTTGCCAGCCAGTATAATGCGGCATCGGGATCACCCCCGCGGACCGATTTATGAAGGGCGGAGATGATATTATAATGCTCCTCGGCCGATTTGTCGTAAATGATGCTTCGTTGCCCGATTATCTTTTTCAGCAGATCGTAGCTGATCCGATCGCCATCGGTGGCTTCTTCGGCAGCAGCCTCAAGAATAGATAACGCTCGTCGAGCGTCGCCGTCTGCCTGCTCCGCCAGCCAGTCGAGGCCTTTGGTTTCAATGGTTAGCTTCCGATTACCCAGTCCGTTTTCCTTGTCGGTCAGCGAGTTGTTGATAATGTGCCTGATATGTTCCTGCGATAGCCTTTCGAGAACGTAAACCCGTACGCGGGAAAGGAGCGGCGTGTTGATTTCAAATGATGGGTTTTCGGTGGTTGCGCCGATGAGAGTTATCGAGCCGTCTTCGACGTATGGCAGGAAGGCGTCCTGCTGAGCCTTGTTGAAGCGATGGATTTCATCGATGAAGAGGTAAGTGGAGACACCATACATTTTCTTTCTTTTTTTTGCCCGGATGATGACTTCTTTTAATTCCCTGATTGTTGAGGTAACCGCCGAGTAAGGCAGAAAATCGCCCCGGCACGATTTCGCAATAAGATAAGCAAGAGTGGTTTTGCCGCTTCCGGGAGGCCCCCAGAAAATGATCGATCCGACCCTGCCCCGTTCAACGGCCTGACGCAACGGAGCGCCCGGACCAATTATCTTTTCCTGGCCGACGAAACTATCAAATGAGTCCGGCCGCACCCGGATAGCCAGGGGACGATCATTTCGGGAAGCAGAGCCGGTCTCTTTGGCTTCGGCTGCCGGAACGCCGCCTCTTTTCCTGCCGTTGTCGAAAATATCCATTGAATAAATATATACAATCCAAATCCGGCAAAACAGCCCCGAACGTCACATTTCTCTACACGGAAACCTGTCTGATAATATGGCATTTGGGTCTATCCGAATTAGCCTCTCCGTATTCTGATAGTATTTTGAGTGAATTTATCCAATGGCATATGCCTGCAATTTCGGCAGTTTTCTCATCGGAGCACGCTTTTTTATCGGGGATTTGCTTACCCGAATCAGACTATCAATGATACCTGTTTATGCCTCAGTTTCCGGCGGCTGATAATATAATCGATGACGGCGATAGTAATAATTGTCAGCGCCGTGAGAAGAAACATCATCGGGTTAATGCCCAGACCGGAGAAATAACCGGAGAGACTGTTCAGAATCTGATTGCCGGATGAGAATGATTGATCAGTCCAGCCGAATACCGATTTAATCAGAGTCACGGGATTTATGAAATAAAAGGCGGCGGCCATCACTGCGGCTATGGAAGCGAAGGCGATTATACGATCGTATATTTTTGCCCGGCCTTTGGTTTCTTTTATGGCCGGGGTTTTCCCTTCCGGTAATTGCGATATAACCTTATCAATAAATTCAGGCGAGAGTTTGAAGCCGGGTTCTGTTTCCAGGGCACCATAAAGTGCCCGATAGTTGTCCAACGCCCTTTGACAGGAAGGGCAGGATTTGAGATGCCGGACGCAGGGATCGGAATCGCTCAGGTTGCCGTCGAGATACTCCTGCAATTGATCATCGGTCAGATGCTTTTCGTTCATAACTCCTCCCGCTGATACTTTGACAAGAGCCTGTTTTTCATTAGCCGCCGGGCGCGGAAAAGATAGCTTTTAATTGTTCCTTCCGGCATATTCATAATATCGGCAATCTCGGCGTAACTCATCCGGTCAACATGATAAAGCGTCACGATGGTTTTATATACAGCCGGCAGCCGGTCAATTTCTCCGTGAAGTATTGCCGAGATTTCCTTTTCGGCAAGGCTGCAATCGGGGCGAGTGTGCTGGTTATCGACCGGCCCAAAGCCTTTATTTTCGTCGGTAAGGTCTTCATAGAACGGCAGTTTCTTTTTCTCCAGAAAGCTGAGGCAGGTATTACGGGTAATCTTTCCGATCCAGGTGGAAAGCCTGGAATCAAAGCGAAACCGGCCCAGGTTCTGGTACACTTTCAAAAAAACCTCCTGACAGATATCTTCCCGGTCGGGCCCGGCCGGAATCATCCTGAAGACGAAGTGAGTAACCAGCCGCTGGTGTTTTTCGACCAACGTCCGGAAAGCGTTTTTGTCGCCGGCCAGGATTTTCTCGACAAGGATCTTCTGATCTGTCATGCCTGTCTCTGTATTGATATGACCGCCAGTAATAATAAAAGTTGCAATTCTTTCCGCCGATTTTGCAACCTTTGTCCGTGCCGCCGGTCAGATAAGGCAGATAAAATAAATATAAGATTAAAACATAAATAAAGGAGGCAAATATGAGCAGTTTTTGGGACGTTTTTCCGATTCTGATAATCTTCCCCACGTTTGCAATAATGCTTAAATGGTACCTCGATTACCTGACGCGGAGGCGTTTGATCGAAAAGGGGCTGGTCGATGAAAAAATCAAGTACCTGTATTTTGACACTACCGAGCGTTATGCCCCGGCGTCTTTGAAATGGGGTCTGGTATCTCTCTTTACCGGAGCGGGGATTTTTGTCGTCAAATCGCTCCCATATCGTTTCCAGGAAGGTGAGACATTCTTTGGAGCGATGCTGATTGCGGCCGGACTGGGACTTTTGCTTTACTACTTTATTGCCAATGCGGCCCGCAGGAGAGAACAGGGAAAACAGCCGCCGGCACAGCTTCCACAAAGTTAATCCGGCAGAAAAGCCCGATAAAACCACTTCCTTCACCGACCCCGGGTCAGTATCATTGCCCGGGGTTTATTTATTGCTATTGATATCCGCGTTAATATATTTTTAAACATCTTTTATGTTTTTTCGTCTGATAATTAGCAAAAGGGACCCCTCATTACATTAAGAAATATCCGATAGGAGGGTATTATGAAAAAGCTGAATTTTTGCGAGGCGGTTCTTTCAATCTTAATAGTTTTATCGTGCATATCAACCGGTTGGGCGCGGGCGCATCTTGAGGATAACTCAACCAACGTTTACCCCAAGACATCTGACATTTTGACTCTGCCCAATTCTCGCATTATGAGTCATGTTGCCGTCCATGACGCCGGTGATCTTTATTCGCCGTTTATCGACGGTATAGTTTCGACGGGATTCTCATATTCATACGTCGACCCGGAAACTGGACAGGAGTTGAAGCCAACCACATATCCGCGCGGCAGCGGCAAGCAATATGTTTACGGCGGCGGTATATGGGTGGGCGGTATTGTTAATCAGGATACACTGGTCACCGTGGGTTTGGACGGTTGGTTTCCCGATAAGGAAATACATCCCGAAAATTATCGCACCGGCGGCACATACCGTGTCGGCCATTTTGCCGACGATGAATTTGTTACCGTCGGTTTCGATACTTTTCACTGCGGCGGATTCGACCCCTGCGACCATAAACCTCTCGGCCTTAAAATAACGCAAACAACCCGCAGTTGGGCTGATACGGTTTATGATGATTTTATAATAATTGACTATACCGTCAAGAATATCGGGATGGAATATATTACCGATGCCTGGATAGGTTTTTATCTGGACGGCGATGTTGCTCACGAATCCGTGGGCATCGGGTATGAGGATGACTACTCCGGTTTACTGGATACTCTGCTGTATGAAGGCGATTTTTCCAGTCGGGCCATGATAGCATATATATTCGATAACGATGGCGACCCTGACCGGGAAAGCTGGGACAGCGGTTCGGTTGAAGGCGTGATTTCTCTGAGGTTGCTGGACGCTGACTTCGAAACTGAGCATCAAAACTTCAACTGGTGGTGTCCCAACTGCAATCCTTCGCTCGATTTCGGCCCGCGCCGCGTCGGCACGCAGGAAGATCCGTACCGGCCGTTCGGCGGAGGAGGGTTGGGAACTCCCGGGAATGACAAAGAGAGGTACTACATTCTGTCCCACCCGGAGATTGACTACAACCAGCTTGAAACGGCCATTCATGACTCCGCCGACGGGTGGATACCGCCTTCTCTTAATGGTCCCATCGATTTTTCATGCGGCTTGGATGCTCGTTTTCTGCTTTCGTTCGGTTCATTTGACCTTTTGCCGGGCGATTCGGTAAATTTCAGCCTGGCTCTTGCAGCGGCCGACAACTTTCATGTCAATCCCGATGATTTTGATAGATATTTCAATTGGTACGCACCGGATATTTTTCAGAGCAAGCTCGATTTTTCAAACCTTTTAACTTATCACCGCCGCGCCGACTCGGTATATCGTTCGGGTCTTACCCTGCCGCATCCCGGGCCGCCGTCGGGATTGACCGTGACCGATTATGATGACGATTTTGTCGATCTTGTCTGGAATGCCAGCGGTCGCCCAGATCTGGCCGGTTATTATCTTCTGGCCAGGGATACTGTTCTGGATAGCATATGGCGGCATGTTTTTATCGACCCGATTGTCGATACGGTTTATCGATGTTACATGGCGTATCCTGACCATAATTATTGTCTTGCGGTTAGTCTGGTTGATAACCGGGGCAGAGAATCGGGACTGTCGTTGCCGGTTGAAATAATTCCGGCCATGCCTCACCCCCCGGAATGCTTGGAGGTTATACTGGATGGCATAATTCCGGTTTTGACCTGGTCGCCGCACGTCGATACGGCGACCCAGTGGTTTATGATATACCGGGCCGTCTGGGACAGCGCTTTCGTACTGTACGACTCAACCCAGGCTTATAGCTATCGGGATAACAATGCCGAATCAGGAGAAAAGTACAGCTATCGGGTCAGCGGCAAAAATGATCTTGGCCTGGAATCGGAAAAGGCCGGGCCGGTAGAGGTGATACCGATGGCGATGGATCAGGGTGTGCTGTTTGTTGACCGTAACCTTGATCGCCCGGGCAATTACATAGCTTTTCAGAGAGAATACATTGACCGGTTATACGAATCGGTCGCCGCCTATACACGTGCGGCCCGCCATAACGCAGACGACAGCGTTCTTGACATGAGAACCATAGCTGATTACTCGCCTTTGATATTTGATGTGGAATCGCGGATGGGTAGTATTTGGTGGCCCAATTACGATTTCCTGCGTCTTTACCTGGAACACGGCGGCAAGGCAATCTTTATAATTCTATCAGTATCGGATTGGAATATTGTGGTGGGTCAGCCGGTAACGGAATACTTCGAAGACGGCGATTTCTTTCATGACATCCTGAAACTGGACAGCGCCGTTACTAACAATATCAATTTTGATAACGCTACTCGCGTGATTTATGGCGACCTGTTTGCCTGCCGGCCGCTTGTTTCGGAATATCAGTGGCTTTATGCCGACACCGATAAATTCGGCGGATCATTTATCCCGATCGAGGGATATATCCCGATGTCGGGATACCTGTTTCCGACCGATGAAGCGGAACCGAT